>NZ_JBEAII010000002.1:0-807622 GCF_040064515.1 Klebsiella sp. CN_Kp104 | reverse complement strand
GCAGCAGAAAACCGAATACAACGAGCGCGGCCGCCTGCCGGCGAGCAGAACGCAGACCGAAGGCAACTACGCCAGGCAGTACCTGGAGGGATATGTCGGGGAGTCCGATCATCCCTCGGACAAAAAAACGGAGCCGGGCTGTCCCGCCAGCCTGCATACACAATTCGCTGCTGACTAATATTGCCCGGCTCTGGTCTATGAGAAACCGGTATTGATATTTGTAGCGGCCCATTTTATTTGACCGCTACAAATATCATCATCAGTTATATATGAAGGTTCATCTATTAGCATAAATACAAGCATTTAATTACGCCATTTATTAATAAGTCATCACTTTGTATTTGTAAGGACACATCAATGATAAAGCATATCCGTATTTTGCCCGGCGGGCTGGCGGTGCTGGCCGCCGTTTTTCTCTGCCTGCTGACGGCCTGTCGTGACCACAGTCGCGACGGCATGAGCGGCGCTGACATCACCCTTTTAAACCATGGTCCGGACGCCATCGTTTCGGTGCAGGTGAACGGCTACGGGGGACCAAGGGCCAATTCCTACGGCGGCGGCGGCGGCTTCTGCTGTGTGATGGTGCCAGATGTCTGGCGCCCGGGGCTGACGGCAAAAATTACCTGGACTTCCGACCCTAACTCCTGGATGAAAATAAGCGATATGCCTGACAACTATTCGCAATACTATCAGCGCCATGGCCCGATCACCGTGCCCATTGAACGCTGGGAAGAGGATCAGGCTTGCGGCTTTCATGTGCATATTTTCCCCTGCGATAAAGTGCGGATAGTGCGTTCCTGCATCCCGCCTGGGCAGCCGGGCTACCCGGTACCCCAGTCTCCTCCTGACTGGGAGCAACGAGCGGATAAGATCATTTTCAAACATATTAAGGAGGAAGTTGTATGTCCGACACCGCAGACTCCACGCTGAATGCCCTGAAGGCGCTTATTGCCGCCTTTCAGACCGGTGCCACCCCGGTCACGGTTAAAACCTCCACCGCGGAAGCGGCCAGTTTACCGCCGAAGTTTCCCGGGCCGGATGACAAAAAGGGGAAAACGTCAGCGGATAACTCCACGCAGCAGAAAACCGAATACAACGAGCGCGGCCGCCTGCCGGCGAGCAGAACGCAGACCGAAGGAAACTACGCCAGGCAGTACCTGGAGGGGTATGTCGGGGAGTCCGATCATCAATTGGATAAAAAAACGGAACCGGGCTGCCCGGCCAGCCTGCATATCAGCCTGTTCTTTGACGGTACCTGCTGTAATGAAGAAGATGGTGATGAAGTGTATGGCTCGCGAAACCCGCCGTTGACCAATATCGGCCGGCTTTATCATGCGGCCAGTTGGGTTGATCAAAAGAATACTGCAGAAAACGATGGCTATTTTAGTTACTATTTTCCCGGCTGTGGGGCGCGCTTTCCGCAGATTGGCGAAGAGCACTACTCGCTGGACGGCGAGCTGTTTGCCAACGGCGGTGAGGACCGTATCAATCAGGCGCTGCTTAAAACATACAGCAGCATCTGCTATGCGGTGAACAAAACCGCGATCAAAGACAGCGAACTGACCAGATACCGGAACAGTATGGCCACCGTCTGGCCCTTCTCGCGGCTGACCCAGAAGTTCAACCGTAAAAGCGCACTTGACAAATTCTGCGACGACCATCTGGGTGCCGTGGTCAACCAGTGGCCGCGGCAGCCGACACGATTGTATATCCAGCGCTCGCAGCGGCGCATCGCCAAAATCAAGCTCTTTGTCTACGGCTACTGCCGGGGGGCCGCCACCGCCCGCGCCTTCGCCCGCGGGCTGGCGTCGCTGCTCGATGACGCTAAAATGCCGCTCGATGCGACAAATATGCTGCCGGCGGGAACGGTGGTGCCAGGCGGCCCGACCCTGCTGGGCATCCCCATCAGTATCGAGTTTATGGGGCTGCTGGATACGGTATCCGCGGTTGGCGTGCCGCATATCCTGCCGTCGGCCACCGGGCATCTGGGCTGGGCGGCCAACAGCCTGCGGCTACCGACCACCAAAGGTTTCTTAAAAAGCTGCTACCACTTTGTCGCCGGCCACGAGCAGCATGGCGACCTGCCGCTGGATTCCATTCGCGGTCCGGACGGTAAATACCCGGCCGGGGCGGTGGAGGTGGTCTACCCCGGGATGCATGCCGATGTCGGCGGCGACTGTAAGCCCACCGAACTCGGTAAGGTGCAGACCGACGCCCGCAGTCTGCTGTCAAAGATTGTGCTGCATGATATGTATGCCGCCGCTTTTGATGCCGGGGCGCCGCTGAGCGTACCTGAGGAGGTATTGCCCGGCGGCGCCAAAGGTAAAAAATATCGGGTAATGCAAGGGGATGTCGCAGATCAATTCAAAATCTCCGCCCAGGCCATCGCCCTGTTTAACGCCTGGCAGCAGGCCGGGGCGAAGAGCGAAACGCCGGCCGTCAACGAGGCGGAGGTGGTGGCCATCGCCGTGGCCCAGGGGCGGGATCCGGTCGCCGCGCTGAAGGCGGCTCACGACAAGGCGGATGGCGATAAGGCGAAAGCCGCGGCCACCGCCGCGAAGTCGCCGGAGAACGGCCCGCTGGGCAAGCTGCCGGATCCGGTGTATGTGCCGCTGAAGGCCAAAGCGCTGGAGGTGATGCTGGCGGACCAGCTGAGCTGGATCACCGCCTGGCGCACCGAGCGCTTTGCCAGCCCGCAATACGCCGATAAGTATTATCAGCGTAAGCCTTTTTATCAGCAGGCGCTGAATGAATCGTCCGGCGCGCTGCCGTCGGCGACAGCGCCCGTGGAAAGTGAAGGGCCGCGTGAAGTGCCGTTTATCGATAAGGATCGTCTGGATCGCTCGGCGTGGGGTTATGACTTTGCCCATACCGGTATCGTGGCGCTGCTGGGCCAGGTGCTGCTGGATGTGATCCCCACCACGCAAACCGACCAGCTTGGCGGTCCGCTGGTGGCGGCGCAGGAGTCGGAATATATCCAGATCAAGAAAAGCGGCGATGCCCGGCGGGCGGCGCTGATGGGCTCGCCGACGATGCTGGATTTTTACGATAACTACGTGCATGACACGCTGGCCAAATATAATCATGATCCGCTGCATTCCTCGTTTTCCCACGGTTATTTTGCGTCGCGGACGATTTACGATAACGATGACGATACGTGGGATTCGGTGAAACAATTTGGCCAGCGGGTAAAAGCGATTATTGATATTAATGTTGGCGATATATTAGTGCAGGCGCGAACGGATATGAAAGATCTGAATACGGTATCGGGCGTGCTGGGGAAAATATATCGGGATATAAAAAGCGAGGCTTTTAAAATACTGCTTCCCTGACACTTTAATTACCATATTACTATGGACGGCGTCGTAAAAATAAAAATCTGTAATTACGTCATCTCTTAATAATTCATTACTTTATTTTATTTTTGTAAGGATACATCAATGATAAAGCATACCCGTATTTTGCCCACAGGGCTGGCGGTACTGGTCGCCGTTTTTCTCTGTCTATTGACGGCCTGCCGCGATCACAGTCATGACGGCATGAGCGCCGCCGATATAACAGTTTTAAACCACGGTCCGGACGCTATTGTTTCGATGCAGGTGAATGGTTACGGCGGGCCAAGAGCTAATCCCTACGGCGGCGGCGGCGGCTTCTGCTGCGTGATGGTGCCAGATGTCTGGCGCCCGGGCCTGACGGCAAAAATCACCTGGACTTCCGACCCTAACTCCTGGATGAAGTCCAGTGAGATGCCCGATGATTATGAAACTCACTATCAGAAACATGGGCCGATTACTGTCCCTATCGAACGTTGGGATAAAGAACAAGGATGCGGCTTTGATGTGCATATTTTCCCCTGTGATAAGGTGCGGATAGTGCGTTCCTGCTATGGTCGAGCGGCCCCTGAATATCCGATACAGCCTGAGACTGACGGACTAAAAAAAGCGCAAAACGTGCTTATAAATCATATCAAGGAGGAGATCGTATGTCCGACACCGCAGACTCCACGCTGAATGCCCTGGCTGGGCGCCCATTTGGATGTACGGCTACAGCTGTATGTGGCCCGCCATTTATTACCGGCTGCGCAACGCTCTTGCCAACCCAAAAACGCGGCGCGGTTAGGGCGGACCGCGGTACTGCGCCCGCTTAACGCGCAATACCCTGCTACTGACATTATCACCATTCATCTGGGGCGTTATCAGCGCATCCGAAAAATATTCACCGAAGGGAGAACGATGAAGATGGCAACTATCGCTGGTAAAAATTGCGCCACATTGCTGCCCATCACTCTCACTGCAGCCTTAACCGGCTGCGGCCTGACGCAGAGCGTAAAAGATGGAGCCGTCTCAGTGACCTACGCTATTTTTTATAAACAGATCAAAACGCTGCATTTGGATATTCGGGCCCGGGAAGGGATGAACCACAATGCGCAAGGGGCGTCATTGGCAACCGTAGTGCGAATTTACCAACTCAAAGAGCGCAAAGCGTTTGACGCCAGCGATTATCCCTCGCTATTTGCTGACGATAGCCGGGCAATACCAAGCGATTGGCTGGCCCAAAAAGATATCCGTCTACGCCCGGGGGAATCCGTGGCGCTGGATATGCCGCTGGAGACGGCGGCGCAATACGTCGCGGTGGCGGGGATGTTTATCGCGCCGGATCGGGTCAAGGACAGCTGGCGGTTAGTGTTGACCCGCGACGACCTCGACCCCGACAAGCCGCGTATTATCGAAGCCGGTCACAACCGGCTGACGCTGCAACCGTTAAAAGGTAACTAAAATGCCGCGCCCCTCACTTTACGACACCCTGTTTGGTAATTTCTCCGGCGGTCTCGAGCTGCATCAGATCGGTGAAGAAAATCAGGTCATTTTATCGGTGCTTGATAATATGCAGCGTATCCTCAACTGCCGGGCGGGCACGCTGGCGCATCTTCCGGATTACGGTCTGCCGGATATGACAAAAATTCTCCAGGGGATGCCGGGTAGCGCACATCAGTTAATGACCACGCTGTCCGCGGTACTGCTCAAATACGAACCGCGGCTGAACAGCCTCCGTGTGGAGATGCTCGAACAGACACAGCCGGGCGAACTACGTTATGCCATCGACGCGGAACTGAAGGAAATTGGTCTGGTACGCTATGGCACGGAATTTATGCCTGAAGGCAGGGTTCTCCTTCGCCATCTGAAACAGCAACAGTATCTGAATGCTCGCACCGCTATTTAGCCCTCACTCTGGTTACTCCTATGACAACTTATCCTAAGCGTCACCTGACTACCGGCGGCGACCCGCGCACGCTGGCAGACTACGCAAAGCTGCGTGAAGAAATGCATAAACTCAGCCACCCGGCGCGCCCCGACGTTGACTGGCTATACGCAGAACGGCTTTGCCTGTCATTATTTGACCGTAACGGCGTAGAGCTGCAGACCGCGGCCTGGTATACGCTTGCCCGTACGCAGTTAACCGGGTTATCCGGCCTGAATGAAGGCCTTGCTATTCTGGAAACGCTAATTACTCGTCAGTGGGGGAGCCTTTGGCCACAGCCGGTACACGCGCGGATGGAAATCCTCATCGGTTTGGGTAAACGGCTACAGCAAGCGCTGCGTACTCTGACGCTGACCTATGCCGATCTTAGTTTGATTTATGAGGCGGAAGCGCATCTGAAAGCGCTGGATGCTGCGCTACAGCGTCTGGAATTAAAGCATGCCAGTCAGTTTGATGCGTTGCTCAATTTGATGCATAACGCGGCAGTATGGCTGGAGAATAGCGATGGTGTTACTAGCGTTGATACCCTACCGCGCGTAGTCGCGATGGAGAATGCTTCCACCCATTTGGATGAGCGGGTTGAGCGAACGAAGTGGGTTTATATTGCGCCGCCGGAAACGCTGCCAAACGTGCAAGTTGGCAATGAGCGTCAGAACTCTGAAAAACGATGGCGACCTTTCATGGCCGGTATGCTGACGATGCTGGCGCTGGCCGCAGCGGCGGGGTGGGGGTGGCAGGCGATGAATGAACCAGACCCGGAACAGCGGCAATTCGCTCTCAGTCTGGCGCCATTGCCGACGGTTCTTTCGCCAGAGCAGTTACGCTCCTTTTCTCTGCACGCACCGTCAGCAGACAGTGGGATCAAGCAGACCCGGCAGCAGCTGTCAGATCTGGCCCAACTCAAGCCGAATTGGGCCATCGACTATAGCGAGCAACTGGTACAACAGGCACAAGTGCTATGGCCGGAGCAGGCGAAAGCATTGTCCTCGCAGTGGCAGCAGCAGATCATAGCCGCCGCGCTGCCGGCGGAAAACCTCACCGGGTGGTATCAGGGAATGCAGCAACTGCAGCAATTGACTCAGCGTCTGGATGCCCTTGATGAACAGAAGGGAAAATACATGACGGTTAGTGAACTCAAATCCGCGGTGTTCGCCATTACTCAGTCTTTTAATCGAACCGTCCCGGCTGAAGAACAGTTACGTCAACTATCAGCGATGACAGAAGGACAAATCAGCCGCGCTGCGCAGCAGCAACAGGCGGAACAACACCTGCAGCAGCTGATAGTCTCTTATGCGCTACTGAAAAGTAAAATGGCGGAATAGCTTCGCGCAAGGCGTAAGGGCTGGGGCATATCGTAGCGTAGCGACGCCAGCCCTGGCAACGGTGCTTACCGCTGCAACACCTCGGCAAATTTAGCAAGCCACTGCGGGTGGGCAGGCCAGGCGGGTGCGGTGACCAGATTGCCGTCAACATGCGCCTGGTCGATGCCAATATCCGCATAATGCCCGCCGCTGAGTCGCACTTCGGGAGCGCAAGCCGGGTAAGCGCTACAGGTACGGCCTTTAAGAATACCCGCGGCGGCAAGAAGCTGCGGGCCATGGCAAACGGCGGCAATCGGTTTATGCGCGGCGTCGAAAGCCTGGACCAGTTTAATCACCTGCTCATTCAGGCGCAGATATTCTGGCGCGCGGCCGCCGGGGATCAGCAGGGCGTCGTAGTCCTGTTCTCTGGCGCTGGCAAAATCGGCGTTCAGTACGAAGCGGTGACCGGGTTTTTCGCTGTAGGTCTGAGCGCCGTCAAAATCATGAATCGCCGTAATAATATAGTCGCCTTTGCTCTTATCCGGACAGACAGCATCAACCTGATGGCCGATCATCTGTAATGCCTGAAACGGTACCATGGTCTCGTAATCTTCAGCGTAATCACCCACCAGCATTAAAATTTTCTTGCCCATATTCTTGTTCCTCCCACGATAAAGATGAATAAGATATAGACTGCCACAAGAGAGAAAGCGAACCGTGAGGGCGCTCAAAAATGGTTATTGATGACATTTGGCTGACGGGATTTAACCCGAGGGGAATGCGTTGCCGCAGCTAACGGCCACGGCAACAAAAAGCGGTCAGAGTTAATCCACGTTAGTGAAGTAGTCGCGGGCAACCGCTTCTACACGCTTCGCTTCCAGGCCGGTCTTTTCGCTGATCCCGGCGATAAACGGCTTGAACTGCTCGTTCATCACGTGGCCGCCGTCCCAGTGGGCGACGTAGTAACGGCACTGATAGCGATAAAAGTGGAGGGTCTTTTCTCCTAACGTGTAATACATGACATTCTCCTGTCCAGTGTGTCGGGCTGCGTCCGCAGAAGCTAAGGGCGTACCACAATAATCAGGTATTTGATTATATCCTGCTCCCAAATGTGGCAAATTTCCAGCAGCCAATTGGCGATCGAGAGAGATTTTCCTTGGGAGGTTTTTCAGCAGAAGAGAATATGTAGCGGCTGAAGAGTACGACAGCCGCCAGGGAGAGCTTACTGAAGCCCGGCCAGTTCGTTGGTGGTTAACGCCAGCTTCTGCACGCTGCCGCTTTCTGACGAGGCAACGGCAGCTTCCAGCACCGCCATCACTGCCAGCGCCTGTAGCGGAGGCACCGGGTTGGCGATTTTGCCCAGCAGGGCATCACGAACCTGAATATAGTACTGGCGCTGATCGCCTTTCGGCGTGGCGAGCGTGTGCGCCTGCAGGCTGGCGTCGAACAACGTCATGCTGTCGTCATCCTGGCCCCAGCTTTCACTCCCTGGGATGACGCCTGCCAGCAGCTGGCTCTCCTGCTGGTCTGCTTTCAGTTTCACGACGCTGCCGCTATCTCCGTGGACCGTGAAACGCGAGACGCCGCCGGCCACCAGCATGCTACAGTGCAAAATCACTTTGTGCTGTGGATAGTTCAGTACCACATGTGCCCAGTCGTTAATCTCCGCGCCCTGGCGCAGGGTGGCAATATTGCCCTGTACAGTTTGCGGCAGGCCGAAAAGTTGCAGCGTCTGGTCGATCAGGTGCGGGCCAATATCAAACCACAGGCCACTACCCGGTACGTTCTGCTCGCGCCAGCGGACGCGAACCTGCGGGCGGAAGCGGTCGATATGCGACTCGAAATGCTTAACCTCGCCGATCAGCCCCTGCTCGATGGCCTGCTTAATGCCGAGATAATCGCTATCCCAACGGCGGTTATGGAAGACAGAAAGCAACCGTTGCTTTTCTTCCGCCAGCGCGATCAGCTCGCGCGCTTCCTGCATATCGAGAGTAAAAGGTTTATCTACCACTACGTGCTTACCGGCATTGAGCGCCAGGCGAGCCAGCGGGGCGTGGGTGGCGTTTGGCGAAGCGAGTACCACCAGATCGACGTCCGGATGCTGAATGGCCTCTTCCGGCGAAGCGATTACCGCGACATCCGGCAGATCCTGTTTCACTTTAGCTTCGTCGCGGGAGGCGACGACGGCAAGCTTTAACCCTTCGACCGAATTAATGAGCGGCGCGTGAAACGTTTTGCCGACAAATCCGTAGCCGATCAGCGCAATATTAATGTGCTTACCTGCGCCGTTGATAACTTTATGCATGACTTTCTCCACGTTATTCAGCGTCAGCAATGCTGACCTGCATTGAATTGTCTTCGCCAAGCGCGTGCCACGGCTTGTCGAGGAATAGACGATCGATGTGTTTCAGTTCGGCGACCAGGTAAGGCTCGCAGCGATTAAGTTTCAGATGATCAGCCACCAGCCAGTGCTCGACGCTGGCTGCCAGCATGGCGCGTTTCACTTCAGCATCCGCTTCCTGGCTGGCGCTAAGCCCTTGCCGCGCATGGATCGCGCAGGCACCGAGAATGACGATATCCGCGCGGTAACGAGAAAGCAGCGCCAGCGTGGCGCTACCGGCAAACAGCCGCTGCCGCATATCCCATTTCCCGCCAAGTAAAACCAACTCGATATCGGGCCGCTCGCTAAATAGTTGGGCAATATCCAGAGAAGGGGTGATGACCGTCAGCGGTCCTTTTAGATGCGCGGCGACGGCGAGTACCGTGCTGCCGGCGTCTAAAAATAGCGTTGCACCCGGAGGAACCTCACGGGCGACCAGCGCGCCAAGGCGTTGCTTAGTCTCGGGCAGCAGCGCATTGCGCCCCTGGCGATTCATGGCCGGAAGATCGAGGGCGATAGCGCCGCCATGGTTTTTCTGCACCAGTCCACGTTTTTCCAGGTCACTTAGATCGCGGCGAACGGTATCGGGCGAGACCTGCAATCGTTCAACCAGTTCGCTGATGCTAATTTGACCGTTTTCGCTCAGTAGTTCGAGCAAAAACTGTTGTCGGGCGGTTTTATGCATAATTGCTGTTCCTGCAAAATACTGCAACAACCTGCATAATACAGCATGATGTGAGAATGTGAATCGCAAAAAACAGCAAAAAATGCGTTACCAGTTAAAAGAGGAGATGGAGCATCGCTTTTGGGAAGGGGACCGGCTCAGCGCAGCCTATAGAGCGTTAAACCGGTCTATTTAAAGGTAATCCGCTTAGCGCATTACCCAGTGCTGGTTACCGACTTGTTCGTAGCGACGGGTCGGCGGCTGCCAGTCTTTATCGCGAAACGGCGACGGCAGTTCATCGTTATTGGCTTCACGCAACAGATGGCGACGAGACGGATCGGTCTTTGGGATCGCCGCAATCAGCTTTTGCGTATACGGGTGCTGCGGATTGGCGAAAATGGCCTGCCGCGGGCCAATTTCGACAATTTCACCGAGATACATCACCGCCACCCGGTGGCTGATGCGTTCAATCACCGCCATATCATGCGAGATGAACAGAAAGGCGATTTTCATCGTTCGTTGCAGTTCGATAATCAGGTTGACCACCTGCGCCTTGACCGAGACATCCAGCGCCGACACCGACTCGTCGGCGATAATCACCTTGGGATTCATCGCCAGCGCGCGGGCAATGCAGATGCGCTGGCGCTGACCACCGGAAAATTCATGCGGATAGCGGTTAAGTACCGCGACGTTGAGCCCCACTTTTTCAATTAATTCATGGGCGCGCGCCAGCGCCTGCTGGCGGGTGGCAAGGCCATTTTCCAGCAGCGGTTCAATCAGCGTTTCCTGGATTTTCAGCCGCGGATTCAGACTGGCGAACGGATCCTGAAATATCATCTGGATATCCTGACGCATCCGCTTTTGCTGCTGGCGCCCGGCTTGCAGGACGTCATAGCCATTAAGGCGAACATGGCCGGATTGCGCCTGGACCAGGCGAATGAGACTGCGACCGGTGGTCGATTTACCGCAGCCTGATTCGCCCACCAGCGATAGCGTTTCGCCGGGCCATAAATCAAAGCTGACGTTTTCTACGGCGTGGATATGCCCGGCTAACTGATTAAAAAAGCCTTTTTTGACGGGAAAACGGGTGACCAGGTTTTTGACCGACAGCACAGGTTCGTTGCTGGTCAGACTGAGATCCGCTTCTGGCGGATAACGATGAATTTCTCCGGTTTGCAGGTTCACCGATGGAAATTTACAGGGGGTCGAGCTTACATCCATTTCACCTGCCGCAGGTACCGAGGCCAGCAGCGCGCGGGTATAGGGCTGTTGAGGTGCGGCGAATAGCTTCGGCGTGCGCTCGCATTCGATGGCGTCGCCGCGGAACATCACCAACGTATCGTCGGCGGTTTCCGCGACCACGCCCATATCATGAGTAATAAACAGCACCGCGGTATTGTTTTCTGCCTGCAGAGTTTTAATCAGATCGAGGATTTGCCCCTGGATAGTGACGTCCAGCGCGGTAGTGGGCTCATCGGCGATCAGCAGTTTTGGCTTCAGGGCCAGCGCCATCGCGATCATCGCGCGCTGGCGCATACCGCCGGAAAACTGATGCGGATATTCATCGAAACGCTGTGCGGGATGCGGAATGCGGACTTTTTCCAGCAGGGCGATGGCTTCCTGCTTCGCCTGGCGCGCCGATAAACTCTGATGGCGGATAAAAACTTCCGCTATCTGATTGCCGATGGTAAAGGCCGGATTAAGACTGGTCATCGGCTCCTGAAAAATCATCGCTACCTCGGCGCCGCGTACACGACGCATCTCCTCTTCAGGAATCTCGAGCAGGGATTTGCCGCCGAGCAACACCTGTCCCTCGGTACGGCTATGGCGGGCAGAAAGCAGGCGCATGATGGCCATCGCCGTCACGCTTTTGCCTGAGCCCGATTCGCCGACAATCGCCAGCGTCTTACCTGGATAAAGGCTAAAACTGATATTACGCACCACTTTCTGCCAGCTATCGCCGTGGCGGAATGAGAGGCTCAGATTGTTGACGGCCAGCACTGGCGCAGGCGTTTCCCGGTTCATGACTCAGGACTCCCTGGCAAAGGGCGCGCGGGCGGAAACCCGCACCTGTGGGGTGAATTCGAGGTCACGCGTAAACGGCCAGGTCGGAGTCAGCATTCGCCGGCGGGCCACCCGTTCAATATCCTGATCGACGACCCCTTCCGAGAGCGCCATCAGGTTCGGATTGGCCAGCGGCGCCAGTTCCGGCGATAAATAGCCGGATTTGACCACCAGAATTTTCACCTGCCGCGGGTCTAACCCCAGCGCGCTAAAGTCAGCAATGTCGTGATACGGACGACGACGGTCAGCCACCACCACGGTAATACCGCCGGTCTGCAAAATCGCCTGATTGGCCGGGCGCTGCGGGCCTGCCGCCAGCAAACCTGTCACGGTAAAACGCGCGCTCGCGCTGACGCCAGCCGGATCGAGGTTAGCGCCGAGTGTTAGCTGTAGTTCAGCGCCAATACCGGCTTCAAAGGCCGCACGCGTCGCTGGCGCGTCGGTAATGCCGGCAACCAGAGTATTTTGCGCCTGCTGGCGCAGCAGTTCGGCGAGCACATCGCCGCGATCGCCGACGCCGCCGCCGGTTGGATTATCGCCAGAATCCGCCAGGATCACCGGGCCCGTAGCGCTGGCGATAGCCTGAGCGACGCATTCGGCGACGCTGCCCGTCCGGCAGCCGAAAACAAAATCTTCCCGCGCGTCCCAATAGGCCTGTGCCAGTTTCGCGGCCTGTTGCTCCAGTACCGCGCGATCGGTGCCGGTAAAAATGGCCGCGGCGGTGGCGCGCGGTTCATCGGCCCAGACGTAGCCGACCATTAATGAGCTATCGAGTACGCCGTCTATCTGGTCGCTGTGCGGCAGCATGGCGTAGAGGCTTTTCGCCGGTTCATCTTCTGTACTGGTTCGCTCGCCAGGGAGTAATACCGGGATGGGGGCCCACACTATGCCCGGGCGCACGCCGCTTTGCAGACTATTCACCAGCATACTGACCGAACGGCGCATGGTCTCTTCGATATCGATATGCGGCGCGGTGCGATAGGTTGAGAACATGTCGATGGCGTCGATAATGCGCTGGGTCACGTTACCGTGTAGATCGTAGCTGACGGCAATCGGGCAGTCATCCCCGACGCAGGCGCGGGCAGCAGCGATCCAGTCGCCTTCAGCGTCTTCCATACCTTCAACGTACATTGCGCCGTGCATCGCCAGGTACAGGCCGTCGATCGGCAGTTGCGCCTGTAGACGGCTTAAGAATTCGGCTTTGAACTGTTCATAGGTCTCTCGCGCCACCGGGCCGCCGGGAATCGCTCTGGTGTGCAGCGTCGGCAGAAACGTCGCCGGATAATCACGTAAAAACTGAAAGTGGGGCGCCTGCAGCAGGGCATCGCCTCTGACGGTGCGAAACTCTGCTTCATGAGTCAGTACCGGGTTAAACGTGCTGCATTCAATATGTATTCCACCAACGGCAATGCGCATAGGGACCTCGAAATTATCCTGGAAAGAGAACGTGAGTCAGAGCGACGCTCGCCGCGGCGAGCGCCCAGCTATCTGGAACCAGCGGGCGATAGATAAGCGGCGTTTTCCCCGCCATCCCCGGCAGCAGGTTGGTTTCAATGGCTTGTTGCATCACGGTATTCAGTAAACCGTTAAAGCTTTCCGGCTGATGGGCAAGCATGATCGCCGCCGGATCGTGGGTCTGGATCTGATGTGAAATAGCCAACCCTAAGGCGTCACCGGCCCGATGCAAGATCTGGATGGCGGCAGTGTGGCCCTTGCGCGCCATGGCCTCCAGTTCATCCAGTTGGTCGGTGTTGATACCGGCCATGCGCGCCTGTTCAAAGATAGCGGTGAGAGACGCAATGGTGTCGAGACAGCCGCGCTTCCCGCAGCGACAAGGCGTGCCTGCAGGCATAATGGTGCAATGGGCTATTTCGCCTGCGCCGCCGTGGGCGCCGCGCCAGATTCGGTCATAGATGACCGCCGCGCTGCCGATGCCGCTGCCGTGGGAAATCACCACTGCGCTCTCCAGCTTGCGCAGATGGCCAAACGTTTTCTCCCAGTTCGCCAGTGCCCGGGTGTCGTTTTCAATAAATACCGGGATCCCGCCGGTCGCGCGGCTTAACAATTCAGCTAGCGGCACCTGATGCCAGCCCAGCAGCGCCGACTGTACGCAGACCGCTTGCGCGGCGTCGACAAAGGCAGACAGGGCAAAACCGATGCCGACCAGCCGTTGGCGCTCGATGAGCGTATCGTTTAATAAACTGCGGATTTCACCTGCCAGTTGCTGAATTACGTCGGGGATTTCAAGCTGTGGCGTGAGCAGACGCTCGGCGATTTTCTCGCCGCAGGCATTCATCAGCACCAACACAAGCTGATTATCAATCAGCGAGATGCCGATGGCGTAAGCAGCGTCCGGCGCCAGTGACAGGGTGACGGAGGGGCGTCCCTGACCTCCGGAAGCGGCCATATCGCTCTCCTGTAGCAGACCATCAGCCAGCATCTCTTTTACCAGCGCACCAATGGCCGCTTTACTCATACCCGTCAGGCGGGCGAGGTCAGCGCGGCTGGCGCCTTCCTCGCTACAGACCAAATGAATCAATTGTTGGTGGAGTTTGTTCAGCATAGTTACTCAGCCATAACGCTTTTTTCTGAACATAATCGCGGGCTGGCGCTTTAGCAACCACTTTATTTTCAAAAATAACTAAAGCATCACATATAAGTTAAATTTATTACCTAATTAAGCGTTATTCATGGCTAATATCACATTTATGGGACACTGTTTTAGGTAAAAAGAAAACCTAATCGCAACATAACAGCCACAACTGGCGACATAACAGACAGGTAGGGGTTAACGGATGAAGGCAATTATGAATAAATATCGACTTGCCATTCTGGCAGGCTTACTGGCGGCTGGCGGGGCGACGGCGCTGCAGGCGGCAACGCTGAACGTGATGCAAAACGAACCTCCGCGGAGCATGGATCCGGGTGATCAAACCGCGACCTTTACCGATACCGTATTAAAACCAATGTATGAAGGCCTGGTAGATTTATCGCCGGATTTCAAGATAGCGCCCGCGCTGGCCACCGCCTGGAAGGTGAGCGATGACGGTAAAGTCTGGACGTTTACCCTGCGTAAGAACGTCACTTTTCATGATGGTTCGCCGTTTAATGCCGATGCGGTGGTCGCCAATATCGAACGACATATCGACCCAAAAGGCGGCCTGGCAGCCAGTTCGCGGATGCGCAACGTTATCGCCTCAGTGAAGAAGATCGATGATAACAACGTCGAGATTACGCTGAAAAAGGTCTATCCCTCTTTCCTCAATCTGTTGACCGGCGGCTCGGCGAAGATGGTGAGCCCGGCGGCGGCGAAAGCCGGCACCATTGGCCGTAAAGCGGACGGTACCGGCCCGTACATGCTGCAGGAGTATAAAACCGGTGAATATGTGCTGGAGAAGAAAAACCCGAAATACTGGGGCGAGAATCACGGCCCGGATGAGATTAAGTGGACCTGGAGCGCGGAGCCGTCGGTGATGAACATGGCGCTGCTTTCCGGCCAGGTCGATGTGATTAACCCGGTACCGCCGCAGTTTGGTCGGCAGTTGAAAAGCAACCCGCAGGTGAAACTGGAGCAGGGGCAGGGGGCGTCGGTATTCTGGGTGGCGCTCAACGTTGAGCAAAAACCGCTGAACGATGTCCGCGTGCGTCAGGCCCTGAACCTGGCGACCGACAAAGAAGCGCTGCTGAAGGCGGTGATGTTTGGCTTTGCTTCTGCCGCCAACTCGCCGCTGGCGCCGGTGAACGAAGGATATGATAAAACCCTCAACGACTATCCGTGGGATCTCGATAAAGCGAAAGCGCTATTAAAAGAGGCCGGTTACCCGCAGGGCTTTGAGATGAACATCGCCGTGCAGGGACCGGATGCGCGTACCGCGCAAATCCTGCAGGCGATGTGGGGCAAAGTTGGCGTGAAGCTCAATATCCAGCAGATGGAGAGCGGCGTCTGGAGCAAAGCGGCGTTTGCGCCGGCGGCGGAAAAGTTGGCCAACCGTACCGATGCGGTGCTGGCCTCCTGGTCCTCCGGCCTTAATGGGTCTGATTTGCAGCTGCGCCCGCTGTACTACTCACAGAGCGCCGCGCCGGCCGGGGCTAACCTTGGCTTCTACCGCAACCCGCAGGTGGATGAGCTGTTAGACAAAGCGGCGACCACCATGGATGACAACGCGCGTATCGCTGAATATGTGGCGGCGCAAAAGGCCATTATGCACGACGCACCGCATGTGATGCTCTACTTCCAGGACGATCTGTACGCCACCCGCGCCACCATTAAAGGCGTGCGGATGGAGCCGGGTGGCGAAATTATCGTTACCGAAGCGCAAAAGCCTTAACGTCGAGGTCAGGGTGGAGTTGTTATGAAAGCTTATGTGATTAAAAAACTGCTTTCTTTGCCGCTGATCCTACTGGGGGCATCGCTGATTGTCTTTCTGGCGATCAGGATGCTCCCCGGTGACCCGGCCCGCCTGATGGCCGGGCCGCAGGCCACCCAGGATGATGTCAGTCGTATGCATACGCGCCTCGGTCTGGACGATCCGCTGGCGGTGCAGTATGGCCATTTCGTTAGCGGAATGCTGAAGGGGGATTTTGGCACTTCGCTGAAGTCCGGTCAGCCGGTCTCCGCCGAAATGAGCGAACGGGTTCCTTATACTTTAGGCCTGGCGCTGCTGGCGTGGATGATGGCGGTGATCCTCGGTATTCCCATGGGGATGTGTGCGGCGATTTACCGCAATCATGTTGCCGACCATGTGCTGATGCTGGTGGCGATTGCCGGCGCGTCGATAGCCAATTTCTGGCTGGCGCTGATCGCCATGGATACCTTTTCGGTGAAGCTGGGCTGGCTACCGCTACTGGGCGCCGAAGGCTGGAAAAGCTATATCCTGCCGTCGGTTTGCCTGGGGATTTTCCCGATGGCGGTGATGTCGCGGATGACCCGCTCCAGTATGGTTGATGTGTTAGGCGAGGATTACATCCGCACCGCGCGGGCCAAAGGACTGGCACCGTTTCAGGTCTATTTCAAGCATGCGCTGCGCAATGCGCTGATCCCCATCGTGACGATTATCGCACTGAACTTCGGCAGCCTGATCGGCGGCGCGGTGGTGACCGAGTCGGTGTTTAACTGGCCTGGGATAGGCCGCTATCTGGTGGATTCGGTACGCTATCGCGATTATCCCGTCATTCAGGGAGTGACGATGATTACGGTGGCAAGCGTGGTGGTGATGAACCTGGTTGGCGAGATGATTATCGCCAGAATCAACCCGAAAATAAGGTTTGACTGATATGTCGGAAATTTCACTCGCCAAATCGCGCAGCGGTGTGCTCAGCGGCCTGCGCTGGGGGATGGAGCATCCCTCGCTGACCCTCGGCGGCTTCATCGTCGCCTTAATCATGGTATGTGCCCTCTTCGCGCCGTGGTTAAGCCACTACGATCCCTATGCGCAGGACCTGCTGAATATTCTCTCCGCGCCGTCGGCAGACCACTGGCTGGGCACCGATGACTATGGCCGCGATATCTTTTCCCGCACCATTTACGGCGCCAGGATCTCGCTGATTGAAGTGGTGGTCAGCGTGGCGCTGTCGCTACTGATGGGGCTGCCTCTGGGCATTATCGCCGCCCTGTGCGGTAAAAGTGTCGACCACCTGATTATGTGGGTGATGGATGTCATTTTCGCTTTTCCCGGCATCGTGCTGGCGATCCTGCTGGTCAGCGTCCTCGGCGCAGGGTTGATGAATATGCTGTTGGCGATCGCTATCTTCTCGGTGCCGGTTTACGCGCGCCTCAGCCGTAACCTTACTTTGGGCATCAAGAATATGGAGTACATGGAAGCGGCACGGGCGCTGGGAATTGGCTATCGCCGACAGATAATCCACTACATCCTGCGAAATACCCTGGGGCCGATTACCGTGCAGGCGACATTGACCGGCGGCTCGGTGATCCTGGCCGCGGCTTCGCTCTCCTTCCTCGGCATGGGCGTGCAACCGCCGATGCCGGAGTGGGGGACAATGATGAGCGACGGGCGTAACTTCCTGGGTATCAGCCTGGGGATTTCGCTATGGCCGGGGCTGGCTATTGTCTTTTCGGTATTAGGCTTCAACCTGCTGGGCGATGGCCTGCGTGATTTAATGGATTCGCGCCTATGAGTAACAGCGTGCTGTGTCTGGATATTGGCGGCTCCTTTATTAAAAGCGCGGTTTCTCCGGCGCTGGGGCAACTTGTTATGCCGCGCCAGCGGGCGATGCCGCTAAGCTCCTGGCCCGACTTCGTCTGCGCCGTGCAGGAGATTATCGCGCAATATGGCGATGCGATTAGCGAACAGAGTCCACTGGCGCTCTCCTGCGCCGGCGTGGTGGATGTCGCCAACGACCGTATTCTGTCGAGCAACATTCCGCCGTTCGCCGGTATCGATATAACCCGTTCGCTGCAGGTTGAGCTCGGGCGCCCGGTGGCGATGGCTAACGATGCTGACTGTTTTACCTTAGCCGAGGCGCGTTTCGGCGCGGCAAAAGATCTGCCGGTGGTGTTGGGGGTGATACTCGGCAGCGGGATCGGCGGGGGGGTTGCCATCAACGGTAACATCCTCTACGGCAATCAGGGGATCGGCGCCGAGTGGGGGCACGGACCCATTACGCGCACTCAACTGCGGGGAATTGAGTTGCCGCGGCTGGCCTGCGGCTGCGGACAGCAGGGCTGCCTCGATACGCTCGGCGGTGCAAAAGGGATGCAGCGGCTGCATCAACTGCTCAGCGGTCAGGCGTTAAGCAGTGTCGAGATCGTGAAGCAGGGTATGGCCGGAGAAGAGACAGCGGCGTTGACCCTTGAAGTATGGCTTGAACTGGTGAGCGAACCGTTGGCTCATGCGGTAAATATCCTCGGGCCGCATAAAATCGTCGCAGGCGGCGGGCTGGCGAGCGAAACGACGCTGCTGGCGCGCCTTGATACAGCATTGCGGGCAAAGATTCTGCTGAAGAGCGCTGAGCCACTACTGGTCGCCGGGCAATTTAGTCGCGAAGGGGGATTATTGGGAGCATCGGTGCTGGGCTGGGAAAAATTTTAGCCAGAAATGTGGCGAATTTGACGGAAGCTTCTAGGATTAGAGCCTATCCCAGTAGGCGTAATTGGCACAGCCAGTTTGAACACGGACAGCGCGCAGAAACCGGAGCGTACACGTAGTACGTGAGGATTTCGAGCACTGCCCTGGTTCAAAATGGCAAGTAAAATAGCCCTAATGGGATAGGCTCTTAGTCTGCTTATAAAAATGGAGTAATAACCATGTGCACTAATTTACACGATAACGCCCGCCGCTATGCGGAAGAGAAAAAATGAACGCTTGCTACTAATCCTGTCCTGTGCCCGCCCAGACGACGGCAAAGGTTAATACAGTGGATTAGCCGACGACTGATACGAACGAATAAGAACCCGCCAATGGCGGGTTCTCCCTTTCTGGCGGCCTGAACAACTTTTGTGCTGTAGTGCCATTAGCGTCATTAAAAACGGTGCGCTGTCTACTTGTTAGGCGATTGCGACGATTGCGGGAGGCGAAATGCAGCCGAATAGCGTACCTTATGGATTATTCACGCTTTTTACAGACATGCATTAATGGAGGTTCAGTGGACGCGATTAAGGGCTCGGAGCTGAAAGTGCCGGACGCCATCTTTGCATGGGTGCTCGACGGGCAGGGCGGCGTAAAGCCGCTGGCTGATGACGATATTATCGATAAGAGCAGTCCCTGCTGGCTACATCTCAATTATACCCATACCGACAGCGCCGACTGGTTAGCCGCCACGCCGTTGTTACCGAATAATGTTCGCGACGCGCTGGCCGGTGAAAGCACGCGCCCGCGGGTGACGCGTATCGGCGATGGCGCGCTGATTACCTTGCGTTGTATCAACGGCAGCACCGATGAACGCCCCGATCAACTGGTGGCGATGCGACTGTATATGGACGAGCGGCTAATCGTTTCCACCCGTCAGCGTAAGGTGCTGGCGCTGGATGATGTGCTGGGGGATCTGCAGGAAGGCAACGGGCCGACGGATTGCGGCAGCTGGCTGGTGGAAATTTGCGATGCGTTGACCGATCACGCCAGCGAGTTTATTGAACAGCTGCACGACCGGATTATCGACCTTGAAGATGACCTGCTTGATCAGCAGGTGCCGCCGCGCGGTTTTCTGGCGCTACTGCGAAAGCAGCTTATCGTCATGCGCCGCTATATGGCTCCGCAGCGCGATGTCTACGCCCGTCTTGCCAGTGAGCGTCTGCCGTGGATGAGTGACGATCACCGTCGGCGGATGCAAGATATTGCCGACCGTCTTGGCCGCGGTCTTGACGAGATTGACAGCTGCATTGCCCGCACGGCAATCATGAGCGATGAAATCGCGCAGATCATGCAGGAGTCGCTGTCGCGGCGGACTTACACGATGTCATTGATGGCGATGGTTTTTTTGCCCAGCACTTTCCTGACCGGTCTGTTTGGCGTCAACCTTGGCGGTATTCCTGGCAACAGCTGGCATCTTGGCTTTTCGATATTTTGCGTAATGTTAGTTGTTCTAATCGGTGGTGTTACCTGGTGGTTACATCGTAGTAAATGGTTGTAAGAAATTGTCTTTTCAGGTGATTTTGCCGCTGAAACTCCGGCAATATTTGAGCGAAATCAATAAACCATCTACCCATTCAGGGCAATATCTCTCTCGCAGGTGAATGCAACGTCAAGCGATGGGCGTTGCGCTCCATATTGTCTTACTTCCTTTTTTGAATTACTGCATAGCACAATTGATTCGTACGACGCCGACTTCATTGAGTCGGCTTTTTTTTTGCCCTCTGCCAGCTAACTTCTACGCTTAAAGAATAGTCCTGTAAAGAGAGGGGATAAAATATGCGTAACATGGCGCTGTCCTTGCAGTCGATACCCATCGGCCCTGAGCCCAATGACCCGGTGCCGGTGCCCGATCCGCGGCCTCGCCCGCACCCGCTTCCCGACCCGCCGCCGGACGATGACCCGATTAAATTGTCGCATCAAGAGCGGAGATCTGCGAGGATACGCGCCTGCAGATTGTCCGCCCTTTAATGCGAGAAAACATTGTGACCGCTTTTTCAACACTGAACCTTTTGCCCGAAGCTCAACTGAACAACCTTAACGAACTGGGATATCACGCAATGACGCCGGTGCAGGCTGCCGCATTGCCTGCGATCCTGGGCGGAAAGGATGTGCGCGTACAGGCGAAAACCGGCAGCGGTAAAACGGCGGCCTTTGGTCTGGGATTGCTACAGCACGTTGATGCTGGTCTGTTCCAGACCCAATCACTGGTGCTGTGCCCGACCCGCGAACTGGCGGATCAGGTTGCCGGCGAGCTGCGTCGTCTGGCGCGTTTTCTGCCTAACATTAAAATTTTAACGCTCTGCGGCGGGCAACCGTTCGGCGCGCAGCGCGATTCTTTGCAGCATGCGCCACATATTATCGTCGCGACGCCTGGCCGCCTGCTTGACCACCTGCAGAAGGGGACCGTATCGCTGGACGCGTTGCAGACGCTGGTTATGGATGAAGCCGATCGTATGCTCGATATGGGCTTCAGCGATGCTATCGATGAAGTGATTCGTTATGCGCCAGCTTCGCGCCAGACCTTACTGTTCTCCGCGACCTGGCCGGAAGCTATTGCCGCAATCAGCGGCCGGGTGCAGCGGGATCCGCAGACGATTGAAATCGATAGCGTTGATGCGCTGCCGTCTATTGAACAGCAGTTCTTCGACGTTTCGCAAAGCGGTAAAATCAAGCTGCTGCAAAAATTGCTCAGCCAGCATCAGCCGGCTTCCTGCGTGGTATTTTGTAATACTAAGCGTGATTGTCAGGCGGTGTGCGATGCATTAAACGCTGCCGGCCAGAGCGCGCTATCGCTGCATGGCGACCTGGAGCAGCGTGACCGCGATCAGACGCTGGTGCGTTTTGCCAACGGTAGCGCGCGCGTACTGGTGGCGACTGACGTGGCGGCGCGCGGCCTGGATATCAAATCGCTGGAGCTGGTGGTTAACTTTGAACTGGCGTGGGATCCTGAAGTTCACGTTCACCGTATCGGGCGTACCGCGCGCGCAGGCGAAAGCGGCCTGGCGATTAGTTTCTGCGCGCCGGAAGAGGCGCAGCGCGCTAACATTCTTGCCGAAATGTTGCAGATCAAACTCAACTGGGTTAACGCGCCGGCGGGTAATCATATTGCGCCGCTGCAGGCGGAAATGGCGACCCTGTGTATTGATGGCGGCAAAAAGGCGAAGATGCGTCCGGGCGATGTGCTGGGGGCGTTAACTGGCGATATGGGGTTTGATGGCGCGGATATCGGTAAGATCAATGTTCATCCCGCGCATGTTTATGTCGCTATCCGTCAGGGCGTGGCGCAGAAGGCGTATAAGCAGCTGCAAAACGGCAAGATCAAAGGCAAGTCCTGCCGCGTACGTTTGCTGAAGTAAGGGCGGCAAGTGACGGTCTCCGGCGCTTGCCGGAGACGTGTTGCTTGTTATTTTACTTCAACCACATTCAGACGCAGTTCATCTAACTGAGCGTCTTCTTCTTCCGGCTGCCAGCCCGCAGGCTGCAGCGGGATCTCTTCGCGGTCAAAGGCCAGATCGCCGCCGTCAACCACCGCAGAACCGTGTGTGATGGATTTAAAATCAAACAGATTGACGTCGCTCAGGTGCGACGGCACCACGTTCTGCATTGCGCTAAACATGGTTTCGATACGGCCAGGATAGCGTTTATCCCAATCGCGCAGCATATCGGCGATCACCTGACGCTGCAGGTTAGGCTGGGAGCCGCACAGGTTACAAGGAATAATCGGGAAGCCTTTGGCCTGCGAGAAGCGTTCGATATCTTTTTCGCGGCAGTAGGCTAGCGGGCGGATAACGATATGTTTGCCGTCATCGCTCATCAGCTTCGGCGGCATACCTTTCATTTTGCCGCCGTAGAACATGTTGAGGAACAGCGTCTGCAGGATATCGTCGCGGTGATGACCGAGCGCGATTTTGGTCGCGCCCAGTTCGGTCGCCGTACGGTAGAGAATGCCGCGACGCAGACGAGAACACAGTGAGCAAGTGGTTTTGCCTTCCGGGATTTTCTCTTTAACGATGCCGTAAGTGTTCTCTTCGACAATCTTATACTCAACGCCCAGCTGTTCCAGATACGCTGGCAGAATGTGCTCCGGGAAGCCCGGCTGTTTCTGATCGAGGTTAACGGCCACCAGCGAGAAAGAAATAGGTGCGCTTTTTTGCAGGCTGCGCAGAATTTCCAGCATGGTATAGCTGTCTTTACCGCCGGAAAGACAGACCATAATACGGTCGCCATCTTCAATCATGTTGAAGTCGGCGATCGCCTCACCGACATTGCGACGCAGTCGTTTCTGCAGTTTGTCGATATTGTATTTTTCTTTCTTTGTAACTTGCTGATTATCTTGCATTATTAACGTTCTCTGAAACTAAAGGGGCATATAGGGGGCAAAATGATTTAAAGCCCAAGCCGGGAATTCAGCATTGAAAGCTGGTCGCCGTTCATCTCTTCAATCCATGTACTGTAAACTTCGTACACCATCTGTGCGTTTTCATGCCCCATCTGAATGGCTATAAAAGACGGGTTTACGCCAGCCGACAGCAGCCAGCAAGCGAAAGTATGCCGCGTATGGTACGGATTCTTGCGCCGAATGCCAGCGCGTTTTACTGCTGCCTCCCAACGGCTTCCTCTGCGGCTGTGTGAGTAGTACGGTTTTTGCTCGCCATTTGAAAGCCCGCAGTTAAGCGGGCTCGCGGGGAATCAGGCGACTTTCTTATCAGCTTTGCTGGCGATAAATTTCGAGGCGGGAACAATGCGGCTAAACTCTTCCTGCGCGCGGGTGTCATTCTCCACCTCCCACAAATCTACAGCAGCCTGAAGGTTAAGCCAGAAATCAACGGTGGTATTGAAGGCTTTAGACAGGCGAAATGCCATGTCAGTAGTTAGTTTGCGGTTGTTGTTAACTAATGCACTTACACTATTACGATGCACATGTATCATTTCCGCAAGTTCGTTGATTTTTAAATCTAGCGGCTCCAGGTATTCAAACTGCAGGATGTCACCTACGGTAGTTGGTTTTCTGGTTGCCTGTTTCATAGTATTCCTTGAGGTTTTTGAGTTTCAAAAGGCGCCAGCTGCAACTGGCACCCTTATTTAGTACTTGTGCGGATCCAGGTAAAGGTCTTCCGCTTTTCCATCCACCCACTTAAATATTAAGCGGTACTGCTGGTTAATTCTAATTGACGAATAACCTTCCAATTTGCCGTTTAGCTCTTCATATCTATTACCAGGTGGCGAGCGTAAATCCAGATAGGTAACGGCGGCATTGATGATATCGAGTTTGCGAGCTAGCGTGGTATGTATGTCTGGAGGAATTTTTTTATGTGGTGCCGAGTGCAAAAAAAACTCTTCCAACCATACATCACGAAAGCTACCTATGTGATTCTGCATTCCATTTAAGCCTCCCTGATCCTTTATGTGGTCATTTTACTGCACTCATGCACAGTGCGCAAGTGCAGTAAAATCTTGTTCAGATTACAGGTTGAAAAGCAGATCTCTTATTGTGAGGGAGCGTTTGCTGGTGGGGTTGTAGGTATTCCTGCAAAAAAACCATGCACCTCCGACATACTGAATATGTCCCTTGAGAAGGTCGAGTGCGTAAAGCCCGCCGGGCGGCGGGCTTGGGATTACCTGACGACCAGCACCGAGCACTCGGCATGGCGCACCACCGCCGCGGCGTTAGAGCCGAGCAGATAGGTAGTAATGTCCGGGCGATGCGAGGCGATAATGACCAGGTCGGCGGGCAGCGATTTAGCCAGCGCCAGAATCTTATCTTTTGGCGAGCCCTCGGCAACGTGGAAATGCATTCTGTCTTCCGGAATGGCGAAGCCTTTTGCCAGCTCACGCAACTGCGCTTCCGATTCGGCGCGTAGTTCATCCATAGCCGGCAGTTCAGCGGTATAGGCCATGCCCAGGGAGGCGTAGTAGGGTAGCGAAGGGATAACGGTGAGGAAATGCACCTGCGCGTCATCGACGCGTGCTTCGGATTCAACGTGGCGGATCACACGTTGCGTAAATTCTTTATCAGAAATATCGATGGGTACCAGAATCATTCTACTCATAAAACCTCCTGTTTTAATAACCACCAAAACAGTATGCCATCAGGATTGAGGTTCTACTACAGCGTGAATCACAAATTGCTACGGGAACCGCTATTTTATTGGCGGTTGAAGCGAAATGCCCGCCGCGAGCGGCGGGCGCAAGCATTAGAACTGATATACCAGACCCAGTGCTACGATATTGTCGGTAGAAATACCGTTGTCTTTATAGAAGTCATCATTGCCGTCGAGCAGGTTGATTTTGTAATCAACGTAGGTGGACATATTACGGTTGAAGTAATAGGTCGCGCCGACATCCATATATTTAACCAGATCTTTATCGGAGTACTGACCGCCGTAAACCAGATCTTTACCTTTGGACTGCAGGTAGGAAATTGCCGGACGCAGACCGAAATCGAACTGATACTGTGCAGTAACTTCAAAGTTCTGGGTTTTGTTGGCGATGGTGCCATTCTGATTGCCGTACGGCGTCATGTTACGAGTTTCAGAATACATGGTCGCCAGATAGATGTTGTTCGCATCGTATTTAACGCCTGCGGTCCAGGCATCGGCTTTATCACCGCCCGCGGTAGACTGATGGGTCTGCTCGTTGGTACGGTCAGAAGAGCTGTAGGCCGCGCCTACGCTGACGCCCATACCTAAATCATAGGTAGAGGAGATACCGAAGCCATCACCGTTGGAGTTTTTAACATCGCGGCCGTCGCCATTGGCGGTACCTTCCTGGCTGGCGGAAGGGTTATATTCATGGCTGGCTTGGTTTTCGTTTTTACCCTGATACTGCAGGGCGAAGTTCAGGCCGTTAACCAGGCCGAAGAAATCGCTGTTACGATAGGTTGCGACGCCGTTGGCGCGGCCGGTCATAAAGTTGTCAGCGTAGGTGTAAGAGTCGCCGCCGAACTCCGGCAGCATATCGGTCCAGGCTTCGACGTCGTACAGGACGCCGTAGTTACGGCCATAGTCGAATGAACCGTAGTCGCCTGCTTTGATCCCGGCGAACGCCAGACGGGTCCATGCCTGATCGCCAGAGCTTTCAGTATTGTTAGCCTGAACGTTATATTCCCACTGGCCATAACCGGTCAGCGTATCGTTAATTTGCGTTTCACCTTTAAAGCCGAAGCGCAGGTAGGTCTGGTCGCCGTCTTTACTGGAGTCGCTGGAGAAATAATGTAAACCGTCTACCTTGCCGTAGAGATCTAATTTGTTGCCATCTTTATTATAAATTTCTGCCGCGTGAGCAGCGCCGGCAGCCAATAATGCCGGGATAACCAATGCCAGTGCTTTTCTTTTCATTTGGATATTCCTTTAACTATTTTTGTTTTAACTTCCTGGGTGGAAGTACGGCCATGCTAAAGGAGCGCATTCTGATATGATAAGTATCAATTGTTACAATATAAGTAAATTCTAAAGCAAATAAATATACAGTAATGATAATTTTCCGCATGAATATATTGTGAGGATGCATATAAAATAAAAATTATACATCATCGTTTGAATATCGTATTCTGCCTGGGTTATATGCCTTTATTGTCATTTAAAATTTATATTGTTGCCGTCTCATTCATATCGAATGATTAATTTGTCGGAAAATGACAAGCCCGAATAGTTTTACTATTCGGGCTTTTTTTATCGCGCCAGATTTTCGTCCGCCGGGTTAACTTTCGGTTGCCGGTTTCTCCGTTTTACCTGCCAGCTGGGCCAGGAAATCATAGCGTTTTTGCAGGTCGGCGGCCGCGTCCTTCCACAACTGCTCGGCGACTTCCGGCTGCTGGGCGTTCAGACGACGGAAGCGTTGCTCGTTGAGCAGCGTTTCCGCCAGCGCATCCGACGGCGGGCGCGAGTCCAGCGCCAGCGGCAGCTTGCCTTCATCGGCGCGACGCGGGTCGAAGCGGTACAGCGGCCAGAAGCCGGTTGCCGTCAACTGGCGCATCTGGTCGTGGCTCAGCGCCAGGTCGTAGCCGTGCTCCTCGCATGGGCTATAGGCGATAATCAACGATGGGCCCGGATAGGCTTCCGCCTCCTGAATCGCCTTCACCGTCTGGTTAAGCTGTGCGCCGAGCGAAATCTGCGCCACATAGACATGACCGTACATCATCATGCTCACACCGAGATCTTTGCGCGCCTTACGTTTGCCGTGCTCGCCAAACTTGGTGACTGCGCCGAGCGGCGTCGCCTTTGATGCCTGACCACCGGTATTGGAGTAACATTGCGTATCGAGCACCAGGATATTGACGTTTTCGGTCAGGCTCAGCACATGGTCAAGACCGCCAAAGCCAATATCATAGGCCCAGCCATCACCGCCGATAAGCCAGACTGATTTCTCGACTAACGCATCCGCATCGGTGAGCAGCTCTTCGGCCCCTTCGACCCCCGTCAGCGCCTGACGCAGCTCGGCGACCTGTTGGCGGCGAGCTTCCGGCGACGCTTCCGTATGCAGCGCGGCGTTCAATTCGGCTGGAAGTTTATCGGCAAATTCGCTCAACAACCGCATCACGCGCTGGCGGTGTTGGTCGACGGTTAAGCGGAAGCCCAGGCCGAATTCGGCGTTATCTTCAAACAACGAGTTGGCCCACGCCGGACCACGTCCGTTAGCGTCAGTGGTATAAGGCGTTGAGGGGAGGTTGCCGCCGTAAATGGACGAACAACCGGTGGCGTTGGCAATCAACATCCGATCGCCATACAGCTGGGTCAACAGTTTGATATACGGCGTTTCGCCGCAGCCCGAGCAGGCGCCAGAGTATTCAAACAGCGGGCTAATTAGCTGCGAGGTGCGAATATCAATGCGCTCAAGTTTGGTGCGATCGATTTCCGGCAGGTTGAGGAAGTAGTCGTAATTGACTTTCTCTTCTTCAACGTGCTCAAGGCGCGACATCATATTGATGGCCTTGATGTCCGGATTCTGGCGATCTTTCGCCGGGCACACTTCGACGCACAGGTTGCAGCCGGTGCAATCTTCAGGCGCGACCTGCAGAACGTATTTCTGCCCGCGCATATCGCGGGATTTCACATCCAGCGAGTGCAGGCTGGCTGGCGCGTTTTCCATCTCTTGTGGAGCGACCACTTTGGCGCGGATCGCCGAATGCGGACAGGCGGCGACGCAGTGGTTGCACTGGGTACACAGCTCTTCCTTCCAGATCGGGATCTCTTCGGCAATGTTGCGTTTCTCCCAACGGGTGGTGCCCATGGGCCAGGTGCCATCTGGCGGCAGCGCGGAGACCGGCAGCGCATCGCCAAGACCGGCAAGCATCGCCGCGGTGACGGTTTTGACAAAGTCCGGCGCGGCATCGGAGACCACTGGTGGACGGTTGGGGCTGCTGGCGTTAACCGGCTGCAGCGGCACTTCCGCCAGCGATTCGCGGGCCAGCGCCAGCGCCTGCCAGTTGCGTTCCACCAGCTCCTGGCCTTTGCTGCTGTAGCTTTTGGCAATCGCACCCTGTAGTTCGGCCAGCGCGCTGTCGCCCGGCAGGATTTGGGTTAAATGGAAAAAGGCCATCTGCATAACGGTGTTGATGCGCGCGCCAAGGCTGCACTCACGGGCGATTTTCGCCGCGTTAACGACATAAAAGCGCGCCTGCTTTTGATTCAGCGCGGCCTGTACTTCCTGGGGCAGGCGGGACCATACCTCATCAGCGCTGTAGGGGGTATTGAGCAGGAAAATGCCGCCGGGCTTCAACCGCTCTACCATCTGATATTTATCGATAAACTGCAGTTGGTGGCAGCCGACGAAATCGGCCTGCGAGATCAGATACGACGAGCGGATCGGTTTTTCGCTGACGCGTAGGTGCGAGACGGTCAGGCCGCCGGCCTTCTTCGAATCATAGACAAAATAGCCTTGTGAGAACCACGGCGTGGAGTTGCCAATAATCTTGATATTGTTCTTGGTCGCCGAGACGCTACCGTCGCTACCGAGGCCGTAAAACAGCGCTTCCAGCTTCGCTTCCGCCGGTAGCGTATTTTCCGCCAGCGGCAGCGAAAGGTTAGTCACATCATCATAAATGCCCACGGTAAAGCGGGGTTTTGGCTGTGCGGCCTGTAATTCATTAAAGATGGCCAGCACGCATTCCGGGCCAAACTCTTTGGACGAGAGACCATAGCGGCCGCCGATAGTACGTGGTAGCGTTTCGCGCTCGCCGCGGTTGAAGGCTTCCGCCAGCGCGGTCATCACGTCGAGATACAACGGTTCGGCAAGCGCGCCAGGTTCTTTGGTGCGATCCAGTACGGCAACCGCGCGGGCGCTCTCCGGTAGCGCCTGCAGCAGATGCGTGGCGGAGAACGGGCGATAGAGGCGAACTTTCAGCACGCCGACTTTTTCCCCACGGCTCAGCAGTTCATCCACGACCTCTTCACAGGTGCCGATAGCGGACCCCATGATGACAATTACCCGTTCCGCCTGCGGGTGACCGTAAAATTCGAACGGTTTGTACTGGCGACCGGTGGCGGCGGCGAAATCATTCATCGCCGTTTCAACGTGTTCGTATACCGCGTCGTACCACGGGTTGGTCGCTTCACGGGACTGGAAATAAGTGTCCGGATTGGCGGAGGTGCCGCGAATGACCGGATGCTCCGGGTTAAGGGCGCGTTGGCGATGCTCGGCGATTTTATTCTGCGGCAGCAGGGAACGAATGGTGTCATCCGCCAGCGGCGCGATTTTGTTGATTTCGTGCGAGGTGCGGAAACCATCAAAAAAATGGATAAACGGCACCCGGCTTTGCAGCGTGGCGATATGGGAAATCAGCGCGAAGTCCTGCGCTTCCTGGACGCTGCTGGCGCACAGCATCGCGCAGCCGGTCTGGCGCACGGCCATCACGTCGGAATGATCGCCGAAAATTGACAGGGCGTGGGTAGCCACGGTGCGGGCGGCTACGTGCAGGACAAATGGCATCAACTGGCCGGCCAATTTATACAGCGTCGGGATCATCAGCAGCAGGCCCTGCGATGACGTAAAGGAAGTGGAAAGGGCGCCGGTCTGCAGCGCGCCGTGCACGGCGCCGATAGCCCCGGCTTCCGACTGCATCTCGACCACGCGGGGGACATCGCCCCAGACGTTTTTCAGCCCATCGCCAGACCAGGCGTCAGCCTGCTCCGCCATCGTTGAACTGGGCGTAATCGGGTAGATGGCGATAACTTCACTCGTGCGAAACGCGACTGAAGCGACCGCGCCATTACCGTCAATCGTAATCATAAGAAGACACCCTTACATTGCGCAAAAAGAAGGGACCCGTGAAACGGCGACGAGTCCTGTAATTATGCTTTCATTTTAGCAAACGCCCGCCGCGGCCATTTTCGCATTTGTGTCCTTGGGAATGTCCTTATCTATGTTTGGATCAATTTTTTGGCGGAAAAACAAAAATGTGGCTGGTAAAGGGTCGAAGAAGGTGTTGACGGATACCTACGCTGCACTGCTTAAACAAAGCAAAATCTATTTTTAAATTTAATAGCTTTTAGCCAACCGGCAATCGCGTGCTATTTATTTGCTGCGGTGAATTCCCCTCTGCGGCGGAGCGTTCAGTTCAGTCTCCTGTTGGCGAAAATTAGCACGCGAATTAGTTCGAACTGGCTAATTCACCGGGAGGCACCCGGCACCGCAATCACCATTTGCAAACTATGAAACCCGATCGCTGCAAGCGTGATTTTTCGTCGGGAAAATATTTAGCGCTGGAATGAAAGCCGCGCTGCTGCGGCGCTTTGCCTGACGAGATCAAGCTTTAAGCGGAAAATTTGCTAGAAAATGTTAATGAGGCGCATAAATACGTATTTCGCCTCTCGACGGCAGGCGCTGCGCTGCCTATTATTCTTGAGTTTGTTTATTCTAAGATGTTTCTGAAGGGGGAGAGGATGCGAGCTGCGTTTTTAGTGGGATGTGCGGCGTTATTACTGTCGGCTTGTAGTAACGAGCCGGTGCAACAAGCCACCGCGGCACACGTACCGCCCGGCATGCGCGCGGCGATGAGCGACAGCGGCCAGGCGAATTGCGCGATGGTTGGCGGTTCATTATCGGTTGCCCGCCAGCTTGATGGCACCGCTATTGGCATGTGCGCACTACCGAACGGTAAACGCTGCAGCGAGCAGGCCTTAGCGGGCGGAAGCTGCGGAAACTACTAATACGCAAGGCGTGTGGTTACATTAAATCGGCGAGTTTATATACCAGCGATTGGTCGGCGGTCGCCAGCGTGAGCTGATTCTCCGTCAGATCGACCTGCGCGCCATCGCGCAGCATTTTGCTGAGGGTATTATCCAGCGCGTTCCGTTGTGGATCCGCGCACAGCTTACGCGTCATCGCCAGCTGTTCAACTTTTAGCTCGCCGTCTGACAGCTTGCCCTCGCCGCTGAAGCCATTGCACATCGTGCCTGACACATACATTTTTTCGCCGAAGCTAATTTCCGGCGGCGGCGTCTGGCTTGCCGGTAACGCCTGGCCGTTAACGCTGGTCAGCACAAAACGATGATGTTGTAGTTGTTCGGCGTTGGTAGAAACTTTGCTGTTGTATACGCAGCCCGATAGCAGCATGCCCGCCGCCAGCAGTGCAGCAAACTTATTCATTCGTACTCCAAAACATTTGTCATATCAATAAAACGAAAAACAGTGTAACTGTAATGCAGGCAGGATCTGTGGGGATTGTCTGAATGTGCCCCCCGTTAGCGGGGAGCACAAAAGGGGAAAGAAGCTTAGACCAGCGCGTTCGGGCAGGTTTCGCCCTTAGCTACCTGCTGCAGATTGCCAAGCGTTGTCTCGGAAATACCGATCAGCGCCTCAGCCGTCAGGAATGCCTGGTGCCCGGTAAACAGGACGTTGTGGCAGGCGGAGAGCCGGCGGAACACGTCATCCTGGATGACATCATTCGATTTATCTTCAAAGAACAGATCGCGTTCATTTTCATACACGTCCATTCCCAGTGCGCCGATTTTCTGATGCTTCAGCGCGTCGATAGCCGCTTGTGAATCTATTAGCGCGCCGCGGCTGGTATTAATGACCATCACGCCGTCTTTCATCTGATCGAATGCCGCCTGGTTGAGCAGGTGATAGTTTTCGTTGGTAAGCGGGCAGTGCAGGGAGATGACGTCGGACTGCGCGTACAGCGTCGGCAGGTCGACATATTCAACGCCGAGATCCAGCGCCGCCGCGCTCGGATAGGGATCAAACGCCAGCAGGCGCATACCGAAACCTTTGAGGATCCGCAGCGTCGCAACGCCGATTTTACCGGTGCCGATCACCCCTGCGGTTTTACCGTACATCGTGAAGCCGGTCAGCCCTTCCAGCGAGAAGTTGGCATCGCGGGTACGCTGATAGGCGCGATGAATGCGACGGTTTAGCGACATCATCATACCGATGGCGTGTTCAGCAACGGCTTCCGGCGAGTAGGCCGGAACGCGCACGACGCGCAGGCCCAGCTCTTTAGCCGCGTCAAGATCGACGTTGTTAAAGCCGGCGCAGCGCAGCGCGATGTATTTCACGCCGTGGGCTTTTAGCTCTTCCAGCACCGGGCGGCTGCCGTCGTCGTTAACGAAGATACATACCGCTTCACAACCGTTGGCCGTTTTCGCGGTCTTTTCGGTCAGCAGGAAGTCAAAAAATTCCAGTTCAAAGCCGTATGCGTCGTTAACATGCTGCAGATACTTTTTATCGTACTGCTTGGTACTATAAACAGCGATTTTCATAAGGCTTTCCTCTAGTGATAATACCGTCACGGTAGCATAATTAAAATAATCTTACAAATATTAAAAATTAGTTTAATCATCAGGTTATGATATTAATTCTAGAGCATATCGCAGTCTTAAGAAATCTCTTTAAAAGACAATACGTTTCACCAAAAACTGAGGCTGAATGCCCCCGGCGCCAGCAGGATCAATGGCCAGAGTAAACCCGATGCCACATTGGCAACCTGGAAACGCCATAGCGGTGTACCGCTGGCGCCGGTGACCAGCGGTAACGTTGCGCGCAGCGGCGACAGAAAACGGCCGAAGAACACCGCCCAACCGCCGTGACGGCGCAGGAATAGCTGGCTACGCAGCACGCGTTCGGCGCTGAGCCAGCGCAGGCGTTGCAGATGATGCTGATAGCGCCGGCCAATTTGCCATGAGAGCCAGAATCCGCCGATTGCGCCCAGGCTGGCGCTTAGCCACATTAACAGGAAATGACCGATGCTGGTTGAGGCAAGGGCTCCGAGCACCAGCAAACCCGAGGTACCGGGGATCACAAAAGAGATGAGGGCGCAGGATTTACTGAAGGTCAGCAGAAAAACAATCAGTAATACCAATGAATAATGGCTCTGGGCGCGTTCGATCAGCGAGATAATGAGCTCCACGGAATAACGGCTCCTTATTACCTGTTTTTCCAAGTGTCGCAGGCACAATTTAAACGAAGTCTAAATAGTTATTCAGCAGAAATGAGTGCGACTATCCTTAATCAGGACGTTAACTTTCACTCGAGGGTCGAACGTGCCACAATAGGCGCCTATCGGCTTTTACTTAGAATCAGGATTTGACTGCCCATGAAGGGTAAATATAAAGCCGCTCTTGCGCTGTTATTAGCTCTAATTTTGCTGCCGTTGGCCCTGCTGGCCACATTAACGCATTGGGTTCCGACGCTGGCGGGCATCTGGCTGCCGGTCGGCACGCGTATCTCGCTTGGCGAAAGTCCGCGCCTGACGCGCTCCTCGTTGATTATCCCCGATTTACGCTACCTGGTGGGCGATTGTGAAATTGCTCGTGTCAGCAACGCGCGCCTTACCCGTCCCAGCCGCTGGCGGCTACACCTGAGTGAACTGGATATCAATAGCGCCTGCCTGGCTAAGATCCCCGCCAGCGAGCCGCTCTCCGGCGCGCCGCGAACCCTCGCCGAGTGGCAATCGATGCTGCCTTATAGTTGGTTAACTATCGACAATCTGCGCCTGTCGCCGTGGGAAAAATGGCAGGGGAAACTGGTGATGTCGTTGACGCCTGGGCAGCAGGATATCGGTTATTCAGGCAAAGAGGTCACGTTACAGGCGAAACTGCGCGGCCAGACCTTAACGGTCAGCAATTTCAGCGCGCGGCTGGTGGAAGATCAGGCGCCGGTTAAGCTGGTCGGTGAATTCGAAATGCCGCTGGTGCCGGATGGTCTACCGGTCGATGGCCATCTGGTCAGCACCTTCGAATTCCCGCAAACGCCGGGTCTGGTGGATGCGGAACTGGAATGGCAGAAAAACCGCGGCCAGCTGCTGGTCACGCCGCGCGGTGAGGTTGAGCCGATGCTCGACCTGCCGTGGGAGATAACCCCTGAACGTATCACCATCAGCGATGGGCGCTGGAACACGGTGTATGCCGGCTATCCGCTTAGCGGGCGGGTTGCGCTATCGTTTGGCGACTGGCAGAAAGGCACCGAAGAGATGGAAATCAGCGGCCGGCTCAACGTGTTAACGCACGGCGAAGCGGGTAAGGGGAACGCCGTGTTGAATATTGGCCCAGGTAAGCTAAGCATGGACCACAGCGACATGCCGCTCAGCCTGACCGGCGAAGCCAAGCTCGACGATATGATTTTTTATGCCGTGCTGCCCGCAAAACTCAGCGGCCCGCTGATGACGCCAGAGCTGGCTTTCCATCCCGGCGCGCTGCTGCGTTCACGCGGGCGGGTGATTGACTCGCTGAACATCGATGAGATCCGTCTGCCGTTGGCGGGGGTGAAAGTGACCCAGCAGGGGGTGGATGGCCGCCTGCAGGCGATACTGCGCGCCCATGAACAGGAAATGGGCGATTTTACCCTGCATCTGGATGGGCAGGCCGACAATTTTATGCCCGACCGCGGTCGCTGGTCGTGGCGTTATTGGGGCGATGGTCACTTTACGCCGATGCAGGCGCGCTGGGATGTGAAAGGCGCCGGTGAGTGGCGGGATAGCGCCATTATTCTTAACAGCCTGTCGACCGGGTTCGATAAGCTACAGTACGGCACCATGCTGGTCAGCACGCCGCGCCTGACCCTCGATAAACCCATTCACTGGCTGCGCAATGAACAGCATCCAAAATTCAGCGGCACGTTGTCGCTGGATGCCGGTAAAACCACCTTCAGCGGCGGCAGCGTTCTACCGCCGTCAACGCTCAAATTCAATATTGATGGCCGCGATCCGACCTGGTTCCTGTTTAACGGGTCATTACACGCGGAGAAAATCGGCCCGATTCGTCTGACCGGCCGTTGGGACGGCGAACGCTTGCGTGGCCAGGCATGGTGGCCGAAACAGGCGCTAAGCGTATTCCAGCCGCTGATCCCGCCGGACTGGAAAATGACCCTGCGTGAAGGTGATATGTATGCGCAGGTGGCGTTCTCCGCGGCAGCCGGGCAGGGCTTTGAGGCCGGGGGCCACGGCGTTTTAAAAGGCGGTAGCGCCTGGATGCCGGACAACCAGATCAACGGCGTCGACTTTGTTCTGCCATTCCGCTTCAGCGGCGGGAGCTGGCAGCTCGGTACCCGCCGCCCGGTGTCGCTGCGCATTGGCGAAATCGTCAACCAGTTCACCGCCAAAAATCTGAGTGCCGATCTCCAGGGAACATGGCCCTGGAGCGAGCAGGATCCGCTGGAATTGAGCAACGTTAATGTTGATATCCTTGGCGGCAAGCTGTCCATGCAGCAGCTAAGGATGCCGCAGCATCAACCGGCGCTGCTGCGTCTGCAGAATATCTCCAGCAGTGAGTTGATAAGCGCCATCAAAGTAAAACAATTTGCGGTCTCTGGCGCGTTTAACGGCGCGTTACCGTTATGGCTGAACAACGATAAATGGATCATTAAAGACGGCTGGTTTAGCAACCCCGGCCCGATGACCCTGCGGCTGGATAAAGACACCGCCGATGCGTTGGTGGCCGATAACGTCTCCGCCGGCGCGGCAATTAACTGGCTACGCTACATGGAAGTCTCGAAATCATGGACGCGCATCAACCTTGATAATCTCGGCAAGCTGACGATGAGCGCGGCGATTAGCGGCACCAGCCGGGTGGACGGAAAAAGCAGCACCGTGCATTTAAACTATACCCATGAAGAGAATATTTTCGATCTGTGGCGCAGCTTGCGCTTCGGCGATAATTTGCAGGCATGGCTTGAGCAGAATGCGAAACTGCCCGCCCCGCGCTGTACGGATACATGTAAGGAACCAAAATGATAAAACTGTTCGCCGCGGCGCTGGCGACCCTGCTGCTGGCAGGCTGTACGCCGCGTATTGAAATCGCCGCGTCCAAGGAGCCGATCACCATCAATATGAATGTCAAAATTGAGCATGAGATTCATATTAAGGTGGATAAGGATGTCGAAAATTTGCTGAAGTCACGTAGCGATCTGTTCTGAGGCGATAATGAGAAAACGACTGCTGACTGCCACCCTGGCGTTAATGCTGTTGAGTAGCCCGGCGCTGGCGCTGACCTTGAATGAGGCGCGGGCGCAGGGTCGAGTGGGGGAGACGCTGAACGGCTATCTGGCGCCGCTGAAACAGGATGCGCAGACGTTGGCGTTAGTTAAACAGATTAATGCCGCGCGCAGCGAAAGCTACCAGCAACTGGCGGACGACAATAATCTGCCGGTGGATGAGGTGGCGAAAATGGCCGGACAGAAACTGGTCGCCCGCGCACAGCCGGGAGAATATGTGCAGGGGATTAACGGTAAATGGTTGCGCAAATAGTTAACGATAGCGCTTGCGGTATTCGCCAGGCGACACGCCGAAGCGCTGCTTAAACGCCGTTGAAAAATGGCTATGGTCGCTAAAGCCCCAACTGTAGCCAATTCCCGCCAGTTTCTCTTCATCGTGCGCGTTTTGTAACGCCCGGGCGCACAGGTCAAGACGCCGGTTTTTAATATACTGCGCGACCACGAGACCCTTATCGGCAAACAGGCGGTACAGGCTGCGTACCGACATGCCGGTTTCCCCGGCCAGCCACTCCGGACGCAGCTGTTCCGACTGTATCGACTCATCTATCAACGCCATGATCTTTTGAAATTGCTTGTCGCGGCGCGTCGGCGGCGCGTCCTGTTGCAGCAGCATTGGGCGTAACAGGCAGATGATAGCCTCCAGCGCCGCTTCGCCTTCGCTTTCTGAGAGCGCCGGGCTGCGTAAACTTTCTTGCAGCAACCGCTGGCTGAGCTGGACCATCGGCAGCGTTTTATTCAGCCGGGTGGCGATGCTGATGTCGCCGCCGTGCAGCTGGCTTTCCACGAGCTGGCGGGGCAGCAGCAGCGAAGCCTGTTTTGACGTGTGTTGCCAGAAGATAGAACAGGGACGCGAGGCATCAATGAGCGTGATATCGCCGGCTTCGAGCGCCACCTGGCGCTCGTCCTGCTCGATAGCCGCCCGGCCTTCGAGCTGAAAAACGGTATAGAACCAGGCGTCGTTGTCGCGTTTGATTTCGTTACGGGTGCGGTAAAGATTGACGCCGCGGGCGGTGACGGTACTGACTTTGAGACTACCGGTATAGCTTGCATCAATCTCGCCATGGAATTCGTCGCCCAGCGGACGGGCGGCAAAATGGCCGCATACCTGATTAATCTTCGCTAACCAACGCTGATAGTCCTGCCCGCTTTCTACCGTCGCCATCGTCTGCACCTTGTAATAATAATGTTTCTGCATTGTTGCATTTATGCCGAGAGTGGCAAGAGCGCAGCGTGGAGTATATGAAAGAACTATTACCTGCGGCACATTTCGCCGCCTTTCTGGGTGCTTAATTGCGGGACCTGTCACAGCGGCAACAACGATTGTCACAGAGAAAAAAGCGCAAATGGCTGACCCGTCCTAGACTGTGTTCACTATCCGCGAACAATAAGGAAGTCGCATGTCCACATCACAGGTCGCGCTGCTCGCCAGCGTACAGCAGTTTCTCGACAGACAGCATGGCTTATATATTGATGGTAACCAGCAGGCGGCGCAGAGTGAAAAACGCTTAACCGTCTGGGACCCGGCCACCGGCCAGGCGATTGCCACTACGGCAGATGCTAATGCCGCCGACGTTGACCGCGCGGTGATGTCCGCCTGGCGCGCTTTTGTCGCCCGTAGCTGGGCCGGGCGCACGTCGGCTGACCGCGAGCGGATCCTGCTGCGTTTCGCCGATCTTGTGGAACAGCACGGTGAAGAGCTGGCGCAGCTCGAAACCCTTGAACAGGGTAAGTCGATCAATATTTCGCGCGCGTTTGAAGTCGGTTGCACCCTCAACTGGATGCGCTACACCGCCGGGCTGACCACCAAAATCAGCGGCCGTACGCTGGACGTTTCCATTCCGTTCCCGGAAGGCGCGCGCTATCAGGCGTGGACCCGTAAAGAGCCGGTTGGGGTGGTGGCGGGGATTGTTCCGTGGAACTTCCCGCTGATGATCGGCATGTGGAAAGTGATGCCGGCGCTGGCTTCCGGCTGTTCAATTGTGATTAAACCCTCCGAGACGACGCCGTTAACGTTGCTACGGGTAGCGGAGCTGGCAACGGAAGCCGGGATCCCGGATGGCGTCTTTAACGTCGTCACCGGCAGCGGCGGCGAGTGCGGCGCCGCCTTAACCACCCATCCGCAGGTGGCGAAAGTGAGTTTCACCGGTTCGACCGCCACCGGCAAGCATATTGCCCGCGCGGCAGCTGACCGTCTGACCCGGGTAACCCTTGAACTCGGCGGCAAAAACCCGGCCATCGTGCTGAAAGATGCCGATCCGCAGTGGGTGATTGAAGGGTTGATGACCGGAAGTTTCCTCAATCAGGGGCAGGTATGCGCCGCCAGTTCGCGGATCTATATCGAAGCTCCGCTGTTTGATAACCTGGTGGCAGGCTTTGAGCAGGCGGTGAAATCGCTGCAGGTGGGGCCGGGAATGGTTGAAACGACGCAGATTAACCCGGTGGTGTCGCAGGCGCACTGCGCCAAAGTGGCCGCTTATCTGGATGAAGCGCGTCAACAAAACGCCGAGCTGATTAGCGGTAACGTTGGGCCAAATGGCAACGGTTTTTATATTGCGCCGACGCTGGTGATTAATCCGGATGCCGGGCTGCGCCTGAATCGCGAAGAGGTGTTCGGCCCGGTGGTAAACCTGGTGCGCGTCGCCGATGGCGAAGAGGCGCTACGTTTAGCCAACGACAGCGATTTCGGTCTCACCGCCAGCGTCTGGACCCGCGACCTGACCCAGGCGCTGAACTATACCGATCGCCTGCAGGCCGGTACGGTATGGGTTAACAGCCATACGCTGATTGATGCCAACCTGCCGTTCGGCGGAATGAAGCAGTCCGGTACCGGGCGCGATTTTGGTCCGGACTGGCTGGACGACTGGTGCGAAACCAAATCGGTGTGCGTGCGCTACTGATTTTTTGTCGGATGGCGCTACGCTTATCCGACCTACGGTTCGTGCGGCCTGCCTTTAATTTATTCACCATGCTGACTGAAACTGCCGGTGTTGGTGGCCTCAAAATCGCTGAGACGTTCCCGGAAGGCCGGGGCAGCCCGCATGGATGCGGGCTGAGGGCCGTGTTTTGCACGGACGCTGCCTCGGCCCGACCCGAAGCCTGCAGGGATAAGTCGAAGGCACCACGAAGTGGCGATTTTGGCGGCCAGAGCCCGGGAGTACAGAGGGCGGCGGCGACTGGCCGCCCTTTGTGCGCTCCCTGCGCCATGATAGACATAACGCAGAAGACATTTCGGGAGCGCAATGTGCTCTGAAATAATAAAAAACAACTGTTTTTCCCGGACCAAAACAGTTGCAAATCGATAACAGTATCTACAGCGCTGTGCGATTTGGTAGCCCGGAGAAGGCGCACATACCTCTTCCCCCTGAGCGCTGATTTGCTATGATCGGCGCTCTTTTTTTCTGATGTTGCCCCGCTATGTGGAATGATGCGCTTTGCTATCAGCAGTACGGCGCGCCGGAAACGGTGCTCGCGCTGCATCACCTGTCGTTGCCGCCGCTGGCGCCCGGACTTGTTCGGGTACAAATGCGCTATGCGCCGGTCAACCCTTCCGATCTGATTCCCATTACCGGCGCTTACCGCCATCGTACGACGCTGCCATCGGTGGCGGGCTATGAAGGTGTTGGGGTGGTAGTTGAAGACTCGACAAACGGTCGCCCACTTCTGGGGCAACGGGTTCTGCCGCTACGCGGCGCCGGAACCTGGCAGCGTTATCTCGATATTGACCCGCGCTGGCTGGTGCCGGTCGCTGAAGATATCGATGACATCCTGGCCGCGCGCGGCTATATCAATCCGCTGACCGCGATGCTGATGCTGACGCGCTGGCCGGTAGCGGGGAAACAGGTGCTTTTGACCGCCGCTTCATCGTCCTGCGCCAGCCTGCTGGGACAGTGGGCGCTCGCCATGGGCGCGCGTTCGGTCAGCGGTATTATTCGTTCGCCGCAGCACATCGCGCGCTTACAGCAATATGGCGTCTACCCGCTACTTGAAGGCGATAGAGCGCTGGTTGAACAAGTAAGCCAGTACAGCGATCTGGTGTTTGATGCGGTGGGCGGTGAGCTGGCGAATTTTCTGCTGGCGGTACTGCCGCAGACGTCAACGCTTGTCTCTTACGGGTTATTATCCGGTAAACCGCTCACCCAGACGCGAGGCTGCGCAGCGGTACGCAAATTTCATCTGCGGGAGGCCTTACCGACACTCAGCGTTGATGCGTGGCAGGCGGCGTTTGCCGGGATCTGGCGACAGCTGCCGACCACGGCGCAGCCCGCGGCGCAGGTGATAAAGCTGTGCGACTGGCGTGAGGCGATTGCCGCCGCAGGCCAGCCAGGAAGAGGCGGTAAAATCCTGCTCGATTTCACCGCGGGCTAAGATTACTTTTTCTTCTCGCCAAGCGTTGGGGTTTCGTCAAAGAAGTTCCACGGCTTGAGTAGTGCATGCGCCCACTCGGTCGGCATGATCGGCCACTCTTCGGCGCGCGCGACGTGGGTGGTGCCGGTCGTGATCCACACGACGTCGTCGTGGTTGGTCAGCGACTCATCATCCTTCGCGTACTGCCCTAAGCCGGTATCCTGGGCGGAACGGTTGGGATATTTCCCTTCCGGATAACGCTCTGTCGGGTGGTAACGCGTCACCCACAGCTGTTTATCCATAAAGCTCAGACGATGATATATCCACTCGTCCGGGGCGAACTTGGCGCCGGTCGCCGCCGGATGCGTGCCGCCGGCATAAGGGATAATCTGGTAAGAGACAGGGTTACCCATGCGGTTCTCTTTGCTGGTGTTGCTCAGCAGGCGGATAGTGCCAGGGTCGAATTTCTGCGCCGCTTTCTGCTCGCTATCGATTGTGTACTGATTCACCTGCATGGTGCTGGTGCGCGGGCCGCCGGCGGTGTTTGGCTTCACTTCAGGATCCATCGCCACCAGGGTGTTGTTTTCGCCGTCCACGTCGAGATCGAGGCGGAAATTATAAATATGCTGGTGGGTGGTGCCGACAATATTATGGTCGATCAGCGTCCCGTAGCGGGTATCCTCTTTGGCGCTGGGGTCGTGCATGGTCTTCGCCTTCACGCCTTTAACGGCTTCAATGCCAGTGGCGCCGGCATCGATACCGATGGTGCCGTTGTCGTGGAACACCCAGTCAAAGATATAATCATAGTTCCCGACGGTACTGATCCAGCGTACCACCAGTTCCCGGCGTTCGGTGCTGACGTTGGGTTTGCCCATTTCCAGGTGCTTATACTCAGGCCCGGCATAGCGTTCGAATATGGCGACCGCACCTGGAATAGTGGTCGGTTTGCCGGTGTAATCGGCGATAGTTTCGTCCAGCAGTACCGCATTTGACGGCGCATCTTTACCGCGAACAATCGGCGATGTTAGGGTGCCCATGCCGTAATCGCCGGAGTCCAGATAGGCTTTGAAATACCAGCCGACGTCAGGGTCGCCGTAGGGGACGATCATCCCGCCGAGGGAACCTTCATACATCACCTGGCGTTTTGTGCCGTTATCGTTGTAAGTCACCGTCGAGAGAATGGGCCCGACGCGCGAGTTCAGGCGCAGATGAAAATCCCAGTTCCGCCAGTGAATGGTATCGCCGGTGATCGTGTAGTTTTTGCCTTCCGGTTCGGTTATCTCCAGCGGTTTCACCGCCGGGGCGTTGCGGTCGCGACCATCGTAAGAACGGGGTTCCATCGGTACCGGGATCACCGGGCCTTCTTCGATTTTGATGATTTTCTTCGCTTCAAGGTCGACCACCGCCACCAGGTTTTCAATCGGGTGCGCCCAGTAGTTGCCGTCGCCGGTATCCAGATAACTGACGACTTTCAGCAGACGCGCATCCTGTTGCAGGCCATCTTTGCCATCAAAGTAGCCGACGGTGAGCGGGGTGGTGACCACTTTACTGGGATCGGTAATACCGTGCTTTTTCAGCACCTCAGCGAACTCGCTGCTGGCATTGATAATGTTCTGCACGCTGACGAAGTCATCGAGCAGCACCATCCCGTGGGCGCCTTTAATCGGCGTCCAGGAGAGGATTTTTTTGTTTTGCAGATCGACGACGGCTTCAATGACATGTTTGCCATCAAGCATCACCACATCGGCGGTGCGGGGGGAATCAACGGGCGTTCCCTGCAGGGCAAAGGCCCATACCGCCGCTTTATCCGGCTCGTGTAAGGAAATCTCAGTAAAGCGGGTATTCGGCTGGAACTCCGGCGCGGCTTTGACAATGGTCACTGCTTCACCGATTTCCGCCGCCGAGAGGGAGTTTAGCGGGTGAGGGCGTTTTTCTACCTGGAAGGTCTGATCGAGACCGGACTGGAATACATCGTTGATAAAGGTATCGGAGACCCAGGCTTTACCTTCCTTCATTACTACCGGCACCTGTAGATCAAGGGGGTTACCGTTGACGATCGCCGTTTTGGCGCCGGGTTTTACTTTGACGTAAGCGCCGTCTTTTATCAGGGTGAACATTTGCGCGTAGTCATCCCACTGCACATCGGCGCCGAACGCCTGCAGCGTTTTATCCAACGGCACCATGTGCGCTTCGCTACCGTGAGCGAAGACCGGTGATTGCCAGGCGCAAACCACCGCGACAGCCAGCGCCAGCGCGGTTTTACGAGGGGAAAACATCAAGCCGTTTGCCATTGTGACCTCATCTTATTGTTGTGTTGTTGTTGCCGCTGCGAATGTCGGCTTTGTTACGCTTACCCTAGCAGTCTGCCGCCCGGGAACGTTTGTTTGCTTTTGCCAGCTTGTTTGTCAGTTTTGCCAGACGGACGTAAAAAATGCCTCCGTAGAGGCATTAAGCGCGTGGGTGGTGCGTGTTGACTACGCCGGGAAGTCTCCCTGCTGGCGCGCCACCAGGGTAAGAATGGAATACAGCGCCACCGCCTGCTGGTGCTGGTTGAAAATCTCGACAGCCCATTCCACCACACCGGTGGCTTTCTCATCGGCGCTGCGCTGACGTTTGACCGTTTTCCGCTTACAGGTCAGGCGAACCTGAATGGTGTCTCCCGGTTTGACCGGCTCAATAAAGCGCAGGTTTTCCATGCCGTAGTTGGCGATAACCGGCCCGACGCCGGCATCGACGAACAGCCCGGCCGCAGCGGAGATCAGGAAATAACCGTGGACCACCCGCTCGCCGAAAATCGACTCGGCGGCGGCGATTTTGTCCATGTGCGCGTAGAAATGATCGCCGCTCAGGCAGGCGAAATTAACGATATCCGCTTCGGTCAGCGTTCGGCGCGGGGTTAATAAGCTATCGCCAGGCTGGATCTCTTCGAAGTATTTACGGAACGGGTGAATGCGGTCTTCATTCACCTGAGCGCCGCGCACCCACTGCTGGCTTATGGTCGCCAGCATCGTTGGGCTGCCCTGAATCGCGGTACGCTGCATATAGTGTTTCACCGAACGCAGTCCGCCGAGTTCTTCTCCGCCGCCAGCACGGCCGGGGCCGCCGTGTACCAGCTGCGGCAGCGGCGAACCGTGGCCGGTTGATTCTGCGGAGGATGCTTCATTCAGTATCTGAATACGGCCATGCGCGCGCGCGGCGCCAAGGATAAACTCGCGCGCCAGCTCGCCGCTGGCGGTGACCAGCGTACCAGCCAGGCTACCGCCGCCGGCGCGTGCCAGCGTGAGCGCATGCTGGCCGTCGCGATACGGCATCAGCGTCGCTACCGGGCCAAAGGCTTCAATGGCGTGAACCTCTGGCGTTTCATCCGGCTGCGGGCAGTACAGCAGGGTCGGCGGGAAGAACGCGCCATCAGCATTAAGATCTGCCTGTCCGCCGAGCAGCGCTTCACAACCGGCGGCAATCAGTTTATTGACGTTATCCTGCACATCCTGACGCTGTTCGCGATTAACCAGGGCCCCCATCTTAATGCCCTCCTGAGCAGGGTCACCGACGGTTACTTTATGCAGGCGGGAGATCAGTGCATCGCTAACCGCATTAATCTGAGCCAGTGGCACGATGATTCTGCGGATAGCGGTACATTTTTGCCCGGCTTTCGCCGTCATCTCGCGGACCACTTCCCGAATAAACAGCGCGAATTCCGGTTGCTCCGGCGTGACGTCTTCACCTAATACGCAGCAGTTGAGCGAATCTGCTTCCATGGTAAAGGGAATAGATTTGGCCACCAGGTTAGGGTGCGTCCGTAGCTGCTGGCCGGTGGCGGCTGAGCCGGTAAAGGTCACCACATCCTGGCTATCGAGATGGTCGAGAAGATCGCTCGCGCCGCCGCAAATCAGGCTGATGGCGCCTTCCGGCACCAGGCCGCTGTCGACAATCGCTTTCACCATTGCCTGGGTGAGCTGGGCGGTAGCGGTTGCCGGTTTAATGATCGCCGGCATGCCGGCAAGCCAGGTCGGCGCCAGTTTTTCCAGCATTCCCCAGCAGGGGAAGTTGAAGGCGTTGATATGGACGGCGACGCCTGATTTTGATGTCAGCACATGACGCGCGGCAAAACCGCCCTGTTTGGAGAGCGGGATCAGCTCGTCTTCCGGCCACAGAATATCGTCCGGCAGTTCGCGGCTACCGAGCCCGGCATAAGTGAACAAAGTACCGATACCGCCTTCAATATCCACCCAACTGTCGGCGCGAGTGGCGCCGGTTTGCGCGGAGATGGCGTAGAACTCGTCTTTCTGCTCCAGCAACCGTTTTGCTACCGCTTTCAGCATCGCGCTGCGTTCAATAAAGGTCATCGCCTGCAGGGCTTTGCCACCGCGTTCAATCGCGAAACGACGCGCCTGCGCCATATCCAGGCCTTCACTGGTCACCTCCCAAAGCGCCGCGCCGGTGATGGCGTGATGGATAGTACGGGCGCGGCCCCGGCCGGTCTGCCAGGCGCCGGATAAGTAGCTGGCTAACTGCTGCATCGCAAATCTCCAAATGTGTTACGCATGATTACTATAAATAGTTCTTTTATGAATCATAAAATGCAAGTCTATATTTAATATTTTATTAACATTGTGATCGGTGGTTAATTGGGGTTTTTGTTTATGTGACTGTTATTAATGCTATTTACAAAAGGTTTTGCGGTTATCATCACAAAAAGAACAAACAAAATTTGTGGTTTTATTTAACCAATATGTAACCTTCAATAAACAAAGTGATTCACATAAATGTTTTTGTTGTGAATATCGGAATCATAAAGGTGATGACGTGACAGAAGAACAACGCTTTGACCAGCGCATCGCGCAGGAAACGGCCATCGAACCGCGGGACTGGATGCCGGATGCCTACCGTAAGACCTTGATTCGTCAGATAGGTCAGCACGCGCACTCGGAAATTGTCGGCATGCTGCCGGAAGGCAACTGGATCACCCGCGCGCCGACGCTGCGCCGCAAAGCGATACTGCTGGCTAAGGTACAGGATGAGGCCGGACACGGGCTGTATCTCTATAGCGCCGCGGAAACGCTGGGCTGCGCCCGGGAAGACCTGTATCAGAAAATGCTCGACGGGCAGATGAAATACTCCTCTATTTTTAACTACCCGACCCTGAGCTGGGCCGATATCGGCGTAATCGGCTGGCTGGTCGATGGCGCGGCCATCGTCAACCAGGTGGCGCTGTGCCGGACCTCTTACGGCCCCTATGCCCGGGCGATGGTCAAAATCTGCAAAGAAGAGAGTTTTCACCAGCGCCAGGGATTTGAAGCCTGCATGGCGCTGGCGCAGGGCAATGACGCGCAGCGGCAGATGCTGCAGGACGCTATTAACCGCTTCTGGTGGCCGGCGCTGATGATGTTTGGCCCTAACGATGACAACTCGCCGAACAGCGCCCGCAGCATGGCGTGGAAAATCAAACTGCACTCCAACGACGAGCTACGTCAGCGCTTCGTCGATAACACCGTGCCGCAGGTAGAGATCCTCGGTATGACCGTACCGGACCCGGATTTGCAGTTTGATGAAGCCAGCGGCCACTACCGCTTCGGCGAAATCGACTGGCAGGAATTTAACGAGGTGATTAGCGGCCGTGGCATTTGCAATCACGAGCGGCTGGCCGCCAAGCGTAAGGCCTGGGAAGAGGGCGAATGGGTGCGCGAAGCCGCGCTGGCCCATGCGCAAAAACAGCAGGCCCGCAGCGCGGCATGAGGAGAGACAACATGAGCAAAGTTTACTGGCCGTTATATGAAGTGTTCGTTCGCAGCAAACAGGGGTTATCCCATCGTCACGTCGGCAGTCTGCACGCTGCCGATGATCAAATGGCGTTGGAGAATGCCCGCGATGCCTACACCCGCCGCAGCGAAGGCTGCTCAATTTGGGTGGTGAAGGCCAGCGAAATCGTTGCTTCGCAGCCGGAAGATCGCGGCGAATTCTTCGACCCGGCGGAAAGCAAAGTCTACCGTCATCCGACTTTCTATACCGTGCCGGACGGCATGGAACATATGTGAGGCGGCGATGAATAACCCTAACCCCGTAGCCACCTACGCCCTGCGTCTTGGCGACAATGGTCTGGTTCTGGCCCAGCGTTTAGGCGCCTGGTGCGGCCATGCTCCCGAGCTCGAGATCGATCTTGCGCTGGCCAACATCGGCCTCGACCTGCTCGGCCAGGCGCGCAATTTTTTAAGCTATGCCGCCGAGCTTAACGGCTGCGGCGACGAAGATACGCTGGCCTTTGGCCGCGATGAGCGCCAGTTCAGCAACCTGCTGCTGGTGGAGCAGCCAAACGGCAATTTTGCCGACACTATCGCCCGCCAGTTCTTTATCGATGTCTGGCACGTCGCTCTGTTCAGCCGCCTGGTGAACAGCCGCGACACGCAGCTGTCGGCCATTGCCGCTAAAGGGCTGAAAGAGGTGCGTTACCACCAGCGCTTTAGCCGCGGCTGGCTGGAGCGTCTGGGTAACGGCACCGAGTTATCAAATCGCAAAATGCAGCAGGCGCTCGATAATCTGTGGCGCTTCACCGGCGAACTGTTCCTTGCCGATGAAGTGGATCTCAGCCTGGTTGAGCAGGGCATTGCGGTTGATCCGCGTGAGCTTCAGGCCGAATGGCAAAGCGCGGTACACACGGCGCTGCTCGACTCCGGCTTACAAATCCCGCAGGAAGCGGCCTTCCGCAGCGGCGGCAAACAGGGGCTGCACAGTGAACATCTCGGCCCGCTGCTGGCGGAGATGCAATATCTGCAGCGTTCGCATCCCGGACTGCAGTGGTAAGTGAGGTGACTATGCAACGTCTTGCCGATATCGCTCCTGCAGAGGTTCGCACCATCTGGGGGTTATTAAGCGCGATCCCGGATCCGGAAGTGCCGGTACTCACCATCACCGACCTCGGTATGGTACGCAGCGTCGCGCGCCATGGCGACGGCTGGGTGATTGGCTTTACCCCGACCTATTCGGGCTGTCCGGCGACGGAGCATCTGCTGGGCGAGATCCGTACGGTCATGAGCGAGCATGGCTTTCTGCCGGTGCATATCGTCCTGCAGCTGGATCCGCCGTGGACCACCGACTGGATGAGTCAGGATGCTCGCGAGCGCCTGCGCCAGTACGGCATCAGCCCGCCCCAGGGGCACGCCTGCCATGCGGACATGCCCGCTGAGGTGAGCTGTCCGCGCTGCGGCAGCACCCATACTTCGCTGATTAGCGAATTCGGTTCCACGGCCTGTAAAGCGCTCTATCGCTGCGACAGCTGCCGGGAACCTTTTGATTACTTTAAATGTATTTGAGGTTGCCATGACGACGTTCCATTCGCTTAAGGTGGCGAGAGTCGAGCCGGAAACCCGCGATGCGGTGACCATCACTTTTGCGATTCCGCAAGCCCTGCAGGCGGAATACTGTTTTCGCCCGGGCCAGCATCTGACGCTAAAAGCCCGTCTGGGCGGCGAAGAACTGCGCCGCTGTTACTCCATTTGTCGCAGCCGCACGCCAGGCGAAATTAGCGTCGCGGTCAAAGCCATCGACGGCGGGCGCTTCTCGCGCTACGCCCAGCACGATATCCAGCAGGGTATGGAGCTGGAAGTGATGGTGCCGCAGGGGCATTTCGGTTATCAACCGCAGGCCGAACGGCAGGGTGAGTATCTGGCGATTGCCGCCGGTTCCGGGATCACGCCGATGATGGCGATCATTAGCGCGACGCTGGCGACCGAGCCGCAAAGCCGCTTTACGCTGATCTACGGCAACCGCAGCAGCCATAGCATGATGTTCCGCCAGGCGCTGGCCGATTTAAAAGACCGCTATCCGCAGCGCCTGCAGGTGATACACCTGTTTAGCCAGGAGTCGATGGACAGCGATCTGCTACAGGGGCGCATTGACGGCGACAAACTGCATCAGCTCGCTGACCATCTGCTGGATTTCAGCCGTTTCGACGAGGCCTTTATCTGCGGGCCTGCGGTGATGATGGACGAGGCGGAAGCGACGTTACGTGAACTTGGCGTAGCGGAGAAATCGATTCATCTCGAACGCTTTAATACCCCAGGCGGCAATGTGAAGCGCGCCGCTGGAGTGCAGGCGGAAGGGCGCACGGTAACCATCCGCCAGGACGGGCGCGATCGGCTGATCGCCCTCAGCGCCGAAGACGACAGCATCCTGGATGCCGCATTGCGTCAGGGCGCGGATCTACCATTTGCCTGTAAGGGCGGGGTTTGTGCCACCTGTAAATGTAAAGTGCTGCGTGGCGAAGTGGCGATGGCCGCCAATTACAGTCTGGAAGCGGATGAGCTGGCGGCGGGTTACGTACTGAGCTGCCAGTCGTTACCGACCAGCGGCGATGTGGTAGTCGACTTTGACGCGCGGGGGATGGCATGAGTGACCTGCTGATCCACCGTCATGGCCGGGCGCTTCAGTTGACGCTGAACCGCCCGCAGGCCCGCAACGCGCTGAACAATGCCTTATTAACCCAGATTGCCGAGGTGCTGGAGGCCGCGGCAGTTGATGACAGCGTCGGCGTCTGCGTTATCAGCGGTAACGCGCGTTTTTTCGCCGCCGGGGCTGACCTCAATGAAATGGCGGAAAAAGATCTGCCTGCCACCCTTGATGATATTCGCCCACGGTTATGGGCGCGAATCGATGCCTTTACTAAACCGCTCATCGCTTCGGTCAACGGCTACGCGCTCGGTGCCGGCTGCGAGCTGGCTCTGCTGTGCGACCTGATTGTCGCCGGCGACAACGCCCGCTTTGGCCTGCCGGAAATTACCCTCGGCATTATGCCGGGCGCTGGCGGCACCCAGCGGCTGATCCGCAGCGTTGGCAAGGCGCTGGCCAGCCGGATGGTGCTGAGCGGCGAGAGTATTGACGCCCGCCAGGCGCAACAGGCCGGGCTGGTCAGCGATATCCATCCGGCGGCTTTAACCGATGAGTATGCCCTGAAACTGGCAACCACCATTGCCCGCCATTCGCCGCTGGCGCTACGGGCGGCAAAACAGTCGCTGCGCCTGTCGCAGGAAGTCAGCCTGCAGGCTGGTCTGCAACAGGAGCGCCAGCTGTTTAGCCTGCTGAGCGCCACCGAGGACCGCCGCGAAGGCATCGACGCCTTCTTACAAAAACGTACACCGGAATTTAAAGGACGCTAATCGTGGAAGCTTTCATTCTCAGCGCAGTGGAACAGGGCGTCATGACCATTACCCTCAATCGCCCGGACCGCCTCAACAGTTTTAACGACCTGATGCATCAACAGCTGGCGGAATGTCTGAAGCAGGCCGAGCGTGATGACGGCGTACGTTGCTTGCTGATCACCGGCGCCGGTCGCGGCTTTTGCGCCGGCCAGGATTTGAACGATCGCAATGTCGACCCCAGCGGTCCGCCGCCGGATCTCGGCCTGTCGGTAGAACGCTTTTACAACCCGTTAGTGCGCCGTCTGGCGGCGCTGCCGAAGCCGGTTATCTGCGCGGTCAACGGCGTGGCCGCCGGCGCTGGCGCCACCCTGGCGCTGGGCTGCGATATCGTGCTGGCCGCGCGTTCGGCCAAATTTGTGATGGCGTTCAGCAAGCTCGGCCTGGTGCCGGACTGCGGCGGCAGCTGGTTCCTGCCGCGGGTGGCCGGCCGCGCTCGCGCGATGGGGCTGGCGCTGCTGGGCGATAGCCTCAGCGCGGAACAGGCCGTGCAGTGGGGGATTATCTGGCAACTGGTGGACGATTCAGAACTGGCGGATACCAGTCTGCAACTGGCGCGCCATCTGGCGGCGCAACCGACGTTTGGTCTTGGGTTGATTAAAAAGGCGCTGCTGGCTTCTGCAACCAACAGTCTCGATGCGCAGCTGGACCTTGAGCGCGATTATCAGCGCCTGGCCGGGCGCAGCGATGATTACCGCGAAGGGGTCAGCGCGTTTCTGGCCAAGCGGCCACCACAGTTCAGCGGGAAATAGGCCATGACAACATCCTTTGCCACCGTGGCGGTGATTGGCAGCGGCACCATGGGAGCCGGTATTGCTGAAGTAGCCGCTGCCGCCGGACATCCGGTGCGTATTTTCGATATTAATCAAACCGCGATTGCCCAGGCGATCGACGGCATTGCTATGCGTCTGGCATCGCGGGTCGAGCGCGGCAAACTGGCGTCAGAACAGGCCGACGCGCTGCTGGCGCGCCTGCATCCGGCTCACGATTTAGCCGCGCTTGCCGACGCGGATTTAGTAATTGAAGCGGCCTCTGAACGGTTGGAGGTCAAAACGGCGCTGTTCGCGCAGCTGGCGGAGATCTGCGCGCCGTCAACGTTGTTGACCAGTAACACTTCGTCTATTTCGATTACCGCCATCGCCGCCGGGGTCAAAAACCCGGAGCGGGTGGCCGGGCTGCACTTTTTTAATCCGGCGCCGGTGATGAAGCTGGTCGAGGTGGTGAGTGGCCTGGAGACGTCTGCAGAGGTGGTAGAGCAGCTGTGCCAGTGCGTAAGCGGCTGGGGGAAACAGCCGGTACGCTGCCGCTCAACGCCGGGATTTATCGTTAACCGCGTAGCGCGTCCGTTCTACGCTGAGGCCTGGCGCGCGCTGGAAGAACAGGTTGCCGCTCCTGAGGTTATCGATGCCGCTTTGCGTGACGGCGGCGGTTTTCCGATGGGACCGCTGGCGCTGACTGACCTGATTGGCCAGGACGTCAACTTCGCCGTGACCTGTTCGGTGTTTAACGCTTTCTGGCAGGACCGCCGCTACCTGCCATCGCTACTCCAGCAAGAGCTGGCGCTGGCCGGGCGGCTGGGTAAAAAGAGCGGCCACGGCGTCTATCGCTGGCCCGCGGAGACGCAGCCGGACGCGGCGCTGCCGACGGTATCTATTGGCGCTCAATCCATTACAGCTATAAGTGACAGTGTCACAGAGCTCGATGAGCTCTTATTGCTGGAGACCGAAGGCGAGACCGCGCTGGCGCTAAGCGTTAAGCATCACCGCCCGGTGGTGGTATATGACCTGTGCGCCAGCGATACGGTGGTGCTGGCAGCAGCGGCGACCAACGCGCCTGCGGCCACTGATAAGGCCGTGCATTACTTCCAACAGCAGGGCAAGAAAGTTCTGCGTATTGCCGATTATCCCGGCCTGCTGGTGTGGCGCACGGTGGCGATGCTGATTAACGAAGCGCTGGATGCGGTGCAAAAAGGGATCGCCAGCCCGCATGATATTGATACCGCGATGCGCCTTGGTGTCAATTATCCGCACGGCCCGCTGGCGTGGGGAGAACGCCTTGGCTGGCGGCGGGTGCTGCAACTGCTGGAGAACCTGCAACACCATTATGGCGAGGAGCGCTATCGCCCCAGTTCCCTGTTGCGCCAGAAGGCGCTGATGGAGAAGCACCATGAGCAATGATCCGTGGCGCAACGCGCGCGTGATGTACGAAAAAGATACTTGCGCCAGAAAGATGGGGATTGAACTTATCGAAATGGACGACGGTTTTGCGCAGATGAGCATGACCGTCTCGGCGGACATGCTTAACGGCCATCAGACCTGTCACGGCGGCCAGCTATTTACGCTCGCCGATACCGCTTTCGCTTACGCCTGTAACAGCCAGGGGCTGGCGGCGGTGGCTTCGGCGGCAAATATTGATTTTCTTCGTCCGGCGTTTGCCGGCGACAGGCTGGTCGCCACCGCAAGAGTCAAACAGCAGGGCAAGCTGACCGGCGTCTACGACATCGAAATTGTTAATCAACAGCAAAAGATTGTGGCCCTGTTCCGCGGCAAATCGCACCGTATCGGCGGCACAATCACGGGAGAAGTGTAATGCGCGACGCCTTTATTTGTGACGGGATCCGCACGCCGATTGGCCGCTACGGCGGAGCGCTGGCCGGCGTCCGCGCCGACGACCTGGCGGCGATCCCGCTACGTGAGTTGCTGAGCCGTAACCCCGGGCTCGACCCGGCAGCGATTGATGATGTGATTTTCGGCTGTGCGAACCAGGCCGGTGAGGATAACCGCAACGTGGCGCACATGGCGACGCTGTTGGCAGGTTACCCGCATACCGTGCCGGGCACCACGATTAACCGCTTGTGCGGATCGGGTCTGGATGCGATCGGTTTTGCCGCCAGGGCGATCAAAGCCGGCGATGCCGATCTGCTGATTGCTGGCGGCGTGGAATCGATGTCGCGCGCGCCGTTCGTGATGGGAAAAGCCAGCACGCCGTATCAGCGTCAGGCGGAACTCTTTGATACCACGATTGGCTGGCGTTTTGTGAACCCGCTCATGGCGCAACAATTCGGAACTGACAGCATGCCGGAAACGGCAGAGAATGTAGCTGAATTGTTAAATATCAGTCGGGCCGATCAGGACGCTTTCGCCTGGCGCAGCCAGCAGCGCACGGCGCAGGCCCAGCGCGACGGCATTCTGGCGCAGGAAATCGTGCCGGTGCAGATCATCGGCAAGAAAGGGGCGGTCAGCGCGGTACGCGATGATGAGCATCCCCGCCCGGAAACCACGCTTGAGCAACTCGCGCTATTAAAAGCGCCGTTCCGTAAAGGCGGAGTCATTACGGCTGGAAATGCTTCTGGCGTTAACGATGGCGCAGCGGCGCTGATTATCGCCAGTGAACAGCAGGCCAGCGTACAGGGGCTCACGCCGCGCGCGCGTATCGTGGCGATGGCGACGGCGGGTGTTGAACCGCGCCTGATGGGGCTGGGGCCGGTACCGGCAGTGCGTAAAGTGCTGGAGCGAGCCGGACTCAATATTAACGATATGGATTTGATAGAGCTGAATGAGGCCTTCGCCGCGCAGGCGCTGGGGGTGCTCAGACAACTCGGCGTGCCGGATGATGCGGCGCACGTGAATCCCAACGGCGGCGCCATCGCGTTAGGTCATCCGCTGGGCATGAGCGGCGCGCGACTGGCGCTGAGCGCCAGCCTTGAGCTGCAACGCCGGGGCGGGCGTTATGCGCTGTGTACGATGTGTATTGGCGTGGGTCAGGGCATTGCCATGATCCTCGAGCGAGTGTGAGCTAATTTACCTGCGAGTACCCTACAATGATAACTACTACAAAATTAGATCCGATTGAAACCGCATCGCGTGATGAACTGCAGGCTCTGCAAACCCAGCGCCTGAAATGGACGCTGAAGCATGCGTATGAAAATGTGCCGATGTATCGACGCAAATTCGACGCCGCCGGCGTACACCCTGACGACTTTCGGGAATTAAACGATCTGAAAAAATTCCCCTGTACCACTAAACAAGATCTGCGCGACAACTATCCCTTCGATACCTTTGCGGTGCCGATGGAGCAGGTGGTGCGCATTCACGCCTCTTCCGGCACCACCGGCAAACCGACGGTGGTGGGATATACGCAAAACGATATTGATAACTGGGCCAATATTGTCGCCCGTTCGCTGCGCGCGGCCGGTGGTTCAGCAAAAGATAAAATTCACGTCGCCTACGGCTACGGCCTGTTTACCGGCGGCCTTGGCGCACACTACGGCGCGGAGCGTTTAGGCGCGACGGTGATCCCGATGTCCGGCGGACAGACTGAAAAACAGGCGCAACTGATCCGCGACTTTCAGCCGGATATGATCATGGTGACGCCGTCTTATTGTCTGAATCTGATTGAAGAGCTGGAGCGCCAGATGGGCGGCGATGCCCGCGGCTGTTCATTGCGGGTCGGCGTCTTTGGCGCTGAGCCGTGGACGCTGGCGATGCGCGCGGAAATCGAGCGCCGCCTGGGTATCACCGCACTGGATATTTACGGTCTGTCAGAGGTGATGGGGCCTGGGGTGGCAATGGAGTGCCTGGAAACCGTTGACGGCCCGACCATCTGGGAAGACCACTTCTTCCCGGAAATCGTCAACCCGGACGACGGTACGCCGCTGGAAGATGGCGAGCATGGCGAACTGCTGTTTACCACGTTGACCAAAGAAGCGCTGCCGGTGATCCGCTATCGTACCCGCGATCTGACTCGCTTGCTGCCGGGAACCGCGCGGACCATGCGCCGCATGGATCGCATCAGTGGACGCAGCGACGATATGCTGATTATCCGCGGGGTTAACGTCTTCCCATCACAGCTGGAAGAGGAGATCCTCAAGTTTGAACACCTGGCGCCGCACTATCAGTTAGAGGTCAATCGCCGCGGTCATCTTGATTCGCTGGCGGTACGCGTTGAGCTGAAAGAAAGCGGGCTGGCGTTAAGTCATGAACAACGCTGCCAGATTTGCCATCAGTTGCGTCACCGCATTAAGTCGATGGTCGGGATCTCCACCGATATTACTATCGTCAACTGCGGCAGCATTCCTCGCTCTGAAGGGAAAGCCTGTCGGGTATTCGACCTGCGTAAAGCGGTGGTCAGCGGTTAATTCTCTCCCCGGTTACCCGGCTGAGGCCTTTACGCCGTAAGCCGGGAATTTCCTGTGCTATGATTCATAAAGGAAAAATATAACAACAGAATGAATCAGATGAGTAAACTCGACGCCTTTATTCAACAAGCGGTGACGGCGATGCCGATCAGCGGTACGTCATTGATTGCCTCGCTGTATGGCGACGCTTTATTACAACGCGGTGGGGAAGTGTGGCTGGGTAGCGTCGCGGCGCTGCTGGAAGGATTAGGATTTGGCGAGCGCTTTGTCCGCACTGCGCTATTCCGTCTCAATAAAGAAGAGTGGCTCGATGTCGTGCGTATCGGCCGGCGTAGCTTCTATCGCCTGAGCGATAAAGGGCTACGTCTGACCCGGCGTGCGGAACATAAAATTTATCGGGCGAATGCCCCGGAATGGGACGGAACCTGGCTGCTGCTATTGTCGGAAGGGTTAGAAAAAACGGTTCTGGCGGAAGTCAAAAAGCAACTGTTATGGCAGGGATTTGGCGCGCTGGCGCCGAGCCTGCTGGCCTCGCCGTCGCAAAAACTGGCCGATGTCCAATCGCTGCTACATGAAGCGGGCGTTGCCGAAAACGTCATCTGTTTTGAAGCCCATTCGCCGCTGGCGCTCTCAAGGGCGGCGCTGCGCGACCGCGTAGAGGAGTGCTGGCATCTCACCGAACAAAATGAGATGTACGAGGCGTTTATCGCATTGTTCCGACCATTACTGCCGCTGCTGCGCGACAGCGAGCCGTCAGAGTTGACGCCGGAGCGCTGTTTCCAGATCCAACTGCTCCTTATCCATTTCTATCGCCGGGTGGTGCTTAAAGACCCGCTGCTGCCGGAAGAGCTCCTGCCCGCGCATTGGGCCGGGCAAACCGCGCGGCAGCTGTGCATCAATATTTATCAACGCGTGACGCCAGGCGCGCTGGCCTTTGTCGGCGAAAAAGGCGAAAGCTCAGTTGGCGAGCTTCCCGCGCCGGGTCCGCTTTATTTTCAACGCTTTGGCGGTTTGCCGGGCGTCTAAGGAGGTTGCATGCCGATTTATCAGATTGATGGGCTGACGCCAGTGGTGCCGGATGAGAGCTACGTCCACCCAACCGCCGTGTTGATTGGCGACGTGATCCTGGGTAAGGGGGTCTATGTTGGGCCAAATGCCAGCCTGCGTGGCGACTTCGGCCGTATTGTAGTTAAAGACGGAGCCAATATTCAGGATAACTGCGTCATGCACGGCTTCCCCGGCCAGGATACCGTGGTGGAAGAGGACGGCCACATCGGCCACGGCGCAATCCTGCACGGCTGTGTGATTGGCCGCAACGCGCTGGTGGGAATGAGCGCGGTGATTATCGACGGGGCGGTAATTGGCGAAAATAGTATTGTCGGCGCTTCAGCCTTCGTAAAAGCGAAAGCAGAAATGCCTGCTAACCATTTGATCATCGGCAGCCCGGCAAAAGCGATTCGTACGCTGAGCGAACAGGAGCTGGAGTGGAAAAAACACGGTACCCGTGAATACCAGGTGCTGGTGGAACGCTGTAAGCAGTCGCTGCATCAGGTGGAGCCATTAAAAGAGATGGAAGCCGGGCGCAAGCGTCTGGAATTTGATGAAAACCTGCGGCCAAAATCAGCTGGCTGAATATTATTGTTTTGTTTATTTGTATGCTGAATCTTAACGAATTCCGAATTATGTCCCGGAGTCTGTTGCCGCGCAGCGGCTGAGCGCAATATAGGTCTTTGACTTTATCAAGGACCGATAATGACGCTCTACCGCATGAAGCCTGCATTCCAGACCCTGCTCCGGCCGCTGATGTTCTGTTTGGCGAAGCGAGCGGTCACCGCGAATCAGGTGACGCTCGCCGCCATCGCGTTATCTTTTCTGAGCGGCGCGTTGCTGGCGTTGTATCCACATCCCTCGTTGTTCTGGCTCCTTCCCGTCGTCCTGTTTATCCGTATGGCGCTGAATGCCCTCGATGGCATGCTGGCGCGTGAGTGTTGCCAGCAATCTCGTCTCGGCGCGGTACTGAACGAATTTGGCGACGTGTTATCCGATATCGCATTGTATCTGCCTTTTGCGTTGCTGCCCGATAGCTATCCGGCGCTTGTGCTGGCGATGCTGCTGTGTGCGGTATTGAGTGAGTTTTCCGGGGTGCTGGCGCAGGCGATTGGCGGTCTGCGCAGTTACGCCGGGCCCATGGGTAAGAGCGATCGCGCGCTGGTGTTTGGCGGCTGGGGGTTAGCGTTGAGTCTGTGGCCGGGCGTGGCGGTTTGGTGCGATATGCTGTGGAGCATTGTCACCTTGCTACTTATCTGGACCATTATCAACCGCTGCGCCCACATTCTGCCTGGAGAGAGGGCATGACGCTGCTGCTGCAATCTCTGGCGGCTGTCTTTTCACTGTTGCTGCTGGCGACAGGGGTGAATGGTCTGCTGTGCTGGCGTTGGCCTGAGAAAAACTGGCGCGAATTGACATTACGCATTCGCACCTGGTGGCTGATTATTATCCTCTTTTCGCTGGCGCTACTGAGCCCACGCTGGCTGGCGCTGGCTTTTTTCGCCGTGGTCAGCTTTATGGCGCTGAAGGAATTTTTGACCCTGGTGCCGTCCCGCCACGCCGATCGTATGCCCATCCTGTGGATGTTTATCGCGATTCCCGTCAATTACTGGCTGATTGGTATGGGTTGGTATGGGCTGTATATCATTTTTATCCCCGTTTACGCTTTCTTGTTCCTGCCCGCAAGAATGGTTATGGCGGGAGATACCAGGGGTTTTTTGCATAGCGCCGCACAGTATCACTGGGGAGTGATGACTACCGTTTTCGCCTTCAGTCACGTGGCGTCTTTACTGGTACTGCCAACCGACGGCCAGCAGCGCGGTGCACTGCTGGTGTTGTTTTTGGTGGGCTTAACCGAGTTTAACGACGTTGCGCAGTATCTATGGGGGAAATCGTTAGGGCGAATCAAAATTACCCCGGCGGTCAGCCCGAATAAAACTCTGGCCGGCCTGCTGGGCGGTATTGGCAGCACCACGCTGGCAGCCTGGCTGCTGGGGCCGCTACTAACGCCGCTTAACGGGCAGATGTCCTTGCTGTCCGGCGTCATGATTAGCGGCGCGGGTTTTTGTGGCGATGTGGTGATGTCGGCGGTGAAACGCGACATCGGCGTTAAAGATAGCGGCACGCTGCTACCGGGCCACGGCGGCCTTCTTGACCGTCTTGACTCACTCATTTTTACCGCGCCGGTATTTTTCCATTTTATCCGTTACTACTGTTACTAAAAAAGCCAACGAACTCGTGGTTGGTAAGCTTTCTTTATACAGATAAACAGTAGCTTAAAGACCCTATGCCGCGATGGTTACAGTGACTAAGCGGCCCTTGATGGAGAAACATCTCATGGTTGAGACCCGGGTTGCACAAGAGCATACCTTTGTTACCAGCGATGATACCTCGCTGTTTTATCGTTATTGGCCTGCACTACATCCGGCGACGAACCGAAAAGTGGTGGTGCTGTTTCATCGGGGACATGAGCATTCCGGGCGCTTACAGCATGTCGTTGATGAGCTTGATATGACGGATGCTGATTTTTATGCCTGGGATGCACGTGGGCACGGCCGATCCCCTGGCGAACGCGGCTATAGTCCATCGCTTCACCGTTCAGTATGTGATGTTGACGAATTCGTGCGTTTTGCCGCGATGAACAGTCAGGCCGGATTACAGGATGTGGTCGTGGTGGCGCAAAGCGTCGGGGCAGTGCTGGCGGCAGCATGGGTGCATGATTACGCGCCGCTTATCCGCGGGCTGGTGTTGGCCTCGCCGGCCTTTAAGGTCAAGCTGTATGTACCATTTGCCCGTACAGGTCTGCGCTTGCTGCAAAAAGCGCGTGGTCTTTTTTTCGTTAACTCTTATGTCAAAGGAAAATATCTGTCGCACGACCCGCTCCGGATTGTCAGTTTTAACCAGGATCCGCTGATAACCAGGGCGATTGCGGTCAATATCCTGCTTGAACTTTACGGCACCGCAGAGAGGCTGGTTAGCGATGCCAACGCCATTACCACCCCGACGTTGATGCTGGTCTCTGGGGATGATTTTGTGGTGCATCGCCAGCCGCAACTGGATTTCTATCAACGTTTGCGTAGTCAATACAAAGAGCTGCATATCTTTCCGGGCTTTTATCATGACACTCTGGGCGAGCGTGACCGTCATCTGGCATTCGATAAAATGCGGGCGTTTATTGATGAACGTTACGCGCAACCTGTACCGATTTTTGATTATACCGGGGAAGATCGCCATAGCCCCGGAGCCGATAGCTGGCGACTGCTGAGCGGCGGGCCGGCGCCGTACTCCTTCGACGATCTGCGCTACCGCGCGCTGCGCTATAGCATGCGGGCATTGGGCACGCAGTCTGACGGTATAAAATTAGGTTTTAGTACCGGATTCGACTCAGGCAGCACTCTTGATTATGTCTACCGTAACCAGCCGCAGGGCAGCGGCTGGCTGGGGCGGCAAATCGATAAAAATTATCTCAACAGCATCGGCTGGCGAGGCATTCGTCAGCGAAAGATCCATCTGCAACAGTTAATACAGCAGGCGGTGGCCCGATTAAGCGAACAGGAGAGCCCGGTCAACGTCGTGGATATAGCAGCCGGACATGGGCGTTATGTTCTGGATGCGCTGGCCGCACAACCGGCCGTCACGGACATCTTACTTCGCGACTACAGCTTAGTGAATGTTGAAAAGGGCCAGCAGATGATTGCTGAACGCGGGATGACTGAGCGGGCTCGCTTTGAGCAGGGCGATGCCTTCGATCGCACGCAATTGGCCGCGCTGACGCCGAAACCGACGCTGGGTATAGTTTCCGGTCTGTATGAACTGTTCGCGGAAAATGAGTTGGTGCGGCGCTCGCTGGCGGGTCTTGCGGAGGCCATCCCGCCGGGTGGGATACTTATCTACACCGGGCAGCCATGGCACCCGCAGCTAAAAACTATCGCCTGGTCGCTCACCAGCCATAAAGATGGTAAAGCGTGGGTGATGCGCGTACGTACCCAGGGCGAAATGGACGCGCTGGTGCGTGAGGCCGGCTTTGATAAATGCGCCCAGCTTATTGATGAATGGGGCATTTTTACGGTGTCGATGGCGGTGCGCCGTGCAAACTGAACGGCGTTGGGTATTCGCTCAGGCTGTTGCCTGGCTGCTGTTAATAGCGCCATTCTTTTTCCTGACCTATGGCCAGGTGAATGCCTATACTGCCTGGCGCGCTGCGCAGCATCAGAATATTGGCAGCGTAGTCTTTGCCTGGGAACAGGCGATTCCATTTATACCGTGGACTATTGTTCCATACTGGAGCCTGGATCTGCTGTATGGATTAGCACTGTTTGTTTGCGTCACGCGAAAGGAACAGCGGCGGCTGGTCTTGCGCCTGGTTCTGGCTTCAACGATCGCCTGCTGCGGTTTTTTACTTTTTCCGCTGCGATTTAGCTTTAGCCGTCCGCAGGTTAACTGCGCGGCTGGCTGGCTGTTTCAGCAATTAGAACAGTTTGACTTGCCCTACAATCAGTCGCCTTCGCTGCACATTATCCTATGCTGGCTGCTGTGGCGGCACTACAGCCGCCATCTTTCAGGCTGCGGCCGAAAGCTGTGCGGTAGTTGGTTTTTGCTCATTGGCCTATCGGTTTTGACCACCTGGCAACACCATTTTATTGATGTTATCAGCGGGCTGGCGGTGGGAATGTGTATTGAGTGGCTGCTACCAATGGAGCAGCGCTGGCGATGGCAAAGGCCCGATGCGTGGCGATTGCGCCTGGCCGTGCGTTACGCCCTCGGGGCTACGTTGTGTTTTGTTTCAGGCCTGCTGTTAACCGGATGGCTACTATGGCCGGCGCTGGCACTGTCGCTGGTCGCTTGTGGTTATGCTGGATTAGGGGCCGCCGTCAGCGGCAAAGATCAGGGTGGGCGGATTGCGCCCGCGGCATGGTGGCTGCTATTGCCGTGGCGCTACGCAATGTTGCTATCCATGCGCTGTTATTGCCGTCGTCTGCCTGCAGCGAGCGAAATTACCTCGGGAGTATGGATCGGCTGCTATCCTCGTCATCCCCCGGTTCAACGAGCTGTATTAGACCTGACGTTTGAGTTTTCTCGCGCCCGCGCAACCGCTCGGCTTGTTTATCACTGTGTGCCGCTACTCGATCTGGTCACCCCCGACGATGCTCAACTCAATCTTGCCGTCGAGCACCTGGAATCGCTGCGTCAGGGGCAGGGTACGGTCCTGGTGCACTGCGCGCTAGGATTATCCCGTAGCGCGCTGGTGGTTAGCGCCTGGCTGTTGCGCTACGGCCATGCTGGCAGCATCGAGCAGGCTCTGGCGCAGGTCCGCGCTCACCGCCCGCAGATGGTATTGACAGATCAACATCAGGAGGTGTTACGCCGATGGCTGCAGACAATCAAAATGGTCTGGTAGTGCAGTCGCTACAGCAGCGGCTACTGCGGTGTACCTTAGCCAGCGCCCGTTATCTATTGTTTTTTGCTGTTCCTCCCCTGCTATGGGCGGTGTTTATCGCTTCGCCGGGAACGCTACGTACGATTATCACTCTGTTGTCCGGGGTGGTCGGCTACAACTGCTGGCGGCTCGATCTGGATGCCCGATATTTTGCAGTTATCCGCCAGGATAATAATGCATTAGCGGGCAAGGCGTTATTTTTTATCTGGCGGCGGGAGCGGTTACGGGGGTTGAGTTTTACCGATCGCCAGTATGGCGTTTTACAGCAGTTTCATCGCACCCTGGCGATAGTGGCGGTCTTGTGGGCAATATGGCTGCTGGCGTTGAGTTGCTAAATTATGATAAAGGATTATCAATATGATCTTTAATAGATGCTTTATATTAGCGATTATCACAATATTACTTTCGGGATGTATGACACATCATCTCGCGGATAAAATTTCGCAGAAGGAGAGCACGGTTACCAAAGAAAGAGATACAATTTATGGTATTGGCGCTGTTGCGGGGAATACTAAAACGCCTGCGCAATTAATATTAATCGGCAATAACTATAATTATTCTCTGGCAGGGAATGCCGATATTATTGATGGTGTTCTGCTCAACCCGAATATGATGGCTGATTTCAGGGAACGTTGTTTTACAATTTCATTACCGCCAGGGGAGACTTCATCCGAAAACAGTCAGGCATTTAGCCTACAAGAGCCAGCAGTGATACGTTATTTCACCAATGCAGAGTGTATGACAGACACCAATAAGGATATTTTGCGACGCCATGGTTTTAAACTCAGCGGTGAACAATGGATATATTCAATACAACAACAACGTGGCGTGTTCGACATAGCTGAGAACACCACGGCAAGAATAACATTCTTCCCGGTCTCAATGACTTTTACCCGGAAAGGTTCATCTTTTTCTGCATTACGGTTTTTATATCCGCTGACGATTATCGCTGATGTAGCAACGTCGCCGCTGCAACTCATTGGTTATCTGTTTATCGGCCCAAATATACCCAACATGCGTTATTAAAAATAATACGACTGCGGCTAGGTCAATTACCGCCCGAAGTGAGGGCGGTAATTGACATTATTAGCGTTTGCGGTTACGGAATAGATCAATTAAATCATCGATATACTGCTGCACCAGCATCTCCACCGCTCCGCTGCGGGTAAGGGTTGTCAGCCGGGCCAGACGGTCCAGTTTACGTAGCACCGAGCGTTTGACCGACAGCGAAATTGCCGTCTTTTGGTCCTTATCAAGCACCACTTTACCCGGTGTCGTTTGCATTTTCAGACTGCCGTTCACACGCAGAGTTTCTGCCATTCGTTCCTTCATCTCCTCCGTCAGGGAACCATTGGCGGTAAGTTGATAGGTATGAGCCGCTTTACTGTATTTTATTTCCGCTCTATAGGTATCGCGCAGCGTTTTCAGCGTTCTTGATAACGTTGGTTCAGAACAACTTAACTTTGCCAGTAGCTCTGATGAGGGCACCGGCAACCCGCGACCGAGAATCAGCGCCAGTTTAAAAATGCGCTCTTGTTTGCTATTTAATCTCATCCTGAGACCATCGCATTATCCATAGTGATTAGTTAGTTAACTCAGCGAATTCAGGGCTAAATCCTCATGTGAGGATTCATTAACGATGCCGTAATGGGCTGCTCTGGCGAGAATCGCCGCTGCCCAGTTGCGATGCGTGGCCGGTTCGCACATTGATCCCTGCGATTTAAATACGGCCTGGCTGGAGTTTAGGATACGAAGAGCATCTGCGTGTTCGCCGGGGGTTACCATCAACGCATTCTCAATAGCCAGCAATTGGTTAGGGTGAATGGCCGTTTTTCCGACCAGGCCGTGGGCCATATCCAGTTGCAGTTCCTGCTCCATGATTTCCTGGCTATCGATATGTTCGCAAACAGGCGCCGTGAGGGCAAAATGGTAAGGAGCAAAAACTGACACCAGCATTTTGATAACGTAACCCATTGGCCCATCGTATAGCGTCAGATTGCGCGAACGACGCAGCGAGATGACATTCATCAAATCGTTGCCGCCAATACGTAGGGCAATAATCCGCGCCTGGCAGGGGTGATGGCTGAGTTCCGCAGCAAGCAGGCGCATTTTCTCGCTATCAAAGACTTCCTCGGTTTCAAGCGTAGGCATCATGCATAGAGATGTGTCGCCAATAACCTGCCACCAGGCTGCCAGTGAATGGTGCGTAAATTTCGGGATAACTATGCCGTCAATGGCCGACAGATTAAGGGTATCGATCAGTTGTTGCGCCATGGTCAGATGCCGCGGGCGAATAAAAACCAGCGGCCAGCGATCGTTTCCCTGCGCCGCTTTGGCATGGGCGAGTTGTGTACAGAGCGTTCTCAGGTTCTGCTGGGCGAGGTCGATATCGCCTTCGCTGACCGAATCCTCAAGACAGATAACCAATGAGCGAAGCCCTTTAATTTTGTCAGCAATAATAGTCGAGGCGATATCATCGCGGGTAGCGGGCATGTAGAGGGTGGCTCCCAGATTCCATGCCGAGAGACGAGTTTTCATTACAACACCTTTTTAATAATAGTCACGGCGCGATACTGACCGATTTCATCGCCAACTTCGCTGACGTGGATGCCCTTATCGCGGGCTAAAGCTATCAGTAGCGCGACGTCCGGGTCGTTAATGGCACGCACCAGAACATGGTCGGGTACCCGACGAAGCACCGCGCGCGTTGCTTCTGCTATACCGGGTTTGATGCGGTTAAGGTTGTCGACATCATAGCGTTCGGCGAGGTTCAGCAGCACCATTTCGCTTTTGCGCCGCAGTCTGGCTTTCTGCGCCATGTCAGGTTTAATTTGCGTGGTGGAGAGCAGCGTCTGCCGATAGCGATCGATGGTATCGACCAATAGCTGGCCGCACTCAAAGTCAGCTAAATGATCGCATTGTACGCAACGGTGAAAGCCGGTTGATGACCAGAGTGAGCGGGAGATCAGGCCAGATACCGGTGCGCCCATGATACCGAAGGGGATTAACCAGTCATCGTCGGAAGCGGACAACCACGCGCAGCCGCAAGGATCGGCTAAAACCACTAATCTGGGTTCGGCAGGGTAGCCTTTACGACCGTGTAGCGAACGTTGTAGTTGTGAGCGAATCGCGCCTTTACCGGTCCAGCCGTCGACAAAGACGATGCCTTGCGTACCGTGACGTTCTTCAATCCAGTCGAGGGCGGCGCTGTCGATACCACGATCGCGAATAATGCTAATACCATAGTGGAAAGCGCTTTGCCCGGCATCGCGCAGCGCGCGCTGCAGCATCACGCCCAGCGGAACGCCTGCGCGGACTAAACTCACTAATATGATAGGGGTGTCGCTGAAGTGCGCGATGAGCGTACGACTAAGCTGCTGCACTTCGTTGGCCAGGCGCGGTGTTTCGCGCTGCAGAGCTTTGGCAAAAAGGTTTATATGCCACTGACTTGGTGCGGGCTCCTGGCTTAGCATATCGGAATAGTGTGCTTTACCCGATTGAATCAACGCCTCTTTTTCATCAACCGGCGTCATGTCGATATTCACCGGATTAAGCAGAAAGCGGACGTCATTTTGCGGATAAGCGCCGGAAAAGTGATGGGGCTTGTGCATATTAAGAACCTGCGAAAACGTGCTGATTGATGGCTCTGGCATACTGGCTTTGTTGGGGGACGGCAAACCAATGGCAGAGTTGTAAAAAACGATGGTCGCTAAGGCTGTCGCCAAACCCGAGTACCGGGAACGTCCCGCGTTCGGCCTGCAACTTGTTTAATAACCAACCGACGGCCAGCCCCTTATCAACGGGCTCCGGGATCCAGGCGACGTTGTTACCGTTGCGATGAAAATAAAAACCCTCAAGCGGGAAGCGCTGCTGCAGCCAGTCGGCAAAGGCGTAAAGCTCGCTGACTCTGGTGCTGTCGCGATGTTTCATCACCAGGTAAACAGGCGTTCCGTCATATTCCTGGTTGATGCGAGCCCAGCCGTTGATTCCCTGAAGAGCCATTTGGGCGGTTATTTCATGTTGCATGGCGGTAAGCCGGTCAGCGTAGGGCGCAAGGCGAGTCATCATACGCTGTTGCCAGGCAGCGTCAGGTAGCCCTTCAGGCGTAATGATGACTGCGCCATGGGTGGCGATGGCCCACGAACTAAACGCGATTTGCACCCGTTTTAACTCCTCGCTACCTCTGGCGGTAACGGGGATCAGTTCGGCGTTCTCCAGCAACCAATCGACAAACATGGCCTGTTCCTGGTCCATAAAGCTGCGGGGCTGCATATCGCGGTCCAGGGCGGCACAACGAAAGGGGAGCGCGTCGAGTTCGTGTTTCATCTTTCGTTTGGTCTGAAATAATGTGTCGTCGAGGTCGGAAAATATCACCGGCTTATTCATAAGATAAAATCTCCAGACGCGTACAAAGCGACTCCAGCGCGTGGACCAGATTGGGGTCAACGCTATTTTTTGGGGTTTCTACACACAAAATAATGCGATCGAAACGCTGGTGGGCGATGTTATAGGCAAAGTTGGGAATGCCCAGACCGTAATTATCGTTAAATGACAGCAGCGATTGGATCGCCATACCGGGCGCTATCGGCGAGCGACTGGCGGCGCTAAATTTAACATCGGCGCCTTGCTGCTCAAGACGTTCGGCAAGCAAAAAGGGTTCCCAGACGAATTCACCGCTGCCCAGAACCAGAATAGTTTCGCCTGCATCGGCAGTTAACTCGCTTCCGAGATCGGCGGCCGGGCGGATCATTCCCAGACGGCCCCACGTTTGGCGCTGCGAAAGGGCATATTCCCCGCATGCGGTGATATTAACAGCGGGCATCTCAGGCGCTGTGGCGTTGTCCCGCTGATGCCATTCCCATCGTCCTTTAATCAACGCGATCTGTCTAACCGGCAGATGACAACGCCCAGCGAAAGCATCACCACTCCAGTCTGTGAGCGTCACGGAGATGGCCTGCTGTAAATGCGCAAGATGCGGATGTAACGCGGTAAGGAGATTGATGAAGGTATTGCCGGTCGTGGCTTCATCGTCAATGAGTACCAGCGTTTTAGCTTCCAGCACCCGTCGCCGCATTTCGCGGTCGCGAGGAAGATAAATCAAATGATCTGTGGCGTGGCTATGCGCTTCTTTAAATTCGCATAGCAGATCTGCCTGCTGTGGATGGCGTGTGGAGGTGAGATAAATTGGCTGATCGACGCGTTCACGGAGTTCGTCGAACACCCCGGCGCCGAGGCCAACAGCAGTCTCCGCCATCCCGACAAAAAGTACCGGCCCGTTGCTGCCATCAGGGAAGCTGTCGGCAAGACGCTGGTAAACTGCCCGCATGGTCGCGGGCGCTACGGGAATATGTCGACCTAAAACGTGGCTGACGAACAGAAACGCACGTTTAGGATTGCGCCGCTCGGCGATATCAAATAGCGCGTGGAGTTCGTTTTCCTCGCCATGGTAGAAAACCCTAAGTTCACCGCTGGAAAGCTGACGACGATAGCAGTTTTCACGTTTCATTATTTTATCTCCTTACGGTGGGAAGGAGTGAGGGCGTTATCGAGCTGCGGAGGATATAGCAGGCTTTCTGTTATCACTCTGATGGCGGCGGGGGTAAATCGTTCTGCAGCGTGGTGTTTAATGGCATCCGCTGTTAATAAATCAAGACGCAGTGCAGCGAACAAGCCGGGCAGATTCACCCCGCTATGGCGGGTGTAGCCAATGCCACCGGAAGGGCGAAGATTAATTTCCAGTAACTGTGGCTGGCCCTTAGCATCATGACGGGTCTGTACGTTAACCAGGCCATCAGCCTGCAGCGCTTCGGCACAGGCGCAGGCAAGTTCGACAGCCGCTCCTGCATTTTCCAGATACTGCAATGCGCCTTCTTTACGCCGCCCAATGGCGCACAGCACTTTGCCACGATTGAGCAGGATATCGACGGAGTATTCTGGCCCAGGTAACCAGGGCATGAGTACTAGCGGAGTAAAGGTATCGTTGCCTTTGACTGCGGCAAGATACTGTTCCGGGTGAATACGCCGCTGTTCCGGATGGTTAATAATATCTGTAGATAGCGAGCGATCATCTAAAAGCCAAAATCCCATGCCGTAAATGCCGGTGACGGGTTTTACACATAAACGGCAACCGGGAAAAGGTGACGCCTGCAGAAGATATTCAAGCGTGTTGGCATCAGTGATTCGTATGGACGGCACCACGGGAAGGCCATGCGCGAGCATGGCTTTTGCAAAGCTGATTTTATCATCGGCAATATCAAACGTGGAGACCTGGCTGGCGCCCGTAGTCAGGCTCACGCCCAGCGATTCAATCTGCTGCCGGTGTTGTTCGTACCAGCGGCATGCTTTTCCAACCTGAATTGCGGCTATTCTATGGGTTTTTATTATTGAGGATATAAATGATATTCGTGAATTAATATCTTTCGGTTCACTGAATGAAAAATCCGCCATGGATAATATTTCATGTCGTGAATGGCCGTGTGAGGCATAGGTGGATATAGGCTTTTTATTATTGTTAATGGCAAATTCATTAATTCCACAAATGATATCTCGCTGGGAGGATAGTCCTTCCATGATCCATATTTTTCTTTCCATTGATATTATTCCCACGCATCCGGCGTCAAATTTAACGGGAGTCTAGAAGTGCCGTGATGGCATGTCAATCATATTATGAGGTGCTTTTTATTTTTAGGAGTGAATATTTGCTTTATGAATGTCTTTTTATCATATAGTAATTTCAATGATGAGTTCTAATTTTTGTTTAATGAAAGCAACGGCTTGCTTTTTTCTTTTTCTTATTTTTTTAAATAGGCTTGTGTCAGTTCTTTATCATGATATGATTTTTTTGAGTCTTTTAATGCATATTGATTTGCTAAATATATTATAGGGAATAATAAATGGTCTCACTTACTAAAAATCAGACAATCTCTTTAAGCAAAGCTTCTCCGTCACTATCACAACTGACTTTCGGTTTAGGTTGGGATCCGCTTCGGGCGAAGAAAAAAGGTTTGTTCGGTGGTTTGTTCTCCGGTAGCGCAGGTTCTATCGACCTTGATGCCAGCTGTATTCTGTTAAATAAAAACGGCAACGTGCTGGATACTATTTGGTTTGGGCAACTAAAATCTCGCTGCGGCGCAGTGGTTCATAGTGGCGACAATTTGACCGGCGAAGGTGAGGGCGACGATGAAGTTATTCGCGTCAATTTAGCGAAACTATCCGCCAACGTGGAATATTTGGCTTTCACCGTCAATAGCTTTCGCGGGCAAAATTTTAATGAAGTTGAGAACGCCCGATGCCGCGTACTCGATCAAAATAACCAGGAACTGGCGCGTTACGTGCTCACAGAGCAGGGCTCCCATACCGGAATTGTTATAGCTTCATTGAGCCGAAATAATGGCGAGTGGAATTTTACCGCCCATGGTCAACCTGCTCAGGGGCGTACCATCGAAGATATGACCAGTGACGTGTCGCGAATTGTGGTGCGCTAATGATACTATCACCCGGAGGAAACAGTGGGGTTCCCGCAACCAACCTCAGTATCAAAATAAGCGCGGGTAGTCATGTTGATGTGTCGTCATTCCGTCTCTATGCCAATAATAAGGTAAGAGGCGACGCGGATATGTGTTTTTACGGCCAGCCGCGAAATGATGATAATACGATTCAATTTAGCACTCATAATACTGACACCCTATTCCAGGTTGCATTGGCACAACTGCATGCGGATGTTCAAAAGGTGGCGTTTAGCGCAACCTGCGATAATAACAGGACTATCCGTGAATTAGGCCATTTGACCATCGCGGTGGAGCATAACGGCAATACGCTAATCGAATGTAGTGTCGATATTCAAGGCCGAGATGAAGCTGCTTTGATCCTGGGGGAGCTCTACCGGCGCAACGGCGAATGGAAGTTTCGTTTTGTCGCGCAGGGTTTTACCGGCGGCTTGAAACCTCTTGCTGAATACTATGGCGTTGATATTGCTGATGAGATGCCGACTTCAGTACCTGAAGTCGCAAAAGTGAGCCTGAGTAAGGTCACGTTGACCAAAGAAAAACCGGCTATCAGTCTTGCTAAATGCGACGACTATGGCGAAGTACGCGTCAATCTGAACTGGCATCGCCAAAGCTCGGCTAAGGGTTTAATTGGTTCATTTTTTGGAGCAGGATCCAGCAATGTTGATCTGGATATCGGTGCTTTTGTCGAATTAAAAAATGGCGATATAAGCGTCATTCAGGCGCTGGGTAATGCATTCGGCCGTTACCACCAGGCGCCATTTATTCAGCTTCAGGGTGACGATCGCACAGGGGCGGTTAACGATGGCGAATGGATCTTTATTAACGGCAGTGAATGGAAAAAGATCCAGCAGATATTAATTTACGCCTTTATTTATGAGGGGGTAGCCAGTTGGGATAAAACTGATGGCGTAGTTACGCTGCATGTTCCCGGACAACCACCAATCGAAACCCGACTGACCGAAGGTAATAATCGCCGAAAAATGTGTGCTATTGCCCGTTTAATCAATGATAACGGTGCCATAAAAGTTGAGCGTATCAATCAATATTTCTCCGGCCATAAAGAGATGGATCGCGCTTTTGGCTGGGGATTCCGCTGGCAAGTAGGTTCGAAATAAACAAAACCAGGAGAGGGAACGATGGGATTATTTGACAAAGTAAAATCGACTTTTACCGCCAGTCGTGAAGAATTAGTAAAGCAGGTTGGGCGTTATAAAAATAAGAAGTTCATGCAAGGAACTGTTGCGGTGTGTGCCCGAATCGCCGTTTCCAGCGATGGCGTTAGCGCTGAAGAAAAGCAGAAAATGATGGGTTTTCTTCGTTCATCGGAAGAAATGAAAGTATTTGATACCAACGAAGTGATCGACTTTTTTAATAAATTAGTCTCCAGCTTCGACTTCGATATGGAAATCGGCAAAGGTGAAACCATGAAATATATTCTGGCATTAAAAGATCAGCCAGAAGCAGCGCAACTGGCCGTGCGAGTAGGCATTGCGGTGGGGAAAAGCGATGGCAACTTCGATCCGGACGAACAGGCGGCTGCCAGAGAGATTATCGCCGCGCTCGGTTTTAGCGCCGAAGAGTTTGGTCTTTAACCCCCTGTATCTGAAGGTATTTCATGGTCTCCACTCATTTGGGTTTTCCTGTTGAAACGGTGAGCGTTTTTATTGTGCTCGCCGTCGGCGCTATTATTATCGACCTCGTGATGCATCGTAACGATAGCGTTATATCGCTGAAAAGCGCGGCGCTATGGTCGCTATTCTGGGTTGTGGTGGCAATGGCTTTTGCTGGTTTTCTGTTGGTGCACCACGGCGCGGAAGTGGCTAGTTTGTTTGTCACCGGTTATGCCTTAGAAAAGGTGCTTTCGGTCGACAACCTTTTTGTCATGATGGCGATTTTTTCCTGGTTTGGCATTCCGGAGCGCTATCGTCACCGTGTCCTTTACTGGGGCGTCATTGGGGCAATTATTTTCCGCGGCATTTTTGTCGCCATTGGCACAGGACTGTTAGCGCTGGGGCCTTACGTTGAAATTGTCTTCGCTTTAATTGTTCTCTGGACTGCGGTCATGATGTTAAAGAGCGGAGAAGAAAGCGATGAAATTGAAGATTACTCGCAGCATCTCGCTTATCGTCTGGTAAAACGTCTGTTTCCTATCTGGCCAAAGTTAGTGGGCCATGCTTTTTTACTTACCAGTAAAGAGGTCGAGCGTGAACGGGCGAAACCGGAGAATAAAGATATCGTAATGAGTGCCGGTAAGCGTCTGGCGTTATATGCAACGCCGCTGATGTTATGCGTGGCGGTCGTGGAACTCTCTGATGTGATGTTCGCGTTTGATTCCGTGCCGGCCATTATTGCAATAAGCCAGGAGCCGCTGATTGTCTACAGCGCGATGATGTTTGCCATCCTTGGTTTACGTACGCTTTATTTCGTACTGGAGGCGCTTAAACATTATTTAGTGCATCTTGAAAAAGCTGTCATCGTATTACTTTTCTTTATTGCCTTTAAGCTTGGTCTGAATGCTACCGATCATATCTGGCATCATGGTTATAGTATTTCGGCTACTGCCAGCCTGTATGTCGTTCTGGTGGTGCTTATTCTTGGGATCGTCGCTAGCTTGCTATTTCAGGAAAAAAACGAGGAACAGGCTGAGGATAATTAACGCCTTGCTCTGTCCTTATTCATGTTCAATTTAAAAAGGATTTAATATGAGCGTATCACTGTCAAAGGGCGGTAACGTTTCTCTTAGTAAAAGCGATCCGTCGATGAAAAATGTGCTGGTTGGACTGGGGTGGGACGTGCGTACTACCGACGGCCAGGATTTTGACCTCGATGCGTCTGCCTTCCTGTTATCAGAGACGGGAAAGGTGCGCAGCGATAGCGACTTCATCTTCTACAACAACTTAAAATCGGCAGACGGTTCGGTTACCCACACCGGCGACAACCGCACCGGCGAAGGCGATGGCGATGATGAATCGCTAATCATCAAACTGGATATGATCCCGGCCAACGTCGCCAAAATCGTCTTCGTGGTTACCATTCACGATGCACAAATGCGTCGCCAGAGTTTTGGTCAGGTGTCAGGCGCTTTTATTCGCCTGGTTAACAACGATTCACAACTTGAAGTGGCTCGCTACGATTTGACGGAAGACGCTTCCAGCGAGACGGCAATGCTATTTGGTGAACTTTATCGCCATAACGGCGAGTGGAAATTCCGCGCCGTTGGGCAGGGATACACTGGCGGATTATCCAGCGTCTGCGCCCAGTATGGCATCAATGCATCTTAAAAACCGAGCAGTCCGACTGTCTGTCGGGCCATACAGTAGTTTATAACAGGAGGTTTAAAATGGCTGTTTCCCTCGTTAAAGGCGGTAACGTATCACTCACTAAAGAAGCGCCGTCGATGAATATTGCGATGGTGGGATTAGGTTGGGATGCGCGAGTCACGGATGGGCAAGATTTCGATCTCGATGCATCGGTCTTTATGGTTGGTGAAGATGGCAAGGTGCTATCGGATGCGAATTTTATCTTCTTCAATAATAAGAAGAGTCCTTGCGGCGGCGTAGAACACCAGGGTGACAACCGCACGGGTGAAGGTGATGGCGATGACGAGCAGGTCAAAATCACGCTTTCTCAGGTTGCCGCTGAGGTCAAGAAGCTGGTTTTCGCCGTCACCATTTATGACGCCGAAACACGGAAACAAAACTTTGGCATGGTGCAAAACAGCTATATGCGGGTGTATAACCACGATAATGGCCAGGAAATTGCGCGCTTTGATCTGTCCGAAGATGCATCAACGGAAACGGCGATGATTTTTGGCGAGCTGTATCGTCACGGTGCGGAATGGAAATTTAAAGCGGTCGGTCAGGGATTTGCTGGCGGTCTTGCCGCGCTGGCTTCAGCACACGGCGTTAGCGTTTAATTATCGACAAGTAGAACACCTCCCGCTGATGCGGGAGGTGGGTATTATCAGGCAGCAACCACGCTGTCGATAGCCGCTTTGGCATCGGACTGCGCTTTGGCCGCAACTTCTGGACCATAAGCAATACCCTCTGCAAACACGAAGTTCACGTCGGTGATGCCGATAAAGCCAAGGAAGGTGGTCAGATACGGCGTAACCAGATCGGTCGGCGTATCTTTATGAATACCGCCGCGGCTGGTCAGTACTACCGCACGTTTACCGGTGACCAGGCCTTCCGGACCTTTCTCGGTGTAACGGAAGGTGACGCCTGCGCGGGCAACCAGGTCGAAATAGTTTTTCAGCTGAGTCGGGATGTTGAAGTTGTACATCGGCGCGGCGATAACAATCACATCGTTAGCTTTCAGTTCAGCGATCAGTTCATCGGACAGCGCCAGCGCTTCCTGTTGACGTGCGGTCAACTGTGCATCACTCGGACGCAGCGCGCCAACCAGTTCACCATCCAGTACCGGAATCGGGTTTGCCGCCAGATCGCGCACGGTAATGACGTCGCCTGCGTGTTTTTCACGCCATTGTTCAACAAAATAGTCGGACAGTTGGCCGGATTGCGAGTACCCTGCAAGAATACTGGACTTCAGAACTAATACTTTGCTCATGGGTGTTTCCTTTTAATGTGATTGACGGGTCAATGCCCTGGTGCTTGATGACACTGTATTCACAATCATGCCGCAGAGATAGCGCAATATATCGAATCCTATGTTCAATTTTTTTGAACAAGGCATGCGTTCAACAGATGTGGTAATCTACAGCAATATTTCATGAGAGATTTTTCCGGCAGAGCGCTGCCCGATAACGTTATGACAGAACAACAAAAATTCACTTTCTCGCAGCTCTATGAACGGCTCGATGGCCTGATGCTGCGCGATAAATCGCGCTATAGCCGCCGCCTGCATGGCGCAAAGAAGGTTAAAAATCCTGATGCCCAGCAGGCCATTCTGCACGAGATGGCGCGGGAGATAGAGCAGGCAGCAGGGAAAGTCCTGCTACGCGAAGCCGCGCGTCCGGCAATCACCTATCCGGAAAACCTGCCGGTTAGCCAGAAAAAACAAGAGATTCTCGAAGCGGTGCGCGATCACCAGGTGGTGATCGTCGCCGGTGAGACCGGTTCTGGTAAAACCACTCAGCTACCCAAAATCTGCATGGAGCTGGGGCGCGGCCTGAAAGGGCTGATTGGCCACACCCAGCCGCGTCGACTGGCGGCGCGCACCGTCGCTAACCGTATTGCCGAAGAGCTGCAGAGCGAGCCGGGTGGCTGTATCGGTTATAAAGTCCGCTTCAGCGACCACGTCAGCGAAAACACCATGGTTAAGCTGATGACCGACGGTATCCTGCTGGCGGAAATCCAGCAGGATCGCCTGCTGATGCAGTATGACACCATCATTATTGATGAGGCGCACGAGCGCAGTCTGAACATTGATTTTCTGCTGGGCTATCTGAAAGAGCTCCTGCCGCGCCGCCCGGACCTGAAAATTATCATTACCTCGGCGACCATCGACCCGGAACGTTTCTCAAAGCATTTCAATAATGCGCCGATTATCGAAGTCTCCGGGCGGACTTACCCGGTGGAAGTGCGCTATCGGCCGATAGTGGAAGAGGCGGACGATAGCGAACGCGATCAGCTACAGGCGATTTTTGATGCGGTTGACGAACTGGGGCGCGAAGGGCCCGGCGATATCCTGATCTTTATGAGCGGCGAGCGGGAAATCCGCGATACCGCCGATGCGCTGAATAAGCTGGATCTGCGCCATACCGAAGTGCTGCCGCTGTACGCCCGCCTGTCCAACAGCGAGCAGAACCGGGTCTTCCAGTCCCATAGCGGGCGGCGTATTGTCCTGGCAACCAACGTTGCCGAAACCTCGTTGACGGTTCCGGGCATCAAATACGTTATCGATCCGGGTACCGCTCGCATCAGTCGCTACAGCTACCGTACAAAAGTGCAGCGCCTGCCTATCGAGCCGGTATCACAGGCCTCCGCTAATCAGCGTAAAGGCCGTTGCGGACGTGTGTCTGAAGGCATCTGTATTCGTCTTTACTCGGAAGACGATTTCCTGTCGCGGCCGGAATTTACCGACCCGGAAATTCTGCGTACCAACCTGGCCTCGGTCATTCTGCAAATGACCGCTCTGGGGCTGGGCGATATCGCCGCGTTTCCGTTTGTCGAAGCGCCGGATAAGCGCAACATCCAGGATGGCGTTCGTCTGCTGGAAGAGCTCGGCGCTATCACCACCGATGAGCAGGCAACGGCCTATAAGCTGACCCCGCTGGGCCGCCAGCTCAGCCAGCTACCGGTGGATCCGCGTCTGGCGCGGATGGTGCTGGAAGCGCAGAAACATGGCTGCGTGCGTGAAGCGATGATCATCACTTCCGCGCTGTCGATTCAGGATCCGCGCGAGCGCCCCATGGACAAGCAGCAGGCATCCGATGAAAAGCATCGTCGCTTCCACGATAAAGAGTCTGATTTCCTTGCGTTTGTCAATTTGTGGAACTATCTCGGCGAACAACAAAAGGCGCTCTCCTCGAATCAGTTCCGCCGCCAGTGCCGGGTGGATTTCCTCAACTATTTACGCGTGCGTGAATGGCAGGATATTTACACCCAACTGCGCCAGGTAGTGAAAGAACTCGGCCTGCCGATCAACAGCGAGCCAGCGGAGTACCGTGAAATTCATACCGCGCTGCTGACCGGTTTATTGTCGCATATCGGGATGAAGGACTCCGATAAACAGGAGTATACCGGCGCCCGTAATGCCCGGTTCTCTATCTTCCCCGGCTCTGGTCTATTCAAGAAGCCGCCGAAGTGGACGATGGTTGCGGAACTGGTGGAGACCAGCCGCCTGTGGGGGCGCATTGCCGCCCGCATTGAGCCGGAGTGGGTCGAGCCGGTGGCCCAGCATCTGATTAAACGTTCATATAGTGAACCGCACTGGGAGCGGTCGCAGGGCGCGGTAATGGCGACAGAAAAGGTCACCGTCTACGGTCTGCCAATCGTCGCCGCGCGTAAGGTCAACTATAGCCAGATTGACCCGGCGCTGTGTCGTGAGCTGTTCATCCGCCACGCGCTGGTAGAGGGCGACTGGCAGACGCGGCATGCCTTCTTCCGCGATAACCTCAAGCTGCGCGCTGAAATCGAAGAGCTGGAGCATAAGTCGCGCCGTCGCGACATCCTGGTGGATGACGAGACGATGTTCGAGTTTTACGACCAGCGCATTAGCCACGATGTCATCTCCGCTCGCCACTTTGATAAGTGGTGGAAGCAGGCCAGCCGTGAAACGCCAGACTTGCTCAATTTTGAAAAGAGCATGCTGATTAAAGAGGGGGCGGAGCAGGTCAGTAAACTGGACTACCCGAATTTCTGGCATCAGGGCAATCTTAAACTGCGTCTTAGCTATCAGTTTGAACCCGGTGCGGATGCCGATGGCGTAACGGTTCATATTCCGCTGCCGCTGCTCAACCAGGTAGAGGAAGCCGGGTTTGAATGGCAGATCCCTGGCCTGCGTCGCGAGCTGGTCATCGCATTAATCAAATCGTTGCCGAAACCCGTTCGGCGTAATTTCGTCCCGGCGCCTAATTACGCCGAGGCGTTTTTAGGCCGCGCGACGCCGCTGGCGTTGCCGCTACTGGATTCGCTGGAGCGTGAGCTGCGTAAAATGACCGGCGTGACCATCGACCGCGAATCCTGGCAGTGGGATCAGGTGCCCGATCACCTGAAAATCACTTTCCGGGTGGTGGATGACAAAAATAAGAAACTGCTGGAAGGACGCTCTCTGCAGGTCTTAAAAGACGCGCTTAAAGGTAAAGTTCAGGAGACGTTATCGGCGGTGGCCGACGATGGTATTGAACAGAGCGGGCTGCATATCTGGAGTTTCGGCACCCTGGCGGAGAGTTACGAACAGAAGCGCGGTAATTATAAGGTGAAAGCCTGGCCGGCGCTGGTGGACGAGCGTGACAGCGTCGCCATCAAACTGTTTGATAATCCACAGGAACAGCAGCAGGCGATGTGGCGTGGTCTGCGCCGTTTACTGTTGCTCAATATTCCGTCGCCGATTAAGTATCTGCACGAGAAACTGCCCAACAAAGCCAAACTGGGACTCTATTTCAACCCTTATGGCAAGGTGCTGGATTTGATTGACGACTGCATCTCCTGTGGTGTTGACAAGCTTATTGATGAAGCCGGCGGCCCGGTGTGGACCGAAGAGGGCTTTAGTAAACTGCACGATAAAGTGCGCGCCGAACTGAACGACACGGTGGTCGATATCGCGAAGCAGGTCGAGCAGATCCTGACGGCGGTATTTAACATCAATAAGCGTCTGAAAGGGCGGGTAGATATGACGATGGCCCTGGGGCTGTCGGATATTAAAGCGCAGATGGCGGGTCTGGTTTATCGCGGCTTTGTTACCGGCAACGGTTTCCGCCGCCTCGGCGATACGCTGCGTTATCTGCAGGCAATTGAAAAACGTCTTGAGAAGCTGGCAATCGACCCGCATCGTGACCGCGCGCAGATGCTAAAAGTCGAGAGCGTGCAACAGGCGTGGCAGCAGTGGTTGAATAAGCTGCCGCCGAATCGCCGCGATGACGACGACGTACAGGAGATCCGCTGGATGATCGAAGAGCTGCGCGTCAGCTTCTTTGCTCAGCAGTTGGGTACCCCGTATCCCATCTCGGACAAACGCGTGTTGCAGGCGATGGAGCAAATTACGCCGTAGCCTGGCGGGTTGTCCCCGGTGGCATCAAAAGAAGCCCGGTAGGTAATAATCTGCCGGGCTTCTTTATGTATTCTTAAAAAGAGACCGTGGGCTGGTCATACTAGATAGTTAAAGTATGTTATGCAGGGAGCAACGATATTTTCAATATTAACAAGGAACTCCAGGGATGATGTTAATTTCACAACGATACAAACGCGTTATGCAATTTGTTTTTTGCGCAACACTCATTTGTTTAACGATGGGTTGTGCTACAAGAGCGCTTAATAATCATATTCAAAGCAAAGAATCGGGGCGAACGGAGTATAACTCAGACAAAATTGTCGGCCTCGCATTAGGGAAAGACAGTTCTCATCAACAGGGATGGGTCTTTATTGGCGAACATTTTGATTATCTGCTGACCAGTGGCGGAGAAGGGATCGTTGCGATGTTGAAATCAAAAGATATTGATCGCCAACTGATAGAAATTAGAAATGTTGGTCAATTTTATATTAGCAAAGATCATTTAAACTTCAGCGGAAATATTCACCTTAATTATAATAAGCGTGATATAAACGCAAAGACACAGCAGGTCCTTGAGGATAATGGTTTTACGTGTTATGGGGATAATCCAAGTCATGGTCCCTGTTATGCCTACATGGGCAATCTGAAAGGAAGTATTCATAAAAAAAATAAAGTACAAAACAATGCCGATATCTTGTTCTTTCATAAACCATTTACCGTCACCTTTTACGCAGATAACGGGCTTTCCGGCGCACGCGCTTTGTATCCTGTAACGATTGCCATTGATGTGGTGACTTCACCTCTACAGTTATTAGGCACCGCTATTGGGCTGGGTATCTATGTTTTCGGTAGCCAACCCAGTTACCATTAGCGCTATCACCAAATCTATGACCTGGAATGGCGCGATATGCGTTATTCCAGGGTTGTGAGTTATATCAGTAGTTTACCCACGCCAGAGTAAAGCCGTCCCAGCCTTTAGTGCCCACGGTCTGCAGCGCCGTTGCCGTCAACCGTGGCTCGGCGCCCATCATCTCAATGAATTGACGCACGCCCTGAACGCGCTCGTCGGCGCTCTGTGGGTTGACCACTTCGCCGTCGCGTACCACGTTATCGCCAATAATTAAGGTTCCTGGGCGGGAATAACGTAGCGCCCAGCGCAGATAATGGGGATTATTCGGCTTATCGGCATCGATGAAGATCAGGTCGAAAGCGGGACATTCGCCAAGCGCCTCCAGTGACTGTAGCGCCGGCCCCTCTCGCAGCGTGACCCGCTGGTCAACGCCCGCCAGCTGCAGATTCTCCCGCGCCACCTGGGCATGATGCGCGTCGGCCTCCAGCGTGAGTAGTTGGCCGTCGGCAGGAAGCTCACGCGCCATCCAGATGGTGCTATAGCCGCCGAGAGTACCGATCTCCAGTATCCGCTTAGCCTGGGTAAGCCTTACCAGCAGGGCGAGAAACTGCCCCTGATTGGCGGCGACATCGTGTGCCGGCAGCCCGGCTCGATGGTTGTTTTCCAGTACCCGATCGAGCACAGGATCGCCGGGGATTAAGGCCTCAATCAAATAATTGTCTACTGCCGACCACTGTTGTTGCATATGACGCTTCCCCATTTAGCTCCCTGATGAGTCAGACCAGCCGCCTCCCAGCGCCCGGTACAAATCAATCTGCGCCAGCAGCAGGTTATTTTTCACCTGCACCACGCTCAACTGAGTGGAGAATAACGTACGTTGCGCATCCAACACGTCCAGATAGGAAGAGTAGCCGTTACGATAGCGGTTCTGCGCGATACGCAACGTCTCTGCGGCGACCGCTTCCTGCTCCTGGAGCTCGCTTAACTGTTCGCCGTAGCGGCTGATGGCATCCAGGCTATCGTTCACCTCTTTGAACGCGCCGCGTACGGTTTTCTCATATCCGTATAGCGCCTGATTGCGCTGGGCCATCGAGACATCAACCTGCGCATTTAGCGCCTGACGGTTGAGTAACGGCGCCAGAATACTGCCGCCAAGGCTCCATAACCGCAGCGGGTTGTCGAGCAGATCCGGCAGCGTTCTGTCCTGCAGGCTGCCAGTGGCGGTCAGGTTGATGGAAGGCAGCAACTGCGCCTGCGACGACGCGAGGGTGGCATCAGCGGCCACCAGTTGGCGTTGAGCCTGCACAATGTCCGGACGGCGGCTCATTAGCGTCGAGGGTAACTGTGAGGGCAGGCGTAGCGGGCTAAGTTGTGCGAACTCGTTACGTTTTACCGCACCGGGATTGTCGCCCAAGAGAACGCTCAGGGCGTTCTCTTGTTGCGCGATTTGATGCTGCAATGGCGGGATCTGCGCCCGCGTCGAGCGCAGTTCGGAATCCGCCTGCATGAGCTCCAGGCGCGAGGTATAGCCGGTTTCATACTGCCGTTTAGCCAGATTCCACGCATCTTCTCGCGATTTCAGCGTTTGGCGGGTGACCCGCAACTGCTCGTCTAATGACAACAAGGTGACGTAGCCGACGGCGACCGATGTCGCCACGGTCAGATTAGCGGCGGCGGCAGCGGCTTTCTGCGCTTCAAGGCTGGCTTCGGCTGCGCTGGCGGCGCTGCGGTTGGCCCCCCAAATATCGACGTCATAGCTGGCGGTCAGGCCCCCTTTGTACAGCGTGCTGTGGATGGGCAGACCGGTCGCGGCGGACTGTGCGCGAGCGCGGGTACCGGTCAGGCTGGCATCAAGCGAGGGGAATAAGCTGCTATCAGCAGCGTAGGCACGCGCCTGAAACTCGTTAACCCGCTCACGGGCGATCAGGACGTCGCTGTTGTAGCGCAACGCCCGATCGACATACTGATTAAGCGCGCTATCGTGAAAATTGCGCCACCACACGCCTTCCACCGGGCTGGAGGGACCCACATCGGCACGCCAGGCGGCGGGGATCGCCAGCGTAGGCTCCGCACGTGGGACATCGGCAGACTGACAACCGACCAGCGCCAGCGCCACGGCAAGGGTTAACGGGCGGATCATGGTTTATTCTCCGCGCGGGTATCAATCGTCACCTGCACCGACATCCCCGGACGCAGACGATAGCTGTTTTTCTGCCCCTCATCGACCGCGATACGGACAGGGATCCGCTGGGCGATTTTGACAAAGTTGCCGGTCGCGTTATCCGGCGAGATCGCGCTGAATTCGACGCCGGTCGCTGGCGAAATACTTTGTACTTTGCCGTGGAAGGTTTCGCTGTTCAACGCATCGACCGAGAAGGTGACCGGCTGGCCGACGCGCACCTCGGCGAGCTGCGTCTCTTTCAGGTTGGCGATAACCCAGTGCTGAGGCGGTACCAGCGAGGTCAAATGCGTACCCGCGCTGACATAGGCGCCGAGGCGTACGGAGATTTGCCCCAGTTGCCCGGCCGTCGGGGCGATAATCCGCGTATTCTGCAGGTCGATTTCGGCAAGCTCCAGCGCCGCTTTGGCGCTGGCCACATCGGCCTCCAGCGAATCGCGATTGACGATAGTGGACTGCAGATCCTGGCGCGACATCTCCAGGGTGGCTTTCGCCTGTTCGATATCGGCTGCGCCTTGAGCCGCGCTGGCCCGCGCAGAGTCGCGTTCGCGAATGGATAACGAACCGTCCGCGGTGAGTTCCTGTACGCGTTTTAAATCGGCTTGGTTTTTCTGATTCTGCGCGCGGGCGTTTTGCAAGGCGGCCTCGTTTTTGACGATCGTCGCTTCGGCGCTTTTCCGCTGCTGCTGGTTGTTTTTCAGCGCCGCCTGTTTCATCGCCAACGTTGCTTGCGCCTGGTGCACCCGCTGTTTATAGATGCGATCGTCAATCTGGAACAGCACCTGTCCCGGCTGAACGGTATCGAAATCTTTGACGTTCACCGCGGTGATATACCCGTTAACCTGCGGGCTGATAAACGTCGTCTGACCACGCACGTAAGCGTTATCGGTAAACTGACTATGCCGGGTGAAAGGGGGCAACTGCCAGGCGTAAAGAATAACCAATACGCCGACGATGCCGATCGCCGCGGCGGTAAAAATAGACACCACGCGGATGTTGTTTCGGGTATTGGCCTGTTGCCTGGCCGCGTCCTGCTGACTCATAACCACTCCAGAGTAAAAATTATCTTATTATTTGTTGCCGGTTGCGCGTTTTAACGCGATACGGGCGGTGATTCGCAATCTGATTAAGCGCCAGAAAATCCACACCAGCGTGGCGGCAGAGATCGCCGCCGTCAGGAGATAAGTGTCATTGTAGGCGAGAATATTGGCCTGTAGCGTCGAGGCGTTTTGCAGCAGCGTGTTAGCCTGCACGTTCAATAGCGTGATGTCGCCAATCTGGCTTTGGTACATCTGGCTATACTGCTGCAGTCGCTCGGCGATCAACGGGTTCAACGTGGTTATCTGATCGGCCAACTGGCTGGAATGAAATTTTTCGCGCCAGGTCTGAAAAGTACCGAGGATAGCTGAGCCGAGCAGGCCGCCGATATTTTGGCTCATGCCAAACAGAACCGAGAAGCTGACCAGATTCCGCTGGTCGGCAATCACACCGCCAATTCCCGCCAGCATGGCCGGCGCCAGGAAGAAGGCGCTGCCGAAGCCTAGTAAAAACTGGCTGAACATCAACTGTTCCGGACGGGTCAGGGCAGTGGACTGACTATCAAGCAAGGAGGCAATCATAATCAACGCCAGCGCGGTCGCGGTGGGCCAGTAGAGGCGCTGTGGGTTAAGCGTCAGGCAACTGGCGACGATACCGCAGACGATACCGGCGAAAATCGACCATGCCAGGTTGGTCATCTGCTCGTTTTGCAAGCCGACGTACTGCAGCCAACCGATGACCCCGGTATTCTGTTCCGCCAGCACGATGCGAATCAGCAACATAATCAGTCCCAGACGAAGGATACTGCCGCTGGAAAGCCATTTGGTGTTAAGCAGCGGGTTAGTACGATTATGCTCGAAGGCGATAGCCGAAACGATCAGCACCACCGCTCCCGCCAGCGACCAGCCAAGCCACGGCGCCTCAAACCACCAGTCCAGACGGCCCAGCGACAGGACCGCGCAGACTAAAGCCATACCGGGAGCCAGCAGGAAGAAGGTAATAAAGTCCTTCTTCTCAAACACCTTTTTGCGGTCGCTTGGCGGCAGTTTCAGCGCGATGACGCAGGCCAGCGACACCAGCGCCAGGCCGAGCTCAAAGAAGTAGAGCCCGCGCCATTCGTCAATCTGCAGCAGTTCGGTCGAGAACAGACGCGCCAGCGGGATTGCCAGCGACGATCCGGTGATACCGATGGTCAACGCCTTCAGGCGGTGGCGCGCCGGCCAGGCCTGCACCTGATAGTAAATTCCCAGTGAACTCAACGCCGCTGCCACCATGCCGTGCGCCGCGCGCACCATCATTGCCGAGCTGAGGTCGTTGACGAACAGGTGGAAGAAAGTGACCAGTACATACAGTACCAGGAAGCCTTCGGTAAAGGCGCGCAGGCCAAACTGTTGGCGAAATTTCACCAGCAGCAGGTTGATGGAAACGTTAGTCATAACGTAGACCGCCGGCAGCCATGCGATTTCCGTCGACCAGGCGGCAAAAGTGCCCTGCAGCAGCTGCAGGTTGGCGGTAACGACGGCGTTACCCAGCGCGCCGGTCAGGCACACCAGCAGCCCGACGATGCCATAAGCGACGCGTTTCGGCGTACTGTGGATCGGCGTCGACGGCGAACCGAGCATCGCCGGTTTTTCATGCGGCGCCCAGTCGTGGGGCACATAAGGATTAGCTTCGCGACGAGGCATTATTTCTTTTCCACCTCGTGCAGCAGCTTTTCCAGTACCCGGTGGGTTTGCTCACGCTCTTGCGGAGTAATGGCGGTGAGGATCTCCTCGCGCAGGTCGTCGGCGACCGCTTTCACCTGATGGAAAAGCGCCATCCCTTTGGCGGTGGCAACCAACAGACGCTTACGTTTATCGCTGTCAGGCTTAACGCGCTCCACCAGTTCAAGTTCGACCAGGCGGTTAATGAGCGGGACGATGGTGGCGCTTTCGACACCGAGTTCCTGCGCCAGTTCGCTTTGCGAGAGGGGCTGCTCGTTGCGGGCAATAGCTGACACCGCCACCCATGACGCCTGGCTCATGCCTAGATTTTTTAACCGCCGGTTAACCGCCAGCCGCCAGTGATGCGCGGTTAAGTATAAGAGATGAGAAAAGTTAAGCTGTCGGTTATCCATGTTCCGCCTGCAAATTCATTAGAGCTCTAATGATTTTAGGCGCGGCGATTTACCGATTTCAAGTCACGAAGATAAAAATAGGTTAACGCAATGTGCGTTTTTTGTGGAAAAGGCAGGCTGGCACGTGGAGAAAAAAATAAAAAACCCGGGCGAACCCGGGTTGAAGATTTGGATTACCCGGCCATTAGCCCGGATAGATGCCGCGGTCTTTACGCGCCAGCAGGATGCGCTCACAGGCGACGATGTAGGCCGCGGTACGCAGAGAACACGCTTTCTCGGCGGCTTTATCGCAGACGTGAACAATAGCATCGGTCATGATGCGGTCCATCTTGGCATTGATCTCTTCTTCGCTCCAGAAGAAGCTCGCCATATCCTGAACCCATTCGAAGTAGCTGACGGTCACGCCGCCGGCGTTACAGATAACGTCCGGAACCACGATCACCCCGCGGTCGGCCAGCACGTCGTCGGCGTCCGGATAGGTCGGGCCGTTGGCGCCTTCGAGGATCAGCTTACAGCTGATTTTTTCCGCGCGTTCACGGGTGATTTGGCCTTCCAGCGCCGCCGGGATCAGGATATCCATCTCGGTGGTCCAGAAGTCTTCTTTGGCGATTTCACGCGCGCCCGGGAAGCCGGCAATCTTCTTGTTCTCGGCCTGCCATGCGGTCAGCGCCTGCATGTCGATGCCGCCTTCGTTGAACAGGGTCGCGGTGTGGTCCTGGATCACGACAATGCGCGCGCCAACGTCTGCAAACAGACGAGCGGCTTCGCTGCCGACGTTACCAAAACCTTGCAGCGCCACTTTCGCGCCTTCGATTTCGATCCCGTTGCGACGAGCCACTTCACGACCGGTGACGAAGACGCCGCGGCCGGTGGCTTTTTCACGGCCCAGCGAACCGCCGAGATGAATCGGCTTACCGGTAACCACGCCGGTAATAGTGGTGCCGTGGTTCATGGAGTAGGTGTCCATCATCCACGCCATCACTTTACCGTTGGTGCCCACGTCTGGCGCCGGGATATCTTTCTGTGGCCCAATGATAATGCCGATTTCGCTGGTATAGCGACGAGTCAGACGTTCCAGCTCGCCTTCAGACAGTGAGAACGGGTCGACGCGGATGCCGCCTTTGGCTCCGCCGTAAGGAATATTGACCGCGGCGCACTTAATGGTCATCCAGGCAGAAAGCGCCATTACCTCGTTAAGATCGACATCCGGATGGTAGCGAACACCACCTTTACCCGGTCCACGCGATAGATTGTGCTGGACACGATAGCCTTCGAAATGGCGGATGGTGCCATCATCCATCTGCACTGGAATATCAACGATCAGCGCGCGTTTCGGGTGACGCAGAGTTTCCACCCAGTAGGCGAGGTCGCCCAGATACGGCGCGACGCGGTCGATCTGGCGCAGGTAAGTGGTCCATGGAGATGTACTACTTTCAGATGCGTAAGATAACTTTTCCATAAGAGTCCTGTATCTCAATGTTATTTGTGTCGTGTAAAACCGTGGAATAGGTACAGCAGTAAAATCTGTGTGATGAATGTTATCACCAATTTTATAAACCAGTATTTGACGGCTATTCCGAATTTTACATTTTTGTTAGTTTTTTGGGGTTGCATTTGAATAAATAAGCACGACCAGGTGCCTGCATGTCATGCATGGATATGCATATTTTATGCAGATAAGTGAATATAGAAATAATTTTTTCATATTTTTCATTATCTTGATGATCCTCTAAAAGTGAATAAAATGATTCATGGTTGTATTGACTTTGTTGCGCGTCAGGGCCCAGCATTAGCTCACGCAATACACAAGGTATTAACCGTGAATTAACATATATCCATACAAATAAAATGGCTTATTTCAGTTGTGGTGAAAATATTTGTCATCGCAGCGGGACGTGTGCGCCCTGAAAACGGCTAAAGGGAAATTGTTAAATTCGACTATTCACGATTGGCCAATTTATGCCGCCGATCCTCGTTCCGGAGAATTGTTATGTCAGGCAGTATCACTCGCGAAGATTTTGATGCTTATATGGTTCCGTGTTTCGCTCCCGCGCCGTTTATCCCGGTGAAAGCGGCGGGCTCCCGCGTCTGGGACCAGCAGGGTAAAGAGTACATTGACGTGGCTGGCGGCATTGCGGTTAACGCGCTGGGTCACGCTAACCCGGCCCTGGCCGCGGCGCTGAAAGCGCAGCTGGATAAGCTGTGGCACATCGGCAACGGCTATACCAACGAACCGGTGCTGCAGCTGGCGAAAACCCTGGTGGAGTCGACCTTCGCCGATAAAATTTTCTTCTGTAACTCCGGTGCTGAAGCCAACGAAGCCGCGCTTAAGCTGGCGCGCAAGTATGCGCACGACAAATTCGGCGCCGACAAGAGCGAAATTATCGCCTTCAAAAACTCTTTCCATGGCCGCACCCTGTTTACCGTAACCGTAGGGGGGCAGCCGAAATACTCCAGCGACTATGCGCCATTACCGCAGGACATCACCCATCTGCCGTATAACGATATCGACGCGGTGAAAGCGGCGTTCTCTTCCCGCACCTGCGCGGTCATCGTCGAGCCGATTATCGGCGAAGGCGGCGTCATGCCGGCGGATCCGCAATTCCTGCAGGCGCTGCGGGACCTGTGCGATGAGCATGAAGCAACGCTGATTTTTGATGAAGTGCAGACCGGCGCCGGGCGTACCGGCCAACTGTATGCTTACCAGCACTACAACGTGGTTCCGGATATTCTCACCAGCGCGAAAGGGCTGGGCGGCGGCTTCCCAATTGGCGCGATGCTGGCAAAAGAGGCCTGGGCGCAGGTGTTCCAGCCGGGTACCCACGGCACGACTTTCGGCGGCAACCCGCTGGCGGCGACCGTCGCCAATAGCGTGCTGGCGCAAATAGATAGTGCGCTGCTGGCGGGCGTGGGCGAACGCCATACCCTTATCGTCGATAAACTCAATGCGCTGAACGCCAAATATGATCTCTTTAGCGCCGTGCGTGGGATGGGGCTGCTGATTGGCGCCGAACTGGCAAGCCATCTGCGCGGCAAAGCCAAAGCGCTGACCAATCTGGCGGCGGAAGAGGGACTGATCGCGCTGATAGCCGGGCCGGACGTACTGCGTTTCGCCCCGGCGCTCAATATTCCCCTGGCGGATATTGATGAAGCCTTCGTGCGCCTTGAGCGCGCCGTCGCCCGCTTAACCAGCTAATCCGGGAGACGGCCTATGATGTTATTTCGTCCCGTACGGGAAAACGACCTCGATGATATTGTCCGCCTGGCCTCCCGGGCGGGCGTGGGAATGACCTCGCTGCCGAATGATGCCGTGCGCCTCGCCGCACGGATCAAACGCAGCGTGGAGACCTTTGCCGGCAAGCTGACGCGCGGCGAGCAGGGGTTTCTGTTTGTCCTCGAAGACACCGACCTGGCTCGGGTCGTCGGCGTCAGCGCTATTGAGGTCGCGGTGGGGCTCGACGAACCTTTCTACAATTTTCGTATTCAGAAAACGGTACGGGCATCCAAAGAGCTTGGGGTTTACAAGCATCAGGATTTGCTCAATTTAAGCTACGACCATACCGGCCATAGCGAACTTTGTACCCTGTTTCTTGACCCGGAGTACCAGAAGAACCGCAATGGCCTGCTGCTCTCCAAAGCGCGGTTTGTCTTTATTGCCGCGTTCCGCGAGTGGTTTTCACCGCATCTGTTCGCCGAGCTGCGCGGGCGCAGCGACGAGCAGGGTAATTCGCCGTTCTGGGATGCGTTGGGGCACCACTTTTTCGACATTCCTTTCGCCGATGCCGACCGCCTCACCGGTACAGGAATGAAAACTTTTATCGCCGAACTGATGCCGGCTTACCCGATTTACATCTCGCTGCTGCCGGATGATGCCCGCGAAGTGATAGGCCAGGTTCATGCTAACACCGCGCCGGCGCGGGCTATTCTCGAAAAAGAGGGGTTTAGCTGGCGCGGGTCCGTCGACATCTTCGATGCCGGCCCGGTACTGGAAGCAGAAACCGATAATATTCGCGCCATCAGAGAGAGCTACTCGCTGCCGGCGCTGCAACTCATGACGCCGCAGGCGACGCCAACCATCGTCGCCAACGGACAGTTTGATAATTTCCGCGCGGTCCTCATTGCGCAAGAGACGCCGGGAGCGCTCGATCAGCAGGCGCTGGACGCCCTGCAGGTCAATGCCACCGACCGGGTTCACGCGGTGACACTCAATCCAGAGGAAAACAGATCATGGCGGTAAACGCACAGTTTATAGCAGGTAAGTGGCAGCAGGGCGCAGGCGCGCCGTTAACCAAGCTGGCGCCGGAAGACCAGTCTATTTTATGGCAGGCGAGTAGCGCCGGCGCGGCCGACGTGCAGGCCGCCTGTACTGCCGCGCGCGAGGCGTTTTATGGCTGGTCGCGTCGTCCATTAAGCGAACGCATTGCCGTGGTTCAGCGGTTCGCTGCGCTGCTGGAAGAGAATAAAGAGGCGCTGGCGACGTTAATTTCCCGTGAAACCAGCAAGCCGCTGTGGGAAACCCTTACTGAAGTACAAGCGATGATCGGCAAAGCCGGGATTTCCATTGATGCCTACGCCGAACGTACCGGTTATCGCGAGTCCGCTATGCCGGACGGCAAAGCGCTGCTGCGCCATAAGCCGCACGGCGTGATGGCGGTGTTTGGCCCTTACAACTTCCCGGGGCATCTGCCGAATGGCCATATTATCCCGGCGCTGATCGCCGGTAACACCGTGGTATTTAAACCGAGCGAATTGACGCCCGCGACCGCGGAACTCACCGTTCAGCTATGGCAGCAGGCTGGGATCCCTGATGGGGTGCTAAACCTGGTGCAGGGGGCGAAAGATACCGGCCAGGCCCTGCTGGAAAACCGCGATATCGACGGGGTGCTGTTTACCGGGAGCGCCGCCGCTGGCTTCCATTTCCACCGCTACCTCGGCGGCCAGCCGGAGAAAATGTTGGCGCTGGAAATGGGCGGCAATAATTCGCTTATCGTGGCCGACGTTACCGATAGCGTTGCGGCGCTGAACGTGATTATTCAATCGGCCTTTATCTCCGCTGGGCAGCGCTGCACCTGCGCGCGTCGTTTACTGGTACCGCGCGGCAAACAGGGCGATGCGCTACTTGAACAACTGATTGCTGCCAGCCGGCAGATCCGCGCCGGTAAATGGGACGCCGAACCGCAGCCGTTTATGGGCGGGGTGATATCGCAAACCGCCGCGCAGGGCATGCTGGCGGCGCAGGCGAAGCTGGAAGCGCTGGGCGGCAAAGTGCTGCTGCGCATGAGCCAGCCTGATCCGCGCTCAACCGTGCTGACGCCGGGAATTATCGATGTTACCGGGATCGCGGTGCCGGATGAAGAGTACTTCGGCCCGCTGCTGACCGTGATTCGTTATGACCAGTTCGATGAGGCGATCGCGATCGCCAATAACACCCGCTACGGTCTGGCGGTGGGGCTGATTTCCGCCGACCCGGCGCTGTTCGACAAGCTGGCCGATGAAGCGCGCGCCGGGATTGTTAACTGGAACAAACCGCTCACCGGAGCCTCCAGCAAAGCGCCATTCGGCGGTGTCGGCGCCTCCGGCAACCATCGCGCTTCGGCGTGGTATGCCGCCGATTATTGCGCCTGGCCGATGGCTTCTCTGGTCAGCGAAACGCTGACGCTTCCGGCGACGACGTCGCCAGGTCTGCCATTCTGATAACCGTTTTTGTGAGGACACTATGTCTGGATTTGAAGCGAATTTTGACGGCCTGGTGGGGCCAACGCACCACTACGCCGGGTTGTCGGTAGGCAACGAAGCGTCACAAAACAACCGCGACGGTTTATCTAACCCGAAGAAGGCGGCGCTGCAGGGACTTTATAAGATGAAGACCCTGGCCGATCGTGGCTTTGTGCAGGGCATTCTGCCGCCGCAGCCGCGGCCAAATATGACGATGCTGCGCAGTATTGGTTTTCAGGGCAGCGACGAGCAGGTGATCCAGCGTGCGGCTAAAGAGGCCCCGCAGCTATTGTCGGCCTTTAGCTCCGCTTCCTCAATGTGGACCGCCAACGCCGCCACCGTGTCGCCGTCGGCGGATAGCGCTGATGGAAAAGTGCACTTTACGGTCGCCAACCTGAACAATAAGCTGCACCGCATGCAGGAAGCGCCGATCACCTCGGCTATCCTCAGGGCCACCTTCGCCGATGAGCGTTACTTCGCGCATCACGCGGCGCTGCCGCAGCATGGCGATTTAGGTGATGAAGGGGCGGCGAACCATAACCGTTTCTGTGGGGATTATGATCGCCAGGGCGTGCAGTTTTTTGTCTACGGTAAGCGAGCCAGCGGCGGCATTGCGCCAGCTAAATACCCCGCACGCCAGACGCTGGAGGCCAGCGAAGCGGTGGCGCGTCTGCATCAGCTCGACCCGCAGTACACCGTATTCGCTCAGCAAAATCCGCAGGCTATCGACCATGGCGTATTCCACAATGATGTTATCGCCGTCAGCAACCGCCACGTGCTGTTCCATCATCAGCACGCCTTCCTGCAGCAGCGGGAGGTACTGGCAACGCTGAAGGAGAGCAACGCCAGGCTGAATATTCCATTCACCAGCGTTGAAGTGCCGGACGAGCAGGTTAGCCTCGATGACGCGGTGGCCTCTTATCTGTTCAACAGCCAGTTACTGAGCAAAGCCGATGGCAAAATGCTGATCGTGGTGCCGGAAGAGTGCCGTCAGCGTGAAAACGTCTGGCGTTATCTCTCCGCTCTTGCCGCCGATAGCGCATCGCCTATCGATGAAGTGGCGGCATTCGATCTACGTGAAAGCATGCGCAACGGCGGCGGCCCGGCCTGTTTACGTCTGCGGGTGGTGCTTAACGATGCCGAGCGTGCGGCGGTCAACACTCACAGCCTGATGAATGACGAACGCTATCAGCAGCTGACGGCGTGGGTTGAAAAGCATTATCGCGATCGCCTGCATGCCAGCGATCTCGCCGACCCGCAGCTGCTGCGCGAGGTTTATCAGGCGCTGGATGAGCTGACGCAGATTTTACATCTGGGCGCGATTTATGACTTCCAGCGATAAGGGGCCGGGAATGGAACAAAACGTCAACGATTTACTGCATTGTAAACTGCAGACATGGACCTTTCCGCCGACTATCGAAGCCAGTTGGTTAGGCGATGGCATTCTGCAACTGCTGCCAAAAACGTCATGGCGACAGGCGACGGTGCTTTCTGCCGGGGTGCACGGTAACGAAACCGCGCCGATTGAAATGTTGCTGCAGATCCTGCAGGGATTAAGCCTGGGCGAGCAGCCGCTGACCCACGCGCTGCTGGTGGTGTTCGGCAATCTGCCCGCCATTCGCGCCGGCCGTCGCTATCTGCATAACGATCTCAACCGGCTGTTTGGCGGCCGCCATCTGGCGGCGATGCCAGGTAACGAGTCGCGTCGCGCTTTTGAACTGGAGATGGCCGTACAGGCCTTCTTCCGTAGCGCCGATGCCCACGGCAAGGTGCCGCGCACGCATCTCGATCTGCATACCGCCATTCGCGGGTCAAAATATCGGCAGTTCGCGCTGCTCCCCGCTCATGATGGCGACTACAGCGCGGATTTTTATCAGCTGTTGCAGGCCAGCGGTATGGACGCCATCGTGCGCCATACCGAACCGGGCGGCACCTTTACCCACTTCACCAGCGAGAAGTTCGGCGCGCAAAGCGCCACGCTGGAACTGGGGAAAGTGATGCCATTCGGTGAAAATGATTTGCGCTTGTTTGCCGCCACCGAACTGGCGATCGGCGCGCTGATCGCCGACGGCATCATGCCGCCGCGGAGCAAAGCGCCGGTCGAATACTTTGTGGTACAGCAGAGCATCATCAAGAGCGAGAACGGTTTTACCCTTAATCTCGACCCGAAAATTGAAAACTTTACCGCGCTGCCGGCAGGCTATGAAATCGCCCGTCAGGCACAGAAAACCTGGGTGGTCAATGCCGACGCCCCCTACATCCTGTTTCCGAATGCGGGCGTCGCCGCCGGTCAACGCGCCGGGCTGTTGCTGACCGCTACCGCGCCAAGCCTTTCCATGCCTGCTTGAAGGAATCAACATGACTGAACATCAACGTGAGGGGCAGGTTCATCCTGCCACCGACGGGGAGTGCCCGTCGCAGCTCAAACGCGGCCTTGGCGCCCGGCACATTCAGATGATTGCGCTGGGCGGCGCTATCGGCACCGGACTGTTTATGGGGGCGGGCAGAAACATCGCCGTCGCCGGAACATCCATTCTGCTTATCTATCTACTGGTAGGTTTCTTTACCTATATGGTGATGCGGGCGATGGGGGAGCTGTTGCTGACCCGCCTGGATTACCGTTCGTTTGCGGATTTCGTCGGCGACTATCTTGGCCCGCAGGCCAGTTTCTATCTGGGCTGGACCTACTGGCTTAGCTGGGTGGTGACCTGTATCGCCGACGTGGTGGTTTGCGGCAGCTATATGCAGTACTGGTTTCCGGAGATGTCGGCGTGGATGCCCGCGTTGAGTACGCTTGGGATCCTGTTCTTGTTTAATTTGTTGTCGGTAAAAATGTTCGGCGAAGCCGAATTCTGGTTTGCGCTGATTAAGGTCATCACCATTATTGCGCTGATTTTAACCGGCGCGTGGATGATTGCTATCGGCTGGACTTCGCCGGACGGCGTGAAGGCTTCGTTAGGCCATATCACCGACCCGACGGCCTTTATGCCGCACGGGGTGACCGGTTTCTTCGCCGGTTTCCAGATAGCGATCTTCTCCTTCACCGGTATTGAGCTGCTCGGCACCATGACGGCGGAAACACGCGATCCTGAGCGCATCCTGCCGAAGGCGATTAACGCGCTGCCGCTGCGCATCATTATTTTCTATCTGCTGTCGATGGTGGTGATTATTGCCGTGGCTTCATGGCCGGGCGTCTCGCCGGATGCCAGTCCGTTCGTGACCCTGTTCGCCAAGGCCGGGCTACCTGCCGCCGCCGCGGTGATAAACTTTGTCGCCTTGACGTCGGCAATGTCGTCGGCGAACAGCGGCGTTTATTCCAGTACCCGCATGCTGTACGGCCTGTCGGTGGAGAAACATGCGCACTGGCAGTTCCGTATACTATCGCGTAATACCCGCATTCCGGTACGCAGCCTGCTGTTCTCCTGCTTCTGCATGCTAAGCGGTACGTTACTGCTGTTCCTGGTGCCAAACGTGATGACGTTGTTCACCATCGTTTCAACGCTGGCGGCGATCATGGTGGTTTTCAGCTGGGGTATGATCCTCGTGGCGTACCTGGTGTATCGCCATAAACGCCCGGACCTGCACGCGCGGTCGAAATTCAAAATGCCGGCGGGAGTGGTGATGTGCTGGCTGAGCCTGCTGTTTTTCGCCTTCTCAATCTTCATTATGATTTTCGACCCGGATACGCTGCTGGCGCTGATGGCCTCGCCGCTGTGGTTTATTGCGCTATGGTGCTTCTGGAAAGTGAAACAGAAGCGCGAAGGGCAACTGGCATTGGATAACGCCAGCGCCTGATGATACCCGGCAGCTGAAACGTGGCTGCCGGATTTTCCTTTTCGCCGTAGCGCGGTTTATGATGTCGCCCGACACTTCATTGTTGGATCAGGACAGAAGAAGGAAAGGGTATGACAGAGCATTTCCCGGCGCTTTCACACGACACGTTAGCGGCGGCCAATCTCATCGGCGACTGGTTGGCGCAGGATGATTTGCCGCAGAATGCGCAGCTGCAGATTGCGGTGTTGGCCGGTAACGCGGTGATCCCGACCATTGACGCCGCCTGTCGGCTCGCGGCTCAGAGGCAGATTCCACTATTGATAAGCGGCGGTATTGGTCATTCGACGACCTTTCTTTACGACGCCGTACAAAAGCATCCGCACTATCAGGCGTTGCGGGTAGAGGGGCGTCCGGAATCGCATATCCTGGCGGATATCGCCGAACGTTTCTGGCAAATACCGCGCGATCGCATTGTGGTGGAAGACCGTTCAACCAACTGCGGCGAAAACGCGTGGTTTACCCGCCGGTTATTGGAAGAGCGTGGGCTGGATCATACCTCTGGCGTGGTGATTCAGGATCCGACGATGCAGCGTCGGACGATGGCGACCTTTGCCCGCGTCTGGCAGGAGGCACCGGCGCAGCCGCAGTGGTGGAGCTATCCCGGTTGTTCGCCGCGGCTTGAAAACAGCGCTGCTGGCCTGAGATTCAGCGGAGACGATAGTGGATTGTGGCCGGTGGGGCGTTATCTGGCGCTGCTGCTTGGCGAGCTGCCGCGTCTGCTGGATAACGCGCAGGGTTATGGCCCCAACGGTAAAGGGTTTATTACCCACGTCGATTTCCCACGCGATGTTAGCGTGGCGTGGCAATGCTTGCGTGAAGATACGCTATTGAACGAGGCGCTGAACGCCAGATCGCTGAGGTAGGGAGAAAGGCGGATAGCCGCAGCTATCCGCTGGTTCTGAGTTTACTTCGCGAATTTATCCAGTACGCGGACAAGTTGGGTAACAAAGCCGTACTCGTTATCGTACCAGGCTACGGTTTTCACGAGCTGTACGCCGCCGGCTTCCATGATCTCCAGTTGAGTCGCATCATAGATTGAGCCGAAATGGCTGCCAATAATGTCGGAGGAGACAATTTCCTCTTCAGTGTAGCCAAAAGATTCATTGTTCGCCGCCGCATTTTTCATGGCCTGATTAACCTCTTCAGCGGTGACTTTCTTCGCCAATACGGAAACCAGTTCCGTCACTGAGCCGGTTTTAGTCGGCACGCGCTGGGCGTGACCTTTCAGTTTCCCGCTGAGTTCCGGAATCACCAGACCAATGGCTTTTGCCGCGCCGGTGGTGTGCGGAATAATGTTTTCCGCTGCCGCTCGCGAGGCACGCAGGTCTTTGCCACGCGGCCCGTCCACCAGCGATTGCGTACCGGTATAAGCGTGAATAGTGGTCATGGTGCCCACGGTAATGCCGAAAGCATCGTTGAGCACTTTAGCCATTGGCGCCAGACAGTTGGTGGTGCAGGATGCAACCGAAATGATGGTGTCATCCGGGCTCATGGTGTCGTCGTTGACGTGATAAACGATGGTTTTCATCTCGCCGGCAGGGGCGGAAATCAGCACTTTCTTCGCGCCGGCGGTCAGGTGTGCCTGCGATTTTTCCGCCGACGTATAGAAACCGGTACATTCAACAATCACCTCAGCGCCTGCGGCTTTCCACGGAATATGCTGAGCCTCTTTTTCCGCATAAACGGTGATTTTTTTACCATTAACGATCAGCGCATCTTCTGTAAAATCAACGCTCCATGGGAAAGGACCGTAGTTAGAGTCATGTTTAAGCAGGTAGGCTAAGACTTTCGGTGAGGTGAGATCGTTGATGGCCACGACCTCCAGCGGGCTATTTACTTCTAACAGGCGGCGAAGTACTAAACGTCCTATACGACCAAATCCATTAATTCCAAGTTTGCTCATGGATATTCTCCTGGTGGTGAAGTTGATACGTTAAAACTTCTTCAGGCAGAGCGGGGAGAGTAAACTATTTACTTTCAGCGGCTTAGCAGTTCACATGCGGTGTTTCTATTGCTAAGTTACCTGCCTGAAGCGTCTTCAGTAACTGTCACGTGGAGCCAGATGGTGCGAAGGAAGTATAACGCCGGGTCGGAGGTGGTTCCAATGTTCTTACCGCGACAGCACAACAAAAAGAGTGCCTACCATTGTTCGCTATTTCATGCGGTGTTGAGTGGTAAATATGATCTACATCACAATAACAGAAATTAGAAAAAGCACAGAAGGATATAGCTACATCGAGGTTGTATTGATAACTATAGCGGTGGTTCAGCACAATATCGATAATGAGAATGAATATCATTCATTGACATCTGGTCATATTAATGTAACCTTGCATTAGGAATAATACAGGGATGAATAGAAAATGGATTGCGGCCTGAGGAATAATTATCAACCCATAGCTTAAAAATTTAAAAATCATGCCGAAATTCCATCCTGCTGGCATGAAATGCGGGGAGGAAAATCTGCAGGGTAAATCATAATGCGGGTGTTTAAAGATATTATCCTTGCCGGGAGCATTCTCTTTTCTGTCTTATATTCTGTTTTCTCGTTGTGCGATGTTTTGTTGATGATGCAGATATTTTATTGGCACCCAGAGCACTACTGTCTGTGTTTGCCATTGGATGTATATATTTTGTGAGCAATGCTTATTTTTGGCTATTGAATTACATAAGGAATATGAAAGATGAAAGAGCTAACAAATAAACAGTTGGGTATGGTCTCCGGTGCAGGGGGGGATATTGGGCGGGAAATTGCTCAGGGAATCGGCGCTGGAGCTGGCACATTTGTAGGCGGAACTCCTGGTGCTATAACCGGTGGGATCGCAGGGGGACAGGTTTATGACTGGGCTGCAACAAAAACACCGGACCCAGCGATGTCCCCATCTGGTCTGGGCGGAACGCTCAAACAAAAACCCGCTAACCTTCCATCCGAAGCGTGGAATGCAGCAGCAGGCAGAGAATGCTACTGGAATCCGAATAACCTCAATGATATTTGTTACTGACAGATGCTGATTGGGGTACGGGTATAAACCAGTCTAAAAGCCAATAAGGATAGCTGTTAGCGTATGGAAGAGCATATTATCAGCTCTTCCATCTCTTAACCTTTAAAAGTAGCCATAATTAAAGTTTGTCAGTCGAGTGGGAGTCGTCCACGCCTTTTGGCGCCGATGGAATAAAAAATGAACGTTGACGGATATAACCGCGAGTACAATATTGCAAGAAACAAAGCCGTAACCGGCTGTTTTGCCATGTTTGCGCTATTTTTTAGCATCACATGTTTGCCGCTTTTTTTCGAGGGCAGCAAAGACCTTATGATAACGGGATATCTCTATCCACTACTTTTCGGACTAGAGTTCCTGGCAATTGCCCCCCTTTATTATCTCTATTTCTACAAACGCGAGGGTATGGGGAGAGGAAATTTTCATTTCGGCATTTTTATTATACTTTTCCTGTGTATTCTGTTGATCCAATTTCTGTTGCCTTTTGTCACTGCAGGCTATCAGACTGAAAACTGGTCAGCTTCACAGATGCGACTGGATGCGCATGTATTCTGGCTAAATGCCATTGTGATGATTCTATTGGTTCCTGTTTATGAAGAGATGGTCTTCCGCGGCTGTCTTTTCAGTGTGTTTAAATACTGGCTCGGGAATAACAATTATGCGGCGGCTGTCGCTGTGTCTGTTGTATTTTCAGCCTGTCATTTACAGTACATAGACTGGCGATCGTTCCTGATATTATTTCTGGTTTCGCTGATGCTGGTTATCGGGAGAATAAAAACCGGCGGAATACTGATGCCAATTATTCTTCATGCGCTGATGAACGCGGTCGTAATTGGTATTCAGTATGTGTCATTCCTCCAGTATTCCGGAGAGGCTTAGCCATAGCGGGAATGAAATATGTTTCGTAAGGAAGCGCTCGAAAACAGGGATAAAACATGGTGTGGCAAAGCAGTATTACTACCGGGAATCTCCTCTCGGCTGGTTATAATTACCAGCGCGCTTTTTTTCGTCTGCTTCATTGTTTTAATTAGCACCGGCACTTATACACGACGTATTAGCGTGCAAGGTGAAGTTACCACCTGGCCGAGACCGGTTAATGTCTATTCCGGTGTCCAGGGATTTGTCGCGACACAGTTCGTCCGGGAAGGGGACCCTGTAAAAAAGGGTGATCCTGTTTATCAAATTGATGTCAGTAAAAGTACACGTAGAGGCGTGGTCAATGAGACTCAACGACAGGATATCGAAAACCAATTGAAGCGCATCGCCGAGATTATCGCTCGCCTTAGAGAGAGTAAGGAAACCACTTTGCGGATGCTTGAGCAACAGAAAATACAGTATAGCGCCTCTTTTGAACGCTCGGCAGGCATTGTCAGGCGTGCTGAGGAGGGAATAAAATTAATGAAAAATAATATGGATAATTACCGACGGTACCAGCAGCAGGGGTTGATTAATAAGGACCAGTTAACCAGTCTGGTGGCCTTGTACTACCAGCAGCATAATAGTTTGCTCAGCCTGAGCGCGCAGCATGAACAAAATGCTCTACAGTTAACCAATCTGGAAAGTCAAATTCAGACGCAGGCGGCGGAATTTGACAATCGGGTTTATCAGATGGAACTGCAGCGTTATGAGCTACAGAAAGAGCGGATTAATACTGATGCGGGAGGCGATATTATCATTCGTGCCTCATCAGACGGCAAAATTGATTCATTAAGCGTCACCCCAGGTCAGATGGTCAGCGAAGGCGACAGTCTGCTGCAGATAATTCCAGAAAAAATACAACGCTATTATTTGGTTCTTTGGGTACCCAATGAAGCCGTTCCATATATTTCAGTCGGTGATAGGGTGAATATCCGCTACGAAGCCTTTCCGGCTGAAAAGTTTGGTCAGTTCTCGGCGAAAGTCACACTCATTTCCCGGACGCCAGCCTCCTACCGTGAAATGCAGACCTATACGACCGCCCCGATTAACTCTACGGCAGGTGCGGCTGCTTACTACAAAGTTGTGATTAGTCCAGAAAAGCAGGCTGTCAGCTACGCCGGCAAGCGTCTGCCTCTGGAAAATGGCATGAAGGCACAGAGCACGTTATTTCTGGAAAAACGTAAAATCTATCAGTGGATGCTCTCGCCATTCTACGATATGAAGCGCAGCGTTACGGGGCCGATTCATGAACCGTAACCACTTCATATCATCCATCGAGGAGAAATTGGATCTGAAATTTCGGCGGCGAGTCCCGGTCGTTCATCAGACAGAAACGTCAGAATGTGGACTGGCCTGTCTGGCGATGATATGCGGACATTATGGTCGTAATATCGACATGATCGCCCTACGTCGCCAAATAAATCTGTCTGCCCGTGGAGCCTCGCTTGCCAGTGTTCAGCAAACCGGGATTGAGTTAGGGATGGAAAGCCGGGCATTGTCACTGGATCTCCATGAACTTAATGCTCTCAGAATGCCCTGTATCCTGCACTGGAATTTTAATCATTTCGTGGTGCTCGTTAGCGTACGTAAGAATCGGTTCGTGCTTCATGACCCTGCGAGGGGGCGAAGAACTGTCGGGAGCGATGAAATGTCACAGTGCTTCACCGGCGTGGCGCTGGAGGTCTGGCCCGGCAGTACATTTGTGCAGGAAACTATGAAGAGCCGAATCGGAATTCGGGCGTTAATCAGCAGCGTGCAGGGTATCCGGGGCGTACTGAGCAAAATTTTCTGTCTGTCGCTGATTATTGAAGCTATCGGCCTGGTGATGCCTGTCGGTACGCAATTGGTGATGGATCATGCTATTCCTGCGAATGACCGGGGACTGCTCATGCTTATCTGTGGAGTCCTGATGTTTTTTATTTTGGGGCGTACTTTGGTTAGCGTGATCCGCGCATGGTCATCCCTTGCGATGGAGTCATTGATAAATGTGCAATGGCAGTCGGGGCTATTCCGTCATCTGCTCCAGTTGCCGTTGACCTATTTTGAGCGACGAAAGATGGGCGATATTCACTCCCGCTTCAGCTCGTTGGATGCGCTTCGCGCCACGTTTACAACCTGTGTGGTGGGGGCAATGATGGACAGCATCATGGTTGCCGGTCTCTTGTTGATGCTTATCCTGTACGGTGGAAAATTGACGGTTTTTGTACTGGGCTTTACAGCGGTATATGTCTTCATTCGTATATTGACCTATAGCCGGTACCGCCAGCTGTCGGAAGAAGCGTTAATCGCCGGAGCCCGTGCTGGTTCATATTTTATGGAAACACTCTACGGAATAGCTACGGTTAAAATGCAGGGAATGGCAGAACGGCGTGGGAGCCACTGGCTGAACCTGAAGATTGATGCCATCAATACCGGTATCAGACTCAGCCGACTTGATATGTTCTTCGGCGGCATTAACACGTTTGTGGCGACGTGCGATCAGGTGACTATTCTGTGGCTGGGCATCAGTCTGGTTATGGAGAACCAAATGACTATCGGCATGTTTGTGGCATTTGGCGCATTCCGCGCGCAGTTTTCTGACCGGGTAGGATCGCTGGTCAACTTCTTATTACAGCTGCGTATGATGAGCCTGCACAACGAAAGGATTTCGGATATCGCTTTGAATGAAAAGGAAGAAAGAAAACCGGATTTAGGATTAAAGGCAACCATGTCTCCGGCTAGTCTGGAGATTAAAGCGCTAAGCTTCCGTTACGACAGCCAGTCAGCACCCGTCTTTAGCGGCCTTAGTTTCAGGATCCGAGCCGGCGAGAGTGTGGCCATTACCGGGCCCTCAGGTTCGGGGAAAACCACGCTGCTCAAAGTACTGTGCGGCTTGTCTGAACCGATATCAGGGACTGTCTTAATGAATGGTACGGATATCAGGCAACTGGGGATAAATAACTATCATCGCTTGATCGCCTGCGTAATGCAGGATGACCGGCTGTTTTCTGGCTCAATTCGGGAGAATATCTGCGGATTCACTGAAAATATTGATGATGCCTGGATGAGAGAATGTGCCCGGACAAGCCGTATTCATGACGTGATATTGGCTCTGCCAATGGGGTATGAGACGTTAATCGGAGAACTGGGGGAGGGGCTATCTGGGGGTCAGAAACAGAGGATTTTTATTGCCCGGGCGCTTTATCGCCGTCCGGATATATTATTCATGGATGAAGCCACCAGCGCACTGGACGCAGAGTGTGAAAAAGACGTCAGTCTGGCAATGAAAAAGTTGAATATAACCCGAATAATTATTGCTCACCGTGAAACGACCCTGCAAACCGCGGACAGGATCATCACCCTCGGCGAATCCAATTAACAGCCAATATCCTAATCCACTGCGGCCATTTGGTTTGCGATGCGGTTGAATAATGAACACAAAGCGGAATGGCAGGAGTGGCAGGGCCTGCAGTGAGTTATCCACAAACTATGCGATCTGATACCGACTCGTTTTGTGGATAACCTCAAATCTTTCGGGATACTTAATTCACTCTGCGTTATAAGTTTGCGCTATACATCACGATAATCAATGTCTTCACTCGGTACCCTTAATATAAGAATACTTAAACAAGGGGAATAGCATACCAATGAAAAAGAGCATTGCACTGACGATGGTGGCGCTGGCCTGCCTGGCGGCTAACGTCCAGGCAGCAGAGAAACTTGCTGGTAATGAAATACTTGCCGTACAGAAAGGCGGGGTGCCGGATAAAGTCTATACCCAACATCAGCCGAAATTACGTATAGCAACCTATAATATCGGCAAGAATGAAGCGTCTGATAATGTGGCCGATTTTACGGCACTTAATTCAGCGATTAAAAAAATTAACGCCGATATTATTGCCGTCCCGGAAGTCGATAACAAAACTCAGCGCAGCCAGAAAATCGATCAGCTTAAGACGATTGCCGATGCTAACAATATGCATTATGCCTTTGGTAAAGCGTTGGATTTCGACGGTGGCGAATACGGACTGGGGCTGCTGTCAAAATATAAAATCCTGCATTCTCAGGTGGTGAAGCTGCCGTCAGGCAATGCGGAACAGCGCGTGGCGCTACTGGCGCAGGTTGATGTACCGGGTTTTGATTCCGCGCCGATTATTATGGTGACCCATCTCGACTGGCAAAAAGATCCCACCATGCGTACCGAACAGGCTCGCTATCTTCTCGATTTGAGTATTGGCGATGCGGCGTCTGATTTTAAAGATATCGCCTCTTCAATTAAGATCCTGGCCGGCGATTTCAATTCAACCCGTGAAGAACAGCCGGTGAAAGAGATCGGTTATTTCTTTAACGAAGTGTCGAAGCAGGGGACGGATACGCGTAGCTGGCCTGCCGTTAACCCGGCCATTGATATCGACCACATTTTCACCTTCAAAGGGCAAAAGTGGGATGTGAAGAAGCTGGAGATCCCGCATAACTCGCCGGAATTTAACTGGTCAGCGGCCAGTGACCATCTGCCGGTCATTGCTGAACTGCAACTCACCGAGCAGTAACATTGCCCAGGGCTCTTTGCAAAAGAGCCCTGATGCTATTCAATTCGCGCTAACGCAGTTTTTTAAGCCTCGGTAAAGGTTAATGAAAATTTAAGGGAAGGCGGTTATGTTAACAACATCACACTTCCATTAAGGTTTATTCATGCGCGATAAATATTCTGGCCTGCAGATAGGAATTCACTGGCTGGTCTTTTTACTGGTTGTCGTCGCCTACGCGGCGATGGAACTGCGCGGTTTCTTCCCGCGCAGCGACCGTCCGGTGATAAACATGATCCATGTCTCCTGCGGCATTTCCATTTTTGTCTTGATGATTACACGACTGCTGGTGCGCATGAAGTCTCCGGCGCCGCCGATTGTTCCTAAACCCTCGCCGATGATGACCGGTTTCGCCCATCTTGGCCATCTGGTGATATATCTGCTGTTTATCGCGCTGCCGGCGATTGGCATGGTAATGATGTATTACCGCGGTAACCCGTGGTTTGCTTTCGGCCTGACGATGCCCTTTGCGGCGCAAAGCAACTTCGCTTTGGTCGACAGCCTTAAGGGGCTGCACGGCTTACTTGCCAATATCGGCTATTTCGTGATTGGCCTGCACGAGCTGGCGGCGCTGCTGCATCACTATTTATGGAAAGATAATACGCTGCTGCGCATGATGCCGCGCAAGCGCTGAGTATCACGCCCGGCACTCCTGAACCCGCCCACCGGCGGGTTTTTTGTTTCCGTAACTTGCCAATAAATGATTCATGAAATGTTACTTATGCTGCAAATTTGTATCAATAATGTAAATAAAAATGTCTAATTGAAATGAAAGGTTCTATAAGAATCTGAGTGCGGTGGATTGAATCCAGCCGGGAGGCCGTCGAAACGACACCCAGCCACGTTCAGCGGTATCCGCAGCGTCATTGGCTAAAACGCCTGCATTTTCAATACCGATGAGCAAAAGGAAAACCTGACATGACCGATAATATACCGGCCACTTCCCCTCCTGTCGCCGATGCGGGGGGCGCTGAACGCTTGAGCCCGCGCGAACAGGTGGTGATCAATAAATTGTTCCGTCGCTTAATTCCTTTTCTGTTTCTGCTTTTTATCTTTTCATTTCTTGATCGTATCAATATCGGCTTTGCCGGGCTCACCATGAGCCAGGATTTGGGACTGAGTAGCACCATGTTCGGCCTCGCGACGACGTTGTTCTATGCGATGTACGTCATCTTTGGTATTCCCAGTAACATCATGCTGGGGATCGTTGGCGCGCGCCGCTGGATTGCGAGCATTATGGTGGTGTGGGGAATCGCATCGACAGCGACCATGTTCGCGACTGGGCCAAACAGCCTGTATCTGCTGCGCATGCTGGTGGGGATTGCCGAAGCCGGTTTTCTTCCGGGGCTTCTGCTCTACTTAACCTACTGGTTTCCGGCCTACTACCGGGCGCGCGCCAATGCGCTGTTTATGATTGCTATGCCGGTGACGATGGCGTTGGGCTCGCTGGTCTCCGGCTATATTCTCAGTATGGATGGCATGCTGACGCTTAAAGGTTGGCAGTGGTTATTCCTGCTGGAAGGATTCCCATCGGTGTTGTTAGGTGCGGTAGTCTGGTTCTATCTTGACGACAGTCCGCAAAAGGCCAAATGGCTCACCGATGAAGACAAACATTGCCTTAGCGAGATGATGGAGAAGGACAAACTACGACTGGTGCAACCGAACGGTAGCGCCAGCCTGAGCGCCCTGCAGCAGGGGAAAGGCAGCCTCTGGCGCGACGTCTTCACCCCGGTGGTGTTGATGTATACGCTGGCCTATTTCTTTCTCTGTAATACCTTAAGCGCGCTCAGCGTCTGGACGCCGCTGATCCTCAAAAGCTTTAACCAGGGCAGCAGCAATATCGCCATCGGCTTGCTTAGCGCCGTACCACATATCTGTACCATTGTGGCGATGATTTGGTGGAGTAAACGTTCTGACCGCTTACAGGAACGTAAACTGCACACGTTATTGCCCTATCTGTTTGCCGCCGCGGGCTGGATGCTGGCGGCGCACGGGGCAAATAGCGTGATGCAACTGTTGGGGGTAATTATGGCCTCGGCAGGGGCCTATGCGGCGATGGTGATTTTCTGGACCACGCCAGATCAGTCCATCAGCCTGCGCTCACGAGCGATCGGCATTGCGGTGATTAACGCGACGGGTAATATGGGATCGGCCATGAGTCCGCTGTTATTCGGCTGGCTGAAAGATTTAACCGGCAGCTTTAACGCCGGATTTTACCTCGTGGCCGGGTTCCTGGTATTGGGGGCGCTGGTGGTATCGCGCATCCCGATGAAGGCCAGCCGTCCACGAGCGACGCCATAAAAAAGATAAAGGAGTAGTGATGAGAGTGAGACGCGCGGTACCCGATGAAGCCCCTGCGTTGTGGAATATCCGTAATCAGGCGATTCGCCATGGCTGTCGTCAAAGCTATGGCGCTGAAGTGATTCACGCCTGGACGCCGGAACAGATGCCCGAAGGGTATCGTCACGCCGTTGCCGATAATCCGTTTTATATCGTGGAAAATAGGCTGGGCCAACCCGTCGCTACCGGCTATCTCGATATTGAGTCCTTAAGCGTGGAAGCGATCTTTACGCTGCCGGAGTGGGGCGGGCAGGGATGCGCGGATTTGATCATGAGGGCGGTTATTGCCGAAGCTCGCCGACGGGGGATCGAAACGATTACGCTTGAGGCGACCCCCAATGCGGCGGGCTTTTATCTACGCCATGGCTTTGTTTCACAAGGCGAAAAGAGTCATTATTCGAAAATGGCCAACGCCGAGCTACGCTGTATAGCCATGAGCCTCACTCTCGATTAACGGTAAACTTGCGCCGCTATGCTATGGTTGTTAGCGGCGTTTCAATTTGCCACTTTAGTTAAATAAATATAGTATACCCCCCTATATGATATGGAGGGCATCTCGTGCCACATTCACCAGAAGACAAGAAGCGTGCGCTTAGCCGCGTACGCCGTATTCGCGGGCAGGTTGAAGCGCTGGAACGTGCGCTGGAGTCCGGCGAACCCTGCATGACTATCCTGCAACAGATTGCCTCCATTCGCGGCGCCGCCAACGGTTTGATGGGCGAGCTGGTGGAGATGCATCTGCAGGATGAACTGGTTATCGGCGATACCACCCCGGACCAACGCGCCGCCCGCATGGCGGAAGTCGGTCACCTGCTACGATCCTATTTAAAGTAAAATCACGACGAGGAATGGACAGTATGAAATCACGTGCAGCAGTTGCCTTTGGCCCCGGCCAGCCGTTAAAAATCGTGGAGATTGACGTCGCGCCGCCAAAGAAAGGCGAAGTCCTGGTCAAAATCACCCACACCGGTGTTTGCCACACCGATGCTTTTACTCTCTCTGGCGACGACCCGGAAGGCGTGTTCCCGGCGGTTTTGGGCCATGAAGGCGGCGGTATCGTCGTTGAAGTCGGCGAGGGCGTGACCAGCCTGAAACCTGGCGATCACGTTATTCCGCTGTATACCGCCGAGTGCGGCGAATGCAAATTCTGCAAGTCTGGCAAAACTAACCTCTGCCAGGCGGTCCGCGCCACCCAAGGGAAAGGTCTGATGCCGGATGGCACCACGCGATTTTCCTTTAACGGCGAGCCGATTTATCACTATATGGGCACCAGCACCTTCAGCGAATACACCGTCTGCGCCGAGATTTCTCTGGCAAAAGTAAACCCGCAGGCGCCGCTGGAAAAAGTATGTCTGTTGGGCTGTGGCGTGACCACCGGTATCGGCGCGGTACATAACACAGCTAAGGTGAAAGAGGGCGACAGCGTCGCTGTCTTCGGGTTGGGCGGTATTGGCCTGGCGGTGATTCAGGGGGCGGTGCAGGCGAAGGCCGGACGCATTCTGGCGGTCGACACTAATCCGGATAAATTTACCCTCGCCAGGGAGATGGGCGCTACCGACTTCATCAACCCGAACGACTACGATAAACCGATTCAGGACGTGATTGTCGAGCTAACCGACGGCGGCGTTGATTTCAGTTTCGAATGTATTGGTAACGTCAACGTCATGCGCGCGGCGCTGGAGTGCTGCCATAAAGGTTGGGGTGAGAGCGTTATCATCGGCGTTGCTGGCGCCGGCCAGGAAATTAAAACCCGTCCGTTCCAGTTGGTCACCGGCCGGGTATGGCGTGGTTCCGCCTTCGGCGGCGTGAAAGGGCGTAGCCAGCTGCCGGGGATGGTTGAAGACGCGATGGCGGGTAAGATTCGCCTCGATCCGTTTATCACCCACCGGTTACCGCTCGACCAGATCAACGAAGCCTTCGATCTGATGCATGAAGGTAAATCGATTCGTACGGTTATTCACTTCGGTGATAACTAAGTATTGCTGATAGCGAAACCCGGGCCATTTATCGCCCGGGTTGACTTCTGGCCGCGTTAATACTTGCGCCAGTGCTCATAGCCGGATTGCCAACGACGTTGCTCTCGCCGTTCTCTTTCACGTTGAATATCTGACTTCTGATCCTCCCAGACTGGGCAATCCGGGCCGCTTGCCACTTCGCAGGGGGCGGAGATATCGTTTAGCGGATTGACCTTTTTCTCTTCCCACAGCTTTGGATCGCGTAAATCCACTTCTGGCGCTTTCAGCGCCTGGGCTGAGGTGGTTGCGGCTAATAAGAGTGCGCCGATCGGCAGGTGATGGAGGGCTCCTTTCATCTTTTATCCTTGTTATGTTGTTATTGATAACCATTCGCAATAATAACATAACGCAATAAAACATTCTAAAACTAGAGCCTGCCGAAGGCACTTATAGTGCTGACGCAGGGATCACATTGAGCTTGAATTCCCCCGGCATAGTGGAAATCGCCTCTACGGTTAAACCGTTTTTATCGGTTCTGCCCTTGAATATTTTGCCGTCTGGCGTGGTGATTTGGTAGGGCAGATACGGAATAGGTTTGCCAGTCAAAGGATGTTTAATTACAAAATCATGGCGATAAAGTTGCTGAGGCTGGTGATGCGTACAACCTTGCAGCAACAGGAGAAAAATCAACGCGGCAGCGCCTTTCATTAAAGACATTATGGCTTCCTCCCTGATTATCGAGCCGGAAATATAAGACGCTATTGTAACAAAGGCGTGCGGATCGGCGCCTAAATGGAATCTGAAAGCGGTGAAGAAAAAAAAGGCCCCTGAACGGGGCCCTGGTTTTATTTTTTATCGGGTAACGCGTAGGCGATGATGTAATCGCCGCGGTCCGGAGACTGACGCGCGCCGCCGGCGTTGATAACGATGTACTGCTTACCGGTTTTCGGTGAAACGTAGGTCATCGGGCCGGATTGGCTGCCCACCGGCAGGCGAGATTTCCAAATCTCTTTGCCGTTGGCGGTATCAAAGGCGCGCAGATAGAAATCCTGGGTGCCGGCGAAGAACAGCAGACCAGACTGGGTAGAAAGCGAAGCTCCCAGCGTTGGCATGCCGATAGGTATCGGCATATGCATGCGGATACCCAGCGGACCGGTATCTTCTACCGTACCTACCGGAACCTGCCAGACCAGCTTACCGCTTTTCAGATCAACCGCCGACATGGTGCCGAACGGCGGCTTCTGGCAGGGGATACCCAGCGGCGACAGGAAACGTTCGCGCATCGCGCCATACGGCGTACCTTCCATCGGCACGATACCCATTTCGATACCGCTGGCATCTTTAGCCACTTTCGCTCGCGGTACCATGTAGTTAGCCAGTCCAAGGCGCATGTCATTGACGAACATCAGGCCGTTATTCGGATCGACCGACACGCTGCCCCAGTTCATTCCGCCAAGCGAGCCCGGATACTGCAAGGAGCGGTCTTCACCCGGCGGTGTAAAGACACCCTGATGGCGCATCTCTTTGAACTGAATACGGCACAGCAGCAGGTCAACCGGGGTGGCGCCCCACATATCCGATTCTTTCAACGTTTCGTTGCCGATCATCGGCATGCCGACGGAGTAGGGTTGCGTCGGCGAGTAGCGTTCACCTTTGACGTTACCGGCCGGGACAGGGCGTTCTTCCACTTTCGCCACCGGTTCGCCCGTCGCGCGGTTAAGCATGAAGATCATGCCCTGCTTACTGGTTTGCACCAGTACCGGCGTCGTACCGCCTTTACCGTCCGGCAGATCGTACAGCAGTGGTTGCGAAGGCAGGTCGAAATCCCACAGATCGTGATGGGTGGTCTGGAAATGCCAGCGCACTTTACCGGTGGCGGCATCGACCGCAACGATTGATGAGCTGTATTTATCATCCAGCGCCGTACGTTCGCCGCCGAAGAAATCTGGCGTGGCGTTACCGGTTGGCAGATATATGAGATTCAGTTTGGCATCGTAAGACATCGCGGACCAGACGTTCGGCGTCCCGCGCGTGTAGGTTTGTCCTTCCGGCGGTACGCCGGTCAGCTGCGGGTTACCCGGATCCCAGGCCCAGGCCAGTTTACCGGTATGCACGTCAAAAGCGCGAACTACACCCGGCGGTTCACCGGTGGAGTAGTTATCCGCGATGCGACCACCAACGACAACAAGGTTACCGGCTACCAGCGGGGTAGAGGTCTGCTGATAATAACCAGGTTTGATTTCCCCCATGCCGACGCTGAGATCGACGGTACCGTGTTCACCAAATGCTTCACAGGCTTTACCGGTATCGGCATCGATTGCGATCAGGCGCGCATCGGTAGTCGGCAGGAACAGGCGGCGGGCACAGGCGGCAGGCTGAGTCCCGGCCACGGCATTAGCCTGTGCCTGGCTATCTTCGTAGTAGCCTAAACCGCGGCAACGTTGCCAGTTCGGCGCCGTCGCTTTTGAGTCATAGCGCCATTTTTCTTTGCCGCTATCGACATCCAGCGCCAGGACTTTGCTATATGGCGTACATACATACAAAGTATCGCCAATCTGTAGCGGCGTATTCTGGTCTTCCGCACCGGAACCGTTACTCTGCGGAATATCGCCGGTATGGGCAATCCAGGCAACCTGTAGCTGGTTGATATTGTTTTTATTGATCTGATCCAACGCGGCGAAACGGTCGCCGTGAGTGGTATTACCCCAATGCTGCCAGTTCTTTTGTTCTTCACCTGGCTGTACCGGTTTTACCGGCACGGGTTCGCTGGCGCTGACCAGCGGCTGGGATTTAAACATCCAACCAAAACTGACCAGCAGTACCACGGCCAGCACGCCCGCGAGGGTGAAGGCCGCGCCTTTTTTTGCCGGTGCGCTGGAAAGGAAAGGCCAAACAATGGCGCACAGAAAAGCCAGAACGCCAAGCGCAAACAGGCGTGAGAACAGCGGCCAGTAGGTCCAGCCAGCGTCGCTGATAGCCCAAACAATGGAAGCCGCGAAGGCGACGGCATAAAGAACGATGCCGCCGCGCCGATTGCGGAAAATAAGCAGGGAGGCGATAACCATCACCAGTCCCATAATGGCGAAATACCAGGTGCCGCCGACGCTTGCCAGTTTGGCGCCTAAAATGCCGATTGCCAGACCGATGATTAACATCAGTCCGGCGAGTAGCCACTGCAGGATCCGGGGGAATCCGCGCGGCACGTTGCCCGTAGCCATGTTGTCTCCTTATACCACCCCTTGCCAGGCGTGTACCAAATGAATCAAGTGCAAATTGAAATTGCTTTTGAGTGAAGCTGTTTAAAGCTTCATAAATGTGATTTCAAAAGATGAATTCATTTCACATGAACCAAATGGTGAAATCATGGCTATGATAAATCTGTTAATGAAATGAGCGCAAATGTTAATGAATGATTTCGCACTAATTGATTAGCGCGATGTATATATTAAGTGGCAGAAGAATGAACGTAGCGGTGCCGTTACCTCAATGTGCTGATTCGGGGTAACGGCCACTGAGAGTCAGCCAGGCATGGATTTGCGTATCGCGCTCAGTAGAGTTTGCGCCCCCTGCGACAGGCTGGCGTCCACCCGGGTAAGAATACCGATCGGCTCGCCGGCGCCTTCGGTGGCGATAGGTAATGAGGTTAACAAACCGCGACGCAGGTCGTCTTTCACCGCGCCGGAAGGGACGAACCAGACATAGTCGTAATCGACGGTGAGCTGGCGTGAAAGCGAGGCCGACAGCGTTTCAATACAGCCGGGGGGAATTTTACAACCCTGGCTTTGCAGTAGCGTTTCCGCGTTCTGCCGCGGAATTGTCCCTTTCGGTGAGACCACCACCGGCCATTCCATCACCCGGCTGAGCGTTACCGTCTCCTGCAGCAGCGGGTGGCCGGGGCGGACGACCAGCTTTAGCGATTCAAGAAACAGCAGTTCATAGTTGAGGCCGCTCATCAGTTCCGGATCAGACATGCGCCCAATACCAATATCGACATCGCCGGATTTTAGCCCCGCCAGCAGCATGGTGTTATTCATGGTGGCGACCTGTAAGGTGATGTCTTTTTGCTGTTTATGAAATTGACCAATCACCGTAGGTAAAATACCGAGCGCCGCGGTTGGCAGGGCGCCAATCCGCACCACATCGCTATTCATGCCTTCTTTACGATTGAGAGCCTGGCCTGCGGTATTGAGGGCATCCAGCACCTTAACCGCGTGGGTAAGAAACTGTTCGCCAACCAGCGTCAACTGCGCGCCAAGCCGCCCGCGCTCAAAGAGACGGGTACCGGTCAACTGCTCCAGCTCGTTGAGCGTTTTTGATAGCGCAGGTTGGCTAAGATTCAGGGTTTCTGCCGCCCGCCCCAGGGTTCCCTGTTGTGCGACGGCGACGAAAGTATGTAAATGGCGCAAGCGAATGCGCTGACTGAAGAGACCATTTTTTTCCATAATCGATGTTAAAAACAGAGCTGTCTCGGTAGCAAGCGAAGTTGTTTAATTTTGATAACTAGTTAGCAAAATATTATTAACATTTGATCTTATTGTCTTACAAGTCATTTCTGTCAGGCGCGATAAAAAGCCCCGCAATCGGCGGGGCTGGAAAAAAGGGATGTTTTGGTGGGAAATTAAATATCGAAGAACACGGTCTCTTTATCGCCCTGTAAATAAATATCAAAGCGATAGACGACTTCATCTCCACGCACTTCACGTTGCGCGATAAGCGTCTGGCGGCGAACTTCCCATTCAATCAGATTCAATACCGGATCCTGTTCATTCGCCGCCTGCTCATCAGCAAAATACATCCGCGTATTCAGGCCGATGTTGATACCCCGCGCTACCACCCACAGATTGAGGTGCGGCGCCATCATGCGTCCGTCACGGCCGACGACCGCGCCGGGTTTGATGGTTTGAAAGCGCCAGACGCCGGATGCAAAGTCTGAACAGGTGCGCCCCCAACCGCGGAAGTTCGGGTCCAGAGTCTTACTCTGCTGACGGTCGTCGGGATGGTTATAACGCCCGTCGGCGTTAGCCTGCCAGAGTTCCAGCAGCACGTCGCGTACCGGCGTTCCGGAACCATCGAAAACCCGGCCTTCAATCGTAATACGTTGGCCTTTGGTTTCCGCGCTCACTAAGTTGGGGCCGAAGTTTTTTTCGAAAATATGAAACCCTGCAGCGTCCGGTGCCAGACCAATATGCACATAAGGCCCGGCAGTCTGCGAGGCGGTTTCAGCTAAATAGTCTTTCATTGGGCGGCCCCCTGAGTACGATTTTCGAACAGCGTGGCGCGATGGCCGCGCAGCACAAGGTCAAAACGATAGGCCAGGCTGTCGAGCGGCACGGCGGCGTGGGTATCCAGCTCGGCAATCAGGGTACGTACCGCATCATCGTTATTGATGGTTCTGACAATCGGACACTGTTTAATAAGCGGATCGCCTTCAAAGTACATTTGGGTAATCAGCCGCTGCGCCCAGGCATCGCCGGAGAGCGAAAAGTGAATATGCGCCGGGCGCCAGTCGCTAACCTGATTACGCCACGGATAGGGGCCGGGTTTGATTGTGCGAAAACAGTAATAACCGTTTTCATCGGTCAGCACCCGTCCACAGCCGCCGAAGTTGGGGTCAATCGGCGCCAGATACTGGTCTTTCTTATGGCGGTAGCGGCCGCCGGCATTGGCCTGCCACACTTCCACCAGCGTATTTTTCATTGGTCGGCCAAAGCCGTCGCGCACGTAACCGTGAACAATAATTCGCTCGCCAATCGGCAGGCCGTCTTTGGCGTAGTTGAGGATGAGATCGTTATCCAGCGGGCCAAGGTCGTCGCTGCTGAACACCGGACCGGTAATTTCAGAAAGTGAATTTTGCAGGGAGATGAGGGCATTACGCGGCGAGCGCAGCACACTAGTTTTATATCCCGGTGCCAGCGCCGGCGGATGGCTATTGTAATCGCGATGTACAACCTCGCGCGGTGACCATTTATTATTCATAGGGTACTCCATCAATCGGAAGAGAGGCATGTTGTTGTAATGTCGCCAGAAACAGTCTCTGTAAATGTTTTGTTAATTTAAAGTGAAATTAAATCTAATCTTTCATAACCCTTGGTTATGATTTGTGCAGGCGAAACGCGGTAGCAGGTTATCCGCATCACAGTTTGTAAATTCTTCCCGCCACTCTTAACGCGCTTTCCTACACTCCAGGAAGTATTCACTGGAGGTAAGACATCATGGCGAACACCATCACGGCTGATGAGATTCGGGAGAACTTTTCACAGGCTATGTCGGCAATGTACCAGCAGGAAGTTCCGCAATATGGAACCCTCCTGGAGTTGGTGGCGGATGTGAATCTGGCGGTCCTGGAACATAACCCGAAATTACATGAACAATTGGCTAATGCCGACGAGCTGGCACGGCTGAACGTTGAGCGCCACGGCGCGATCCGCGTGGGAACGGCGGAAGAACTGGCGACCCTGCGTCGCATGTTTGCCATTATGGGGATGTATCCCGTTAGCTATTACGATCTGTCGCAGGCTGGGGTACCGGTTCACTCCACCGCATTTCGCCCGGTCGATGACGCGGCGCTGGCGCGTAACCCGTTTCGCGTTTTCACCTCATTGCTGCGCCTTGAACTGATCGGCAACGAGGCGCTGCGCCAGCGAGCGGCGGATATTCTCGCCCGTCGCGATATCTTTACGCCTCGCTGCCGTGAACTCATTGCGTTATACGAAGATCGAGGAGAATTCACGGCTGCAGAAGCGCGTGAATTCGTCACCGAAGCGTTGGAAACTTTCCGTTGGCACCGTCATGCCACCGTTGACGAGCAAACCTATCACGCGCTGCATAATGAGCACCGGTTGATTGCCGATGTGGTCTGTTTCCCCGGTTGCCACATTAACCATCTGACGCCGCGCACTCTTGATATCGATCGGGTTCAGGCGCTAATGCCGCAATGCGGTATCGAACCGAAAGCGCTCATTGAGGGGCCGCCGCGCCGCGAGGTGCCGATTTTACTGCGGCAAACCAGTTTTAAAGCGCTGGAAGAACCGGTGATGTTTGCTGGTGAACATAAAGGCACACACAGCGCGCGCTTTGGCGAAATTGAGCAACGCGGCGTCGCGTTGACGCCGAAAGGACGAGCGCTGTATGACCGCTTACTGAATGAGGCCGGGGTCGGTAAAGACAACCTTAACCACCAGCGCCATTTGCAGGAGGTCTTTAGCGAATTTCCTGACAGCGAATTTCTGCTGCGTCAGCAGGGGCTGGCGTGGTTTCGCTATCGCCTGACGCCTGCGGGGGAAGCGCATCGCCATGCTTTTGGCCCTGGCGACGATCCGCAACCGCTGATCGAGCGTGGTTGGGTAGTCGCGCAGCCGATTGTTTATGAAGATTTTTTACCGGTGAGCGCGGCGGGGATCTTCCAATCGAATCTGGGCAACGAAACGCAGGCCCGCAGTCACGGTAACGCCAGCCGTGAAGCTTTTGAAGCGGCGTTAGGCTGTGAGGTCCTCGATGAGTTCGAGTTATACCAACAGGCGGAGGAGCGGAGTAAACGCCGTTGCGGTCTGCTCTAAAATCGGTACTCTGCATGGCATAACTTGCAAAAGGACGTTGTTATGCAGAATTCATCTACGCCGCTGGTGAAAACGCGGCAGGGCACGTTATCCGGCATCCGTGAACAGGGGATCCATATCTGGCGCGGTATTCCTTACGCGCAGCCGCCGGTTGGCGAGCTGCGTTGGCGTTCGCCGCAGCCTCCAGAGCGCTGGCAGGGCGTGCGTCAGGCCGATACCTTTTCCGCCGCCAGCTGGCAGGATATCGAATATTGTCGTGAACTGGGCGGCGGCGATCCTGGCCGTTTTTCCGAAGACTGTCTCTATCTCAACGTGTGGGCGCCCGCCGCCCGTTCGCAGCCGCTCCCGGTGATGGTCTGGCTTCACGGCGGCGGCTACACCATCGGCGCCGGCAGTCTGCCGCCCTACGACGGTAGCGCGTTGGCCAGCCGCGAGGTGGTGGTGGTCACCGTGAACTATCGTCTTGGACACCTCGGCTTTTTCGCCCATCCAGCGTTGGAAGGCGAAGAGGGCGAGCGGTTGTATAATTTTGCACTGCTCGATCAGATAGCCGCGCTGCGCTGGGTGCAGGATAATATCCACGCCTTCGGCGGCGATGCCGCCAATGTCACCTTGTTCGGCGAATCCGCGGGGGCGCGCAGCGTCCTGTCGTTAATGGCGTCGCCGAAAGCGAAGGGATTGTTCCATAAAGCGATCGTGCAAAGCGGTTATACCTTACCGGATTTACCGCGGGAAAAGGCGCTGGCCAAGGGAAAGCTGCTGGCGGAACATTTTTCTCTTGCCGATGCCAGCGCGGAACAGCTGCGGGCAATCCCCGCCGATGCCTTTTGGGCGCTAACTGCGCCGCTGAATATCGGCCCGGCGCCGATTGTCGGCGATGCGGTGCTGCCGGAGCCCATGCTCGACACGTTCTTTAAGGGACGTCAGCATGCGATGCCGGTGATGATTGGCTCCAATAGCGATGAGGCCAGCGTGATGGCGGTATTTGGCGTCGATATTGCCGGTCAGATTCAAAAACTGCGTCGCGAACGCCGTTTTGGCCTTGGGCTGATTAAACTACTGTATCCCGGCGTTAAAGGCGATGAGGCGTTAGGGCGGGAAGTGTGTCGCGATATGGCGTTCACGACTTTGGGGTATGTTGTCATGCAGGCGCAGCAGCGTCTCGGGCAACCGTGCTGGCGCTACTGGTTTGACTATGTGGCCGAAGCGGAACATGAAACTTATCTCCATGGCGCCTGGCATGGCAACGAAGTGGTTTACGTTTTTGACAACCTGACCCGCGCCGAGCCGGTATGTCAGTACGCCAGTGAGGCGGATCAAGCCTTCGCCGCGCAGGTCGCCGACTACTGGGCTAATTTTGCCCGTCAGGCGGGCAATCAGTGCAGTGAGTTAACCGGCCCGGTGCGCTGGCCTGCCTGCCAGCGCGGACGGGACCGTTTATTGCGTATCGGCCTCAACAAGCGCGCGGGCTTTAAAGTCGAGAACCGCTTTATGCGCGCGCGGCTGGCGCTGTTTCGTCGGGTGATGAAGCATCATGTGACGCTGGATTAACCAGCGCGGCGCGAAAGCGCGCCAGCCCGTCGGCCTTGCTTTGCGAGCGGTGAACAACCAGCCGGTAGCTGGCGCCGGTCTTGACGCTAAGCGAGAAGGGGCGACATAGTCGCCCGGTTCGCAGATCCCCGGCAACCAGTGTTTCGTCCGCCATGGCCACGCCGAGCCCCTGCATCGCGGCGGTGATCGCCAGATCCATGGTGTCGAAATATTGGTTTTTATGCATTTTTAGCGCAGTTTCATGCGGGAAGTGCGCAAGCCACAGCAGCCAGTCGGTTTTATCGCGCGTCGGATGGAGAAATGTGACGCCTGATAGCTGGGGATCGCATGGCGTATCGGGACTGGCCACCGGCGTGAGGGCTTCTTCAAACAGCAGATCGCCGGCGCTCTGATGGGTGCCAAAGATAATCGCCGCGTCGTAGGGCTCAGTCTTAAAGTTGACGCTATGCTCGGTGGTGGTGGTCAACGCCACCTGCAATTCCGGATAACGTCGTTCTATCTCCAGCAGTTTCGGCACCAGCCAGCGGATCGCACAGGTAGGCGCTTTCAGGCGCACGACAGTTTGCTGCTGGCGCGCCTGCTCGGCTACCGTTAACAGGCGGCCGAATGCCGACTGCAGCTCAGGATAAAGCGCGCTGCCTTGCGGAGATAGCCGCAGCCCGCGGGCGTGGCGTTCAAATAGCGGGAAGCCAAACCAGCTCTCCAGCGCGGCGATCTGTCGGCTGACCGCCCCCTGCGTCAGGCACAGCTCCTGCGCGGCATGGGTTAAGTTGAGATGCCTCGCGGTTATCAGAAACGTTTCTATGGTATGAAAAGGCAGGGCGCTACGCGACATGTTGGCTCCAGCTATGCATTTTGATCATGGGCAGTATGCCACGCATCGTTGCGAAATTGGGACGATGCGTCCCGTTTTTGCCATCTAATCGTCATCCGCTGCTTACACTATTATTAATCTCGTTGATACAACGTTTCTCACCGAGTAGTTGATGTGTATAAAAGGAGCCACCATGTCTAAACCTTACGTTCGTCTGGATAAAAATGATGCGGCAGTATTACTGGTTGACCATCAGACCGGCTTGCTCTCACTGGTTCGTGATATCGAGCCGGATAAATTCAAGAACAACGTCCTTGCCCTCAGCGATCTGGCTAAATACTTTAAACTACCGACTATTCTGACCACCAGTTTTGAGAATGGCCCTAACGGCCCGCTGGTGCCGGAACTAAAAGAACAGTTCCCCGACGCCCCTTATATCGCTCGTCCCGGCAATATTAACGCCTGGGATAACGAAGATTTCGTTAACGCGGTAAAAGCCACCGGTAAGAAACAGCTGATTATTGCCGGTGTCGTCACTGAAGTGTGCGTGGCCTTCCCGGCGCTGTCGGCGATTGAAGAGGGATTCGACGTCTTTGTGGTGACCGATGCGTCCGGTACCTTTAACCCGATCACCCGTGATGCGTCGTGGGATCGTATGTCGCAAGCGGGCGTGCAGTTAATGTCGTGGTTTGGCGTGGCCTGTGAGCTGCACCGCGACTGGCGCAATGATATTGAAGGATTGGGCACCCTGTTCTCTAACCACATTCCGGATTACCGTAACCTGATGACCAGCTTTAACCTGCTGAGCAAGAAATAAACAGCTGGCGGCCAGTTTTCAGGCCTGGCCGCCGTTTCAATCAGACGGGATTATTCACTTATCGAGGCGGCATGGTGCGACTTTGCACTTTGATGTTTCAATAGCCGCGATGCCAGTACGCCCGACATCATCGACCCATTCACATTCAGCGCGGTACGCGCCATATCGACTATTGGCTCGATGGCGATAAAAATGCCGACCAGCGCCACGGGGAAGTTGAGTGTAGAAAGGACAATCAACGCCGCAAATGTCCCACCGCCGCCGACGCCTGCGACGCCAATTGAGCCCAGCGCGATAGCCGGAAGTAAGCTGGCTAAAAACGAGAAGGACAGTGGGTCGATACCCAGCGTTGGCGCAATCATGGCCACCATGATAGCCGGATAGATCCCGGCGCAGCCGTTTTGCCCCATACTGGAACCAAAAGAGGCGGCAATATTGGCGATGGTATTCGGCACGCCGAATTTTTCCTGTGCGGTAATGGCTAATGGAATCGAAGCCGCGCTGCTGCGGGAAACAAAAGCGAAGGTGAGCACCGGCCACACCGTTTTAAAGTAGCGCAGAGGATGATGACCGCTAACGATCAGCAGAATCGCATGCACAATAAACATGATAGCGACCGCCAGATAACAGGCGGCAATAAAGCCAAGCAGGCTGGTGAATTGCGCTAGCTGATAGGTCGAAAAGACTTTTGCCATCAATGCGAGGACGCCATATGGCGTCAGCGCTATCACGATACGCACCATCTTCATCACCCAAATTTGAATCGCGTTAATCCCGCTACTTAGTTTTTGACCTTCCTCCGGCGCCTCTTTTTTCACCTTCAATAACGCGACTCCGGCCAGCAGGGTAAATATAACGATGCCGATAACCGATACGCTGCGCGCGCCGGTCAAGTCGAGAAAAATATTTGTCGGGATCAGCGAAGTGACCAGTTGGGGTAGCGAAACGGCTGCGGTTTTGCTGACGTCTTCTGCGGTCAGCGTCGATTGCATATGGCTAAAAGCGCTGGCGTCAAGACCGAGTAAATCAGCGGTAAACAGTCCGACCCAGCCTGCCACCATCACCAGGCATAGCATGCAGGTAACAATGGTTAAGGACATTCGGCCAATACCGGCGCTATTTTCGAGTTTATTAATCGCTGACAGAATTGAAATGAAAATCAGCGGAACCGCGACAAGTTTCAGCAAATTAACATAGCCGTTGCCGACGATACTGTACCAATCAATGACCGTTTTTCGCGGTTCGTTAGCAATGAAATGGAGTGATAATCCGAGAAGGGCGCCGAGAAAGATGGCGATAAAAACGCTTTTTGATAACGAGTGGCTTTTTTGCTCGAGTTTAAAAAGTCCCCATGATGCGATTAAAAATAACGCGATATACGCTGGCGTAATAAACATAAGATGTGCCTCTTGCCCCATTCAGCACCTGAAATGCCGGAAAGAGATATATTCTAAATTTCTCTAAGACGGTGAGTAGCCTTAGAACCGCTGGGGATTATAAAGAATTGAATAGCATAAGGCATACAAAAATTGTGGTTTATGCCCTGAGTGTTAGCCCTGTCATATTTCAGCAGGAGCCCTGGGAGCCATGATCGAAATGCATAGCTCTTATGATAACAATTCGCTTGTCGCTTGAAGGCGCTTTAGTTTGAATGGATATGCAAATAAAACGAGAAAGGATTAATCATGGCTCTTAGTGCTTCGGTCACCACCCGCTCGAAATTGCCGGATGTCGGCACCACGATTTTTACCGTTATCGGTCAGCTCTCCGCGCAGCATAACGCGATTAATCTTTCTCAGGGCGCGCCTAACTTTGCCTGCGACCCACAGCTGGTGGCCGGCGTGACGCAGGCGATGACCGCCGGACATAACCAATACGCGCCGATGACCGGCCTGCGGGCCTTAAAGGAGCGTATTGCTGATAAAATCGCCACGTTGTACGGCACGCAATATGATGTCGATAGTGAAGTGTTGGTCACCGCCAGCGCCAGCCAGGGGATCTATTCCGCCATTGGCGGGCTGGTACATGCTGGCGACGAGGTGATTTACTTTGAGCCATCGTTTGATAGCTATGCGCCGATCGTGCGTCTGCAAGGCGCGACCCCGGTGGCGATTAAGCTAACCGTGCCGGATTTCGCTATTAACTGGGACGAGGTACGCGCCGCGATTACCCCGCGGACGCGGATGATCATCATTAATACGCCACATAACCCAAGCGGCCAGGTATTATCCGCCGATGACCTTAATCAACTGGCGATGCTGATCCGCAATACCGATATTGTGGTTTTGTCCGACGAAGTCTACGAGCACGTAGTCTTCGACGGCGAAAAGCATCACGGCATGGCGACCCATCCGCAGCTGGCGGAACGCAGCGTGATTATCTCTTCCTTCGGCAAGACCTACCATGTGACCGGCTGGCGCGTTGGCTACTGCGTGGCGCCAGCAGCGCTAATGGATGAGATCTGCAAGGTACATCAGTTCCTCATGTTTTCTGCCGATACACCGATGCAGTACGCTTTTGCAGAGCATATGCAGAACCCGGCTTCATGGCTGTCGCTGGCCGCTTTTTATCAGCAAAAGCGTGATTTGCTCCAGCAACTGCTGCAAGACTCGCCGTTCCGCTTATTGCCGAGCGCTGGCTCTTTCTTCATGCTGGCGGACTATCGCCATTTCAGCGATGAGCATGACAGCGAGATGGTTAAGCGGCTGATTACCGAATACGGCGTCGCCACGATTCCGCTATCGGCATTTTATACCGATGGTACTGATAACAAACTGATTCGGCTCTCTTTTGCCAAAGATGAAGCCACATTGCGGGCTGGCGCGCAGGCGCTGTGCCGCGTTAAGCCGCGTTAAGGAGCCAGACGATGAAAATAAAAGCCCTAACTCTAGCTTTGGGAATGCTGTGTACCGTATCAAGCTTTGCCGCCAGCGAGTTGCGCTACGGCGTGGAAGCGGAATATCCGCCGTTCGAAAGCCGCAACCCGGCAGGAGAGCTGCAGGGTTTTGATATTGATCTCGGCAACGCGATTTGTCAGGCCGCGCAGTTGAAATGCAGCTGGGTCGAAACCTCCTTTGATGCGCTCATTCCGGGACTGGTGGCGAAGAAATTTGATGCGATTAACTCGGCGATGAACATTACCGAGCAACGTCGCAAGAGTATTGATTTCACCCAGCCGATCTACCGTATTCCTTCACAGCTGGTGGGCAAGGCCGACAGCGGTATGCAGGCGACGCCGGAAGGGCTGAAGGGCAAAACCATCGGCGTGCTACAGGGCTCGATTCAGGAGACCTTTGCCAAAGAACACTGGGAAAAACACGGCGTCACGGTAGTTTCCTACAAAGACCAGAACATGGCATGGGCCGATCTGCTTAACGGCCGTATCGACGCCTCGCTGGTGATGTCCGCGGCCGGGCAGGCCGGGTTCCTCAGTAAGCCGCAGGGTAAAGGATTCGGTTTTATCGGTAAGCCGGTGGCTGATGATACGATTCTGGGCAGCGGTATTGGCTACGGCTTGCGCAAGGGCGATGAGGCGACCAAAAAACAGCTCGACGCGGCAATTGATAAAGTGCGCGCTGACGGCACTATCACCCGTCTGGCGGCGAAGTACTTCCCCGGTATCGATGTCAGTGTGAAATAATCTTTATTTGCGGCTCTTTGCTGCGCAAAGAGCCGCCCGCATTACATCAGCACCACCGGTTTGATGACTTTACCGGAAGCTGAATCTGCGAAAGCCTGATTAATCTCTTCGAGCGGATAGAACTCGATAAGCTTATCAATGGGGAATTTCCCTTGTTTATAAAACTGTACCAGCTGTGGGATAAACAGCTGCGGTACGGCGTCGCCTTCAATTACCCCTATCAATGATTTACCTTCCGCCATCAGATCGTTTTGCACATTAAAGGTGATATCGCCGGTAAAGCCGACGACCGCCACCGTGCCTAACGGCTTAATCGCGTGGATCGCCTGCAGAACGATGGCGGCGACGCCGGTCGTTTCGATGGCGTAGTGCGCCCCTTTACCGGTCAGTTGGCGAATAACCGCAACGCTATCTTCCTGTTTGCCATTGATCACGTGGGTTGCGCCGAGTTCACGTGCCAGCTCAAGGCGGTTCGCGTGAATATCGACGGCGATGATTTGGCTACAGCCGGTGAGCTTTGCAGCCATAATGGCGCTTAAACCAACCGCGCCGCAGCCGAATACCACTAACGATTCCCCGGCCACCGGTTTTAGTCGATTTAACACTGTGCCGCTCCCGGTTTGAATTCCGCAACCCAGCGGACCAAGAAGCGAAAGTTCGACATCACGGTCGACAACAATAGCATTCGTCGCTTTGGTGACCACATACTGACTAAACGAAGATTGGCCGAAGAAGACGGATAATTCTTGATCATCCAGACGATAAGGGGTGGTGCCATCGTCTAAGCGTCCACCAAAGTTTAAGTCATTGAAACTTTCGCACGCGGAAGGATGGTTGGTGAGGCAGTTTTCACAGTGATGGCAGGCGGCGTAGCTCAGTACCACATGATCGCCAATTTCGACCCCACGAACGGCATCACCGACGTTAACCACGATACCTGCGCCTTCGTGGCCCAGGATGGCGGGCATCGGCAGGATCCCGGCGTTATCGCGGATCACCGCGTCGGTATGACAGACGCCTGTAGCGACAATTTTTACCATCACTTCGTCTTTTTTAGGTGCGCTAACCTGAATATCTTTAATGCTAAATGGCTGTTGATAACCCAACGTCACGGCGGCTTTGACTTTCATTAGATACTCCTGACATTTTTCCCTGGAGAGTAGAGATTACACCTGGCGTGATGAAAATTTATCCTGTTCGTGCTGAAAATAAACAAAGCGGGGGTAAAAACGCTGAGGTCTCGGGTCAGTGCGTCTTCGCCAAAACAGCTCAGCGATAGCGATCGCTGGGTGGTTATTCAGTCTGTTCCGGTGGACATCTTTTTTTTCATGCTTTTCGCCTGCCAACAATTGGATTATCAATCATTTTTGTCTAGAGTGAGCGGAATTCACGACGCAGATGTTTGCAACGTTGCGTATCCGTCGAACTCTCAAAAAGGACGCTTTTCCAGGCATGAACCGCAGACGTTTTCTTAAATCATCCATGGCTGTTGCCGCCGTATGCGGAACGTCAGGAGTCGCCTCGTTATTCACTAAAGCGGCGTTCGCCGCGGATTCTGCTATCGCCGATGGCCAGACGCGCCGCTTTGACTTTTCCGTCCTGCAGGCGATGGCTCATGACTTAGCCCGTCAGCCGTGGGGCGGCCCGCCGCGTGACCTGCCGCCGACGCTGGCGAATCTGACCCCTCAGGCCTATAACAGCATTCAGTATGATGCGGCGCATTCGCTGTGGAATAACGTTGAAGAGCGTAAGCTGGATATCCAGTTTTTCCATGTTGGTATGGGCTTCCGCCGCCGGGTGCGCATGTTCTCGCTGGACGCGCAGTCTCAGCAGGCGCGGGAGATACATTTCCGTCCGGAGTTGTTCCAGTATAACGACGCCGGTGTTGACACCAAACAGCTGGAAGGGCAGACCGATCTTGGTTTCGCCGGTTTCCGCGTGTTTAAGGCGCCGGAACTGGCGCGCCGCGATATCGTCGCCTTCCTGGGCGCCAGCTACTTCCGCGCGGTCGACAGCACTTACCAGTACGGCCTGTCGGCGCGTGGTCTGGCCGTCGACACCTTTACCGATACGCCGGAAGAGTTCCCGGATTTCACGTCATTCTGGTTTGAAACCGTCAAACCTGGCGCGACGGTGTTCACCGTTTACGCGCTGCTCGATAGCCCAAGCGTCACCGGCGCTTATAAGTTCACCGTGAATTGCCAGCAAACGCAGGTGATCATGGATGTCGAAAATCATCTCTATGCGCGCAAAGACATTAAGCAGTTGGGCATTGCGCCGATGACCAGCATGTTCAGCTGCGGTAATAACGAACGCCGGATGTGCGATACCATCCATCCGCAAATCCACGATTCTGACCGCCTGTCGATGTGGCGCGGCAACGGCGAGTGGATTTGCCGTCCGCTGAATAATCCGCAAAAGCTGCAGTTCAACGCGTTCCAGGATAAAAACCCGAAGGGATTTGGCCTGCTGCAGCTGGATCGCGATTTCAGTCATTATCAGGATGTGATGGGCTGGTATAACAAGCGCCCGAGCCTGTGGGTGGAGCCACGTAATCAGTGGGGAAAAGGGGCCGTTAGCCTGATGGAAATCCCGACCACCGGCGAAACGTTGGACAATATCGTCTGCTTCTGGCAGCCGGAAAAACCGGTAAAAGCGGGTGATGAACTGGACTTTAGCTACCGCTTGTACTGGAGCGCGCAGCCGCCGGTACGCTCTCCGCTGGCGCGAGTGCTGGCGACACGCACCGGAATGGGCGGCTTCCCGGAAGGATGGGCGCCAGGTGAACACTACCCGGACAAATGGGCGCGCCGCTTTGCTATCGATTTTGTTGGCGGCGACTTGAAAGCCGCGGCGCCGAAAGGCATTGAGCCGGTGATTACGCTCTCCAGCGGCGAGGCTAAGCAGGTAGAGATCCTCTACGTCGAGCCGTTTGACGGCTATCGTATTCTCTTTGACTGGTATCCGACTTCAGATTCCACCGATCCGGTGGAGATGCGCATGTTCCTGCGCTGCCGTGGCGACGCTATCAGCGAAACCTGGCTGTATCAGTACTTCCCGCCTGCGGCGGATCGGCGTAACTACGTTGATGACCGGATTATGAAATAATCCAGGTTGTTGAAATCCGCCCGCGGGCGCTACCGCGGGCGTTGTTGTTTATCAGTGAGATATCGTCATGACTGCCGAAAACAGCCCCATCATCGAAACTATCCCGGTCAACGAACAGCTGGAGCTGCGTGCGGTTGACGAACGTTACGTCAGCGAACTCCATCAATTGGTGCTCAAAAACCGTGACTGGCTGCAGCATGCTTTAAGCTGGCCTGCGGAGGTGTTGAGTGAAGATGAAACCCGGCGCCACGTGCAGGGAAACGTGATGCTGCACCAGCGGGGTTATGCAAAAATGTTCCTGCTGTTTTTACAGGGGCAGATGATCGGCGTCCTGTCATTTAACCAGATTGAACCGTTGAACAAGACGGCCTATATCGGTTACTGGATCGATCAAAGCCATCAGGGGCAGGGACTGTTGTCGCAGGCGTTACAGGCGTTTATCCATCATTATGCGCAGATGGGCGCCGTTCGCCGTTTCGTTATTAAATGCCGGGTCGCCAACCAGCGCAGTAATCAGGTGGCGCTGCGTAATGGTTTCCAACTGGAAGGTTGTCTGAAGCAGGCCGAGTTTTTAAATGGCGCATATGACGATCAGAATATCTACGCGCGGATTATTGACCCGCAATAGGCTGCTATAGCGAACCCAGCAGCGGCGTACGGGTGATATGCTCGTCGCCGCTCACGATTTTGCGCCCGCGAAGATGAATTCTGTCACCCTCCAGCGCTTCGATACAGGCGTTACCGCAGATTTCTACCTGATGTTCGATAATCACATCACCTCGAATCGTCGCATGTCCTTCGATAAGGACCTCGTCATCCAGCAGAATGGGCCCGCCGAGAAGATGGGCGTGCCCGCCGACCATGACACGATGTTTTAACAGGCAGTTGCCCTCGACCACGGCGTTTTCGCCCACTTGTGAACTGTAGCGCAGGGTCGGGATCTGATCCTCGCCGCGCCCGGCGACCAGCCGCGCGCGATCGTAGACCCGAGCGTTGTCACAGATCCATACATCGTTATTTTCATTACCTTCAATACGTGCGTGATCGAACACTTCGGCACGGTGTTCAACAAAAGCGTGCTCAACCACGGCATCGCCGTAGATTTGCGCCTGGTGAACAATCCGAGAGGCGCTGACCGTGGCGCGCTGATATATTTGCAGCACTTTGTCGATATCAGAAGTGAGTCCCTGAGCGGCAATCACCAGACAGTGGGGGAGAATACGCGCCTGGTCGGCGATTCGGCAGACGCCACGGATTTGCGATTGTTTTATAGTGACGTTGTCACTTATCCTGGCGCCGTGACTTACCTCAACATTATCAAGCCAGGCGTTGTCGCTAATTGTCGCCCCGTGGCTTATCACGCAGGTGCCGGTCAGACGGGCGTTGTCGTCAACGCGCGCGCCAGCGAAGACGACGCTATTGGCATCATATATCCAGCAGTCGCCGCCCTGGCTTAACGCGGCTTCATCATCAAGCCAGCCGCCTTCGCTACCGGCCTTAACGTCCGAGAAATCAATCAGCGCCACGATTTGCCGCAGAGTTACGCTATGTTTAACTCCGTCTTCTTCAAAGTGATACAGGCGGACGTGGTCGCTCAGACGATATTTCTTCATCAGCATTTCTCTTTACCGTTGGTTAACATAAACATAGCAAAAATCTCCGTAGCGCGTTTTATAAGGTTCCTTTAAAATGCAACTTAAAATTAAATTGAAACTTTAAATAAAATGAATAAACACGTAACGGGCGGCCAGGTGCTGAATCTACCGGCTGGCTATTTTGGTATGGTGCTGGGGATAATCGGCATGGGCTTCGCCTGGCGTTATGCCAGTACCATCTGGCCGGTGAGCAGTATTATTGGCGATGCGCTGGTGGTGCTGGCGACAACTATCTGGGCGCTATTAATGATAGCGTTTATTGCGCGGGCTATTCGTTTCCCGTGGAGCGTGCGGCAGGAGATCCGTCATCCGGTGGCCAGCAGTTTTGTCAGCCTGATCCCGGCGACAACGCTATTGGTGTCGATCGCTTTTGCAGGCTGGTATCGCCCGTTGTCGCTGGCGTTATTTGCTGCGGGGGTTACGCTGCAGCTTTGCTATGCGGCCTGGCAGAGCGCCGGGTTGTGGCGGGGTAAACATCCGGGAGAGGCGACGACGCCCGGTTTATATCTGCCGACCGTCGCCAACAATTTTATCAGCGCCATGGCCTGCGGCGCGCTGGGATTTAATGATGCCGGACTGGCGTTTCTCGGCGCTGGCGTCTTTTCCTGGCTCAGCCTGGAGCCGGTTATCCTGCAGCGGCTGCGCAGCAACGGCGAGCTACCGGCGGCGTTGCGGACGTCGCTGGGCATCCAGCTGGCGCCGGCGCTGGTGGCCTGTAGCGCGTGGCTCAGCGTTAATGGCGGCGAAGGCGATACGTTTGCCAAAATGCTATTTGGTTACGGGCTGTTGCAGTTGCTATTTATGCTGCGCCTGATGCCGTGGTATCTGCAGCAGCCGTTTAATGCGTCATTCTGGAGCTTCTCGTTCGGGATTTCCGCACTGGCGACCACCGGCCTGCATCTGGGTCACGGCCAGCCGCACGGATTTTTCCATACTCTGGCGATCCCCTTATTTATTTTTAGTAACCTGATTATCGGCCTGCTGCTGCTGCGTACCCTTCTTCTGCTGGTGCGGGGTAAACTGTTAATTCGCGTAGACCGTGCCACTTTATTGCCAAACAAGGATTAATCATGACGACTCGTGACGAAAACTACTTTACTGAAAAATATGGCCTGACACGCACCCACTCAGAAGTGGTGTATGCCGCCTCCCAGATGCAGCCGGGACAGACGCTCGACCTTGGTTGCGGCAATGGACGAAACAGTCTGTATCTGGCGGCAAAAGGTTACAACGTCACCGCGTGGGATAAAAATCCCATGAGTATCGATAATCTGGAGAACATTCGTCAGGCCGAAGGGCTGGAGAACCTGCAGACTGCGATAAAAGATCTGAATACGCTGAGCTTTGATGGCGAGTATGATTTTATTCTTTCTACCGTGGTGATGATGTTCCTGGAAGCCAAAACCATCCCTGGTCTTATCGGCAACATGCAGCGCTGCACTAAGCCTGGCGGCTATAACCTGATTGTTGCCGCAATGGATACCGAAGATTACCCTTGTACCGTGGGCTTCCCGTTCGCCTTCAAACCTGAAGAACTGCGTGACTATTATGCTGGCTGGCAGTTCCTCAAGTACAACGAAGACGTCGGCGAACTGCACCGCACCGACGCCAGCGGAAACCGCATCAAGCTACGCTTCGCCACGATGCTGGCGCGTAAACCGGCTTAATCCGCCGCCAGCAGGCAGAGTTGCAGGGCGGTTAGATAGGAGGCCTCAAAGGCGCGCAGCGGCAAAAATTCGAATTTCGAATGGAAATTGTGCGCGCCGGTGAAGAAGTTCGGCGTCAGCAGACCCTTTGCCGAGAGCGCTGCGCCGTCGGTACCACCGCGCATCGGCGTGGGTTTTGGCGTTATACCGAGGCTTTCCATCGCGGTGAACATCAGGTCAATAGCCCGGCGGTCTTCGCCAATGGCGTTACTGATATTGCTGTAAGTATCGCTGATAGTGAATTCAACCCTGGCAGTAGGGTACTGGGCGGCGATTTTCTCTGCCGCTTCGCCAATCTGTTGTTTACGGCGGTTAAAGCTGTCCAGATCGAAATCGCGAATGTTGGCCTGCAACCTTGTGCTGTTCTGATCGCCATGAATACCGTTAAACCATACGTAGCCTTCGCGCCCGGCGGTGTGCTCCGGCGTCTGCTGGCGGTCGAAATAGCTCATGAAGTCGGTAGCCATTAACAGCGGGTTGACCAATACGCCTTTGGCGGACATCGGGTGTGCGGTTACGCCGGTAAACCGTATCTCCGCAGAGGCGGCGTTAAAGTTTTCATAAACGATCTCGCCGAGTTCGCAGCAGTCGATGGTCCAGGCAAAATCGACGGCAAAACGCGATAAATCCAGCGCTTTTGCCCCGCGAAGGCCAACTTCTTCGTCCGGGACGAACGCCACGACGATATCACCATGCTTATGTTCGGCGGTCAGGTTTTCCAGCAGCGTCATAACAACGGTCACCGCTGCTTTGTTATCGGCACCCAGTACGCTGGTGCCGTCGCTGAAAATAATCTCTTCATCACGATAGGCCAGAATTTCCGGATGCTCGTCAACCCGCAGCCAGATTTGCTGTTCCGGGTTAAGGCAGAGATCTTCGCCAGTAAATCGCAGGATTTGTGGATGAATATCCGGCGACAGTCCGACATCAACGGTATCAATATGCGTGATAAAGCCGATCCGCGGCGCACCGGGGACGGTGCCTTTTTTAACCGCCGTCACGGTCGCATGCTCGTCGACAACGATATCGTCAAGGCCAAACTGACGTAGCTCGTCGGCTAACGCCTGCGCCATCTGATGTTGTCCGGGCGTTGTGGGTAACGTGGTTGCTCGTGGATCGCTTTGGCTGGTGATAGCCAGATAGCGAAAGAAGCGCTGGGTTAATTGTCTGGTTAAGGGCGAGGCCATAGTGATTCCTTCTTAATTTATTATTTCGGGTGTTTGCAATCTGGCTTTAGTGTTATCTATGGGCAATAAAACAAAAAGCTATTCATTAGTCAAAAAATGAAAAGGGAAACGCATGCAACGCACATCTACTTCAATAGCTCTGACGATAGCGGCATTAGCGGTGAGTTCTGCCGTGAATGCGAAAACACTGGTTTATTGCTCTGAAGGCTCGCCGGAAAACTTTAATCCGCAGCTTTATACTTCCGGGACCAGCGTCGATGCCAGCGCGGTACCGATATATAACCGGCTGGTGGACTTTAAAGTTGGCACCACGGAATTGCAGCCCAGCCTGGCGGAAAGCTGGGAGGTGAGCGAAGACGGTAAAGTTTATACTTTTCACTTACGCAAAGGCGTTAAATTCCAAAGTAATAAATATTTTAAACCGACCCGTGATTTTAATGCTGATGACGTTATTTTTTCGTTTATGCGGCAAAAAGATCCGAATAACCCCTATCATAATGTCTCTAATGGCAACTACTCCAATTTTGAAAGCCTGGAGTTTGGTTCGTTAATTACCGCAATTGATAAACCGGATGAATATACGGTGCGTTTTACCCTCGCGCACCCCGAGGCGCCTTTTGTCGCTGACCTCGGCTGGTATTTTGCTTCAATCCTCTCTGCGGAATATGCCGATGCAATGCTGAAAGCCGGAACCCCGCAGCGCGTCGATATGGATCCCATCGGCACCGGGCCTTTCAAGCTGGCGCAATACCAAAAAGATTCGCGGATTTTGTTTACCGCATTTCCTGATTACTGGCAGGGAAAAGCGAAAATCGATCGTTTAGTATTCAGTATCACGCCTGATGCCTCGGTGCGTTACGCTAAGCTCGAGAAAAATGAGTGTCAGGTCATGCCATTCCCCAATCCCGCCGATTTACCGCGGATGAAAAAGAACCCGCAGATCAATCTGATGAGCAAAGCCGGGCTTAATACCGGTTTCCTCGCCTTCAACACGCAGAAAGCGCCGCTGGATAATGTGAAGGTGCGCCAGGCGTTGGCGATGGCGATCAACAAACCGGCAATTATCGATGCGGTGTTCCACGGTACCGGTACGGTAGCGAAAAACCTGCTGCCGCCCGGGGTCTGGAGTGCCGATGCCGATCTGCAGGACTACAGCTGGGACCTGGAAAAAGCAAAAGCGCTGCTGCGCGAATCCGGTGTGAAGAGTCCCATCACCATCGACCTGTGGGCGATGCCGGTTCAACGCCCCTATAATCCAAATGCGAAACGGATGGCGGAAATGATCCAGGCTGATTGGGCTAAAATCGGCGTGCAGACCAAAATAACCACCTATGAATGGGGCGAATACCTTAAGCGGGTGAAAGACGGCGAGCATCAGGCGGCGTTGATGGGCTGGACTACCGCGACCGGCGACCCGGATAACTTCTTTGGCCCATTATTTACCTGCCAGTCGGCCAACGGCGGTTCTAATTCGGCCAAATGGTGCTATGCGCCGTTTGATAAAATTATCGCCGAAGCTAAAACCATCACCGACCGGCCGCAACGAGAAGTTTTGTATAAACAGGCGCAGCAGATGATGCACGATCAAATGCCGGCCGTGATGATTGCGCACTCAACTATTTTTGAACCGGTGAGTAAATCGGTGACCGGGTATGAAATCGACCCATTTGGGAAGCATATTTTTTATCAGGTGGACGTAAAATAAGCATCGTAAATAAATCCGCCGCATTGGCGGATTTATTTTTTGCAAGGAGTTGACGGACCACCATTTTTGTCACAAAACTAAGCGTGAAATTTTGTTATAAACCTTGCCGACAAACTGCATTTACAGGGATTATCCATGCGTACAAAAATGTTATTTAAAGTAGCCGCTCTGGCCGGGCTACTGGCATTAACTGGTTGTGCATCCAAACTGGCGCAACCGGAGCAGTACTCCGGGTTTTTAAAAGATTATTCTAAGTTAAAAGAGACCACTTCGGCTTCCGGCAAACCAGAACTGCGCTGGATCTCCCCGGACTACAATCCGAGCAACTATGACAACGTCGTCTACCGTCCAATCACCTACTACCCGGTGCCGAAACCAACGACCCAGGTAGGGGAGAAAGCGCTGCAGGACATCCTTAATTACACCAACAAGCAGATGAAACAGGCCATCAGCGAACGTAAGCCGTTGGCGACCACGGCCGGCCCGCGCAGCCTGATTTTCCGCGGCGCAATCACCGGTGTTGATACCAGCAAAGAAGGGCTGCAGTTCTATGAAGTGATCCCGGTGGCGATGATTGTCGCGGGTACCCAGGCGGCAACCGGCCATCGCACGATGGACACGAATCTCTACTTCGAAGGCGAACTGATCGACGCGAAGACCAATAAGCCGGTTATTAAGGTTGTGCGTAAGGGCGAAGGTAAAACGCTGTCTAATGAGAGCACGCCGCTGACCGCTGATACGTTGAAGCAGGTGATTGATGATATGGCGATCGATGCGGTGAAATTCGATCCGTCGCAGAAGTAATTGATGCGTTAAGCCCGTCTTGCGAGTTGCCTGACGGGCTTATTATTAAGCCAGCCGGCGGCGCATAAACAGCTGTTCGGGGCGGGCGAACATCACCAGATTTCCTACCAGTATTAACGCCAGACCTATCACCGCATTGCTATGCCAGACGTAACCTTCGTAGAAGGTGGAGATAGTTAACGCCACCAGTGGGAAAAGCAGCGTGCTATAGGCCGCTTTGCTGGCCCCGATACGGCCTACCAGAGTGAAATAAGCGCCGAACGCGATCACCGAACCGAACAACGCCAGATACAGCAGGGCGCCCATATAACTCCAGGTCCACTGCGGCGTAAAGTTATCGCCGCGCAGCAGCGCGATCGCGCCCATGACCAGGGTGCCGTAAAACATGGCCCAGCTATTGGTGGTCAATGTCTCAAGCCCGCGGCGTTGGTGGCGAATACTCAGCATGTTGCCCAATGAAAAACCGTACGTTCCCAGGGCGCTCAGGCCGATTCCCCACAGCAGCGACGCGTTCAGACCATTGGCGAGGAGATCGTCCCAGAAGAGGGTGACAATTCCTGCGAGCCCCAGCGCCGCTGCCAGCCAAAAGCGCCCCGGCGGCTGCTGGCGGAAGAAAATAAAACTGTTGATCGCGTTAAATAAGACCGCCATCGAAAAGATGACCGACTCAAGGCCGGTATTGATATGCGCTGCGGCGGTATAAAAACACCAGAAGTTAAAGCAAAAGACGCAGCAGCCTTGCAGCATGCAAAAGAGATGATCGCGCATCGCCAGCGGGCGCAGGCGGCGGGTCATCAGCAAAATCGTCAGCATGGTGACGCTGGCGACGGCAAAACGCCAGAAAATCGATACCGGCGCGGCGACGGGGCCTTGTTGTAAAAAGATTGCAATCCATGTGGTACCCCAGATAACCACCACCAGCCCGTAGAGTAATGCGTTCAAAATGTCTCTCCTTTAAAATGCCTGGCGTAAGTGTGCGATTTTTCCAGGCAAAGCGCTGTCACCGTTTTGTTGCTGACTTGCAAAATCTTGCGCTTATTTTTCACAAGCTCATGGTCAATGCTGGTAAGCGGTGATGACAATTCATAGACTAAAGGTCTGCGGATTAAAAACGATGTGAAGGCTATGGCATACGGGACGTTCGAAACATTACAACAACAAAATGCGGTGCTGCGGGGGACCGTGGAACTCAATTCCGGGATCCAGCTTGCCGCGTGGTACAACGACCTTGACCGGATCACGGTGCGCAGCGACCACCACACGTTGAGCCTGTATGTCGCCGATGGTTACGAAAGCTACCAAAAAACACCGTACGGCTGGAAGAATGGCGGCGGGCCGGACCGTTTTTGTCTGATGCCAAAGGGCGATGAAAGCACCTGGGATATTCGCGGCGATCTCTCTTTCGTTCATCTCTATTGCACCGATGAGCATCTGCGTCGCGTCGGCGAGCAAATTTGGGATCGCAGCCCGGCGTCTTTCACCTTGCAGGAAAAAACCTTTGCCAGCGATGACAAAATTACCGCGGTGTATCGCCAGTTTCTGCTTGATAACGACTGGCGCCAGCAGGCTAATCAACTGCTATTAAGCTCCGCCAGTACGTTGCTGTTAACACATCTGATTCAAAACTATTCGAACGTGCAGTGGCGCCTGCCGACGGTTACCGGTGGCCTGGCGCCGCATCTTTTGCGTAATCTGTTGGCGTGGATTGAGGAGCACCTCGAGCAGCCGCTTACGCTTGCCGATCTTGCCGCACAGGCGTCGCTTAGCGAGTACCATTTTGCGCGGATGTTCCGCCAGTCAATGAATATGGCGCCGCACCAGTATGTGATGCAGCGGCGGATGATCAAGGCGCAAAATCTGATTTGCCACACCCAACAGCCGTTGACCGAGATAGCGCTGGCCTGCGGATTTAGCTCCGCCAGCCACTTTAGTCATCGGGTTAAGAGCGCCACGGGTCTTACGCCAAGCCAGCTACGTGCGGCGCAGCGTGGTTAACAGCATATAGCTGATACCGCCGAGGACCAGCCCCCAAAAGGCCGAGCCGACGCCTGCCAGAGAGACGCCGCTGGCGGTGACTAAAAAGGTTACCACTGCGGCATCGCGCTCGTTTTCTTGCCCCAGCGCTTGATAGAGGCTGCCGCTAATGGTTCCTAACAATGCCAGCCCCGCCAGCATCTGGATCCACACCGGCGGTAGCGCCGCCATAAGCGCGGTTATCGAACCGCCAAATAGCCCCGCCAACAGATAAAACACACCGGCCGCCGCTGCGGCGAGCCAGCGCTTATCCGCATCCGGATGCGCATCCGGACTTTGGCAGATGGCGGCGGTAATGGCGGCGATGCACACGGAATAGACGCCAAATGGTGAGAATAACAACGCCAGCGCGCCGGTAAATACGATTAGCGGCGAGACCGGAACCCGATAGCCTGATGCCTGAATGGTCGCCAGGCCGGGCGCATTCTGTGACGCCATGGTGACAAGGAAAAACGGTACACCGACGCTGAGCAGTAGCGAAGGGGTGAACTGCGGCGTAATCCACTGCGGAGCAACAAAAACCATATCGTTTGCCACTGGCGACAGCGCGCCGGTTAGCAGGGCAATGATCCCGCCTGCCGCTAACGCCGCAACGACCGCAAAACGTGGGTAGAGCGCTTTGCATAACAGCCAGGCGGCGAACATCCCGCCGCATAGCGGGAGATTATCCTGCAAACTGCCAAATGCCTGCAGACCAAAACGCAACAGGATCCCCGCCAGCATTGCCGCCGCCAGCGAATGCGGAATGATCTTCATGAGGCGGGCAAACAGTCCCGTCACGCCGCATAGCAGGATCAGCGCGTTGGCGAAAACAAATATTCCCACCGCCTGCGCTAGCGTCGCTCCCTGTAATCCACTGACCAGTAAAGCCGCGCCTGGAGTTGACCATGCGGTGAGGAGGGGGACTTTACGCCATAGCGTTAATACCAGCGTGCTGACGCCCATCGCCAGGCCAAGGGCGGTCATCCAGCCGGCTATTTGCCCGGCGTCGGCGCCAGCGGCGGCGGCCGCTTGCCAGATAATGGCGGCAGAACTGGCATAGCCTACCAGCACGGCGACAAATCCCGCGAGCAGCGTGGGGATGGGAAGGGTAAAGGAGCGCATGAACACCTCTTGTGCGTTATAACATACGACGAAGGTAGCATTGTGCGTTATAGCGTACAACTGGTAATATCAAGAAAATGATGAGGAGCCATCCATGAATATTGCGCAACATCTGGCAACGACGCTGAAAAGCCTGCGTCAGCAGCGCGGCTGGAGTTTGTCGCGGCTGGCGGAAGAAACCGGGGTATCGAAAGCGATGCTCGGGCAAATTGAACGTAATGAATCCAGTCCAACGGTCGCGACGTTGTGGAAGATAGCCACCGGCCTCAATGTGGCGTTTTCGACGTTCATCGTTGCCGATGAGACGGCTGCGCCCGCCGCCTTCGACCCGCAGCAGCAGGCGATGGTAGTGACGCCGATTTTTCCCTGGGATCCTGAGCTACGTTTTGACCATTTTTCAATTACCCTCGCCCCCGGCGCGCTGAGCGAATCGACGCCGCATGAGACCGGCGTCATTGAACATGTCGTGGTCATTAGCGGTACGCTGGATTTATGTCTGCAGGGGCAGTGGCATTCATTGCAGGCGGGAGAAGGGCGGCGCTTTGCCGGCGACCTGACGCATGCTTACCGCAATAGCGGCGCGCAGACGGCGCACTTTCATTCACTGATTCATTATCCAAAAGAAAAAGCCGCGGACTAATCCGCGGCCAATCAAGATGACTGAGACTAAAATTCACAACGTGACGAGGAAAATCCGGAATACGCAGCCACTGTAACCTTGCCGGGTTTTCATGAGAAATAGCTTTTTCTTCAATGCTTTGCCGATTTCTGCAAATTCGCTGTGCGGGCGCGGCGGAAAATGTTTTCGTCTACGCCCAGTTCTGACTACAATAGCCGCCATTTCGACCCCTATAACGGATAACGACGAGCGTATGCGCCTGCAAAACCATCATCTTGAACTTCTTAGTCCTGCCCGCGATGCCGGGATCGCCCGTGAAGCGATTTTACACGGCGCCGACGCGGTCTATATCGGCGGGCCGGGCTTCGGCGCGCGCCATAATGCCAGCAATAGCCTGAGCGATATCGCCAACCTGGTGCCGTTTGCGCATCGCTTTGGCGCTAAGGTGTTTGTGACGCTGAATACCATTCTTCATGATGATGAACTGGAACCGGCGCAACGTCTGATTACCGATCTGTACGAGACCGGCGTTGATGCATTGATCGTGCAGGATATGGGGATAATGGAGCTGGATTTGCCGCCGATTGAGCTGCATGCGAGCACCCAGTGCGATATCCGCAGCGTTGAGAAAGCGAAGTTTCTCTCTGATGCGGGCTTCAGCCAGATTGTTCTGGCCCGCGAACTCAACCTCGATCAAATTAAAGCGATCTACGATAATACCGACGCGACTATCGAGTTCTTTATTCACGGCGCCTTATGCGTAGCCTATTCCGGTCAGTGCTATATTTCTCACGCGCAAACCGGACGTAGCGCCAACCGCGGCGACTGCTCTCAGGCTTGCCGCCTGCCTTACACCCTGAAAGACGATCAGGGGCGCGTTGTGGCCTATGAAAAACATCTGTTGTCGATGAAAGATAACGATCAGACCGCCAACCTGGCGGCATTGATCGACGCCGGCGTGCGCTCCTTTAAGATTGAAGGGCGCTATAAAGATATGAGTTATGTGAAAAATATCACCGCTCACTATCGTCAGATGCTGGATCGTATTATTGAAGACCGCGGCGATCTCGCGCGTTCTTCCGCCGGGCGCACAGAACACTTCTTCGTGCCGTCGACCGATAAAACGTTCCATCGCGGCAGCACCGACTATTTTGTTAACGCGCGTAAGGGCGATATCGGCGCGTTTGATTCGCCGAAATTTATCGGCCTGCCGGTAGGCGAAGTATTAAAAGTCGGAAAAGATTATCTCGATGTTGAAGTGACCGACGCATTGACGAATGGCGACGGCCTCAATGTGATGATAAAACGTGAAGTTGTCGGCTTCCGCGCCAATACGGTGGAAAAAACGGGGGAAAATCGTTATCGCGTCTGGCCAAACGAAATGCCGGCAGACCTGCATAAAGTGCGTCCGCACGAGGCGCTTAATCGTAACCTCGACCATAACTGGCAGCAGGCGCTACTGAAAACTTCCAGCGAGCGCCGCATTGCGGTTGATATCGCGCTGAGCGGCTGGCAGGAACAGCTGGTGCTGACCATGACCTGCGAAGACGGCGTCAGCGTCACGCATACACTGGATGGCGAATTCGCCGAAGCGACCCAGGCGGAAAAAGCGCTGGCCAATTTACGTGATGGCGTGGCGAAGCTCGGCCAGACCATTTACTACCCGCGTGATGTGCAGATTAATCTGCCGGCGCTGTTTGTTCCGAACAGTATGCTTAACCAACTGCGCCGTGAAACCGCAGAGATGCTCGATCAGGCGCGCCTCGATGCCTGGCAGCGCGGAACGCGTAAACCGGTCTCCGTACCACCGCCGGTGTATCCGGAAACGCATCTGTCGTTCCTGGCGAACGTTTATAACCACAAAGCGCGCGCTTTCTACCAGCGCTATGGCGTTCAGCTGATCGATGCGGCGTATGAAGCTCATGAAGAGAAAGGCGACGTGCCGGTGATGATCACCAAGCATTGCCTGCGATTCGCCTTCAACCTGTGTCCGAAGCAGGCCAAAGGTTCGATAAAGAGCTGGAAGGCGACGCCGATGCAGCTGATTCACGGTGACGAAGTGTTAACCCTGAAATTTGATTGCCGTCCGTGCGAAATGCACGTGGTGGGTAAAATCAAAAATCATATTCTCAAAATGCCCCATCCGGGCAGCATCGTCGCCTCCGTCAGTCCTGACGAACTGATGAAAACGCTGCCCAAGCGTAAGGGCGCGTAAGAACCATTCTCACGGCGGGCAGTTATGCGCCTTTGCTTTGCGCGCGTACTGCCGGTGATAATGTTCGCGCAGCGAGCTGGCGGTGTCCTCAGCCCGGCTGCGTAGTTCATCGCAATCAGCCTCGTGCAGTAATCGCTGTTCGAGGCTTTGCACCGGGAAATAATCATGCCCCTGACGCTGGGCGAGCAGATGCCCGGAGAATAATCCGCACATCAGCACCACTGCCGCTATTCCTCTCCGCCACATATCATTTTCCATATCAATAGATAACGCGGGATTAATATGATTGATTTAATATTAGTTTTTTTATGGCGTTATCAAAGAAGCGCAAGGCTTTGTCAGGCGTGGCTGAAGAAGATGAAAAAAGCCTGACGCGATGAGCGCCAGGCTGGAGATGTGTTATATCAGGCACGAAGCCCGGCGGCGTTCATCAGCAGGCGGAAAATCATACTGACGGCGCCCAGCGCCAGCACGCTAGCGCCCCATATGGCTGCCAGCCATAGCAGACGTTTTATCCATGAATGCTCCATCAGTGATATCCCTCGCCAGTTTGAACTTTGCCGCGGAAAACGTAGTAGCTCCAGAAGGTATACCCAAGAATGACGGGAATAATCAGTAACGCGCCAACCAGCATAAAGCCCTGACTTTGCGGCGGCGCCGCGGCCTGCCATAACGAAATCCCTGGCGGAATAATATTCGGCCAAATGCTGATCCCAAGTCCGCTAAACCCAAGGAAGACGAGCCCCAGCGTCAACACGAACGGCAGGGTGTGAGCATCTCGTTGCCCAAGCGTGCGCCATAACCAGACGCTGATGGCGATAACCAATAGCGGCACCGGCAGCAGGTAAAACAGATTCGGCAGACTAAACCAGCGCTCGGCGATCGCCGGCTGGGAGAGCGGCGTCCATAGGCTAATCACGGCTATTATCATCAGTAAGGCCAGCAGCAGAAGGCGTGAAATTCTGCGCATGATATTCTGCAGCGGATTCTCGCTCTTCATTACCAGCCAACTAGCGCCCAGTAACGCGTATGCAACGGTGAGGCCGAAACCGCAGAATAGGGTAAATGGCGTCAGCCAATCCCACATTCCACCGCTAAAGCTGCGACCGCTGACCGGAAAACCATGAATGACCGCGCCGACGACCATGCCCTGGGTGAATGTCGCCAGTAGCGATCCGCCCAGAAAAGCTTTATCCCAGAAAGGACGGTGCGAAGGGGTCGCTTTGAAGCGAAACTCGAAGGCCACACCGCGAAAAATTAGGCCAATCAGCATCAGGGTTAAGGGTACCGACAGCGCGTCGATAATCACCGCATAGGCCAGCGGAAAGGCGCCGAAGAGACCAGCGCCGCCAAGCACCAGCCAGGTTTCATTGCCATCCCATACCGGGGCGACGCTGTTGACCATCACGTCGCGCTCATCGCCGCCGCGTACGGCGGCAAACAGAATGCCGATCCCTAAGTCGAAACCGTCCATGACGATATACATCAGGGTGGCAAACACGATGATAACAAACCAAATAACCGATAAATCAATACCCATTAGCGGGACTCCTTGTGCTGAAAACCATCCGTCGCGGCAGAAAGCGGACGCGCCGGCGTACCTGATGGCACAGGCGTCTGCTCTTGCGGGCCTTTGCGGATCAGGCGCAGCATATAGCTATAGCCAACGCCGAATACCGAGCTGTAGACGGCAATAAATGCCAGCAGGCTAATGGTCATATGCAGATCACCGTGAGCTGATACGGCCTCGGAGGTGCGCTGTATACCGTAAACGACCCATGGCTGGCGTCCGACTTCGGTGGTCACCCATCCAGCAAGAATCGCAATCAGGCCAGAAGGTCCCATCCATAACGCGAAGCGCAGGAAAGGTTTTGAGGTATACAGACGCTGCCGATAGCGCAGCCATAGGGCAATGACGCCGAGCAGAATCATTAACATTCCCAGACCGGCCATCAGACGAAATGACCAGAACACAACGGTTGAGTTGGGGCGATCTTCCGGAGCGAACTCCTTCAGCGCCGGTACCTGTTTATCGAGGCTGTGAGTCAGGATTAGGCTGCCGAGGGCAGGGATCTCCAGCCCATAGCGGGTACGTTCTTGTTGCATATCCGGCCAGCCAAAGAGCAGCAGCGGCGTCGGTTCGCCCGGCGGATTTTCCCAGTGGCCTTCGATGGCGGCAATTTTCGCCGGTTGATGTTTCAGGGTGTTTAGCCCATGCATATCGCCGATTAATGCCTGAATGGGGGCGACAAGCAGCGTCATCCATAGCGCCATAGAGAACATCGCACGGATGGCTGGGGTTTGATTGCCACGAAGCAAATGCCATGCGGCGGATGCGCCCACGAACAACGCACTGCTAAGAAACGCCGCGACGGACATGTGGAATAAGCGGTATGGGAAGGAGGGGTTAAAGATAACGGCGAACCAGTCAACGGGTACGACCTGACCGTTAACGATTTCGAACCCTTGTGGCGTTTGCATCCAGCTGTTTGAGGCAAGGATCCAGAATGTTGAAATGATAGTGCCCAGCGCCACCATGCAGGTGGCGAAAAAATGCAGGCCGGGGCCGACGCGGTTCCAGCCAAATAACATCACGCCAAGGAAACCGGCCTCAAGGAAGAAGGCGGTGAGGACTTCATAGGTCAGTAGCGGGCCGGTAATACTGCCGGCGAATTGTGAGAAACCGCTCCAGTTGGTTCCGAACTGGTAGGCCATCACCAGTCCGGAGACGACACCCATACCAAAGTTGACGGCAAAGATTTTCGACCAGAAATGGTATAGCGAGCGCCAGACTGGATTTTTTGTTTTTAACCATAATCCCTCAAGCACCGCCAGGTAGCTGGCAAGACCGATGGTGATCGCGGGAAAGATGATATGAAATGAGACGGTAAAGGCGAATTGGATCCGCGCCAGATGAAATGCATCAAGACCGAACATGCTGGACTCCACAAAAAAATTGATTCAACGCAATTTTAGGGGGAGGGAGATGGTGAAAGCAGAGGCAGAAATGATGTTTTTTATGATAACAGTTACTCACTGTTATTCTTTTTTATTTATGTGTTGAATTTATACTTTATTATTTTGCATTATTAAAAATGATAAATTTGCGGGCGTTATTTTATGTCTCTTAGTTCTTTCTTATTATTTTTAAGTTTTTTTGTGCGATTTTCCTTAATGTGCTGATGTTTTTTGTCATTGCTTCTGCTAGTTTATATCTTGCTGTGTTTTTCATCGCTTTTATGTCGCGATGCATTGAAACTGTTTATTGTTATTTTTATTTAATTAAATTTTTATATGACTGGTAATGAGAAGGGGGCGCATTTTGACAAGAAATGCTCTACGGAGTTTATTAATTGTAATTATGTTGATGATGGTTTTTTGGGCTGCTCTGTCTTATGGCGTATATTTAATGGTGAGCTAAATGAATTTACATGTTTAACAAAGGCATATGGAACCAGTAGTAAGGTCAGGTTTCAGGAAATATAATTAAACCATGGATATCCCTCGCAAGCAGACATTGACGTTGCTGATAAATATAGCGGCGACAGGCATTTGCACGCTCTTTGAATGCTGCAGGCCTGGCGCATCAGGCCTATGAGTGTGGGAATGTTTATATGATCTCAACCCAGGAAAATTTAGGGTGGAGAATCATAGTCGATATACCCAATTGATAACAACCCTGCGTAGGGGTTAACTATTTTCACCATAAAGCATATTAGCTTTTTCATTTGGCCATTGTTGAATTACCCCACATGGATAGACGTGGCTACCCAGAGACAGTGTATAAGAGATCTCTTTTTTTTCATTTTCCGTACGGCCCCAAAGTATATCGATAGCGTCATCATTTTGCACAATAAAATTTTTAGACAGTTGATCGTATTTTATTGGCACAAATTTCAAATACTGCCCTTGTGGCGATTGCGGGGTAGTGGATTGAAAAAGATCGAGATCTCCGCTTTTACTATTCATTAGCCCAATAATTTGCCTTCCATCGGGCAGGTATTTAATCTGGACTTCAATCGTTTTACCACAAAGCTGATGGGCATTCGCAGGAGTATTGCCCAGTATCGGCGCGCCAGCTGTACTGGCTTGCGCGGCGCAACATAATAAAAGTGTCGATGCGAGAAATAATTTGTTCACTGTATGAATGTATTCTTATGGAAGTTGAAGATATTCTAAATAGAATAATAACCTGTTCAAATTATTTGAAAAGATAAATTGCTGACAACTATTGCACTTTCAGAATTACGCCCACCTGCGATAAAAAGTCCGTTAATGGACTTGCTAAGGAGATGAAACTTACAGCAATGATTTATATCAGTTATAAAAACATGCCACTTTTTAACAGCTGATATATCATAGGGCGCAACGTCACTTTTTGGACCTTGCGATGAAAAAGTACCAGCAGCTTGCGCAACAATTAACCGACCAGATCGCCCTCGGCGTTTGGCAACCCGGCGATCGGCTGCCCTCCTTACGCGAACAGGTTGTCAGCAGCGGAATGAGTTTTATGACCGTCAGCCATGCCTACCAGTTACTGGAAAGCCAGGGACGAATTATCGCTCGTCCGCAATCGGGTTATTACGTTGCGCCGCAGCCGGTGAAGCAGCGCCAACCGGATCCCCCGGCGCAGGTGACGCGTAATGAATCCGTTGATATCAACACCTATATTTTCGACGTCCTGCAGGCCAGCCGTCAGGCGTCGATGCTGCCTTTTGCTTCCGCCTTTCCCGACCCGCGGCTGTTTCCTCTACAGCAGCTAAACCGTTCTTTGGCGCAGGTGAGTAAAACCGCCACCGCCATGAGCGTGATCGAGAACCTGCCGCCTGGTAACGATGAGCTTCGTCATGCGATTGCCCGGCGTTATGCGTTGCAGGGAATGAACGTGTCGCCGGATGAGATCGTCATCACCGCCGGGGCGTTGGAGGCGTTGAACCTCAGCCTGCAGGCGGTGACTGAGCCCGGCGACTGGGTCGTCGTAGAAAATCCGTGCTTTTACGGTGCGCTGCAGGCACTCGAACGATTGCGGCTTAAGGCGCTATCGGTGGCCAGCGATGTGAAAGAGGGGATCGATCTGGCCGCGTTGGAACAGGCATTACAAAATTATCCGGTTAAAGCCTGTTGGCTAATGACCAATAGCCAGAACCCGCTCGGATTTACGCTGACGGCAGAAAAAAAAGCGCAACTGGTGGCGCTATTGACGCGCTATAACGTGATGCTGATTGAAGATGACGTTTACAGTGAGTTGTACTTTGGACGGGAAAAACCGCTACCCGCAAAGTACTGGGATCGTGATGAGATGACGCTGCACTGCAGCTCATTTTCCAAATGCCTGGTTCCAGGTTTTCGTATCGGCTGGGTCGCCGCTGGCCGACATGCCCGCCGTATTCAGCAACTGCAGCTGATGAGTACGCTATCGACCAGTTCGCCGATGCAACTGGCGCTGGTGGATTATCTGTCTACCAAACGCTACGACGCACATTTACGCCGGTTGCGGCGTCAGCTTGCCGAGCGAAAACAGCTGGCCTGGCAAGCGCTACTGCGTTTTTTACCCGCCGAGGTCAAAATTCACCATAGCGACAGCGGTTATTTCCTGTGGCTTGAGTTGCCCGCCGGCGTCGATGCTGGCGAACTCAGTGCTCTGGCGTTACGGGATAACATCAGTATTGCGCCGGGTAAAATGTTTTCTACCACCGCTAACTGGACCTCATTCTTCCGTTTTAATACCGCATGGGGCTGGGGAGAAAAAGAGGAGCAGGGAGTCAAACGGCTCGGCGAACTTATACGTCAACTTTTGCCTTAGTTTATTCATCGCTGTTTTTTTAATTGCCGGTTTATTTTTCCCGGCAATTAATTTCCGGCATTCTCGTATACATTAATCAGGGTTAAATACCCGTTAACGCCGGGCTGTCATAGGGAATATGCATACTCAACCCTTTGCCATAACTCCTTGTCTATAATCCATATTATCGAATCGTGGCGGCGATTTTTGCGGAATGCGCCCCGGGTCACAACCTGAGTAAATTTCCCCAGAGCCCCGCAGGCCGCCGTCTACCCTTATTAAAGGAGATATTTTTACGGCACGGCTGCCGCTACCTTTATTCTGACAGGAGTAAGTTCAAATGAGCAAAAAATTTGCCCGTGGCAGCCTGTGCGTGCTGAGTATGGTTTTTGTTACTGCGCAAGCCGCAGAACCGCCGACATCGCTGGATAAAGGTGAAGGTCGGCTCGATATTATTGCCTGGCCGGGTTATATCGAACGCGGCCAGACGGATAAGAATTATGACTGGGTAAGTCAATTCGAAAAAGAGAGCGGCTGCCAGGTTAATGTGAAAACTGCCGCCACCTCCGATGAAATGGTCAGTTTGATGGCGAAGGGCGGCTACGATCTGGTCACCGCATCCGGCGACGCCTCGTTGCGCCTGATTATGGGCAAGCGTGTACAGGCGATTAATACCGCGCTGATCCCCAACTGGAAAACGCTTGACCCGCGAGTTGCTAAAGGCGCGTGGTTTAACGTCGGCGATAAAGTGTACGGCACGCCCTATCAGTGGGGGCCGAACCTGCTGATGTACAACACCAAAACCTTCCCGACGCCGCCGGATAGCTGGAAAGTGGTTTTCGTCAAACAGGATTTACCGGACGGAAAAAGTAACCAGGGGCGGGTTCAGGCCTATGATGGACCGATTTATATCGCCGACGCGGCGCTCTTTGTCAAAGCAACGCAGCCGCAGTTAGGAATTAACGATCCCTATGAACTCACTGAAACACAGTATCAGGCGGTGTTAAAGGTTCTGCAGGATCAGCATCCGCTGGTTCACCGCTACTGGCACGATGCGACCGTTCAGATGAGCGACTTCAAAAACGAAGGGGTGGTTGCTTCCGGCTCCTGGCCATATCAGGCCAATGGCCTTAAAGGTGAAGGGCAGCCCGTTGCTACCGTCTTCCCGAAAGAAGGCGTGACCGGCTGGTCTGATACCACGATGTTACATAGTGAGGCGAAGCATCCGGTATGCGCTTATAAGTGGATGAACTGGTCGCTGACGCCGAAAGTACAGGGCGATGTCGCCGCCTGGTTTGGATCGCTGCCAGTCGTGCCGCAGGGCTGTAAGGCGAGCACGCTACTGGGAGACAAAGGCTGCGAAACTAACGGCTACAACCAATTCGACAAGATTGCGTTCTGGAAAACGCCAATTGCCCAAGGCGGCAAATATGTCCCTTATAGCCGTTGGACTCAGGACTATATCGCGATTATGGGTGGCCGCTAAGCGCCTGGAGACTGAACATGACGTACGCGGTAGAGTTTAATGACGTTTCGCGTCTGTACGGTGACGTGCGCGCGGTGGATGGCGTGAGCATCGCCATTCGCGATGGTGAATTTTTCTCTATGCTGGGGCCGTCCGGCTCCGGCAAAACTACCTGCCTGCGCTTAATCGCAGGCTTCGAACAGCTATCCGGCGGTTCGATTCGTATTTTTGGCCAGCCTGCCAGCGAATTACCGCCATGGCAGCGCGACGTGAACACGGTTTTTCAGGATTACGCGCTATTCCCTCATATGTCGATTATCGACAATGTCGCCTACGGGCTGATGGTGAAAGGGGTGGGCAAAAAAGAACGCCATCTTCGCGCCCAGCAAGCATTAGAGAAAGTAGCGCTTGGCTTTGTTCACGCGCGTAAACCTTCACAGCTTTCCGGCGGCCAGCGGCAGCGGGTCGCCATTGCCCGCGCGTTGGTTAATCAACCGCGGGTGCTGCTCTTAGATGAACCGTTGGGAGCGTTGGATTTAAAACTACGTGAACAGATGCAGGTGGAGTTAAAAAAACTTCAGCAATCGCTGGGTATCACTTTCATTTTTGTTACCCACGATCAGGGTGAAGCGCTATCGATGTCCGATCGCGTGGCGGTGTTTAATAATGGTCGCATTGAACAGGTCGACTCGCCGCACGATCTCTATTTACGTCCTAAAACCGCCTTTGTCGCCGGATTCGTCGGCACCGCGAACGTTTTTACCTCTGAAATTTCTCAGAGGCTATGTGGCTTGTCCGGCGCCTGGTCGTTGCGCCCGGAACATATCCGCCTGAATAGCGGCGGTGATATCCAGGTACAGGGGACCGTCCAGGCGGTACAGTTTCAGGGCGCGTCTACGCGTATTGAACTGAAACTCGCTGCGGGCGATAAGCTGTTAGTCAGCCAGGCCAACGTCGATGGCGGGGCGGCGGTTGGCACACCGCAGTTGGGGCAACAGGTATCAGCCGGCTGGTCGCGTTCGGCGATGGTTTCCCTGGAAAACGGAGGCTGAGATGACGATGGCGCTTGTGCAACCGACGACCGGGCGAGTGTCAGGACTGTTCTGGCGAAAACCCTCATTGGGCCTGTTTTTACTGCTGCTGGGGCCGTTGATGTGGTTTGGCATCGTCTATCTGGGATCGCTCCTGACGCTGTTATGGCAAAGCTTCTATACCTTTGATGACTTTACGATGTCGGTCACCACGGATTTGACGCTCGCTAACCTAAAGGCGCTGTTCAATCCCGCCAACTACGACATCATTATCCGTACCCTGGTGATGGCCATCTGCGTGACTATGGCCAGCGCAATCCTGGCATTGCCGATGGCCTGGTATATGGCGCGTTATACCCGCGGCAAGATGAAAGCTTTCTTTTATATCGCGGTAATGTTACCGATGTGGGCAAGTTATATCGTCAAGGCCTACGCCTGGACGCTATTGCTCGCGAAAGACGGCGTGGCGCAATGGTTTCTCGGCCATCTTGGCCTGGAGAGCGTGTTAAATATGGTATTGACCATCCCGGCGGTCGGCGGCAATACCTTGTCGACCTCCGGGCTCGGGCGATTCATGGTATTTGTCTATATCTGGCTACCGTTCATGATCCTGCCGGTGCAGGCGGCGCTGGAACGTCTGCCGCCATCGCTGTTGCAGGCCTCCGCCGATTTAGGCGCCCGCCCGCAACAAACCTTCCGCTACGTGGTATTGCCTTTAGCCATACCGGGCATCGCGGCGGGGTCTATTTTTACCTTTTCCCTCACCCTTGGCGATTTTATTGTCCCGCAACTGGTGGGACCGCCCGGTTTCTTTATCGGCAACATGGTCTATTCGCAGCAGGGCGCGATTGGCAATATGCCGATGGCAGCGGCGTTCACGTTGGTGCCGATTGTTCTTATTGCACTCTATCTGGCGTTTGTTAAGCGCCTGGGAGCGTTTGATGCACTCTGAACACGCACCGTTGTTTCTCAAAATCGCCACCTGGGGGGGAGTGATATTTCTCCATTTTCCACTGCTGATTATCGCCCTGTATGCCTTTAACACAGAGGATGCCGCTTTTAGCTTCCCGCCGAAGGGGCTGACTTTACGCTGGTTCAGCGAGGCGGCAGCTCGTGCCGATATCATTGAATCGGTGACGTTGTCACTTAAAGTCGCCGCCTTATCCACGGCAATTGCGCTGGTGTTAGGTACGCTCGCCGCCGGGGCGCTGTGGCGGAGCACGTTTTTTGGTAAGAATGCCGTGTCGCTGCTGTTGCTGTTGCCGATTGCGCTTCCCGGCATTATTACCGGTCTGGCGCTATTGACGGCATTCAAAGCCGTCAATCTTGAGCCAGGGTTGCTCACTATCGTAGTGGGTCATGCGACCTTCTGCGTGGTGGTGGTGTTTAACAACGTCATTGCCCGATTTCGCCGGACATCATGGAGTCTGGTGGAAGCATCAATGGATCTTGGGGCAACAGGCTGGCAAACCTTCCGTTACGTGGTGCTGCCCAATCTGGGTTCGGCGCTGCTGGCGGGCGGCATGCTGGCCTTCGCTCTTTCCTTTGATGAAATTATCGTCACTACCTTTACTGCCGGACACGAACGGACGCTCCCGCTGTGGTTGTTAAATCAGCTGGGGCGTCCGCGCGATGTGCCGGTCACCAACGTGGTCGCGCTGTTGGTGATGCTAGTGACGACTGTACCCATCCTGGGGGCCTGGTGGCTAACCCGTGACGGCGAGTATAACGCCGAAAGCGGAAAATAATACACTTTACAGGATCATGCTATGCAACATAACCTTTTGATAAACGGTAAATTAGTGGCGGGTGAGGGCGAAGTACTGCCGGTATTCAATCCTGCCAACGGTGAAGCGATTATTGAGATTGCGGAGGCGACCGAGGCGCAGGTCGATGCCGCCGTCAATGCTGCAGATCGTGCGTTTGTCAGCTGGAGCCAGACAACGCCGAAAACTCGCGCCGAATGTTTACTGAAAATGGCTGACGTTATTACCGAACATGCAGAAACGCTGGCGAAACTGGAGTCCTTAAACTGCGGTAAGCCGCTGCATTGTGTTATCAATGACGAAATGCCGGCGATTGCCGATGTGTTTCGCTTCTTCGCCGGCGCCGCGCGTTGTCTGCCGGGAATGGCGGCAGGAGAGTATCTGGAGGGGCATACTTCGATGATCCGCCGCGATCCAGTCGGCGTAGTGGCCTCGATTGCACCGTGGAACTATCCGTTGATGATGGCGGCCTGGAAGCTGGCGCCCGCGCTGGCGGCTGGTAACTGCGTGGTCATTAAACCTTCGGAAATCACTCCGCTTACGGCATTGAAGCTGGCGGAGCTCGCAAAAGATATTTTCCCGGCCGGGGTCATTAACGTGCTTTTTGGCCGTGGTCCAACCGTTGGCGATCCGCTCACCGGCCACAGTAAAGTACGCATGGTTTCCCTGACCGGCTCGATCGCCACCGGCGCCCATATCATTGGTCATACGGCTTCTTCGATTAAACGTACCCATATGGAGCTGGGTGGTAAAGCGCCGGTTATCGTTTTTGATGATGCCGATATTGATGCCGTCGTTGAAGGCATTCGCACCTTCGGTTTTTATAACGCCGGCCAGGACTGTACTGCCGCCTGTCGTATCTATGCGCAGCAAGGCGTCTACGATCGGCTGGTTGAAAAATTAGGCGCTGCCGTGGCCAGCCTGAAAATGGGGCAACCGGACGATCCGTCTACGGAGCTGGGGCCGGTGAGTTCTCTTGCGCATCTGGAGCGGGTGACAGCAGCGGTCAACGCCGCACGCGCTTTACCGCATATTAAAGTGGTCACCGGCGGCAGTCGCGCTGCAGGGAATGGTTACTATTTCCAGCCCACGCTGTTGGCTGGCGCCCGGCAGCAGGATGCTATCGTACAACGTGAAGTTTTTGGCCCGGTAGTCAGCGTGACGTCGTTTAGCGATGAGGAACAAGTGTTAACCTGGGCTAATGATTCGCAGTATGGTCTGGCCTCCTCGGTATGGACGCAGGATGTGGGTCGCGCTCATCGTCTGAGCGCGCGCTTACAGTACGGTTGCACCTGGGTAAACACCCATTTCATGCTGGTTAGCGAAATGCCGCACGGTGGGCAGAAGTTGTCTGGATACGGCAAAGATATGTCGATGTACGGCCTGGAGGATTACACGGTGGTTAGGCATGTGATGGTGAAACATTAAACATTAACGTACCGGCAGAATTATCAGGCTAATAGTTGCAATAGCAACAAATGTTAAAACAGATAAGGGGTAATATGAGAGTATTCTTATACCCCTTCAAGAGCTAAGCCATTGTGAGTGCCGGAGATAAGCGCCGGATGGGGTGTAAACCATTAAGAGTCTGTTCTTAATCATTATGAGATCCCTGCAGATTAATGCGGGGATTTTTTTGCGAATCGCCTTTTATATCGATGCTACAATTAACGTTTGTCTTTTTTAGAAGGCAAACCCGAATGGCGGCGCTCACGAATATAAGAGAGAAGGCTGTAGATAGCTACAACCAATAAAATTAATGCTATTAATAGCGCTGCTATTCCTGACATAAGCAACCTCAAAATAAGTAAGAGAAAAAGCAAATACGTTATAACGAATAGTCATGAACCTATGCGGAAAACCGTGAATTTGCAAATAATAATTTCTATCACTTAATCGAATAAATAGCACAAATTAACAAATGAAAATGTCGAATCCGCATTACCTATATGGTTGGGGAAGTTGTTTGTTGATTATCTGCACAAGCCAATTTAAGAAAATTCTCACCCCTTAAGTCCATTGTAGCCAATTATCTATAACACCGTACGAGGAGTGTCAGATCATTTTGTTATTGCCAATAATATAAATATCCTTCCGCTGGCAAGAGGTCATAGGGCGGATAGCACTCGATGCTTTCTATACCGGAAGACAATAATTGTAGCGATAATGTTAAATTCACGGCATGGATCGTAGCAGTAGCGGTGACGGGTGTGTATGTGATTTGACTTTGTTGGGGCGCTCATGAGAAAATTTTACATAATTTGTTATTCTGAAGTTGAATTGGTTTGAAAAAGCTAGCATATCTCTTGTTACTCATCGGCGTAAGCGCAATGCTTTACGGTAATCTCCCTGCCCAGCGTATTAGTCGCTGTGAAAGCCAGGGGGCAACTGTGGGCGTTTGCGCAATGGTTGAATGGGATAGCGAAAAGCTAAATTTCTTACCGCAATATAACCCTGAAAATCATGAGATTATCGCGGTGCTTCAGCAACAAGATGCTGGGGAACGCGCGACAATAAAATCATAAAAAAAAGCAGCCATTGAAGCTGCTTTTTTAGGTTTAGTTGCTGAAAAAATTACTAAAGCCAACCAAAACGAACGGATAACAGGCTAATAAGCGCAAGCGCTGCGCCGACATTAATCAGAATTACGGTTTTGCTGGAAACATCCATAACGCCACCTTTATGAGTAAGCCCCTACATTTATAGTCGGTCGCATAGAGTTGCGCTATCGGACAACACTGAATCGATCGTTATTCCATGGTCTTTGCAGCGGTTTGTTTTGTGAGGTATTGATCTCTGACGTCCTAAGTGGTGCGGGAGATGGCGCGCATTGCGCGGCGTCTGACAGGGAAGGAAAAAAATGACTTTATACCAGAAAATGCTGGTTTTTTATGCCGTAATGGGCTGTATCTGCGCGTTGATAAGCTGGTTTTTAACTAAGGAAAGCCGTTGTATTCGCCTGCTGGCTGCGTTGCTGATTGGTGCCACCTGGCCATTCAGCTTCCCTATGGCGCTGCTGGTTTCTCTATTCTGAACAACAGAAATGGCTGGCCTAATTGTCTTGATAGCTGTATATAAATACAGTTAAAAATAATAAGGATGCCATCTGATGAACAGCTTCTATTCGCATTTAGCCGGTGCAACGGTCCGTTGGTTTGATTTCCAAGGCCAGGGGGACCCTATTGTGTTCATTCATGGGTTAGGTTGCGCCTCTTCATACGATTACCCGCCAGTGGTTTCTAACCCTATATTGAATAGGCGCCGGGCCTTACTAATTGATCTTCCAGGCTATGGTTACAGCGATAAACCGCTTCAGTTTGGCTACCGAATTGCTGACCAGGCTGCGGTCGTTGTGGAGTTGCTGAACAAATTGCAGGTCAACCGCTGCATTCTCTTCGGCCATAGTATGGGGGGCAGTGTGGCTATTGAGGCAGCGCAGCGGCTGGGCAAACGCGTTGAGGCCTTAATTGTCGCCGAGCCCAATCTCTATGCCGGTGGGGGATTCTATAGCTGTAAAATCGCCGGGCAGACGGAAGATGATTTTATCGCCAACGGCTATCAGTCGATGCTGGCGGAAGAAACGTCCCCATGGAAAGGTTGCCTACAAAATAGCGCACCGTGGGCGTTATGGCGGGGAGCTACCAGCCTGGTAGTAGGTGCTTCTCCCTCGTGGTTTGAGCGTTTTATTCACCTGCAATGCCGCAAGACGCTTATCTACGGTAGTTTATCGCTACCCTCACAGGAAGCGGAAGACGTCGAAACTGCGGGTATCGCATTGGCTGTCATACCACAGGCGGGGCATTCGATGGCATGGGAAAACCCGGCCGCGCTGGCGCGCGTGATTGCCGGGTTGCTCTGAATGCATCGCGGTAAATCAGAACGGTAATTCGCGCGGGCGAGTTTGCATGGTTATCCAGCGAAGTTCGGTGAATTCAGCGATCCCGGCGCGTCCGCCGAAGCGGCCATAGCCGGACGATTTACAGCCGCCGAAAGGCATCTGTGCTTCATCATGTACGGTAGGGCCGTTAATATGGCAAATACCGGTTTGCAGGTTCTGCGCCACATTCCAGGCGCGAGCGGTATCGCGACTATAAACCGCTGCCGCCAGGCCGTATTCGCTCTCGTTAGCGACGGCCAGAGCCTCTTCCTCGCCGTTGACCCTAATCACCGATTTGACCGGGCCAAAAGATTCTTCGTGCCATATTCGCATCTCACGCGTCACGCCATCCAGCAGGGTGGCGCGCATTTGCGTTGATTCCGCCTTTCCACCGCAGAGCAAACGAGCTCCCTTGTTCAGTGCATCATCAATCAACGCGTTGCAGCGTTGTACCGTTTTCATCTCGACCACCGGGCCGAGAAGCGTAGAAGGCAGCGCGGCGGCGCGTTGGCTGATTAATGCGACGAACTCATCCGCGATGCTCTCATCGACAATTATGCGTTCGGTGGACATACAAATCTGTCCGGCGTTAGCGAAAGCGCCAAAAATCGCGCCCGCCGCCGCCTGCTGAAGATCGGCATCATCCAGTACCAGTAGAGGCGCTTTGCCACCCAGCTCAAGTATTGCCGGTTTAAGATATTCTCCACAAGTGCGCGCAATAATGCGCCCAACGGGGGTCGACCCGGTAAAATTCACGCGTCGTACGGCGGGGTGAGCAATCAGCGTTTCCACTAGCGCAGGCGCGTCGGCTGGCGAGCAGGTGAGATAATTCACCACGCCGTCGGGAAAGCCCGCCGCGGCGAGGGCATCGATGATTAAGCTATGCGTCGCGGGCGAGAGTTCCGAGCCCTTGAGAATCACCGTATTGCCGCACGCAAGCGGCGTGGCGATGGCTCTGGTGGCCAGAATCAGCGGTGCGTTCCACGGCGCCATCGCCAATACGATGCCTGCGCCCTGACGCAAGCCCATTGCCAGATTACCCGGCACATCGGAGGGAATCACTTGTCCTTCTACTTGGGTGGTTAGCGCTGCAGCTTCGCGTAAGATATCTGCCGCCAGATGCACGTTAAATCCGGCCCAGTGCGCCGTCGCGCCGGTCTCCGCCGCCATGGTAGCAATAAATTTCGCCTCTCTAAGCTGCATTTGCGCGGCGGCTTCCAGCAACAGCCGGCGACGCTCGGATGGGGTGCTGTCCCGCCATGAAGGGAATGCGGCGGCGGCCCTATCTGCACAGCGACGGGCGTCATTGAGGCTTGCCGCTGCGGCGATAGAGGCTGTCTCGTTATTTTGCGGATGGCGACGGATAAAAGTGGCGCGGCCTTCGGCATCGTGCCAGCGGCCGCCGCTATATAAGCTGCAGGTTATAGTCATTAGCGTAACCTCATTGGTCTGCGGAGTGTCGAGTCTACCGCCATACCTCATTGCGCAGCGGCGAAAGGGCGGTTATCGCACAACTTTTTTGCAGATTTCTCAGCGGGTCACAACTTAGTACAATAATGAGAACGGCGAACATGGGCCGCAGCAGACACAATCCATTCGCCACGGCCCAAAGAGGAAAGTTAATGTAATGGTTGTACCTGTAGTGCGTCAGAATATTGTTTTAGCTTTTTAATTTTATCTTTTAATATCCAGCTTAACTCAGAAATATTCATTTTTATTTCGTCAATATCGACCGAACTGCCTTCCACGAAGGCAGGCGTTGTGCCGACGATGCCGCTCGCCAACGCTTTATTTGTTTCACAGCGATAGCCGATCTCATAAAGCTTATCGCTTAGCTTTTTCTCGAAAGCGTTGAGATTGTCATAGGCCCTGAGATAGTCCGTAATTTGGGCGGCGGAATGTAATATATAAAATCGTGATTTCACGGCCGGCGTTTTATCGAGGTCAATAGCAATTGAGTCGTCGGGAATAAACAGATTAACGGTAGGCACCGCCGCGGCTTGCGAACGTTGAGTCACATCATAGACACCACCATCGTCGGCCTGTAAGGCGGCATGATGTGTTGCGACCAGAAAACAGCCAGGCCAGTAGTTTATTTCCCAGCCCAGCAGCATTTTTCCACCGACCTGTTCGATCGCCGCGCTGACGTTCCAGTAGGCGTTTCCCTCGGGCCCCGGTTTATCAATGACCGGGAGATAGATCGGACTGGCGCCAGGATTCAACTGTTCGGCAAATTGCAACAACCGCGGATCGTTGAGGGTGATAGGCTGATAAATCGAATTCGTCATGTAACGCTCCTTTGACTGAAAAGGGACAATGCGGCACGCGAATGGATTTTAGTCGGAAAAAGGCATTTTGTCGTACCGGTGCGCGAGTCACTGGCTTTCGTTATGAGAAGAGCCGCAAATAGCGCTAACCTTATGAGTTAAAGTGTGAATCTAATAGCGATTCATTATTTGCTGGTTGTATTCCGCTGTGCTGTTATTAGTGGGCATATAACAAATTTATAAGGTTTATAACCATGTCTACAGGGAAATCACTACTTGCACTGGCACTAAGCGCACTGCTGCCAGCCGGCGCCGCGTTGGCTGGGGCCAACGACACGCTGGTCTACTGTTCGGAAGCCTCGCCGGAATCCTTTAACCCGCAAATCGCCAGCTCTGGTCCTTCATTCGTTGCCAGCTCACAGGTGCTCTATAACCGCTTGATAACCTTTGACCCGCTTAAAAACACACCGATTCCGTCGCTGGCGACCGAATGGAAAGTGTCCCCGGATGGTAAAACCTGGACCTTTACGCTGCGTAAGGGCGTGCAGTTCAACAGCAATAAATACTTTAAGCCGACCCGCGATTTCAATGCGGATGATGTGCTGTTCTCGGTGCTGCGCCAGCAGGATCCGCAGCATCCTTATCACAACGTGTCGCAGGGCAATTATGAATATTTCCACGACGTTGGCCTTGATAAGCTGATTAAAGAAGTGAAGAAGATCGATGATTACCACGTTCAGTTTGTGCTGAGCGAGCCCAATGCGGCGTTTCTCGCCGATTGGGGGATGGACTTCGCTTCGATTCTTTCTGCTGAATATGCCGATGCGATGTTGAAAAAAGGGACGCCGGAATACGTTGATAGTTGGCCTATTGGTACCGGCCCCTATGCGCTGCAGCAGTACAAAGTGGATTCACAAATCCGCTATATCGCCAATCCGCATTATTGGGAAGGTGAGGTGCCGACTAAACATCTGATCTTCTCCATCACGCCGAACGTTGAGACTCGTCTGGCTAAGCTGCAGACCAACGAATGCCAGATCATTCCCGCGCCATCGCCGGTACAGTTCCCGGTGATTAAAGGGAATAAAGATCTGGCGTTACACGCGGTGGAGGCGTTGAACGTGGGGTATCTGGCGTTTAATACGCAAAAGAAACCGTTTGATAACGTGCTGGTACGTCAGGCGCTGAACTACGCCACCGACAAGCAGGCGATTGTGAAAGCGGTCTTCCTGGATTCCGGCAACGTGGCGAAATCGCCGATCCCAGCCAATATGCTCGGTTACAAAAAGGATTTGCCGGATTACGACTACAATCCGCAGAAAGCGAAAGCGTTACTTAAGCAGGCCGGGTTGGAGCAGGGCGCAGAAGTGACCCTGTGGTCGATGCCGGTACAGCGCCCGTATAACCCGAACTCGAAGCGTGTCGCTGAAATGATTCAGAACGACTGGAGCAAAGTCGGCATTAAAGCGAAAATCGTCAGCTATGAGTGGGGCGAATACCTTTCCGGTATGCGCAAGGGCGAGCATGATAGCGCGCTGTTTGGCTGGATGTCCGATAACGGCGATCCGGACAACTTCGCTGGTACGCTGCTCAGCTGTGATAATATCAAAACCGGCTCCAACGTAGCGCGCTGGTGCGATAAGTCCTATGACGCTCTGGTGAAAAAAGCGCTTCTGGTGAGCGATCCGCAGGCGCGGGCTAAACTTTACCAACAGGCCCAGGAAATCTTCTATCAGCAGGCGCCGTGGATCACGCTGGCGACGGGGAAAACTTTCTACGCCACCCGCAGCAACGTCAGCGGTTATAGCGTGAGTCTGATGGGAAGCGATTTTTCCAAAGCTAAGCTGAATTGATCGAAAAGGAGAACAGGATGGCACATCTGGACGATGTCATTGCCAGGGTCGATGACACCATTGCCGGGGGCGTGATTGCCCCTATGAACGAGCTACTGATCGCGTTAAGCGACGATGTCGAGCTGGGCCGTGAAGAGCGTTATACCCAGCAGCAGCGCCTGCGGACAGCGATAGCCCATCACGGGCGGCAACATCATGAAGATCAGGAAGCGCGCCGCGAACAGTTAACCAAAGGCGGCGAGATCCTTTAAGGGTGAGCTCAAAACTGGCGTCTGGCCACCAGCCAGACATAATCAGGCAGACTACACTAAGCCTAACAAAGGTCAGAAGTGTATTGATATTTAAGAATACGTTTAACTGAATTTAAGTAGTTCTACAAGGCACTTAGACCTAAAACCCAAATCATTAACCCGCGCAATATGTGCGGGTTTTTTATTGGCCAAGGAAAACCAAAATGAAAATTAAAGCGCTATTAATCGCCACCGCTGTGATCATTCTGACATCTACTACAACTGCATACGCTTGCCCTAAAGGTGAGCACCCACACGGAGGGACGGGAAGTCATCATAAGGGGGGGTATTGCTCTTATGAACAGTAAGGCGTTGCCGTTAATTGTTGTTGTGATAACTCTTTCTGGGTGCTCTGGGCCGGGACAGGCAAGGCACACTCAATGCCAGGAACTCAAGGAAAATGCTTACGGTGAGAGTTGGGGGGCTGCCTTATCCGGTGGCGTAGGGCAGATAAGAGCCGACATTGACAAGGCTAGATATGAGCGCTGTGAGGAGATGTTTGATCTGGTTCAGTACCGTGCTCAACTGCAACAAGAGCAAGCTGAAGCGGCTGCAGAAGCTCAGGAGCGACAAAAGCTTTTGGTGGAAAGAGCGAATAGTCCGGAAATGCAAGCAAAGTTAAAGTCTGCCTCGTTGGGAGATTTGGTGAAATGTGAAAAGGCTTTGCAAAACAAAGATGATACTCATGCTGTCGATGTGAAAGCAATGGTTTCATACGTTTGTGAGAAGGAGGTCGACAGGAGAGTGGATGCTGGTTTGGTTAGCCGTAGCAAGGTAAATACAATGCTTAATCAGGCAGGTAATCAAGAGTCGTTATAATGAAAATTTTTTGCCTATTGTGTGCGATTTTTCTTATGGAACCAGTCTACGCAAGTTGCGAATCTGGTCACTGGATTCAAACTAAGAATGATGATGGGACGTTACTTACTCTAGAAGATGGATCGGTTTGGCGGGTTATTAATGGTGGTCAGGTTGACTCTCAACTATGGCTTGAAGTTGACGACGTCCTGCTTTGTGATGATGGAACTATGATTAATACGAGTGAACAAAACGAGCAAGTGTCGGTGGAACTTCTTTCTCGCTAAGCTGTTTCGAGTTTACATCACTTTTCGGGGAATTTTTCCAAGAGCTTAAAAGTGGATGCAAATAAGAATCTCTTATTATGTTCTTGAAGTTTAGACTTTTTACTTAGTACTAACTAGCGGTTAAGATGGCCTCTACTTTATTCGTATTCGATTCACAGTATTGAATATAATTTTGTGCAGGCAAGAGGTCTCACTGTAATTATTGCAAATGAAGAACGATAACATTCAATAATCAGACCCGTTTTTGCTCATATCTATGAAGTGCATGAGTTATATGTTTTAAAAGTTTTTGGGAGATTACTATTTAATCAGATATCAAAACTGGCGCCTGGCCACCAACCAGGCGCCGACCACCAGCATCACCGCCCCGCATACTGGCCCGATTAACGCCCTAATCGGCACGCCGTGGGCGCGAATCAAATCAATAATCAACCCGCCTACCAGTTGACTGGCCACCAGTACCGCAATGGTCGTCGCCGCCCCTACGGTTTGATAACCGCTGATGCTGGCGAAGACGAAAAACGATCCCAGTAGGCCGGGTATGAGGGTCCACCATTTGATATTCAGCGCCAGTTCCTGAAAACCTGCCGCGCCGTGGCGCAATAGCAAAATAGTCACAAAAATAACAATTCCCACCAGCGAATTGAGCAACATGGCGATAAGAATCGTCGAGGCGGATTGGGTAATGCGGACCATCAGGGTGTTTTGCAACACCAGACCGACACCCGCCGCTATCAGGCAGGCAAGGGTGAGCGACTGATTCATGCCTCGCCGTCCGGATCCAGGCGATCGTCGAGCTGCAGCTGCATAAAGGTCAGATCCAGCCAGCGGCCGAATTTAGTCCCCACCTGCGGCATCTGCCCACTGGTGATAAATCCCAGGGTTTCATGCAGATGCAACGAAGCGTGATTGCGGGATTCAATTCCGGCTACCATCACATGTTTGTGCAGACGCCGCGCTTCAGCGATAAGCGCGACTAACAACTTGCGGCCGATCCCCTTACCCTGATGATCGGGATGGACATACACCGAATGTTCAACGGTATGGCGGAAACCGTCAAATGCGCGCCAGTCGCCGAACGAGGAGTACCCGGTAATGACGCCGTTTTCTTCACTCACCAGCACCGGATAACCGGCAATCTGCCGGGCTTCAAACCAGGCAATACGGTTATCGGTATCGACGGTTTTGTCATTCCAGATGGCAGCGGTATGCAGTACGGCGTGATTATAGATTTCGGCGATCGCCGCGCAATCGTCTTTACTGGCATGGCGGATGGACATAGCAAGCCTCAAAGTCTGTACACTATAGTAGTACGGTATTATTACAATAATGAACGGCAGGCTGTCATCAGTTTTAGCAATAAATTTTACACAGAACGCGCAGTGTCGGGGATAGCGGACAGTTGTGTAATACGGTGGTGCACACTATATTGTTACGCCATGAATACTATAGAAGACAACCTCAATCAGCGCATTAGCGCACGCATTCGTATCGAACGCGAGTCCCGCGGCTGGTCGTTGAGCGATTTGGCTGAACGCGCCGGGGCCTCGCGGGCAATGGTGCATAAAATTGAACGTGGCGAGAGTAGCCCCACCGCGGCGATGCTGGGCCGTCTCTCTGGCGCGTTTGGCATCAGTATGTCGACGTTAATTGCGCGTGCAGAGATGCAGGATGGCAAGCTTTTGCGCTTTGCCAACCAGCCGGTGTGGCGCGATCCGCAAAGCCACTATTTGCGCCGGCACGTCTCGCCGCGTAGCGATCTGCCGATCGACCTGGTGCAAATAGAGTTGCCGGCCGGCAGCGATGTACCGATGCCCGCTTCTTCGTACGCGCTGGCGCGACAGCTCATCTGGCTACAGCAGGGTGAATTAGTTTTTGTTGAAGGGAATACTCGCCATCAGATGCAGGCGGGGGATTGTCTGGAACTGGGGCCGCCCAACGATTGCCGGTTTATCAATGAGTCCAGCGAGACTTGCGTCTATCTGGTGGTACGCCTGAATCAATCCGGCTCATAATGTTAAAGCGCGTTAAGCATAAAACGGCTAGCCTCAGTACAGGCCGTTAACAAGAGGAGTTTGCTATGACCGCTAATCCACAACGCCATCACCGCTGGATATTGGCTTCACGCCCGCACGGTGAACCTACCGCCGAAAATTTCAGACTGGAAGAGGGCGATCTGCCGACGCCGGGGGCGAACCAGATCCTGCTGCGGACTATTTATTTGTCACTCGACCCTTATATGCGCGGACGGATGAGCGATGCGCCTTCTTATTCGCCACCGGTGGAGATTGGCGCGGTGATGGTCGGGGGGACGGTAAGCCGTGTGGTGAGCTCTAATCACCCTGATTTTAAACCCGGTGAGTGGGTGCTTGGCTATAGTGGCTGGCAGGATTATGCGCTTTCCGATGGTAGCGATTTGGTTAAGCTCGGCGACAATCCTGAACACCCTTCCTGGGCGCTGGGGGTGTTAGGTATGCCGGGATTTACCGCTTATATGGGGCTGCTGGACATCGGCCAGCCGAAAGCGGGCGAAACGCTGGTGGTAGCGGCGGCAACCGGCCCGGTGGGGGCAACCGTCGGGCAGATCGGCAAACTTAAAGGCTGCCGCACCGTCGGCATTGCCGGCGGCGCCGAGAAATGTCGTTATGCGGTAGAGACGTTAGGCTTCGATGTTTGTCTTGATCACCGCGCTGCGGATTTCAGCCAACAGTTGGCGCAGGCCTGCCCACAGGGCATCGATGTTTACTATGAAAACGTTGGCGGCAAAGTCTTTGATGCGGTCCTGCCGTTGTTGAATACCGCGGCGCGGGTTCCCGTGTGTGGACTGGTTAGCGGCTACAACGCCACCGCGCTGCCGGATGGACCGGATCGGCTGCCGCTGCTGATGGCGACGATCCTTAAAAAACGTATCCGTATGCAGGGCTTTATCATCGGCCAGGATTACGGCCATCGCATTGCCGAGTTTCAGCAGCAAATGGGGCGCTGGGTACAGGAAGGTAAAATCAAATACCGTGAGCAGCAGATTGACGGCCTGGAGCAGGCGCCGCAGGCGCTGATTGGCCTGCTGAAGGGAGAAAACTTCGGCAAAGTGGTGATTAACGTCGCAGCGGAGGAGTAACGTTACCGCCTTCTCTAACGCCCCCGAAGATGCGTGCGGGGGCGGTTTCGTCGCCTCTAAGCAAAAAAATGACTAATCCATACTTTTATTAATGGTTTGCTTTTCCGTGAGCGGCTTTTTATCCTTAAGGAAACTTAAGAGGTTAATGCGATGAAAGATGTAGTTGATAAATGCAGTACCAAAGGCTGCGCCATTGATGTTGGCACCATTATTGATAACGAAGACTGCGTTTACCGGGTCGAGAAACTTTTCCCTACCCGTGAAGAAGCGGAGTCTGCGGTAGCGGCCATTCGCGAACGCGCCGTTGCCGCCGCCAGCGAAACGCCGAGCGTAGATTACACGATTGAGCCGGTGGGTAATGAGGCGAAACTGGACGCGGCGGTGAATTTCTCCTGCCAGGCGGAAAAAATTATTTTCGAATTGTCCTTAAGAAGCGCGTTCTAACAGAATGCGGCGGAATAAAAAGGGATCCCAATTGGGATCCCTTTTTTTATCATTACTCATTGGGCGGCGTCATCATTCGAAACGCCAGGCGAGATTCATACCGATGCCGAAGTTACGGCCCGGCGCCGGCTCAAAGTAACGCCCTTTGGATTCATTAACAATCACCGAGCCAACGTAGGTGCGATCGAACAGGTTATCGACGCGGCCGAACAGATCCATATCCATTTTCCCGTAGCTCCACTTATAGCCGGTGGTCAGGCCAACCACGGTCCACGATGGCGCTTTGGCGGTGTTGGCGTCGTTGGCCATAATGTCGCCCATATAACGGATATCGCTACCCGCGTACCAGCCCTGTTCCGGTTGGTAGCCGAAAGAAGCATAGCCCATATTGCGGGCAATACCCGGAATACGATTGCCGTTGCAGTCTGCGGAGCCGCAAACGTTCGTGCGATAGGTGGCGTCGAGCCAGGTCCATGCTGCTTTTAATTTCCAGTTGTCGCCAAACTGCTGGTCGAGACCAAGTTCCATTCCCTGACGACGGGTTTTACCGGCGTTTTTATAGCTGGTGCGGCCACCTGCGCTATCATCAGCAACAATCTCATTATCGGTATCGGTCTGGAATAAAGCTGCGGTAAGCAGGCCATTTGCGACACGCAATTTACTACCGATCTCAACGGTGTCGTTGGTCGCTGGTTTCAACCCGAGATTCAGCCCGGCAATATTCTTTGAGCGATAGGAAAGTTCAGTAATTGTTGGAGTCTCAAAACCGCGGCCGGCAGAAAGATAAACGTTCCACGCTTCAGTGACGGCATATTTCAAAGAACCCGCCGGTAACCATTTATGGTAACTGGTACTGTCACTACTGTCGGGATTATCTTCGGTAACGTAATGATCGTTGGAGTCAAACCATACGGAGCTGTAGCGGACGCCAGCATCGAATGTGAGCTTGTCAGTTAATTGCCACTGGGTTTGCAGATAAGGATCCACATTCCACATCAAATTTCGTTCATTACGACGTAAATTGCCTTTTTCTCCTAACTGCACACCGTCGTTTGTCACGACAAAATTCTCGTATCCTTTACGTTGCTCGCTCATATTTTCGTAATTAAGACCGGTCGTAAAGGTGACGGGAACCAGCAATTCGCCGCGGTGGGTCCAGCGGGTATCGATACCCTGGTAATGACGGGTGAGATCGATGACTCCGCCGGAATTTGAGGGGTTGTCCTGAGCTGCGACAGGGATTGACTGATACTGCGTAGTTTCGCGCTCGCCGGCATACATCATCACGCTCAGATCGTCCTGCTGGCTAAGCTGGCGCTCATAGCGTAAACCGGCCTGGGTCTGTTTCACCGTTTTACGCGTGTTGTATTGATCGCCGCGCGGCGATTGCTGAGGATTATTACGCCATTCATCATATGTCAATCCGCCCGGGTCGTTCGCTTTGATATCTACGCTATTGAACAGCAGCGTTAATTTACTGACGTCGTTTATACGCACGCCTAATTTGGCGTTGGCGAGATTTTTACGCGCCCCGCTATGGTCGCGTGAACCGTGGGTAGTAAAACGGTTGGTCGACACCGTGTAATCGACATCACCTGCCTGGGTGCCGTCGCCGACGGCGCCGGTGGCCTTCAGTCCGTAATGCCAGGTGCCGAAGCTGCCGTAGTAGCTGCTGGCCTCGATGGTCGGCGGCTGGCTGCCGGTTTGGGTATTGACGTTAATGACACCGCCGGAAGAGTTGCCATAGAGCGCGGAAAAAGGTCCGCGTAACACTTCCAGGCTATCGATGCTGCCGATATCGATATTCGATGTCTGCCCCTGGCCATCGGGCATGGTAGCAGGGATACCGTCAACGTATAGCCGCAGGCCGCGGACGCCGTAGGTGGAACGGGAACCGAAACCGCGAATCGACAACTGCAAATCCTGAGCGTAGTTTTGCCGGTTCTGCACCTGTAAACCGGGTACCGCGCCGAGCGATTCTGAGAGGTTAATTCGCGGGGCGGCCTGACGCATATCATCGCCATTCACTACGCTGACGGCGGCAGGGGTATCCAGCTCGGAAACCGCGGTAGGCGTCGCCGTGACGACCATGGTTTGTTCGTCGTTCGTGCTGGCGTGCACGTTGGCGACGAGAGGGAGTAATAAAGCGGGGAGCGCGACCGTGCGCATGGCAATAATCTTCATCAAAGCGACTCGCAAAGAGAAACGTACCAAATGGAACATATGTATATATGTTACACCGTTTGTAAATTCTTTGAAAAGAATTAACTAACCGGTCGTTAACTAATAGCAAGTAAAGGTGATTCTTTTCATCAAAAAAGCCAATTAACGCTCCACATTACGATAAATAATGATTACTATTCTCATTTACAAAAGGGGTGAAGTTAACCTTCACGCTGTGGAAGCCATCTCTAACCAGTAATTAATTGTTCTATAAAGGGAATCGTTATGTCATTACGTCAGTTATCCGCGCCGCGTCTGCGTCGTTCTCTGTTATTAACGTCGTTACTGTTGGCAGGCAGCTTCAGCGCCCACGCCGCCGAGGAGCTCTTGCGTAAAGCGGTCGGTAAAGGCGCGTACGAAATGGCGTATAGCCAGCAGGAAAATGCGCTGTGGGTTGCCACCTCGCAAAGCCGCTCGCTGGATAAAGGCGGTATCGTCTATCGTCTGGATCCGACTACGCTCGACATCACCCAGGTTATTCATAACGACCTGAAACCGTTCGGCGCCACCATCAATAACACCACCCAGACGTTGTGGTTTGGCAACACCGTTGATAGCAGCGTGACCGCAATAGATGCCAAAACCAGCGCGGTGAAAGGGCGACTGGTGCTCGATGACCGTAAACGTAGTGATACCGTGCGCCCGCTGCAGCCGCGTGAGCTGGTAGTGAATGAGAAAACCAATACCGTATATATCTCCGGTCTGGGTAAAGAGAGCGTCATTTGGGTGGTGGATGGCGACAAGCTGACGCTGAAAGATACCATTGCCAATACCGGCGCGATGGCCACCGGGCTGGCAATCGATGCTGACGCTAAACGTCTTTACACCACCAATGCCGATGGCGAACTACTGACTATCGATACCGATAGCAATAAGATCCTCTCGCGCAAGAAGCTGCAGGATGATGGTAAGGAGCATTTCTACCTGAATCTGAGCCTGGATACAGCCGGTCACCGTGCTTTCATTACCGACAGCAAGCAGCCGGAAGTGCTGGTGGTGGATATTCGTGACGGCAAAGTGCTGCAAAAAATCGCCGCGCCGGAATCCCTGGCGGTACTGTTTAACCCAGCACGCAACGAAGTCTACGTCACCCATCGCAAAGCGGGTGAAGTCAGCGTGATTGATGCTAAGACCTATAAGGTCGTTAAAACCTTTAAAACGCCGACTTTCCCGAATAGCCTGGCGCTGTCCGCCGATGGAAAAACGCTGTTTGTTAGCGTGAAGCAGGAGTCAACTCGTCAGAAAGAGGCCACCGCGCCGGACGACGTTATCCGCATTGCTCTGTAATCTCTCAAGGAGGGGGAGCCCCCTCCTTACTCCGGGTCTCATCCTCTGTTACAAACCGCTATTAGCCTGATTACTATAACGGTTATACACTTACTTTTTCCCGCGCGCGGCGGGAGAGTGGTAATCATTCTGGAGAAATTATGAAAAAGCCATATATGGTGATCTGTGCGGCGGCAATGCTGGCGCTTCTGGCTGGCTGCAGCTCTAATTACGTCATGACGACAAAAAGCGGGCAAACTATCGTGACCCACGGTAAACCGCAGTTGGATAAAGAAACCGGCATGACCAGCTATATCGATGAGTCTGGCAACAAACGTGAAATCAACAGCAGCGACGTTGCTCAACTGGTGGAAGATAATTAATTTTGCGGTGACGGTTTGCCCGCAGAGGGGCAAACCGTTATGGAGAAGCACTTAGCGTTTTTCAACGCCCGGCGCAGTGCTGTGAACATCAGCCACGCGTTTACGTACGCCGAACCAGCCAGCGATCAGCAGCACCGCCAGCAGCGGAATGGAACCGATGGTATAGGTGCCGTTCGGGTAGTCAAAAGCCATCAACACCAGAACGCTCAGCAAGAACAACAGCGTTAGCCATGAAGTAAATGGCGCGCCCGGCATTTTAAAGCTGACATCCGCCGCTTTTCCTTCCTTGATAGCCTTACGCAGACGCATCTGGCAGATCACGATAAAGCCCCATGAGGCGATAATCCCCAATGATGCGACGTTAAGTACGATCTCAAATACCTGCGACGGTACCAGATAGTTGAGGAAAACACCCACCACGTAGACCGCCAGCGTCGCGAGGATCCCGGCGTAAGGGACGTGATGACGGCTCATCTTTGACATAAACTTCGGCGCTGAGCCTCCCATCGACATCGAACGCAGAATTCGCCCGGTGCAGTACAGGCCTGAGTTCAGGCTGGAGAGGGCGGCAGTTAACACCACGATGTTCATCACGCTGCCGATGTACGGTACGCCGAGCTTCGAGAAGAAGGTGACAAACGGGCTTTGCCCTGCCTGATAGGCGTTCCACGGCAGCAGCAGCACCAACAGCACCACGGAACCGACGTAGAACAAACCGATACGCCAGATCACGCTATTAATCGCTTTCGGTACCATGGTTTCCGGGTCTTTACATTCGCCTGCCGCGGTACCCACCAACTCGATGGAAGCGAAGGCGAAGACGACGCCCTGAACCAGTACCAAAGCCGGCAACAGACCGTGCGGGAAGAAACCGCCGTTGTCGGTAATCAGATGGAAGCCGGTGGCATTGCCATCCAGCGGTTTGCCGGTACCGAGGAAAATCGTGCCGACAACCAGGAACGCGACGATAGCCAGTACTTTCACCAACGCGAACCAGAACTCCATCTCAGCGAACCATTTCACGCCGATCATATTCATGGTGCCGACGATCGCCAGCGCGCCAAGGGCGAAGACCCACTGCGGAACATCGCCGAAAGCGCCCCAATAGTGCATATACAAGGCGACGGCGGTGATATCGACGATACCGGTCATTGCCCAGTTGACGAAATACATCCAGCCGGCAACGTAGGCGGCTTTTTCACCGAGAAATTCACGAGCGTAAGAGACGAAACTACCGCTGGAGGGGCGATGGAGAACCAGTTCGCCGAGGGCGCGAAGGATGAAGAAGGAGAAGATACCGCAAACCAGATAAACCAGCGCCAGCGCCGGGCCTGCCATTTGTAAACGCGCCCCGGCGCCGAGAAACAGACCGGTCCCGATGGCGCCGCCAATGGCGATCATCTGTACCTGACGGTTGCCCATTGCTTTGTGGTAACCCGATTCGTGCGAGTTGAGCCAGTGGCGTTTCGCGGCATGATGTTCCGCCGCGTCAGTGTGTTTGTTATTCATTGATGTACCCATTTTCCTGTCAATGTCCATGAGTGGTTGTCGTATCGCGCAGCGGCGATACATCGTGCTGGCTTTCTCACTATTCTGTCGTAGAGATAAATCATGCACGGCGCTGCATCCTACACGTAACGTGATAGTGACGCACGTAAAACATTTCACAACAGCACTTACTTAAATATCAATGAGTTCAATGACGCAACGCGTCGACGAGTAGCGCAAACGCAGCGGTATGCTGACGACGGCTGGGATAATACAGATGATAACCAGGGAAGGTGGGTGTCCAGGCATCGAGTACCCGTACTAAACGACCGGCAACCAGCGCCTCCTCGACGCAATCATCCGGCACATAGGCCAGGCCGAGACCAGATTCAGCGGCATCAATGCGTTGCGGTAAGCTATTCAGCGTCAGTTGACCCTCTACATAAACCTGAAAGCCTTTACCATCGTCGGTGAATTCCCAGGCGTAAATCCCGCCGCGGGTTGGTAGCCGCATATTAATACAGCGGTGCTGATCCAGTTGATAAGGCGTCTGCGGGGTGCCGTAGCGTTGTAGATAGTCGGGCGAGCCCACGACGACCATGCGCATGTCCGGGGCGATGCGTACCGCAATCATATCCTTTGCCACCTGATCGCCGAGACGAACGCCGGCGTCAAAACGGCCATCGACGATATCGGCCAGGCCGTTATCGACGGTAATTTCGATATTGATATCCGGATAACGCAACATAAATGGCTTTAATGCCGGCCACAACACCGCGCTGACGGCGTGTTCACCGGCGTTAAGGCGAATATTACCCGCCGGAAGGGCGCGGCTATCCCTCAAGGCGCCGAGCTCGCGTTCAATTTCCGTGAGATGCGGACGTAAATTCTGGAACAATTTTTCACCCGCTTCGGTGGGGGCGACGCTGCGGGTGGTACGGGTCAGCAGACGAACATCAAGCCGGGCTTCGAGGTTGCGCATCGCATGGCTCAGCGCAGATTGCGATACCCCAAGTTGGGCAGCGGCGCGGGTGAAACTGCGTTCGCGGGCGACTACCATAAACGACAGGAGATCGTTGAAGTTATCCTTTAACATGCTGTTACCGTATTTAATTTAGCGAATTCATGGCAGGAAATTGAGTCTAAACGCGGTAGACGGCTTTCGCCACAAGGATCTACGCAGCTGAAGAGAGTATATGCTGACTATCGGGAGAAAAAGGGGCTTGAAATCATCATGAAAATCAATGTGGTAGGCACTAGCGGCGTAGGGAAGTCGACACTTGCGCAACGCCTGGCGGCAGCGCTTTCTTTGCCCTACATCGAACTGGATAGGCTCTACTGGCGGCCAGAGTGGGAGGGGGCGCCGGATGAAGAGTTTTTCGCCAGCATCGCGCAGGCAACGGCCTCTGCTGGCTGGGTTCTAGATGGCAACTATAATCGCAGTCGCGCAGTCAAATGGCGTGATATTGATCTGGTGGTATGGGTAGATTATAGCTTTGTTCGCACACTATATCAGGCCATTCGCCGTGCGCTGAGTCGCGCCTGGCACCAGCAGGAGCTATGGCCGGGTACCGGTAATCGCGAAACCTTTCGTCGCACCTTCTGCAATCGTGATTCGATAATTTTGTGGACCATGAAAACGTGGCGCTCTAATCGTCAGCGCTATTTAGCGGATATGCATTCTGCGCAGTATGGTCATATCCGTTTCGTCCGTTTACGTAATCAGCGACAAACAGAGCGCTTTATTGCTGAAATTGTCCATCAGCAGGCAATGGCTGGTAGGGTGCATATCTAATTTCCGGCAGAGTACATGTGAATAAATTGTTTCTCAGTACGCGCTGCAGATTCTAATAATGCAGGCATGTTAATTAAAACGAGCCTGCGAAATGTCTTATCGAATCAGTATCCTGGATAAAAGCCCCCTTGCTCCCGGTGAAACGGCCGCTCAGGCGCTGGCGCGTACGTTAACGCTTGCGCAACAGGCAGAACGCTGGGGATATCATCGTTTCTGGATTGCCGAGCATCACAACGCGGAACAGCTGGCGAGCCCGTCGCCGGAGCTATTGATTGCCTGGATCCTCGGGCAAACCCGGCAGATCCGCGTCGGCTCCGGCGGCGTGATGCTGCAGCACTATAGCCCCTACAAAGTCGCCGAGAATTTTAATCTGCTGGCAAGCCTTGCCCCAGGGCGTGTCGATCTCGGCGTTGGCAAAGCGCCAGGCGGTTTGCCGCTTGCCACTCGGGCATTACAGCAGGGCATTCATCAGCACGAAAAGGGCAGTTTTGCCGAGCAGCTTACCCAGCTTGATAACTGGCTAACGTTGACCGAAAGCCAGGGCGAGGAGAGCCTGCGCGCGACCCCCATTCCACCGCGCCGTGCGGACGGTTTCCTGCTCGGCGCCAGCGTCGACAGCGCCCGTCTGGCGGCCAGTCTGGACTGGAACTTTGTTTTTGCTGCGCATCTCAATGGCGATAAAAACTTGTTGCAGGAGGTGCTGACGAACTGGCGCGAATTGAGCCGCCGCGAGGTGATCGTGGCCGTACAGGTTATCGTTGCGCAAGACGCCGCCAGCGCGGCCGATCTGGCGAAGCAGGTAGAGGTCTGGGGCGTCGAGCTGGCAAACGGTCAGCGGGTGACGGTGGGCAGTGAATCTCAGGCGGCAGCTTTTGCCCGTCAGGCCGGTAGCCCGCCGACGCGCATTGAGCGCCGCGAGTCCTCGCTGTTGTTCGGTACCGCAGAAGAGGTTAAAGCACAACTCGATGCCCTTCAGGCGCAGTGGGGCATTGATGAGTTTATTATTGATACCCCTATTGCCGAAGGGCGTGCGCGGCTGGCTTCTTTGGGATTGCTGGCGCAGGCGCATCTTGGCGCGGAGGTAACGCCATGAATTTCGAACAACAGTTGATTAGCTGGCGGCGCGAACTGCATCAGAACCCGGAACTCTCATTACAGGAAGTGGCAACTACCGCGCGTATCCGCGACTGGTTGCAAAGCGGCGGCCTGCCGTTACTGCCTTACGAGTTAACCACCGGCGCGGTGACGGAAGTGGGCAGCGGCGATAAAATCATCGCCCTGCGCGCCGATATTGACGCGCTACCGATAGAAGAGGCCACCGGACTGCCGTTCCGCTCGCAAAATCCCGGCGTCATGCATGCCTGCGGTCACGATATACATACCAGCGTGATGCTTGGCGCGGCGTTGCTGTTAAAGGAACGAGAAGCGCAACTGCCGGGGCGGGTGCGGATCCTGTTCCAGCCAGCGGAAGAGAGTTTCGGCGGCGCAAAAACGTTGATCCGCGCCGGGGCGCTTGACGGCGTATCGGCAATCTTCGGCATGCACAATGAGCCCAATTTACCCGTTGGCGAGTTTGCCACCCGCGGTGGCCCGTTTTATGCCAACGTCGATCGCTTCGTATTCAAAGTGACCGGCAAGGGGGCGCATGCCGCCCGGCCGCATGAAGGCAAAGATGCCATCCTGCTAGCGAGCCAACTGGTGACGCTGCTACAGAGCGTCGCCAGCCGCGAAGTGAATACCCTGGATTCGGTGGTGCTCAGCGTGACGCGGATCCAGGGGGGAAATACCTGGAACGTCTTGCCGGAAAGCGTAGAGCTCGAGGGAACGCTGCGCACCCACAGTAGCGAGGTGCAGCAGCGGGTTAAGGCGAGAGTCAGCGAAATCGCCGCCGGCTTCGCCAGCGCCTTCGGCGCGCAAATCGATGTCTTCTGGTACGCCGGGCCAACGGCGCTGGTCAACGATGAACAATGGGCGGCGTTCGCCAGCGCGGCGGCCGACCGCTTCGGCTACCGCACGCATCACGCCGATTTGCATCTGGGCGGCGAAGACTTTGCCGTCTATCTGCAGCATATTCCGGGTGCTTTCGTCAGCATAGGGAGCGCCAGTGAATTCGGCCTGCATCATCCGGCCTTTAATCCGGATGAAAACGTCATTGCCCCAGCCGCGCGCTATTTCGCGGATCTGGCGGAACAGGCATTACACCATATTTAATTTTTGACAGGGTAAGGGGTCACTATGTCTGAAAAACGGCAATTACGTCTGGGGACGATTTTACATGGCGCCTCAGGAAATATGTCCGCCTGGCGTCATCCGGCGGCGCTGGCGGATGCCAGTATTAATTTTGAATTTGTGAAAGAAACGGCGCAAAAAGCCGAGCAGGGGAAACTCGATTTTATTTTTGTCGCCGACGGGTTATATATTAACGAAAAATCCATCCCGCACTTTTTAAATCGTTTTGAGCCGTTAACGGTATTATCAACGCTGGCGGCGGTGACCGATCGTTTGGGGCTGGTCGGCACGCTCTCCACCTCCTATAGTGAACCGTTCACGACCGCGCGACAGTTCGCCAGTCTTGATCATTTAAGTCACGGGCGCGCCGGCTGGAACGTGGTGACATCGCCGCTGGAAGGCTCGGCGAAAAACTTCTCCCGCGCCCAGCATCCCGATCATGCGCTGCGCTATCGTATCGCCGACGAATATCTTCAGGTGGTTAAAGGATTATGGGATTCCTGGGAAGACGGCGCTTTTGTGCGTAATAAAGAGAGCGGCCAGTTTTTTGATAAAAATAAACTGCATACGCTTAATCATCATGGCGATTTCTTTAAAGTCGCTGGTCCTTTGAATATTGCCCGCACGCCGCAGGGACGGCCCATTATTTTCCAGGCCGGCGCCTCCGATGACGGCAAAAAATTAGCCGCTCGCCACGCCGATGCCATTTTTACCCACCAGGAATCGTTAGCCGAGGCGCAGGCGTTTTATCAGGATGTCAAAAGCCAACTGGCTGCCTATCAGCGCAGTGCGGATCAACTGCATATTTTCCAGGGCGTCAGCGTAATCGTCGGTGACGACGCGGAGGATGCGGAGCGTCAATACCAGACCACGGCGGCGCTGGTCTCGATCGACGACGCGTTGAATTACCTGGGTCGTTACTTCGAGCATCATGATTTTGCGCAATATCCGCTGGATGAACCCTTCCCGGATATTGGCGATCTTGGGCAAAACAGCTTCCGCAGCACCACCGATGAGATTAAACGCAATGCCCGTGAACGGGGATTAACCCTGCGCCAGGTGGCGCTGGAGGCCGCCAGCCCGCGCCCGCGCTTCTCCGGCACGGCCAGCGATGTCGCCGACGGCCTGCAGCTGTGGTTTGAACAACGCGCCGCCGATGGCTTCATTATTCAGGGCGGCACGCCGGAAACCTTCCCGCGTTTCGTTGATGAAGTGGTGCCATTGCTGCAGGCGCGCGGATTGTTCCGCCGCGAATATTCAGGCACCACGCTGCGGGAAAGCCTGGGGCTGGATCTGCCCATTAACCAATTCGAAAAATAATAAAAGAGAACCGCGCTATGCAGAAATCAACGCTATTGCTGGCCTTCGCGTTGGCAATTAGCGCCCCGTCGTGGGCGCAGGACGTCAATATCAATGGCACCGGAGTTAGCCTGGAAGCCAATAAAACCCCGATTCATACGGCAAAAAATCCGCAGGCAATTGCGCTGTTGCCGAAAGACCTGCACCTGGCGGTGCCGGGGAAATTTACCGTCGCGGTTGCGGCGCTAAACTCGCCACCGCTGACGGTGTTTTCTGATGATAACAAAACGTTGCTCGGTAGCGAGGCGGATATTGCGCGTCTGGTGGCTGACAGCCTCGGCCTCGAAGTCAACGTTGTTCCGACCTCGTGGGAAGACTGGCCGCTCGGCGTCGCCTCCGGCAAATATGATGCCGCGATCAGCAATATTACCGTCACCAAAGAGCGCAAAGAGAAGTTCGATTTCGCCACTTATCGTAAAGATTCGCTGGGCTTTTACGTCAAAAGCACCAGCCCATTGAACAAGATCGACAAAGCGGAAGATATTGCCGGGCTGAAGATTATCGTCGGCTCCGGCACCAATCAGGAGGCAATCTTACTCGCATGGAATGCGGAAAACGTTAAGCACGGGCTTAAACCGTTTATACCGGTCTATACCAAAGACGACGCCGCGCAGACGCTGGCTCTGCAAACGGGGCGCGCCGATGCTTACTTTGGCCCTAACGTCATTGGCGCCTGGAAAGCGGCGCTAACCGGCAAAACTAAGCTGGTGGGGAGCGTGGACGGCGGCTGGCCGAAGGCGGCGCATATCGCGGTGACGTTGAAAAAAGGCAGCGGGCTGGTCAATGCCGTCCAGGCGGCGCTGAATGGCGCTATCGCCAGCGGCGATTATGCCAAAGTGCTCAATCGCTGGGGCGAAGGCGTGGAGAGCATTCCACAATCGGAAATTAACCCCGCCGGGCTGGGCGATTAACAGGAGGCGCTATGAGCGAAGCATTCCGTGATATCTCTCCGGACGCGCCGGAGATACAACCGATTATTAGCGGCCTGTTTGCCGAGTACGCCGCCCGTTACGGCGACTATTTTTCTCGTGATGCGGAAGTGGAGTTAACCGAATGGTATCTGCCGCCGCAGGGGCTGTTTATTGTGCTGGAGCGTGACGGCGAAATCATCGCCACCGGCGCTTACAAGCCGAAAGATCCGCACACCGCGGAAATTAAGCGGATCTGGACGCATCGTCGGCTGCGTCAACAGGGGCTGGCCGCCAGGGTTGTACAGGAACTCGAGCGCCGGGCGGTGCTGGCAGGTTATAGCCATATTTATCTCACCACCGGTTTTCGCCAGCCGGAAGCGGTAAAGCTCTATTTAAGCCAGGGGTACGAGGCGCAGTTTGACCTCACTCGCGACCCGGAAGAGTACAGCCGCCCGCCCTATGATGGGCGGTTGCGGTTCACTAAAGCGCTGGCGGTTAGCGCCCTCAGCCACAGCGCTTAAGGAGGCGTCATGCAATCATCTGAAACGATTAAAGTGGTTCCGGCTCGCTATCCGCTGCGCGTCGCCGGGGCGGTATTGGCCCTACTGGTGCTGGCGGTCGTTGTGCAGTCGGTCGCGTTCAATCCGCGCTGGGAGTGGGGGGTGTTCGCACACTGGTTCTTCGACCCGGTGATCCTTGAGGGGTTGGGGCAAACGCTGCTGCTCACGCTACTTGGTACCTTTTTAAGCGTCATCTTCGGCGGCCTGTTAGCGCTGGCCCGCTTGTCGTCGTCGTGGCTGCTCAGCAGCCTGGCATGGGGGTATATCTGGCTGTTTCGTTCGCTGCCGCTAATCGTGGTGTTGATCATTCTGTACAACTTTTCATATCTCTACGACAGCTTATCAGTGGGGATCCCCTTCACCGGCATAACCTGGGCGAGCTACCAGACTATCAATGTACTGGGGCAGTTCTCCACGGCAGTAGTTGGCCTGACGCTGGTGCAGAGCGCCTATACTGCCGAAATTATCCGCGGAGGCTTTTTGGGCGTGGATCACGGGCAATATGAGGCCGCCGCCGCGCTGGGACTCCCCGCCTGGCGACGTACGCTGCGGATCATTTTGCCGCAAGCGCTGCGCACCATTCTGCCTGCGGGGTTCAATGAAATCATTAGCCTGGCAAAAGGGACGGCGATGGTTTACGTGCTGGCGATGCCGGAATTGTTCTACACCATTCAGATGATCTATAACCGCACCCAGGAAGTGATCCCGTTACTGATGGTGGGCGCCGCGTGGTACCTGGTGATTACCAGCGTGCTTTCTGCAATTCAGTACCTGGTCGAACGCGCGCTGGCGCGCAGCGAACGGCGCTCAGCGGTGAACAGCGTGCGTAATAATCGCGTTAACCAACCGGCTCGTCAGCCGCAGGAGGCCGTCCATGCTCAACTCTCGTAATGGTCATATTTCGATAACCGGGGTCAGTAAATACTTTGGTCGTCATAAAGCGCTGGATGATGTCTCCCTGGAGATTGCGCCGGGAACGGTGACGGTGATCCTGGGGCCGTCCGGTTCGGGAAAATCGACGCTGCTGCGCACCATTAACCATCTTGAACGGGTCGATGAAGGGTTTATCCAGATTGATGGCGACTATATCGGTTATCGCCGTCAAGGCGACAAGCTGTATGAGCTGAAAGAAAAAGAGATCCTCCGCCAGCGGGTTAACGTGGGCTATGTATTTCAGAACTTCAATTTGTTCCCGCATCTGACGGTGCTGGAGAATCTGATTGAAGCGCCGATTGCCCATAAACAGGCCAGTCGCAAAGAGGCGATTGCTCGTGCGTATGAATTGTTGGACATTGTCGGTTTGCGCAACAAAGCCGATGCCTGGTCACGGCATCTTTCCGGCGGTCAGCAGCAGCGCATCGCCATCGCCCGCGCGCTGGCGCTCAATCCGCGCGTGATCTTGTTTGATGAACCTACCTCGGCGCTCGATCCGGAACTGGTTGGCGAAGTGCTTGATGTGATCAAAAAACTTGCCCGCTCCGGGACGACGCTTGTGGTGGTAACGCATGAAATCGGCTTTGCCCGCGAGGTAGCCGACCAGGTGGTGTTTATGGTCGATGGCAAAATCGTTGAACAGGGCAGCAGCGATGAAGTGTTAAATAATCCGCAACACCAGCGCACCCGACAATTTTTATCACGGGTGCTGGCATGAGGAAATTAGCTGCCGCTCTCATGCTGCTCCTGAGCATCGGCGAGGCGCGCGCCGAACTCGATTTGCGCGCCAATGAACGGCCATTGCCGGTGACGCGAGATGATAACGCGATTAGCAAAATTCCTCCGAACTATCGTTTTGTGGAGCCCGGCGTGCTGACGGTGGTGATTTCGGCGTTAAATTCGCCGCCGCTGGCGCTGCTGGCCAGCGACAACCGTACGCGCATCGGCAGCGACCCGGACATTGCCTGTTTACTGGCGGGTAGCCTTGGGCTGAAACTGAAGCTGGTGCCTACGGCCTGGGAGGACTGGCCTTTGGGGATCGCGTCAGGGCGTTACGATGTGGCGTTGATTAACATTGCGGTGACCGAGAAGCGCAAAGAGAAGTTCGATTTCGCCACCTACCGCGTTGACTCGCTGGCCTTTTCGGTCAAATCAACCAGTGAGATCACGCGGATTTCAAATGCGCAGGATCTCTCGGGGCGTAAAGTCATTGTCGGTTCTGGCACCAACCAGGAGCGGATCCTGCTGGGGTGGAATGCGGAAAACGAAGCCGCCGGCCGTCAGCCGGCGCTACCGGTTTATCTTACTGACGATGCCTCCGGCAATTTGTATATTCAGTCGGGAAGGGCGGATATCTTTTTTGGCCCGCAGTCGGTGGCCTCTTATAAGGCTGCATTAAACGGGAAAACTAAAGTCGTCGGGCTGGGACCCAAAAAAGCCTGGGTGGCGACGACTACTAAAAAAGGCAATGGGCTGGTATACGCGCTGCAGGCGGCGCTAAACGGCGCGATCGCTCGCGGCGAGTATCAGCAGGTGCTCGCGCGCTGGGGGGAACAGGGGGAGGAAGTCAGGCAATCGGAGGTCAATCCGCCGGGGATAACCTATTGATGCAATGATTATTCATAGCAGGGATTGCTATACTCATGGCTACATTGTGTGTCTTTTTAATGGATTAATCACTGTGGCTGAAAACCAACTCTTACTGGAGCAACGCTGGCAGCACCATCGTGAACCCGCGTTGCTCGCCGCTTCCGGCGGCGCTATCGACACCATCAGCTTCATCACCTTGTTTGGCCTGTTTACCGCCCACGTCACGGGAAACCTGGTGGTGGCCGGTGCAGCACTGGCCACCAACAGCGAAGGTATTTTATCCAAACTGCTCGCCATTCCTGTTTTTATGCTGGCAGTGGCGCTCGTTACGCTGGTTATCAAACGTCGAAAAATTATCACGCCACGCTTCCTTGGCGGCTTGTTCGTCGTCGAGATCCTGCTGTTACTGCTTTTCGGCCTGTTGGGGCTGCTGTGGCAGCCCTTTGTCGGCGCGGATAGCGCGACCGCGTTAATCACCGGCATGGCAGGCGTAATGGCGATGGGGGTGAGGAATGCAACCACCCGTTTATTATTACCCACCACCAGCCCGAGTACGATGATGACCGGCAACGTCACGCAGTTAACCATCGATGTGGTGAACTGGTGCCAGGCGCCTAACCGCGAGAATAGAGCGAAAATCAAAAAATCGGGGGCTTCGGTGCTCGGTTTTCTGCTGGGCGCAGGGCTCGGAGCGCTGGGCTACATCCTGGCGGGCTTTTACTCGGTACTTATTCCGGTGGTACTGGTGGCCATCGTCGCCTGGCGCGAATTCAGCGCCGCGCGGAATTAGTGCTACGCTAAAAGTTTTCTACGCGGGAGCTGACGATGATGAAATTGTATGGCGTGCCGGGGTGGGGCTCGGCGATAAGCGAGATGATGCTAACGTTGGCCAATATACCTTATCAATTTATCAATGTCGATGGCTTTGACCAGCCAGGCGCGCAGCGAGAGAAACTGCTGGCGATCAACCCGCTGTGTCAGGTGCCCACTTTGCTGCTGGCTGATGGCAGCGTAATGACGGAGTCGGCGGCGATAGCGCTGATGATCCTCGACGAGCGCCCGGATCTGGCGCCGCCAGCCGGTACGCCACAGCGCCGGCAGTTTCAACGTTTGCTGATCTGGCTGGTGGCAAACGTTTATCCTACCTTCACCTATGCCGATTATCCCGAGCGCTGGACAGCCTCAGCGCCTGACGAACTGCGTGAGAGCTGTCAGCAATACCGCAAATCACTGTATCTATGGCTGGAACAACAGCTGGCAGCCGCGCCTTACGCCTTGGGCGGGGATATCACGCTGTTGGATTGCTATATTGCCGCGATGTACAGTTGGGGGCCGCGCCGAGAGTGGTTCACGGCGCATACGCCAAAGTTTGCCGCCGTGGCGCAGGCGGTTTATCGCCGTACGGAGCTGCAGCAGGTACTGCGTGACAACAATCTTCTTTAAAGCACTAATTGTGACTTGCATCAGGAAACCTGTGATAGTTTTAAATTCCCAATAATAAGGAGCCTGCTATGCCACATGTTGATATTAAATGTTTTCCCCGTGAACTGAGCGAAGAGCAAAAAAATGCGCTGGCTGCGGAAATCACTGAAGTTCTGATCCGCCATCTTAGTACAAAAGACAGTTCAGTTAGCGTTGCGCTCAATCAGGTGCAGCAGAGCGACTGGCAGCAGGTATGGGATAATGAAATCGCGCCGCAGATGGATCATCTCATCAAAAAACCGGGCTATAGTATGTAATATTTCCTCTCCGGGTCGCGGCAAAAATAACCGACCCGGAGGGGGTTACCTGGTTTATTCAAACTTGAGGTTATTGATCATCATATACTCCCAGCTATCATTCGGCAGCAGGGGAAACCCTAAGCTCAGCGCATAGGGTGGGAGTGGGTGAGCATATCTCGCCTTTTCCGGCGGAATGAAATTTTCCGGCAACATACCAAAGCCGATTAACTCGGTCATCACCGTTTTTTGTCCACTGGTCAGTAGGTAATCGCTATCACCTGGAAGATAACTCGCTTTGCTACCTGTTTGCGCCGATTTTAATATTACGCGTGCGGCGGCAGGGGCGTACCAAAAGATCTCTTTTGTCGCCCCGGAAATCTCGCAATCGCTGGTTACGCATCTCATTTTGGACGTTGAGTGAGAAATCCATTCTGGATTTGACTTGGTCCAGTGGCTGGTTTTTTCAATGACCAGAGTGTCAAAAGTACCTGCTGCCACGGTGATTTTTGCTACACCAGCAACCAGCGAAAAGGTTTCCGCTGTGTAGGTATATTGCCACTGATCTTTGTTACCAACTGGCGCTTTTACCACGCTCTTTATATTTTCACGCCAACTCTTCCCTGGCGTTAAAGGGAATGAAAGTATACCTCGGGAAGGCGTGTTGTTGTCTGCTTTGAAAAACGCATAGTCACGAATACTTTCTTTCATGATGGTATTATCGAATTGGTAAGTGGCGATGTCGTTTTTTACCGCAGTCAATTTTAACCGATTGCTGGTTTTGCCGTTAAGAGTGTATTCCCATATTGTATCGACCGGTGGTAATTTTCTTTCGCTATAATCGAAAGGGAAGTGTGTCTGTGGCATCCCATCTTTATCATAACGAATGTAGTCCGGGGTAACATAATATGATGTGACGTATTTCCCATTATTATCATATTCGACAAAATCAATATTGCCTGTTGTTTCGTTATGGCGCAGGCCTGTGCCTACTGGCTTCCCTTTTTGGAAAACTCTACTGGATATGACTTTCCCATTTTTGATGGTTTTATATTCGCCTTCTAAAACACCATTTTTGTAGTGTGACCACGTCGTCTCACCATCAAGGGTCCTGATTTGCAGGCCTTCTGCGTGGTATCCATCATCAATATTGCGCTGAGAGAGGTCGGTTAAATTTCCTTGTTCATCAAAAGACTCCTGTTTTTCTATGCCGGTAGAGGGGTGATAGGTTATTTTTCCGGTCAGTTTACCCTCGGCGTTATAAGTCATTTTAACTTGTGGGTTGGTTCCGTATTTTTCAGTCCTCGACTCTAGCTTTTGTCGACTGTCATAACTTTCAATGACTTCTTTGATATCGGAGTTATGCTTTTTATTATACATTCGCTCAGTTAACTTGCCGTCTGGTGAATAACGCTTATATTCTTTGTAATGTGTGCCATCGAAGTTAAACCACTCATAGCTTACCTGACCATTTTCATAAAAACCTTTCTCGCTGATATAGGTTCCATCAGCCAGATAACGCTTCACGTCTTTTGGTTGACCGTTTAAATAATAATTCGTTTCAAGACCAACAGATCTCCCGCTATCATTCCATTGACCTGTTTTTTTTAATTTACCGCTCGGATAATAGTAGCGATATTTACCAATCACATTGTCCGTGGTAAACAGCTCTTTTTTATGCGGATCTTTAAGGGTCGCTTGTAAATGGAGATTACCATTAGTATCTCGTATGGTAAATGCAGTTCCATTTTTAGAAGTTATTAAAGGCCAATCCAGTAAATACTCTGTTTTATCGCCATCCTTTGCGAAATGCCAATCCAGGGTGAGATTGCGCGTCTCAGCTATGGCAGAATGCGTAAGTATAAGGAGTGGGATACAGCAGGGGGTAAATTTCATTCTTAATCCGTTAAGTTAGATAATATTTACTATCTGAAACATCCCACATTATTATCAAGTTTGCAAATGGAGTATGGAGCGATTATAGGCATAAGTAGAACTTGACTTAACTGGTTCGATCGCAACACGTGATAATGCGATGTTCAGCGTGTTTTTGATCAATTGAGGGTTTGATGCAGTTTTCGTTTCTCATTATGGAATAATTTTATTGATCTGGATCAATAAATGTTGATTTTTTAACTGGGCAATTTATATTAAATCACTTCATTTTATGAATGACCTGAATGTTTAAGAATAATCCTAACCACCATTGGCTTCTGTATTGCCTCTGTGATTTAGAATATATGACTAACTTTGTCTTGATTTGTAGATTTATCTTTTGATTGTTGTGGTGGTTAAAATTATTTTGTCGATTGTCATGCAGACATGTAACCTGCCATAGCAATGATGATTTTTATCATGGAGAGATGAATGATAATAGGTAGTGCATTACTTGGTTACCAAATAGGGGAGGATGTTTTTTACTTCTTGAAATACCGAGAAATAGCTACTGTAAGTGGTATCCGTAAAAACATTCGCCTACGTAAGACAATGGCCTGTTTAATCGAATACCTTTTCGAACATGGTCGGGAACGCATTGTAAGTGATGAAGAGTTAATGGTGCATGTCTGGGAGGCAAATAATCTAAGACCATCCTCACAACGTTTATGGCAAGTAATGCAGAATTTACGCCGTATCCTTAAAGATATCGGTATTGCAAATGATGTTATTTTAAGGGTGAAATCACAAGGTTATTCTATAAATAGCTGTTATGTTACAGGGATTTACTCTATAAAAAACAATCATTCTGAACGCGTGCCAGGATTATAAAATTGAAAGTGATAATTAATAGTAAAGATATCTGGTTTCGTTTGGGTGTTGAATGTTGTTTGCAACAAGTCTGTGCGGGGGTAGACAAATTTTTTAACGTTGGCGCTGCTAGCCGTAACGTTGCTATGGACAACGCGGACATTATCATTCTTCCGTTGCATAGTTATCGCGATTACAAACACTTATACGAATTATCAAATTTATTTCCAGGGCTCATTTTGGGCGTGAGTAGTTCCAGAAACATTCGGTCCGGTCGGTTGTATTATCGTGGGAACATATTATGGGTAAGCTGTCGTGAATCAATAGGAAATGTACAGCAGTTATTACATGCACTGTCACACACGAAATTGTATCGTCATGACGGTAAACCAGACTTTAGCATCATTAAAGCAAAGGAGGGTGTTCCCCTGAGCGAGAGAGAGATGATGATTATCGATAGAGTTGCTGCTGGAATGCCGATCACAGGCATTGCCAGAGATTTAGGATTAAGGGTTAAAACAATATATGCGCATTTGGATAAAATAAAAGGCAACTTTGGCATCCGGGGTGGAAACAACTTTCATCGCTTTATGATAAGCCCACTTTCATATTATCTGTGTTGGACATAAGTGAATAAGGATGACGGCGTGAAGGCCGTCATCACGATATACTTTCAAAACCAGATTTCTGTCTGTATGCCAAAATTCCAGTTGCCGCCGGCGGTAAAACCGGAACTACCAAAATCATCGTTAATAGCGTAGCGATCCAACGTTTTGTCCCAGTTCATCCATGTTGCGAAGAAACGGATCTCCGGGCGGGCTTTAATATCGAAAATGTCGCCGACTTTAAATGTGGGCGCGAAGGTGAGTTTGTAGAAGTCGCCGCTGACGGCCTGATACTGATAAACATTGTTGTTATAGCGATAGGTTCGGCCATTAGGATTCAAATCCATATATTGCCACGAGGCTTCATACAGCAGGGCAAAGTTGCGGGTGAGCCCTTGGGAAAGGCGCAGGTTAAAAGTAGCCCAGTCGTAGCGGTCGCCGTCACGATAACGGTTTTCGCTGTGTTGCGCGATGACCGATGGCGCTATTTGCCAGTTTTTACCGAGCGGCAAAATGCCGTAAGAAGCAAAACGCAGAGATTTCGCATTTTCGGTAAGATCGCCGTCGCTGCCCGGCTGGCGTGCTTCTGCGCCTAAACCCCCACCGTACTGCAGTGCGCTTTCCGAGATGCCGGGCACAAGGCCGTAGAACTGCTGTTTATCGTGATAAGCCAACATCGCGTAATAGCCATTCCTGGCGGTGTTGTCGCTACGTAGCGCATAACTGCCGGTTGTTGAGGTGTTGTCTTTTAGTGTGTCATTACCCTGCGCGGTCATTACTGTGGTCATTAACTGCCAGTTTTGCCAGAAATGGTTGGCGGTGAACATCAGGTTCTGAATATCGTTATCTTCATCGTTATCGCTACCCAAATCGCCAAAATTACGCGCGTAGAGCGAATAATCGCCGCGAAGATGCTGACTCCAGCGCACATCATTGATTCCGCCTCCGGTCCCGCCGAGGAACATGATGTCGCTATCGGTAAAGTGAATATCGAAGTTATCGCGGTCAAAGCGTTTCCCGGCCCAAATTGATGCCTGGTTAAATGGCCCGCTAAAGTCGGCAAAATCCCCCATCTCGACGTACAGCTGACGTACATTCAGATGGTGGCTATCGTTATCCTGCACCCACGGGTCCGGGTTAGTGGCGCCATCGGCGAGCATGGTTTTGAAATGCGCCCATGAACCGTCGCCAAAGGTCATTTTCTTGCCAAAGCTCAGTTCGACGTAGTTGTCTTTCTCATTGCCCAGACGACCGACGTGAGCGTCGCCGTTAAGCGAACTGGCCGGAGAAATACCGGGTCCGCCGCGCGCGCCTTTGCCGTGGCTGTTCACCAGCATTCCGGAACGGGCGTAGGCATTAAATTCAAAACCGTTATCGTCGGTGGATTTGGCCAGTTGATTACTGAGCTGCTGCTGTTTTTGTTCGCCGGCATCCGTACGCTTACTTAGGGTTTGGATCTGTTTTTCGGCGTCGCGGGCGCGTTGTTCCGCGACGGTGGTTCGCTGCTCGGCCTGCTGCGCACGGCGGTTTGCTTCGGCCGCCTGTTGTTCCGCATGGTTCAGTCGAGCCTCCAGTTGTGCGAGTCGCTGCTCGATGGTGAGCGGCGCGGCCAAAGTGTCGGAGGCCGAAAAAAGGGCGCAGCAAACCGCTGCGCTAATCAAAGAGAGTCGCATACTTATCCTTGTCAGTTTCAGAGGTAAAAGGGGAGACGAACTTAAATCGCCTGACGTGCTCCGTCTGCTGAATGAATATCGGGTGCCGCATAGCGCCCGGCATCGAGGTCCGCGCGTATCTGCTCGTAATGATCGTCAAGCCGATAAAAACGACCAATCCACAACATTGAGGCGAGGATGAGTAGCGCAGGGATATAGAGGTAGCAGGACTTGATAGCCAGCATGGCTGTTTCGCTTTGCGCCTGATTGGCGATATAGCCGCCGGAAGAGAGCAGTGCGCCGGTAACCGCGCCTGCGCCGGCCATGGACACTTTGCCAAGAAAACCATTGATTGAGGTGAGGATCCCAGCGGTATTAATTCCCGTTTTCCAGACGCCATAATCCACCGGATCCGCTTGCATCGAGAAGTAAATAGCCGTGCGTTGTCCAGCGCCGAGCGAGAGGATCACCGCACCCGTAACCAAACCCCAGCTATTTACCCCTGCCGCCATCATCACGATCATGCCAATGAGATTGATAGCACTGGCAATCAGATAGACATGGCGTTTTTTTAGCCGACTGGCGAGCAGCGGTACTGTCAATGTCCCCAGCAGCGGCACGAATGTCGAAATACCGGCGACGATGGATGTCAGACTGTTATTGCCGACGTAGTAATGGAAGAAGTAAACCAGTGCACCTGTCTGGAAAAAAAACGCGCCCCACATCAGGAAAATGTTAATCGCGAAAACCCACCACGGACGGTTGGCGCGCAGGCTGACCCAGGCGCGTTTCAAGGTCATTTTTTCTTGGCTGACGCTGATTGTTTCTTTGACATTGCGGAAACTGACCAGTAGAAAAAAAGTGGCAATCACGCCGAAAATCACTGCTGTATAGAAAAAACCGCGTGCCTGATCGCCCTGACCGAGAGTGCTGACAAGCGGCAGCGTGGCGACGGCTACAATGGTCGCCCCCAACGAACCAAGTAAGATTCGCACAGCAGAGAGCGTGGTGCGCTCCTGGGAATCATTTGTCAAAAACGGCAGCATCGCGCAAAACGGAATATTGACCAGCGTGTAAAGAAACGACAGGCACAGATAGGTGATAAAGGCGTAAACCAATTTGCCGGTAGTGGAGAAGTCGGGCACGTAAAACGCAAGGATACATAACAAACCGAACGGCATGGCGCCAATCAGCAGGTAGGGACGGCAGCGGCCCCAGCGGGTTGCGGTGTTGTCGATGACCAGTCCCATCAGTACATCGGCAACGCCATCCACCAGACGCGTCACAAGGAACATCACGCCGACGTACCAGGCTGGCAAGTTCATTACATCGGTGTAGAAGAACATCAGGTACAGAGAGATAAGCTGCCACACCAGATTGCAGGAGAGATCGGCGATGCCGTAACCCAGGCGTTGCCGCCAAAGAGAAAACATATTATTTGCCATAAAATTATGCTCGTATTTCGTTGTTATTAAAGACCAAATCGGCGGATAAACCAGGCCGGGGTGCAGCTCCACGCGTGACAGTAGCTATTAATCAGCTTGCTGCCGTAAGGTGAAAACTGAGGGTTGTCAGGATCAAACACTTCCCAGAAGGTATCCGCGCCGTAATCTATCATCGCGCCCCAGTAGGCTTTGATTTCGTTAATGGCTTCAGCGCGTAGCCCACATAGCAGCAGAGCGGAGACAAAATGATGGCGCAGATAGGGGGTGTTGATGGCGACAGACGGCGGGGAGGAAAGCAGATGGTGCATAAGCGTTTCTCGTTGCGCACAACTGCCGACTTCGGCTAGCACCATCCAGATTTGTGATGCCCAGGATACCTGACGCTGCGCGCCGCTAATGAAATATCCTTGCGCTTCGTCCCATAAACAGGCCAACGCAGCCGACTTTAGTTGCTGCAGATGCATCTGATAGCCAGCTACCAGTTCGGGCTGAAATTGCCCAGCGAGCAAGACGGCGCGCTGCAGGCAGTAAATTAAGACGCCCTGGGCCGAAGTCTGCTTGTTCAGCGTCTCTTGCCAGTCGATAAATACCCACCAGTCATCGCTATCGCGAACCAAATGCTGTTCATCGCAGCGTGCCAGCGCCAACTCGATTTGTTTTCTGGCGGTAGGCCAGAGCTCTTGCGCTGTGGTTACGTCGCCGGTGCTGTGGAGATAGTTGAACAGCGTATCAACAAAGAGCAGAGAATAATCAAATAGAAAGGTATCGTCGGCTATGACTTGCGGCTGAACGAAAATATTGGCGGAAACCATACCGTCTTGTCGGGTATGGCCAGCAAAAAGATACAAACAACGGCGAACCAACGAGTGATTCGCGAACGTGACATCGTTAACCAGCGCCTGCAGGCGTAGATCGCCAAGCCACAGACGACGGTCGCGCTTGGGCCCATCTTCGAACACGTCTTGCATACAATTCTTCAGCGTCAGTACGGCAGTCTGGTCGATAAGCTGTAAACGTGGATCTTGGGTAGTTGATGGGGGGCAAACACAGTGGGCCGAACTGACGGCATGGATGCGCAGTCGGGTGAAACACAGATTAAATTTTCTGGAAACCGCCTTGACCTCCACTTTGAGATAACGAAAGCAATAGCGTCGCGGCAGTCTGACTTCTCCAGGAAGTTCATCAATCCACAAATCCTGCTGCTGCAACCAGCTGCTGCTGAGCCAGCCCTGATATTCATCAAAGGATTCACACACCTCGCTCAGCGTTTCGCCGAAGATAAAATGTAGGTGCGCTGGGGCATCGGGAGGGCTGCCGACGCTTAAACATGCCAGCTCAAGATAGCCAACAAAGTGATTGCCGAAATCCACGATAACGCTGTCGCCGCTGGTGAGTTCACGCTGGTAAAATTGTTGTGGGGTGCAGAGCGGTACTGCCCGCCAGCCAAAGGGCGCACTGGCATCGGCCTGAGTCTCGATAATGGCCTGCGGTTCGCGGTATTCGCAATGCAGTACGGGTTTAAGCGACTCCGCGGTGCGTAAAAACTGCTGATGGCGGGTCATCGCGACTTGGGCGTTGTGTTGCATGGCTTGTGACATACTGCGTCCTCAAAGTTAGGGGACTCGCAGCATAAGATGCCGATGTCAGTCGCAACCACTCTGGCAATGCCAACGCAATGACCATCCTGGCAATGACAGTGGGATGGGACGGTTGGCGATCACAATTTGATAAATCTTGCCGGTAGCGGCTTTGGAAATGCATTATCGTGCTACCTACTGCCTCGCCGTATTGGATATTAACTGATGATGACGTTGACCGTTGACTCTTATTTCAGCAACCCACTTGCTAAACTGGCTATCTACGCCAGCGACCCGGAAGATAATAACCGCGAGCATGATCATGAATTTGCAGAGTTAGTGATCGTTGAGCAAGGTCACGGACTCCACGTTATTAATGGGCGGCCTTTGTATATTCAGCAGGGCGATGTCTTTTATGTTTCTCCTGGCGATACGCATTATTATGATGAGCTTGGGACGCTTAAGTTAATTAATTTATTAATTAACCCGCAGGTGGATTTTGTCTATTTGCGCGAACTTTCGCCGTTATTGCAAATCTTTGCCGCTACCGACGCCTCGTGCTACGGATGGTTGTCGCCTGAAATCCGCCAGCAGTGCAAATTATTGATTGAAAAAATATGTAGTGATGACTTCCAGGAATCTAAAAATAATGCTTTTCGCGAGGCGGATTTTTTTCAGCTAATTATGCTTATTCAACGTGCGGAAAGTGAAGCCGAATATAGCACCACTAAATACAAACTCCATAAGCTGCTGACCTGGCTACAGGAGCATTGCTTTGAGGAACACAACTGGCCGCAACTGGCTGAGCAGTTTCACCTGACGGCGCGTACTGCTTTTCGCCATATTAAAGAGGCGACTGGATTAACGCCCGATAATTATGTCAAACGTCTGCGCCTGGTATCCGCGCGAGTGAAACTACGGGAAACGGAAATGACGATCACGGAAATCGCCTTTTTATGCGGTTTTGCCAATAGCAATCACTTCACGACACTTTATAAAAGGGTCTTTGGCATGACCCCTAGCGATGACCGCCGCCGCCAACGCCATGTGTCGTAAGAGACCTTATTTTGCTTCTGGCGTATTCGCCTGCACGTGACGGCCGCTGGCGACAAAATTGCCGGTACCGAGGTGGTGAATAGTGTTGAGTTTGTCATCATCAAACTGCCAGCGCCCGCTGACGAAGGCTCGTTCATCGGCCGCGGCGGCAACCACTTCGCCAAACAGCGTATCGTATTGCTCTTGTGCCGCGGTGGCGGGTAGCAGACGGCATTCCATCCACGCCAGGCATTTCTCTTCAATTAACGGTAGCCCCAGTTCGGGCCCATTCACCACCGGGATTCCGTAAGCATTGAACTTATCTTCATCACGCCCGCTCACGCTGCCGACTGCATAGACCCAACTGGCGGCGGCCACGCCCGGCACCACAATGCCAAAGGCGCCGTTACGCTCAATGATCTCCCGCGTCCAGGTGCTTTTATCCACCACAATAGCCACTCGCGGCGGGGCAAACTCAACCGGCATCGACCAGGCGGCGGACATCACGTTACGCCGTCCTGACTGCGCATCATAACTGGTGATCATAATGGTCGGGCCGTGGTTGAGCAGGCGGCTGGCGTACTGGAGTTCGACGTGGCGAAAACGGCTCATAAGCGTTCCTTGGTGAGTGGCGAATGCCTGTAAGTAGTTTATTCACAATACAAAGGTAATCAATACATCAACGGCTATGTAAATCAGATATCAGCTGGCGCGATCGCACAAAATACACCGTCGCGGGGAAAAAATAGGCTATAAATGTCGGACACCAAAAGCTGGAGGCGTTGATGACCCCATTTTTAAGCGCGTATTTTACTCGTCTGGCCTGGACGGGAACCCCCGATGTTTCCATTGACACCCTGCGAGAATTGCATAGCCATCATAATAGCTCGATCCCGTTTGAAAACCTGGACGTTCTGCTACCGCGTGAAATCCACCTTGACGATCGGGCGCTGGAAGAGAAGTTAATCACCGCCCGCCGCGGCGGCTACTGCTTTGAACAGAACGGGCTGTTGCAGCGGGCGCTAAGCGAGATCGGTTTCTCGGTTCGCAGCCTGTTGGGCCGCGTGGTGCTGGCGAATCCGCCGCAGATGCCGCCGCGCACCCATCGCTTGCTTCTGGTGGAGGTCGAAGGCGAACGCTGGATTGCTGATGTCGGCTTTGGGGGGCAAACCCTGACCGCGCCGATTAAGCTGCTGGCCGATATTCCGCAGCATACGCCGCATGGTGTTTACCGCCTGGTGCATGAAGGCGATGAGTGGACGCTGCAGTTTAATCATCATGAACACTGGCAGTCGATGTACCATTTCGATCTGGGGCGACAATATGCCTCTGATTATGTGATGGGTAACTTCTGGTCGGCGCACTGGCCGCAGTCCCATTTCCGCCATCATCTGCTGATGTGTCGTCATCTGCCGGACGGCGGAAAAATGACGCTCACCAATTTCCATTTTACCCACTGGGAAAATAACCATGTAGTGGAGAAGGTGGATCTTGCGGACGTGTCGGCGCTTTATGAAACGCTGCAAACCCGCTTCGGACTTGGTGTAGATGACCCGAAGCACGGCTTCAGCGAAGCCGCGCTGGCAGCAGTGATGGCGGCGTTCGATACCCATCCGGAAGCCGGGAAGTAACGCTGATGACGACGGCGAAGAAAGCGCAGTTTCGCCGTTGTAGGCCGGATAAGGCGTAGCCGCCATCCGGCATAAAGGCTGGAGCCGGGGCTGATGAATATGACCCGGAGTCGGCGCAGGCGCCTCGTCCGGGCTATTGGTAAACGGGCATGGCTGGGGCCGCCAGCGCTCAGCGCCGGGAGCGCACCACCTGGTAGCGGCGGGTGAAATACTCTATCGGCGCGCTCCAGACGTGAACCAGCCGGGTGAACGGGAAGATAAGGAAGATAGTCATTCCCAGCACCAGATGGACGCGATACACCCACGCGACGCCGTCCAGATGCGCCGATGCGCCGCCGTGGAAGGTGACTACCGCCTGCGCCCAATCCACCAGTTTCAGCATTTCGCTGCCGTCCGGATGCTGGGCGGAGAACGGGATGGTCGTCAGCCCCAGCGCGCACTGAATCAGCAGAATGCACAGGATCAGGATATCCGCAGTGGTGGAGGTGGCGCGAATGCGCGGGTTGGTCAGGCGGCGCGCCAGCAGGCCAATACCGCCGACCAGAGTCAGTACGCCGCAGACACCGCCCAGCACCATCGCCATTACCTGTTTCTGCGACATCGGCAGGAACCATGAATAGACCCAGTGCGGCGTCAGCATCCCGAAGAAGTGGCCGAAGAAAATGCCGAGGATGCCGATATGGAATAAGTTCGACCACAGCACCATGCCCCGTTTATCGAGCATCTGGCTGGATGACGCGCGCCAGGTATACTGCCCGTAGTCATAGCGCAGCCAACTGCCCACCAGGAACACGGTGCCGCAGAGATAAGGGTAGATATCGTAAAAGAAGACGTTTAAGTACTGTATCATTTCGGGCCTCCGGCGCGGATGTCGACGTACTGCGGCGCCACATCCTGGCTAAAGCGTCGTTGATAAGCTTGCATTGGCGAGCTATCGCAAGCGGTTGCATTATCTTCAATAAACTTCACCTGTTCCTCTTCCCACACCGCATCCAGCGCCTGGCGGGTGTCGTCACGCTTCTCACTCGCTACCTGCCTGGTGACACTGTCACTATTAAGTGGGCTATCCGCCAGCGCAAGAAGGGTGTCAAAGAGTTGATAGTAATCGCATTCGCGCTGCTTTAAGCGTCCACCGAGCAACGCCAGAATAGGCGCGACGTTCTGCAGTCCTTCACGGGCATCGGCTAATGGGAGAATGCTGAGGTATTCAAGATATAAAGGCAGGTGGTCCGGCAGTTCGCGACAATCGATCTGCAGGCCCGCCTGTTCATACTGGTTCATCAGATCGACCATCGCCTGGCCGCGATCGCGTGATTCGGCGTGAACGTGTTCAAACAGCAACAGCGAGGTGGCGCGACCGCGTTCAAATACCTCACACCATTCGGCCTGGCGGTCGAGCAGCGGCGCCGCCAGTAATCGCCTAACAAACGGCGTCAGGGCAGGCGCATCGGCGCTGACCAGCGCCAGCGCCTCCTCGCGGTTATCCCACAGCGCGTCGTCGGGATACTCCAGCAACAGAGCAATGACTTTGAGGATCCGCATTACTCTCCCTCCCCATGTCGACGAACGTCCCCGACGTCAATAGCGTCGATGCGACGACTGTTGAACAGGTTGAATTTAGTATCAGAACCATGGCAACCATCGCCGAAGGTAAAACCGCAGCCGTTGCGTTCAGGGAAGGCGTCCTCCGCCAGTTCGCGGTGGCTGGTGGGGATCACGAAGCGGTCTTCATAATTGGCGATCGCCAGGTAGCGATACATCTCTTCCACCTGTTCGACGCTGAGGCCCACTTCTTCAATCGCACGGGTATCGGTCACGCCTTCGACGGTTTGCGAACGTTTGTAATGGCGCATCGCCATCATGCGTTTTAACGCGCGCAAGACCGGGCCGGTATCACCGGCGCTCAGCAGGTTCGCCAGATACTGTACCGGTATACGCAGGCTTTCTACCGCCGGCAGGATGTTACCGTTACTCGGCAGGCCGCCAGCGTCGGCGACCGACTGAATCGGCGACAGCGGCGGCACGTACCAGACCATCGGTAAGGTGCGGTATTCCGGGTGCAGCGGCAGCGCCAGCTTCCAGTCCATCGCCAGTTTATACACCGGTGATTTCTGCGCGGCGTCGATCACGTTATGTGGAATACCCTGTTTCAACGCCTCTTCGATGACCGCCGGATCGTTGGGGTTAAGGAACACATCACACTGGCGCTCGTAGAGGTCGGTTTCATGTTCAGTGCTGGCCGCTTCTTCGATACGGTCCGCGTCGTACAGCAGCACGCCAAGGTAGCGGATGCGGCCAACGCAGGTTTCTGAACAGACTGTCGGTTGCCCGGACTCAATACGCGGATAGCAGAAGATGCATTTTTCCGATTTTCCGCTCTTCCAGTTAAAGTAGATTTTTTTGTACGGACAACCGCTGATGCACATTCGCCAGCCGCGGCATTTATCCTGGTCGATCAGCACGATACCGTCTTCTTCGCGCTTGTAGATGGCGCCGCTTGGGCAGGTCGCTACGCAGCTCGGATTGAGGCAATGTTCGCAAAGACGCGGCAGATACATCATGAAGGTGTTTTCAAACTGGCCGTACATCTCTTTTTGCATCGCTTCGAAGTTACGGTCTTTGGCGCGTTTTTCAAACTCGCCGCCGAGCAGTTCCTCCCAGTTTGGCCCCCAGGTGATCTTATCCATCCGTTCGCCGCTAATCAGCGAACGCGGGCGGGCGGTAGGCAAGTATTTGCCCTCCGGCGCGTTGTGCAGGTGCTGATAATCGTAGGTAAAGGGTTCGTAATAATCGTCAATCTGCGGCAGCACCGGGTTGGCGAAAATCTTCGACAACACGCTGACGCGGTTGCCCAGGCGCGGAGTGAGCTTGCCGCTGATACCGCGGATCCAGCCGCCTTGCCACTCGTCCTGATCTTCCCAGTTTTTGGGGTAACCAATACCTGGCTTGGTTTCCACGTTGTTGAACCACGCATATTCCATCCCTTCGCGGCTGCTCCAGACGTTTTTACAGGTGACGGAGCAGGTATGGCATCCGATGCATTTATCCAGATTCAGCACCATTCCGACTTGTGAACGTATTTTCATTTCTTCGCCTCCTGTACCTGGTCACGACCTTCGCCATCCAGCCAGTCAATATTTTTCATTTTGCGGATCATAATGAACTCGTCGCGGTTGGAGCCGACGGTGCCGTAGTAGTTAAAGCCGTAAGCCAGTTGGGCATAGCCGCCAATCATATGCGTGGGTTTAGGACAGACGCGGGTGACGGAGTTGTGGATGCCGCCCCGGCGACCGGTCACCTCCGAACCAGGAATGTTCATAATGCGTTCCTGAGCGTGATACATCATGGTCATGCCCGGCGGCACGCGCTGGCTCACCACCGCACGCGCGGTGAGGGCGCCGTTGGCGTTGAAGGCTTCGATCCAGTCGTTATCTTCAATCCCCAGTTCTTTTGCGTCGGTTTCGCTTAGCCAGACGATGGGCCCGCCGCGCGACAACGTCAGCATCAGCAGGTTTTCGCTATAGGTCGAGTGGATACCCCATTTCTGATGCGGGGTCAGGAAGTTCAGCGCTTTTTCCGGGAAGCCGTTTGGTGGCACGTCCTTCATCTGGCTGACGCTGCGCGTATCGATCGGTGGGCGATAGGCCACCAGACTTTCGCCGAAGGCGCGCATCCAGGGATGATCCTGATACAGCTGTTGCCGCCCGGAGAGGGTACGCCACGGGATCAGTTCGTGAACGTTGGTATAACCGGCATTATAGGAGACATGTTCGCTTTCCAGACCAGACCACGTTGGGCTGGAGATGATCTTGCGCGGCTGCGCCTGAATATCGCGGAAGCGGATTTTCTCATCCTCTTTATTCAGCGCCAGATGAGTGTGGTCGCGGCCGGTAAATTCTCCCAGCGCTTGCCAGGCTTTCACCGCCACCTGGCCGTTGGTTTCCGGCGCCAGGCTTAAGATGACTTCACTGGCGTCGATAGCGCTGTCGATACGCGGACGGCCTTTGGCCGGACCGTCTGGCTTGACGTAGTTAAGTTTGCCGAGGAAGTCGACCTCGCTTTGCGTATTCCACGAAATGCCTTTACCGCCGTTGCCGAGCTTATCGAGTAACGGCCCCAGCGAGGTGAAGCGTTCCCAAGTGGCCGGGTAGTCACGTTCAACCAGCGCAATTGACGGCGCGGTTTTGCCTGGAATGAGATCGCATTCGCCCTTGCGCCAGTCGAGGACATCGAACGGCTGTGACAGCTCCGCCGGAGAGTCATGCTGCAGCGGTACCAGTACCACATCGGTCTCTTTATCAAGGTGGCCGACGCACACTTCAGAGAAACTTTTGGCGATGTCCTTGTAGATTTCCCAGTCGCTTTTCGCCTCCCAGGCCGGGTCGACGGCGGCGGAAAGGGGGTGGATAAACGGGTGCATGTCTGAGGTGTTCATATCGTCTTTTTCATACCAGGTGGCGGTCGGCAGGACGATATCGGAGAACAGGCAGGTACTGGACATGCGAAAATCGAGGGTCACCAGTAGATCAAGTTTGCCCTCTATCGCCGCGGTCTGCCACTCGACTTCCTCTGGCTTCACGTCAGCGGTGGAGCCAAACTCCTCGCCCTGAATACCGTTATCGGTACCGAGCAGGTACTTGAGCATGTACTCATGGCCCTTACCGGACGATCCCAGCAGGTTAGAACGCCAGATAAACAGGTTGCGCGGGTGGTTGTTGCCGCTATCCGGCTGCTCGGCGGCAAAGCGAATATCGCCTGCTTTTAACGACTGGACGGTGAAATCGGTCGGGGACAGCCCGGCAGCGTCGGCCTGCTGCCTGATGCTCAGCGGGTTAACATTAAGCTGCGGCGCGGAGGGCAGCCATCCCATGCGTTCGGCGCGAACGTTAAAGTCGATCATATGGCCGCTGAATTTGCTGGCGTCGGCCAGCGGCGACAGCAGCTCCTGAGCGGTCAGTTTTTCGTAGCGCCATTGGCTGGCGTGGTTGTAGAAATAAGAGGTACTGTTCATCTGCCGCGGCGGACGAGTCCAGTCCAGCGCGAACGCCAGCGGCAGCCAGCCGGTCTGCGGGCGCAGTTTCTCCTGGCCGACATAGTGCGACCAGCCGCCGCCGCTCTGGCCGACGCAGCCGCAGAACACCAGCATGTTGATCATCCCGCGGTAGTTCATATCCATGTGGTACCAGTGGTTCACACCGGCGCCGAGGATAATCATCGAACGGCCATGGGTTTTATGCGCCGTATCGGCGAACTCGCGGGCGATTTGTTCGATATGTTGACGCGGCACGCCGGTGATCTGCTCGGCCCATGCCGGGGTATAGGCTTTGACATCCGCGAAGTCGCGCGCGGCATTGGCGTCGTCAAGACCGCGATCCAGACCGTAGTTAGCCAGCACCAGGTCATACACGCTCACCACCAAAGCGCTCTCACCATTGGCCAACGGTAGCTGTTTAGCTGGCAGCTGATGAAGCGTTACCGGCTCCTGCTTCACGCTGCGGAAATGCGGGTTTTCGTTGCCGCCGAAGTAGGGGAAACCGACCGACACCACGCTATCGTGCATATCCAGCAGCGACAATTTTAATTCGACATCCCGGCCGTTAGCCTGTTGTTCGAGATTCCATTTGCCTTTTTCGCCCCAACGAAAGCCGATGGAGCCGTTCGGCGCGACCAGCTCGCCTTCGGCGTTATAGGCGACGGTTTTCCATTCCGGGTTATTACTTTCTCCCAGCCCGTCAAGCAGGTCGGCGGCGCGCAGCATACGGCCAGGCGCATAGCTGCCGTCGTCACGACGGTCGAGCATTACCAGCATCGGCATATCGGTATAGGTACGGCAGTAGTTGAGAAAGTAATCGCTTGGGTTATCGAGGTGGAAGGTTTTGAGGATCACGTGGCCCATCGCCATCGCCAGCGCGCTGTCGGTACCTTGCTTCGGCGCCAGCCACTGGTCGCAGAGCTTGGCGACTTCCGAATAATCCGGAGTAATGGCGATGGTTTTGGTGCCCTTGTAGCGCACTTCGGTGAAGAAGTGGGCGTCCGGGGTTCGGGTCTGCGGGACGTTTGAACCCCAGGCAATAATGTAGCTGGAGTTATACCAGTCGGCGGATTCCGGCACGTCGGTCTGTTCGCCCCAGGTCATCGGCGAGGCGGGGGGTAAATCGCAGTACCAGTCATAAAAGCTCAGGCAGGTGCCGCCGATCAATGATAAATAGCGGGTACCCGCGGCGTAGGAAACCATCGACATCGCTGGGATCGGCGAAAAGCCTGCGACGCGATCCGGACCGTAGTTTTTGATGGTCCAGACATTGGCTGCGGCGATCAGTTGATTTAACTCTTTCCAACTGGAGCGAACAAAGCCGCCTTTACCGCGGATTTGTTTGTAGCTGCGGGTTTTCAGCGGGTCCTGCATGATGCTATCCCAGGCCTGTACCGGGTCGGGATGCTGTGTAAGTGCTTCGCGCCACAGCTCAATCAGCCGTTTGCGCGCCAGCGGGTACTTCAGGCGGTTGGCGCTGTAGAGATACCAGGAGTAGCTGGCGCCGCGCGGACAGCCGCGCGGTTCGTGATTTGGCAGGTCCGGTCGGGTGCGCGGATAATCGGTCTGCTGGGTTTCCCAGGTGACCAGACCGTTTTTGACATAAATTTTCCAGCTACAGGAGCCGGTACAGTTCACACCGTGCGTGGAGCGGACAATTTTGTCGAATTGCCAGCGTTGCCGGTAGCTATCTTCCCAGTCACGGTTATTGTCGTAGACCTGACCGTGGCCGTTGGCAAAGGTCTCGCGTTTCTGCTTAAAGTAGCGAAAGCGATCCAGTAATTTACTCATGACATTTCTCCTGCTCCGCTAATGTCCGGCATCGTGCCATCCGGTAAATAGGTCGTTATGGTTGTGCTGGTTTACGGCGGCCATAGACCAGCCAGGTCACCAGCACGCAAACCACATAGAAGACAAAAAAGACTTTCATCGCGCCCACCGGCGAGCCGGTCATGGCCAGCGAGGTACCGAAGGCTTTTGGAATAAAGAAGCCGCCGATGGCGCCAATTGCGGCGATGAAACCGAGCGCGGCGGCGGTATCGGTCACCGCTTCATGCTGGGCCTGTTCGTCGCTGCCGCCGCGCTTTTTCACGCTATCAATGGTGAGCTGACGGAAGATCACGGCGATCATCTGGAAAGTGGAACCGCTACCAAGCCCGGCGGTTAAGAACAGGCCCATAAACACCACGTAGAAGGCGAAGAAGCTGCCGGAACCGGAGCCCGGCAGGGTGAGGAAAAGCAGCCCGGTAAAGACCGCCATCAGAATGAAGTTGACCAGCGTCACCCGTACGCCGCCCAGACGGTCGGAAATGATACCGCCGAAGGAGCGCGCCAGCGCGCCGATAAACGGGCCGAAGAAGGCCAGTTTCAGGATATCGACATCCGGAAACTGGGTTTTCGCCAGCATCGCGAAGCCGGCGGAGAAGCCAATAAACGAGCCGAAGGTGGCCAGATACAACAGACTTAGCAGCCACATATGCGGGCGTTTCAACACCGGTAGCTGATCGCGAATCGAAGCTTTGGAACTGGCAATATCGTTCATGCCGAACCACGCGAAAACGGTGGCGATAACCAGTAACGGCACCCACAGCAGCGGTGAGTTGCCAAGCCACAGCATGGCGCCGCCAGGTTGCTCTACGCCGCGAACGCCCAGAAAGGTAAAAATCGGCAGGAAGACAAAAATAGGAGAGACCAGTTGCATCACGCTGACCCCGAGATTGCCGAGCCCGCCGTTAATCCCTAATGCGCTGCCTTGTTTGGCCTTGGGGAAGAAGAAGCTGATGTTGCCCATACTGGAGGCGAAGTTGGCGCCGGCAAAGCCGCAGAGTAACGAAATTGCGATAAATACCCAGTACGGGGTAGTTGTATTTTGTACTGCCAAACCCAGCCATAAACAGGGAATCACCAGAATAATCGTGCTAATAACCGTCCAGTAGCGCCCACCCATAATAGGTACCATAAAGGAGTAGGGTACGCGTAATATTGCGCCGGAAAGCGAAGGTAGCGCCGTTAATAAAAACAGCTGGTCAGTAGTGAAATTAAAACCCACTTTATTGAGATTGACCGCAACTGCGCTAAATAACATCCAGACGCAGAAGGCGAGTAACAGACAAAATACGGAAATCCATAAGTTCCTGCGCGCAATCGCTTTTCCTTTATTTTCCCAGAAGGCTTCATTTTCTGGTCGCCAATCTTTTAAAAGATAATGATTCTTTTTATCACCTTCTATCGACATAACACCCTCACTAAAGCGTACGAGATCAAAAGGATAAATAAAAAAACAGCTGAAACTATGCAGGCTGGAATTAAGCTTCAGCTGTTTTTAATAATTGTATTGTTTGAGGATAGATAAGAATCGAGGCGTGAAAGAATTCACGCCGACAATGAAGGGTGGTCAATTGTTACTAAATGTAAATTAAACCTGAGGGAGTTCCAGCGCGATATAATGTTTTAAGTAACGGATAAATGCCGCGTCGTCAATCGCTTGCATCCCCAGCGCGTAAATGCCATCCAGCCCGCAAACCAGAGCAATCAGACGCCAGGCGATATTGTCAGCCGTATCCTGCGGCTGAAATTCACCGGCTTCGGCGCCGCGGTTAATCGCCGTGACCGTTTCATCATGCCACATGCTCATGGTAAGCAGATATGCGGCCTTAATTTCCTCATCGCTACCGGACAAAATCTGCGCTTCCCGCCACAGGCGGATATAGGGTTCGAGACGGCCATCTTCGCTGCCAAGTAATGAAAACAGGCGTTCGCTCCAGGAGGCGTCATCGGTTAGCAGCTGAATATCGAGCATTTCGCGGATCAAGCGGATAAAGGCCTGCGCTTTTAGCTCGCCGGTCGAGGCAAAATGATGATGTAACTGACCTGCTGCGACGCCGGCGTCGCTGGCTATCTGGCGCACGGTCATGGCGCTGAAGCCGCCATTTAGCGCCACTCGCATGGCGGCCTGCATGATAACTTCCCGACGCGCTTCCCGATTTAAATAGTGCATAGCGACCCGTAACCAAGAGGTGATGGGATGATGGTAACAAAAAGTTGGACAGACGTTCAACAATCCGGCAGGATCGCAATCCTGGACGCGTGTCCAATTTGATAAATTGAGGAAAAGAAGTATGTCTCGGCAATGGTTAACGCTGATGGCGATTTTGCTGGTTTATATCCCGGTGGCGATTGACGCAACGGTGCTGCATGTGGCCGCCCCGACGCTCAGCGTCGCGCTTGGCACCAGCGGCAATGAGCTACTGTGGATCATTGATATCTATTCGTTGGTGATGGCCGGTATGGTGCTGCCGATGGGCGCATTAGGCGATAAAATCGGCTTTAAGCGCCTGTTGCTGCTCGGTAGCGCCATTTTTGGCATCGCTTCGCTGTGCGCCGCGCTGTCGCCGTCGGCGATAACGCTGATTATCTCCCGGGCGCTGCTGGCGGTTGGCGCGGCGATGATTGTGCCGGCGACGCTTGCCGGGATCCGCAGCACTTTCGCCGAAGCCAGCCAGCGTAACATGGCGCTGGGATTATGGGCCGCCGTGGGCTCCGGCGGTGCGGCATTTGGCCCGCTGGTGGGCGGCATGCTGCTGGAACACTTCTATTGGGGATCGGTGTTCCTGATCAACGTGCCAATCGTGCTGCTGGTCATCGCCATCAACGCTAAGGTCGTTCCACGCCAGCCCGCACGCCGCGAGCAGCCGCTGAATCTGCCGCAGGCGCTGATCCTGATTGCGGCCATTCTGATGCTGGTATTTAGCGCTAAGTCAGCGTTAAAGGGGCAGCTGGCGCTGTGGCTGATTGTGCTGGTGGCTATCGGCGGCGCGGCCATGTTGACCTGGTTTGTCCGCAAGCAGCTGTCGATGCCGACGCCGATGGTGGATATGCGTCTCTTCACCCACCGCATTATTTTGAGCGGGGTGATGATGGCGATGACCGCGCTCATTACGCTGGTCGGTTTTGAATTGCTGATGGCGCAGGAGCTGCAGTTTGTGCATCAGAAAACACCGTTCGAGGCCGGGCTGTTTATGCTACCGGTGATGGTCGCCAGCGGCTTTAGCGGGCCGATTGCCGGAATGCTGGTATCTAAACTGGGGCTGCGGCAGGTGGCGACCGGCGGTATGTTGCTGAGCGCGTTGAGTTTCCTGGGGCTGTCGATGACCGACTTCAGCACCCAACAGTGGCAGGCGTGGGGGTTAATGACGCTGCTGGGCTTTAGCGCCGCCAGCGCGCTGCTGGCGTCAACGTCGGCGATCATGGCGGCGGCACCGAAAGAAAAGGCCTCCGCGGCAGGAGCGATTGAAACCATGGCCTATGAACTGGGCGCGGGGCTCGGAATTGCGCTGTTCGGCCTGATCCTTACCCGTAGCTACAGTTCGGCGATTGAGCTGCCTGCCGGGATTAGCGGTGAAGCAGCGGTACAGGCCTCATCGTCCATCGGCGAGGCGATGAAGGTGGCGCAATCGCTCCCCGCGATACCGGCGGATTCACTGATTGCGGCGGCGAAAACCGCGTTCATTAGCGCCCATAGCATTTCGCTGGCGACGGCTGGCGTTCTGCTGTTGTTGCTGGCGCTGGGGATCTGGCGCGGGCTGGCCAATACGCCGGCGCCACGGTAATGTCATAGCTGAAGAGAAAGCTCCATCGCCGCGCGACGCAGCGGCGCGAGGGCTTTCTCCTTCAGCGCCGCGGCGCTCATCGAAGAGGCGGGGACGCCAACGTTGAGCGCTGCCACCACCTGGCCGCTGCGCGACAGCAGCGGTACCGCAAGCGAGCATAATCCAACTTCAATTTGCCTGTCCGCCAGCGCATAGCCCTGCATGCGAACTTTAGCTATTTCCGCGCGTAATGCCGTGGGGTCGCACAGGGTATGCGGGGTGTAGCGCATAAGATGTGCGCGTGACAGTGTCACTTCAAGTTGTTCTTCTGGCAGCGCGCTCAGCAATACCCGTCCCATTGAAGTCGTCCATGCCGGGAGGCGACTGCCGCGCCCCAGATCGACGCTCAGTAAGTTATTGACCGCCGCGCGGGCAATGTACAGCACGTTGTCGCCATCAAGCGTGGCGGCGGAGCAGCTTTCACCTAACGTCTTACCAAGATTGTCCAGCGCCGTTTGCGCCACCTTCGCCAGCGGGGTTCCCGCCAGATAGGCGTGGCCCACTGCCAGCACGCGCGGCAGAAGTTCATAGCTGCGGCCGTCCGGGCTGTGCACCATCCCCAGCGCCGCCAGGGTATACAGGCAGCGGCGCACCGCCGCGCGGGAAATTTGCGTTTTTTGACTTAACTGCGAAATGGTCAGCCGCTGGCGCTGGGGAGTAAAAGCATTGAGCACCTCCAGCCCGCGGGCGAGTGACAGCATAAAATTGGGGTCGTGCTCGGCCTGCCTGGCGCTCAGCGTAGTGTGGGTATTGTCGCTCATTGCATCTTTCTCCGTTGCAACGTAAAGCTCACGGGGAATTACTATACCGCGCGCAAACCAGGGCGCGCCGAATTGTGCCTGTTTTACCACCTCGATCACATTATTAACCGCAATTTAACAAGCGTGCCGATAATCGCACAACATTTCGATTATCGCCGTTGACCATCCGCCAGGCTGGACCCTATTGTCAAAGCACAGACATCCCCGTTATGGATGTGGGTACAAAAAGTTATGCATCTTTCAGGAACAAAAAATGACTGCGACCGTAGAACGCATTGAGAGCTGGTTAGTGGATGTACCGACTATCCGGCCACATAAATTATCGATGACCACCATGGGCTGCCAGACGCTGGTCATCGTGCGCATTACCCGTTCCGATGGCGTATGCGGTATCGGTGAAGCGACGACCATCGGCGGGCTGAGCTACGGCGTCGAGAGCCCGGAGGCTATCGCATCGGCCTTGACCCACTATTTGACGCCGCTGCTGAAAGGGCAGCCGGCCGATAATCTGAATGCGCTGACGGCGCGTATGAACAGCGCCATTAAAGGCAATACTTTCGCAAAGTCTGCCATTGAAACCGCGCTGCTGGACGCCCAGGGGAAAGCCTTAGGCTTACCGGTATCGGCGCTACTCGGCGGCGCGCTGCAAACGTCGTTGCCGGTGCTGTGGACGTTAGCCAGCGGCGACACCGCAAAAGATATTGCCGAAGGGGAAAAGCTGTTAGCCGAGCGCCGCCATCAGGCATTCAAGTTGAAAATTGGCGCGCGGGAATTAGCCACCGATCTCCGCCATACCCGCGCCATTGTCGAAGCTTTAGGCGATCGCGCCAGCATTCGCGTTGACGTTAACCAGGCCTGGGATGCCGCCACTGGCGCGAAAGGCTGCCGCGAGCTGGCGGCGATGGGGGTCGATCTCATCGAACAGCCGGTGAGCGCGCAGGACAATGCAGCGCTGGTGCGCCTGAGCCAGCAAATCGAGACCGCGATTCTGGCGGATGAAGCGGTCGCGACCGCATACGATGGTTATCAACTGGCGCAGCAGGGCTTTACCGGCGCTTACGCGCTGAAGATCGCCAAAGCGGGCGGGCCGAATAGCGTGCTGGCGCTGGCCCGCGTCGCGCAGGCGGCGGGGGTTGGCCTGTATGGCGGCACGATGCTGGAAGGGACCGTGGGTACCGTTGCTTCTCTGCATGCCTGGTCGACATTGCCGCTGCAGTGGGGAACCGAGATGTTCGGCCCGCTGCTACTCAAAGACGATATTGTCAGCGTTCCGCTGACCTTTGCCGACGGTCAGGTGGTGTTGCCGCAAACGCCAGGGCTCGGGGTGGAGCTGGATGAAGACAAGCTGCGCTTCTATTCCCGTAAAGCATAACAGGAGAAAATAATGCTATTTAAAGTTGATATGACCGTTAATATTCCGATCGGTTTTCCTGCCGCCGAAGCGGATGAAATTAAACAACGCGAAAAAGCTTATTCGCAACAATTACAACGTGAAGGCAAATGGCGACATATCTGGCGCGTCGCCGGTCTTTACGCCAATGTCAGCATTTTCGATGTAAAAGATGCCGAAGAGCTGCATCAAATTTTAATGGGATTGCCGCTGTATCCATTTATGGATATTCGCGTAGAGGCGCTGTGCCGTCATCCCTCGTCGATTCGTGAAGACGATAGCTAATAATAATAACGTCGACCTCATGCCGGAGGCACCCGGCAAATATCCTACAATGATAAGAGAGAATAATTATGAGTAATGCTTTCGTACAACAAGAAGCCGTGCAGAAATTATTACGTGAAGGCGCGGGTTTAAATGTCCCTGGCGGTAATGAACGCTTTAAAGCCATTGTCCACCGTTTACTGGAAAATATCTGCACGCTGATCGATGACTATAACGTCACAGAAGAAGAGTTCTGGCACGCGGTAAACTATTTGCATGAGCTGGGTGGGCGCCAGGAAGCGGCGCTGCTGGCGGCGGGTCTTGGTCTTGAGCACTTCCTCGACCTGCGTCAGGACGCTATCGACGCGGCGGCGCATCGTGAAACCGGTACCCCGCGCACCATCGAAGGGCCGCTGTATGTAGCCAATGCCCCGCTGGCCGACAGCCATGCCCGCATGGATGATGGCACCGATGCCGGCGAAGTGATGTGGCTGCACGGTCAGGTTAAAGATAATCAGGGCCAGCCGATTGCTAACGCCATCGTTGATATCTGGCACGCCAATACCCTGGGTAATTACTCGTTCTTCGATCAAAGCCAGAGCGACTACAACCTGCGTCGTCGTATTCGCACCGGCGCCGATGGCCGCTATAGCGTGCGCAGTATCATGCCATCCGGCTACGGCTGCCCGCCGGATGGTCCAACTCAGAAGTTGCTGGACCAGTTAGGCCGCCACGGTAACCGTCCGGCGCACATTCACTTCTTCGTCTCCGCGCCGGGCCATAAACATCTGACCAGCCAGATCAACCTCAGCGGCGACAAATACCTGTGGGATGATTTTGCCTTTGCCACCCGCGATGGTCTGATTGCCGACCCGGTGAAAGTGAGCGACCGCGAGACGATTGCACAGCGTGAACTGGACGGCGAGCATACCGAAGTGCGCTTTGATTTCACCCTCTGTAAAGCGCTGAGCCCCGACGAAGAGCATCGCGGCGCCCGTCTGCGCGCCAAAGAGTAATCTGCTTTAGCGGCCCCGGTCACGCTGCTGGCCCGGGCCGCGCTCTACACCCGATAGTCACCACATTCGCCAAATATCTTTAATCCTGAATCCTGCAGGAGGAGTTAACTCATGCAAAAAACGCTATCAGCGCTTAAAGACAAAATTAACAACGCGTTAATTGTCGACCGTGAAAATCATATTTACCGTTGCCACCGCTCTATATTTACCGACCAGCAGTTGTTTGATTTTGAAATGAAACATATCTTCGAAGGAAATTGGGTTTTTCTTGCCCATGAAAGCCAGATTGCCGAGCCGGGAGATTATTATACCCTGACGCTGGGACGGCAGCCGGTTATTATTACCCGTGATAAAAAGAATGAATTGCATGCATTAATTAATAGCTGCGCCCACCGCGGCGCCATGTTATGCCGACGCAAAACCGGGAATAAAAATTCGTTTACCTGTCCGTTCCACGGCTGGACCTTCAGCAATAACGGCAAATTATTAAAAGCCAAAGATGAGAGCACCGGCGCCTATCCTGACACCTTCAAACATGAAGGGTCTCACGATCTGCAAAAACTGCCGCGTTTTCAGTCTTACCGCGGTTTCTTATTCGGTAGCCTCAATGCCGACGTGCAGCCGCTGGAGGCGTATCTCGGCGAAACCAGCAAAATCATCGATCTGATCGTCGATCAGGCGCCGGAAGGGCTGGAAGTGCTGAAGGGCTCGTCGAGCTACGTTTACGAAGGCAACTGGAAGCTGGGCGCAGAGAACGGCGCCGATGGTTATCACGTCAGCGTGGTGCACTGGAACTATGCCTCAACCATGTCACGCCGCAACTATGAAGCGGAAGGGACGCATGCGGTTGACGCCAACGGTTGGTCAAAGAGCGTCGGCGGCGGCTACGGTTTTGACAATGGCCACATGTTGCTGTGGACCCGGGCGCTGAACCCGGAAGTGCGCCCGGTCTATGCCCACCGCGAGCGTCTGCAGGCGGAATTCGGCGAACTACGCGCCGACCAGATGGTCAATGAAACCCGCAACCTGTGCCTGTACCCCAACGTCTATCTGATGGATCAGTTTTCTACCCAGATCCGCGTGATCCGCCCGATTGCGGTCGATAAAACCGAAGTCACCATTTGGTGCTTTGCGCCTAAAGGCGAAGCCGACCAGGCGCGGGCGCTACGGATCCGCCAGTACGAAGATTTCTTTAACGTCAGCGGGATGGGGACGCCGGACGATCTGGAAGAGTTCAGCGCCTGTCAGCGCGGCTATCTTGGCGAAAATCTGGCATGGAGCGACCTCAGCCGCGGCGCGCTACGTTGGGTCGACGGCCCGGATGAACACGCCAGGCATGCGGGCTTTACGCCGCGGCTAAGCGGGGTGAAATCGGAAGATGAAGCGCTGTATATCGCCCATCATCACCATTGGCAAACGGTCATGCTGGCGGCGCTGGAACAGGAACAACAGCGTTACGACCAGTCCATTACCCAGCGCGTGGAGGTGGCCTGATGTTGAATCTCGAACAAGTTCGCCAGTTTCTCTATTACGAAGCCCGTCTGTTAGATGACCGTCAGTGGGATGAGTGGCTGAGCTGTTACAGCCCGCAGGTGGTCTACTGGATGCCGGCATGGGGCGACGATGATCAGCTGACACGCGACCCGCAAAAAGAGATTTCCCTTATCTACTATCCCAACCGGGAAGGACTGGAAGATCGCGTCTATCGCATTAAAACCGAGCGTTCCGGCGCCAGCACGCCGGAACCGCGCACCACGCACATTATCAGCAATGTCGAGCTGATGGGCGAAAGCGAGGAGGGGCTTGCGGTGCGCTACAACTGGGTTACGTGGAGCCATCGCTATCAACACACGGATGCCTATTTTGGCTCTACCTGCTGCACGCTAATTGAGCAGGACGGCAGGCCGCAGATCGTTCGTAAAACGGTACGCCTGAATAACGACTATATCCGTCAGGTTATCGACGTTTACCACATTTAAGAGGCGCTTATGACTTTTAATATTGCTCTTAATTTTGAGGACGGCATTACCCGCTTTATTCAATGCCATGCCGGGGAGAAGGTGCTGGATGCGGCCTATCGTCAGAAGGTTAACCTGCCGATGGACTGTTCGGACGGCGTTTGCGGCACCTGCAAATGCCACTGCGCCAGCGGTGAATACGATCTGGGTGAAGATTATCTCGACGAGGCGTTAAGCGACGACGAGGCGCAGGCTCGCCAGGTGCTGACCTGCCAGATGGTCCCGACCAGCGATTGTGTGATCGATGTGCCGGTGGCCGCCGCGCAGTGTAAAACCGCGCTGACCAACACCGGGGCGCAGGTGCGACAGGTGAATTTACTGTCCGATACCGCCATCGAACTGGTGATCGCGCTGGATGAGCCGCTGGCTTTTCTGCCGGGGCAATATATCAATATTCAGGTGCCGGGCACGACTCATGTGCGCGCCTATTCATTCATCTCGCTGCCGGGTTCTCTCGAAGGGCGTTTTCTGATTCGTAACGTGCCTGGCGGCATGATGAGCCAGTGGTTAACCCAGCAGGCGCGGCCCGGCGATCGCCTGACCCTCAGCGGCCCCATGGGCAGCTTCTATTTGCGCAGCGGCGAACGCCCGCTGCTCATGCTGGCGGGCGGTACCGGGCTGGCGCCGCTGCTGTCTATGTTACACACCCTGCAGACACAGGGTAGTCAGCGTCCGGTAACGCTACTGTACGGGGTGACCCGTGACGGCGATCTGGTGAAAACCGATGCGCTGGACACCTTTGCTCAACAGCTTACGGGGTATCGATGGCTGCCGGTGGTGGCGGATGAAAGCAGTTCCTGCCCGCAGCGCGGCTTTGTGACTGAACATCTCGATGACGCGATGCTGAATAACGGCGACGTTGACATCTATCTTTGCGGACCGCCGCCGATGGTGAATGCGGTCGCCACGGCACTGCGCGAAAGGGGAATTTCCCCGGCAGGGTTCTGGTATGAGAAATTTATCGCCAGCCAGAGCGCGGCGGCATAAGGAGGCATAATGCGTTTTACCGATAAAGTCGTCGCTATCACCGGCGCGGCGCAGGGGATTGGCAGGCAGACCGCGGAGCAGGCGGCAACTGAAGGCGCCGCCCTGTTGCTGATTGACCGCTCGCCTTACGTACACGAACTGGCTGCCGTTTTAGCCCAGGCCGGAAGTCAGGTACTGGCGCTGGAGGCTGACCTTGAGCAGTGGCAGAGTACTGAACAGGCGTTTGCCGCCGGGGTCGCGCATTTTGGCCGCCTCGACGTGCTCATCAACAACATCGGCGGCACCATCTGGGCGCGACCTTTCGCCGAGTATCAGCCAGAACAAATTGAGAAAGAGATCCGCCGCTCGCTGTTCCCTACCTTGTGGGGCTGCCGCGCGGCGCTCCCCTGGATGCTGAAGCAGGGGAAAGGCAGCATCGTCAATATCTCGTCGGTGGCGACGGCAGGGGTGAACCGGGTGCCTTATTCGGCGGCGAAGGGAGGCGTGAATGCGCTGACCCGCTCGATTGCCATGGAGTACAGCGGCAGCGGCATTCGGATTAACGCCGTCGCGCCGGGCGGTACGGAGGCGCCGCCGCGCCTGACGCCGCGCAACGAAGAGCTGCCGAGCGAGCAGGAAAAGGCGTGGTATCAGCAGGTTGTCGATCAGACGGTGGCGAGCAGCCTGATGCACCGTTACGGCACGCTGGCGGAACAGGCGAATGCGATCCTGTTTCTCGCCAGCGATGAGGCCAGCTATATCACCGGCGTAACGATACCGGTGGCGGGCGGCGATCTCGGCTAGCGGCGAGTGGCATACCAGCAGAGCAGGGAGCCGAGACACACCATCCCGGCTCCCTGCCAGAATGACCATGAGAGCGCGGCGCTGAGCAGCACCGCCGCCAGCGCGGAAGAGAGTACAGGCGTGAAGTACGACGCCGCCGCCAGCAGGCTGACGTTGCCGTGCAGGATGCCAACGTTCCATGCCGCGTAGGCTAGCCCCAGCGCCACGGAGACCGTAATCAGCTTAATGACTACCGGCCAACTGAACAGCATCGGCGGCTGCGCGCTGGCAAAAAATTTCAGCCACAGGGTGAGCGCCGTTAATAAGACGAAGAGGGTAATGCCATTTTTGCCTTTGGCATATTTCGCGGTCACCGTGCAGTAGGCCGCCCAGATAAACGCGCCGATAAATGCCAGAAAGTAGCTTAGCGGGCTGGAGATGACGTTATTGATAATTTCATCAAGGTTGAGTCCATGCTCGCCGCCGAGCACCCAGCTCACGCCGAACAGCGCCAGCAATAAGCCGGGGATCACCAGCCAGCTACTTTTCTGACCGTTAAAAAGAATGGCGAACAAAATGGTCAGGCTGGGCCACAGATAATTGACCATCCCCACTTCGATAGCCTGCTGGCGGGTGGCGGCGAAACCCAGCGACAGGGCGAGGCAGATCTCGTAGCTGACAAACAGCACGCTGCCGGCCAACAGATAGCGGCGCGGGATTTGGCGCAGGTTGGGAAAGCCGACGGTGAAAATGAGCAGCAGGCCGCTCAGGCTATAAATCATCGCCGCGCCGCCGACAGGGCCAAGCCCTTCGCTAACGCCGCGGATCAAACCGACCATCGTGCTCCATAAGATAATGGCGGCGAAGCCGATTGACGTCGCTCTCTTTTTTTCCATGTTTAACCCGATAATGACTCAAATGCAGCCGGAATTTATAACATCTTTTGCCTCCCGGCGGTCGATCTTTTCCGCTTCGCATAACTCTTTGGGGTTAGTCAAACTCGTCGCCGCTGACTCTTAAGGGGGCGAGCGTTGGCGACCTTGATTTGACGCAATAAAAAAAGGGATATTGCTGTTAGTTTCCTCCGCGCGATGAACAAACATCCTGCATGGAGGAATCAATGGACGTCAGCCGCAGAAAGTTTTTTAAAATCTGCGCAGGCGGTATGGCCGGAACAACAGCTGCTGCACTGGGCTTTGCCCCGAAAATGGCGCTGGCTCAGGCACGCAATTTCAAATTGCTGCGCGCAAAAGAGATCCGCAACACCTGCACTTACTGCTCCGTGGGCTGCGGGCTATTAATGTATAGCCTGGGCGACGGCGCGAAAAACGCCAAAGAAGCGATTTATCATATCGAAGGGGATCCGGATCATCCGGTAAGCCGCGGCGCCCTTTGCCCGAAAGGCGCCGGTCTGCTGGACTACGTCCACAGCGAAAACCGCCTGCGGTATCCGCAATACCGTGCTCCGGGCTCGGATAAATGGCAGCGCATCTCCTGGGATGAAGCTTTTAACCGCATCGCCAAATTGATGAAGGCCGACCGCGACGCCAACTTTATTGAAAAGAACGAGCAGGGCGTGACGGTTAACCGCTGGCTTTCCACCGGGATGCTGTGCGCCTCGGCGGCGAGTAATGAGACCGGCATGCTGACGCAAAAATTTGTGCGCTCACTCGGCATGCTGGCGGTAGACAACCAGGCGCGCGTCTGACACGGACCAACGGTAGCAAGTCTTGCTCCAACATTTGGTCGCGGTGCGATGACCAACCACTGGGTTGATATCAAAAACGCTAACGTCGTGATGGTGATGGGCGGCAACGCCGCGGAAGCGCATCCGGTGGGATTCCGCTGGGCGATGGAAGCGAAGAACAATAACGATGCCACGCTTATCGTCGTCGACCCACGCTTTACGCGTACCGCGTCGGTGGCCGATATCTATGCGCCGATTCGTTCCGGTACCGACATTACGTTCCTGTCGGGCGTGCTGCTGTACCTGATCGAAAATAATAAGATCAATGCCGAGTACGTTAAGCATTACACCAACGCCAGCCTGCTGGTGCGGGATGATTTTACCTTCGAAGATGGCCTGTTCAGCGGCTACGATGCGGAAAAGCGCCAGTATGATAAATCGTCCTGGAACTACCAGTTCGATGAAAATGGCTACGCGAAACGCGATGAAACGCTCAGCCATCCGCGCTGCGTGTGGAATCTGCTCAAGCAGCACGTTTCCCGCTACACGCCGGAAGTGGTCGAAAACATCTGCGGTACGCCGAAAGAAGACTTCCTCAAAGTGTGCGAGGTGCTGGCTTCAACCAGCGTCGCTGATCGCACCACCACCTTCCTGTATGCGCTGGGCTGGACGCAGCACACCGTCGGCGCGCAGAACATCCGCACCATGGCGATGATCCAGCTGCTGCTCGGCAACATGGGTATGGCAGGCGGCGGCGTCAACGCCCTGCGCGGACACTCCAATATTCAGGGTCTGACCGATTTGGGCCTGTTGTCGACCAGTCTGCCGGGTTATTTGACGCTGCCGTCAGATAAACAGAGCGATCTGCAAAGTTATCTTAGCGCCAACACGCCAAAAGCGACGCTGGCCGACCAGGTGAACTACTGGAGCAACTACCCGAAATTCTTCGTCAGCCTGATGAAATCGTTCTACGGCGATGCGGCGCAGAAAGAGAATGACTGGGGCTTCAACTGGTTGCCGAAATGGGATCAGGCCTACGACGTTATCAAGTACTTCAATATGATGGATAACGGCAACGTCACCGGCTATATCTGCCAGGGTTTCAATCCGGTAGCATCCTTCCCGGACAAAAACAAAGTGGTGCGTAGCCTCAGTAAGCTGAAATATATGGTGGTTATCGACCCTCTGGTGACCGAAACCTCCACCTTCTGGCAGAACCACGGCGAGTCTAATGATGTCGACCCGACCGCGATTCAGACCGAAGTCTTCCGTCTGCCGTCGACCTGCTTTGCCGAAGAGGATGGCTCGATCGCCAACTCCGGGCGCTGGCTGCAGTGGCACTGGAAAGGCCAGGACGCGCCGGGCGAAGCGCGCAACGATGGCGAAATTCTTGCCGGGATCTATCACCGTCTACGTGAGCTGTACCGTCGCGAAGGCGGTAAGGGCGCGGAACCGCTGCTGAACATGAGCTGGAGCTATAAGCAGCCAGATCATCCGGAATCGGAAGAAGTAGCAAAAGAGAACAACGGCTATGCGCTGGCGGATCTCTACGATGGTAATGGGGTGCTGCTGGCGAAAAAAGGAGAGTTGCTGAATAGCTTCGCGCTGCTGCGCGATGACGGCAGCACCGCGTCGTCCTGCTGGATCTACACCGGCTGCTGGACCGAGCAGGGTAACCAGATGGCGAATCGCGATAACGCCGATCCTTCGGGGCTTGGTAATACACTGGGATGGGCCTGGGCCTGGCCGCTCAATCGCCGCGTGCTGTATAACCGCGCTTCAGCCGACATTAATGGCAAGCCGTGGGATGCGAAGCGGATGCTGATCCAGTGGAACGGCAGTAAGTGGGTCGGTAATGATATTCCGGACTTCAATACCGCGCCGCCGGGGAGCAGCACCGGGCCGTTTATCATGCAGCAAGAGGGGCTTGGGCGCCTGTTTGCGCTCGATAAACTGGCGGAAGGGCCGTTCCCGGAACACTACGAGCCGATGGAAACGCCGCTTGGCACCAACCCGCTGCACCCCAATGTGGTCTCCAGCCCGGTGGTGCGTTTATACGAAGATGACGCCATTCGCTTAGGTAAGAAGGATAAGTTCCCGTATGTCGGTACTACCTATCGTCTGACCGAACACTTCCATACCTGGACCAAGCACGCGCTGCTCAATGCGATTGCGCAGCCGGAACAGTTTGTCGAAATCAGCGAAGGGCTGGCGAAAAGCAAAGGTATCGCTAATGGTGACTGGGTGAAAGTCAGCAGCAAGCGTGGCTTTATTCGCGCGGTTGCCGTAGTGACCCGTCGACTGCGCACGCTGAACGTCAACGGCCAGCAGGTAGAAACCGTCGGTATCCCGCTGCACTGGGGCTTTGAAGGTGTGGCGCGTAAAGGCTACATCGCCAACACCCTGACGCCTAACGTCGGCGATTCCAACTCGCAAACGCCGGAGTATAAGGCGTTTCTGGTCAACATTGAGAAAGCGTAAGGAGCGATTAAATGGCGATGGAAACACAAGACATTATTAAACGCTCCGCGACCAACCCGATAACTCCCGCGCCACGCGCGCGGGACTATAAGGCGGAAGTCGCCAAGCTTATCGATGTCTCCTCCTGCGTGGGTTGTAAAGCCTGCCAGGTGGCCTGTTCCGAGTGGAATGACATTCGCGATGAAGTGGGGCACTGCGTCGGCGTGTACGACAACCCGGCGGATCTCAGCGCTAAATCCTGGACGGTAATGCGCTTTAGCGAGACCGAACAGAACGGCAAGCTGGAATGGCTTATCCGCAAAGATGGCTGTATGCACTGCGAAGAGCCAGGCTGCCTGAAAGCCTGCCCGTCCGCCGGGGCGATTATTCAGTATGCCAACGGCATCGTCGATTTCCAGCAGGAAAACTGCATTGGTTGCGGCTACTGCATTGCCGGGTGTCCGTTTAATATTCCGCGCCTCAATAAAGAGGATAACCGGGTTTATAAATGCACGCTGTGTGTGGATAGGGTCAGCGTCGGTCAGGAACCGGCCTGCGTGAAAACCTGTCCTACCGGCGCAATCCACTTCGGCACGAAAAAAGAGATGCTGGAAGTGGCGCAGGAGCGGGTGGATAAGCTTAAAAAACGCGGTTATGCCAACGCCGGGATCTACAACCCGCAGGGCGTAGGCGGCACCCACGTGATGTACGTACTGCATCATGCCGACCAGCCGGAGCTGTATCACAAGCTGCCGAAAGCGCCGCAGATCGATACCAGTATCAATCTGTGGAAGGGGGCGCTGAAACCGCTGTCGGCGGCGGGCTTTATTGCCACCTTTGCCGGGCTGATTTACCACTACATCGGTATCGGGCCGAACAAGGAAGTTGATGACGATGAGGAGGAGCATGATGAATAAATCGAAAATGATAGTGCGCACCAAATTTATCGACCGCGCCTGTCACTGGACGGTGGTTATCTGTTTCTTCCTGGTGGCGCTGTCGGGGATTTCGTTTTTCTTCCCGACCCTACAATGGTTGACGGAAACCTTCGGCACACCGCAGATGGGGCGTATCCTGCACCCGTTTTTCGGGGTGCTGATTTTTGTCGCGCTGATGTTTATGTTTGTGCGTTTTGTCCACCACAATATCCCTGATAAACAGGATATCCCCTGGCTGAAAGGCATCGTGGAGGTTCTAAAAGGCAATGAACATAAGGTCGCGCGCGTCGGTAAATATAACGCCGGGCAGAAGATGATGTTCTGGACCATTATGAGCATGATTTTTGTGCTGCTGGTGACCGGGGTGATTATCTGGCGCCCATATTTTGCGGAATATTTCCCGATACCGGTTATTCGTTACAGCCTGCTGATACACGCCACTTCGGCGATTATCCTGATCCACGCGATCCTCATCCATATGTATATGGCATTCTGGGTCAAAGGGTCGATTAAGGGCATGATCGAAGGCAAGGTGAGCCGCCGTTGGGCGAAGAAACATCACCCGCGCTGGTATCGCGATGTCGAACGCCTGGAAGCGCAAAAAGAGAGCCGTGAGGGAATGAAGTAAGCCTTTACGGGGGAAACCCGCTCCGAAGATATTGGGGCGGGCTCCCGGCATTCAGCAGTTAGTGATAAGTGTATCGATTGAATCAATCACCCCCTGACGCGCACAACTCAGATACATACGAAATCCTGTGGCTGGATTCGTTTATTATTTAAATTACTGATCATCGGCGTACAAAGTAAAAAGCTGTCAAACTCTATATTTATCCTTGGGGCGACATGCTGATGTCAACGAGGTAACTGTCGCGCCCGCATTAAAGGAATAATGACTCTAGTGGCCAGGTCAGCATAGTAATCATTCTGCACTATCATATAATACGGCAGGGTGTTATTTGTTTGCGCAGAACAATTTCGATAGACATTGAATTGTTCAAGCATCATAGTACCCTGAAAAATTCATCATCTGTGAGAGTACCTGTTTTTGCAATAAATTCATTCATTGCGGCGATGAATTCCTTATGCTGTCGCTGCTTATCGGCTTCTCGTAAATCCTTTCCTGCCTGCGCTGACTCCTTCCGGGTTGGCACGTCAGTACATCTTTTACGTAGCGTATTACTTTTCATCGTAGGCTCCTTGCTGGTGGTTCAGTGATTATTCTCTTTACTCACTTAAAAATAAACCTCAGCAGTAATTTTAATATTTATTTTGCGAGGCGGATTCCAGCGCAACGCAACAGATGAAATATTAACGTTTATTGTAATAATCCTTTGCGCAGGGGTAATACTGCGCAAAGGTGATAAAGCTATTCATTCAAAATTTCTCAGGAATAAACCGGAAAGGAAAATGGGTCGGTTTCACTTTGCCAATTTTGCGTTTCGGTAAGGTAATGTGTTCCGTTGGCAGAGACTCGTAGGGGATCTGCGAAAGCAAATGGGTAATAATATTCAGGCGTACGCGTTTTTTATCTTCCGAACGGGCGACAAACCACGGCGCCCAGGCGGTATCGGTGGCGGCAAACATCGCATCGCGCGCTGTGGTGTAGTCATCCCAGCGGTTGAAGGATTTTATATCCATCGGCGATAGCTTCCAGATTTTGCGCCCATCATCGATACGGTCGCGCAGGCGCCGTTCTTGCTCCTGCGGCGTCACCTCCAGCCAGTATTTCAGTAAAATAATGCCGGAATCAACCATCCCTCTCTCCACCATTGGCGCGCCGTCGAGGAATTTTTGCACCTCCTCCTCGGTACAAAATCCCATCACCCGCTCAACGCCGGCCCGGTTGTACCAGCTGCGATCGAAAATCACTATCTCGCCGGCGGCGGGAAGATGTTTGATATAACGTTGAAAATAGAGCTGGCTGCGTTCGCGCTCGGTTGGCGCGGGCAGGGCGACGACGCGGAAAACCCGCGGGCTGACGCGTTCGGTTATCGCTTTGATGGTGCCGCCTTTGCCGGCGCCATCGCGACCCTCGAAGACGATGCATACCTTAAGCCCTTTATGCACGACCCACCGCTGTAGCTTGACCAACTCGACGTGCAGTTTACGCAATGCCTGCTGATATTCTTTCTCGCTTAACGGCTCCGTTTTGGCGGCTATGACGGGCGCAACGGCTTTCTTCTTGTTTCCCATGGCTGTCCTCATGCGTGGTGGCCTGAAAGGCAGGTCGCTGTTTAAAGTGTAATCAGAGCCAGGCAAAGCGGCGGAAAACTTCTCATCCAGTGGAGGGCGCAAGATAGCCATTAAGCGCATCAACTCACTGTTGATTAATGAGGAATCGGGTAGGATAGTCTCGTCAATTTACTAAAATCATTCAGGGAGAGAGTATGTCGAATAAACTTCTGCAAGTGCACTTTGCTTTTAGCGGACCGTTTGGCGATGAAATGTCGACGCAATTAGCCGAACTCGCGCAATCTATTAACCAGGAGCCCGGTTTTATCTGGAAGATCTGGACTGAGAATAGCGCCACGCAGGAAGCCGGCGGCATATATCTGTTCGAAGATGAACAGAGCGCGCAGGCTTATGCGAAAAAACACGCCGCACGCCTGCGGCAATTTGGCGTGCAGGAGATGTTCTACAAGATTTTCGACGTCAATTTACCACTCAGCCAGATTAACCACGGGCCGCTCAATTAATATGAGACCGTGGTTACATATAGCGCTCAAATTGCCATGCCGCCACGGCTTCGAGGATAAACAGCCCGGATACCACAACACCCGCCACGCGATGGCGGGAATAGAAAAGTATTCCCGCGACCACGGCTAACACCGGTAACGTAATGGGCCAGCAGGCGACAATAGTAATCCAGGCGATGATCAGATAATCCTTCATCATGGCGAATACTCCATGGTCAACGTTTATCGGCGCGAACAATGCGCCGGTATAAATCAGAATTCGACGACGCCGCCTTGTTCAATACGGTCAATATCATTGGTAACGGGGTTCACCTTTTCGTTGTAATAGGTGTAGGCGTTAACGTCGGGGGTCATCGTTAATGTTGGTTGTTCCGTTTTCGATTCAGGCGATTCTGTAGGTGGATTAGCGGCAAGGTCTGCCGGTTCCGGCGGCGTATAGTGTAACTGGTCGGCGAGACTCCCCGCCGCGAAGGCGCAGGCGTTAATAGAAAGCGCGCTGAAGGCAATAATAATTAATTTTTTTAAAGTCATGATTTTCATCCATGAGGCAAAACCCGCCACGGCGGCAGGTAAAAAAACAAGGCTTAAGATAATACGTAAAAGAAGTTAATGTTTCAAAGCGCAAACGCCATCTGGCAGCATAAAGTTGCTACTCCTCGGTAATTCTTTATGGTAGTTGCCTGTATTGCCGAGCATTCCCCATGCCCTCGTTATTAATTTCACATTAATGCAGCAAAATTTTCACTAGTTTTGATCATCTCCGCACTTTTGCACCAGCCCGGTGCGCAAGGTTGCTAAAGACGTTCTATGTTTAGCTCACTGTCGGTATGGACACCAGCGTTCCCGGCAGGCCACGTGACGGCAACAGACCTCCTGACCTGTAAAGACTGGCGCATCGCCGGGGTGGTACCGATTGCGGTCACGCTACGCGACTATTAGTAATCGATCTGGCGATACCTCTCTTCCTGGCGGGTTTTTTGCTTTATCTACCGAAGCCGCTACGGCTTATTCCAGCATTGGCACGTTACGCTGTAAGTGGTTTTTACTGCGCCAGTTTATGGCGTCTGTTCGATATCGCTGAGGACTATCCGAATGTCTTTAAAACTTAAAAAGTTGACTCTGCATTTTGCAATAGCAGGTTGTTTGAGCGCGGCATTTTATGCACAGGCGGATGTGAAGATTGGCGTGGCCGGCCCATTTACCGGGCCGAATGCGACCTATGGCGCCCAATACTGGAAAGGGGCATCGCAGGCGGCGGCGGATATTAATGCCGCCGGGGGAATTAAAGGCGAAAAAATTGTGCTGGTGCAGGGCGATGATGCCTGTGAACCCAAGCAGGCAGTGGCGGTGGCTAACCGCCTGGTTGATGATTCCGGCGTCTCGGCGGTGGTGGGCCATTTCTGCTCTTCCTCGACGATGCCCGCCTCCGAGGTCTATGACGAAGCCGGGATCCTGACCATCACGCCGGGCTCCACCAATCCGCAGATCACCGAACGCGGAATGAAAGATATGTTCCGCATGTGCGGGCGCGATGACCAGCAAGGGGTGATTGCCGCCAACTACATGCTGGATGTGCTGAAGGCGAAGAAGATCGCCGTCATTCACGATAAAGATACCTACGGTCAGGGCTTAGCCGATGCGACGCGCGCGGCGCTCGCGAAACGCGGGACGAAAGAGGTGTTGTATGAAGGCTTATCCCGTGGGGAAAAAGATTTCAATGCCCTGGTAACCAAAATCGGCGCCCTGAAACCGGATGTGGTTTATTTTGGCGGCTGTCATCCGGAAGCCGGCCCGCTGGTGCGCCAGATGCGCGAGCAGGGCGTCCAGGCTAAGTTCTTCTCCGGCGACTGCGTGGTGACCGAAGAGTTGGTTACCGCCGCGGGCGGGCCGCAGTTTACTAATGGTGTGTTAATGACCTTCGGTAAGGATCCGCGCACCATTCCAGAAGGTAAAGCGGTGATCGACAAATTCCGCGCCAGCGGTTTTGAACCGGAGGGCTATACCCTTTACGCCTATGCTTCCATTCAGGCTATCGCCGCCGCCTATAACGCCGCCGGTACCGATAATGCCAAAGCCAGCGAATGGCTGAAAAACCACAGCGTCGATACCGTGATGGGGAAAAAGGACTGGGATGGCAAAGGCGACCTGAAAGTATCGGATTACGTGGTTTATCAATGGGATGATAAAGGCAAATATCATCAGCTGTAACCCGGGATTGTAGTGCGCATAACGCCCTCATCAGAGGGGCGTCGTACCACCGTAAGCAGCAGACGTTAAGGCCTCTGCGTCTGCTGCACCTTGACTGGCAGGATGGTTCCTATGGCGGCATTCTTTCTGCAACAACTGATCAATGGCTTAACACTTGGCGCGGTATATGGGCTTATCGCCATTGGCTACACCATGGTTTATGGCATCATCGGTATGATTAACTTCGCCCACGGCGAGGTATATATGGTCTCAGCCTACCTGTGCGCTATCGGGCTGGCGCTGCTGGCCTACTTCGGTATTCACTCTTTCCCGCTGCTTATTTTCGGCACGCTGGTGTTTACGATTATCGTCACCGGGGTGTACGGCTGGGCCATCGAACGCATTGCTTATCGGCCGCTACGTAACTCAACGCGTCTGGCGCCGCTGATTTCGGCTATTGGCATGTCGCTGATTTTACAAAACTACGTCCAACTGAGTCAGGGCCCAAATCAACAGGGGATCCCGACGTTGATGCACGGCGTACTGCGGCTTACGGTAGGAGATGGCGTGGTGCAAATCACCTGGACCAAAATCTTCATCCTGCTCGCCGCCTTTATCGGCATGGTGGTGCTGAGCTGGATAATCAACCACACGCAGTTAGGTCGGGTTTGCCGCGCGACCCAGCAGGATCGGCGAATGGCGGCCATTCTCGGCATTAACACCGATCGGGTGATCTCGCTGGTGTTTATGATTGGCGCCGCCATGGCGGGCCTCGCCGGGGTGCTGGTGACCATGAATTACGGCACGTTTGATTTTTATATCGGCTTCATTATCGGCATTAAGGCCTTCACCGCAGCGGTACTGGGTGGGATAGGTTCGCTGCCGGGGGCGATGCTTGGCGGCCTGCTGTTGGGCGTCGCCGAGGCGCAGTTCGCCGGGTTAGTGAACTCGGATTATAAGGATGTCTTCTCGTTCGCATTGCTGGTGGCTATCCTGATTTTCCGTCCGCAGGGGCTTCTGGGCCGTCCTGTGGTGGCCAAGGTCTAAGGGGGACATATGACCGATATTTCCCGTTTAGACGGCATCGACGTCAAACGAAGCGTTATCGATAGCGTATTGGCCGGTTTATGCGCGCTGATAGTCTTTGGCCCGATCGTGGGGATCGTGCTGAAGGGGTACAGTTTTACGCTTTCCCCGCAGCGCGTCTTCGTGCTGGTGGCGGTGGTGATGGCGGGGCGGCTGTTGCTCAGCCTGCTTTTGCAAACCCGCGGCGGGAAGCGGTTTATCGGACGTTTTGAAGGCAACGATCAGGGGGTATTTGTCCGTCCCCCCGGCTATCGTAGTCGGCTGCGTTTTGTTCTGCCGCTGCTGGTGATTGCGGCTATCGCTTTCCCGTTAATGGCCAGTAAGTATCTGCTTACCGTGGCGATCCTCGGGCTTATCTACGTCCTGCTGGGGCTGGGATTAAACATCGTGGTGGGTCTCGCGGGGTTACTTGATTTGGGGTACGTCGCCTTTTACGCCATTGGCGCCTATGGCCTGGCGCTTGGCTATCAATACCTTGGCTTAGGTTTCTGGGCAATGCTGCCGCTGGGGGCGGTGATGGCGGCGCTGGCAGGAGCATTATTGGGTTTTCCGGTATTACGAATGCATGGCGACTACCTGGCTATTGTTACCCTCGGATTCGGCGAGATCATCCGTCTGGTGCTCAACAACTGGGTAAGTTTCACCGGCGGCCCCAACGGCGTTTCGGTGCCGTCGCCAACGCTTTTCGGCCTCGAGTTTGCCCGGCGAGCCAAAGAGGGCGGCACCCCGATTCATGAATTTCTGCATATCGCCTACAACCCCAACCTTAAATTTATTTTTATCTATGCCGTGTTATTTATCGTGGTACTGATGGTGCTGCTGATAAAACACCGCCTGACCAGAATGCCGATTGGCCGGGCCTGGGAGGCGCTGCGGGAAGATGAAATCGCCTGCCGGGCGATGGGGCTGAATCACGTGCTAGTTAAGCTGTCCGCGTTTATGCTTGGCGCGTCGACAGCCGGCATCGCCGGGGTCTTTTTCGCGACTTATCAGGGGTTCGTCAACCCGACGTCGTTCACTTTTTTCGAATCGGCGCTGATTCTCGCCATCGTGGTATTAGGCGGCATGGGCTCGACATTGGGTGTGGTGCTGGCGGCTTTCGTGCTGACGGTCACGCCGGAGTTACTGCGCGGCTTTGACGAATACCGGGTTTTGCTCTTTGGCGTGCTGATGGTCCTGATGATGATCTGGCGACCGCGCGGGCTGGTGCGCACCGGGCGTACCGGGGTGGAAATCCGCAAAGGAGTCGCGCCATGAGCGATGCAATATTGCAGGTCGAGCATCTGATGATGCATTTTGGCGGGATTAAAGCGCTGAATGATGTCAACCTTGAGGTTGAACGCGGATCGATTACCGCCCTGATTGGCCCGAACGGCGCGGGGAAGACCACGGTGTTCAATTGCCTGACCGGGTTTTACCGCGCCAGCGGCGGCACCATTCGGCTTAATGCCCGGCAACGAATGACCGATGTGATTCAGGTTCTCGGGCAGAAACTGCATGCCGATGATTTTTTCCATCCCGCGCGTCTGGGACGGCGGATGTACTACAAAATGTTCGGCGGCGCGCATCTGGTCAACCGCGCCGGGCTGGCGCGTACCTTCCAGAATATCCGCCTGTTTCGCGAAATGACGGTGATTGAAAATCTGATGGTGGCCCAGCATATGCAGGTTAACCGCCATCTGATCGCCGGGATCCTGAATACCCGCGGCTATCGCCAGGCGGAGAACCGCGCAGTAGAGCGGGCCTTTTACTGGCTGGAAGTGGTGGAGATGGTTGATTGCGCCAATCGACTGGCGGGAACGCTCTCTTATGGTCAGCAGCGGCGGCTGGAGATCGCCCGCGCGATGTGTACCGGGCCGGAAATACTGTGTCTTGACGAACCCGCAGCCGGACTCAATCCGGCGGAAACGCGTGCCCTGAGCCGGATTATTCGTTTTCTGCGTGAACATCATGGCGTCAGCGTACTGTTGATAGAACACGATATGAGCATGGTGATGGAAATCTCCGATCGCGTGATCGTGCTCGACCACGGCGATGTTATTGCTCATGGCACTCCGGCCGAGATCCAGGCCAACCTGAGTGTTATCGCCGCATACCTGGGTACCGATGAACAGGAGATCGCCTGATGAGCCAACCGTTGCTGGAATTTCGCGAGGTGAACGTCTATTACGGGCAAATCCAGGCGCTGAAGTCGGTATCGCTAATGGTTAATGAAGGCGAAACGGTGGCGTTAATCGGCGCTAACGGCGCCGGAAAATCCACGCTGCTGATGTCGATTTTCGGCCAGCCGCGGATTACCGATGGCAGTATTATCTATCGCGGACATGATATCAGCCGCCAGTCGACGCACTATATCGCCGCCAATGGTATTGCTCAGGCGCCGGAAGGACGGCGTATTTTTGCCGATATGACGGTGGAAGAAAACCTGTTGATGGGCACTATTCCCATAGGTAATCGTTATCAGAATGAAGATAAAGCGCGGATGTATCAGCTGTTTCCACGGCTGGAAGAGCGTCGCGCGCAACGGGCGATGACGCTCTCCGGCGGCGAGCAGCAAATGCTGGCAATCGCCCGCGCGCTGATGAGCCGGCCAAAGCTATTGCTATTAGACGAACCGAGCCTGGGTCTGGCGCCGCTGGTGGTGAAGCAGATCTTCAGCGTTTTGCGCGAGTTGACGGCCCAGGGCATGACGCTGCTGCTGGTGGAACAAAATGCGCACCACGCGCTGAAACTGGCTAACCGCGCGTATGTGCTGGTCAACGGCGAAATACGTCTGAGCGGTAGCGGCGCAGAGTTGCTGGATAACCCGGAGGTGAGAAATGCTTACCTGGGGATGAGTTAAGTTTTCGTCGGTCTTAAGAGGGAGAAAACAGAGTGTGAAATCGGTTACACTAGCGTCGTGAACGCACATTAAAGTGACCGAATAGATGAAGAAAACGATTTTTTCCTTAGCGCTGGGGACCTTTGGCCTCGGAATGGCGGAGTTCGGCATCATGGGGGTATTGCCGGAAATCGCCCATGATGTCGGCATTACCATCCCCGCGGCCGGCAACATGATCTCGTGGTACGCCTTTGGCGTGGTGTTTGGCGCGCCTGTCATGGCGTTGTTTTCCAGCCGTTTTTCGCTGAAATCAGTGATGCTGTTTCTGGTGGCGCTGTGTGTGGCAGGCAACGCGTTGTTTACCTTCTCCTCAAGTTATCCCATGCTGGCGCTCGGGCGCTTTATTTCCGGTTTTCCTCACGGCGCTTATTTTGGCGTCGGAGCGATTATCTTGTCGAAAATCGCCTCGCCGGGCAGGGTTACCGCGGCGGTCGCCGGGATGATAGCGGGTATGACGGTGGCAAACCTGCTTGGCGTACCGGCGGGCACCTGGCTTGGCCATCAGTTCAACTGGCGTTATACCTTCACGGCCATCGCGCTATTTGATGTGCTGGTGCTTTTGGCGATACTGCGCTGGGTGCCAACGCTGTATGACAAATCCACCACCCGGCTCAGCGAACAATTCCATTTCCTTAAATCCCCGGCGCCATGGTTTATTTTCGCCGCCACGATGTTCGGCAATGCTGGCGTTTTTGCCTGGTTTAGCTATATCAAGCCCTTCATGATAAATGTCTCCGGCTTTAGCGAGTCGGCGATGATGTTCATTATGATGCTGGTCGGATTGGGGATGGTTTTAGGTAATCTCTTTAGCGGCAGGATCTCTGGGCGTTACAGTCCGCTGCGTATTGCGGCGATGACCAACGGCGTCATTGTTGCGGTGTTACTGCTCATCTTTGCCTTTGGCATACAGCCGCTGGCTTCGCTGGTGCTGGCGTTTATCTGCTGCGCCGGGCTTTTCGCGCTCGCCGCGCCGCTGCAAATATTACTGTTACAAAATGCCAGAGGCGGCGAAATGCTCGGGGCGGCGGGCGGTCAGATAGCGTTTAACCTCGGCAGCGCGATAGGCGCCTACTGCGGCGGGATGATGATTACCTTTGGCGCGGGTTGGCGTTCGGTCGCGCTGCCGGCGGCAGCGCTGTCGTTCCTGGCGATGAGCTCGTTGCTGCTGTATGCGCGATACCAGCGGCGGGTAACGCGTCATCGCGTTACCCAGGCAGAGCAGGCCTGATTAATCCCGCCACGGTTCGCCAAGGGTTAGCATCAGGCGGTTAGCCCAGGCGAAGAATGCCGTCGATTGCAGCAGGTCCAGCTGTTCGACGATATCCAGACCCTGCTGCTCCAGCGCGCTGAGATGCGCTGGGGTTATCGCGGGCGGGGTAACGGAAAGCGCGGCGGCGGCGTCAATCTCCGCCTGCCAGCGTGGCCCTTGGCCATCGCTGAGATTCTCCCCAGGCGTTACCGCCAGCAGGGTCTCCACCGCTCGCTCATCTTTTGCCAGCTGCGCCGCCTTGCGCGCGTGTACCGACGCGCAGTAGATGCAGCCGTTGATTTTACTCGCCACCGTGGCCGCCAGTTCACGCTCGGCGCGCGGCAGGCCGCCCGGCGTATAGAAAATCCCTTTATCGGTCAGCGTGCGCTGTTCAAGCACCGGCTGATTGCGCGCCAGTAAGCGAAAGTAGGGGGAATCACTGTGGCCGAACTGCGCCAGCAGCGCCTGCTCGGCGGCGTTAAATTCAGCGAGAGGCTTATCGGCAATCCACGGTTCCCAGTGTAATTCATCACGAGTAAACGCCACCGGCGCAGGTTTACCGCTAGCCGTCCGGGGATGAGTGTGCCAGTAGCCGGCAACCACCGGGGTCTCAGCTGCGGAAATTGGTTTGCCATTTAACAATCGTAATCCGCTCAGCAATCGGCTTTGAAAACTGACAAACGCAACAAGCTGCGCCAGCGTCACAATACCTCGCAGGCTCCAGCCCGCCTCGCTCAGCGTTTGCAGCGCCGCGGGCGTCGCTTCCACCGGGGTGAAGGTCAACAGGCGGGCAAACCCCAGCGCAGCGGCAAGCCGTGGGGTTGTCGGGTCGGCAATACCGAAACCGGCGTAATGCGCCGCCAGCGCGTCTGCCTGATGAAGTCTGGCCACTTTTGCGGCGACGGCGAACCGTTCTTCGAGCGGAAAATCCTCATCCTGTTGGCTAAATAGCACCTCGTAACTTCCCTGGGCGTGGCGGGTCGCAGCCTCGCGCAAAGCGCGGGCCTTGCCCAGCGCTGAATCGGCGGCGATCTCCGCCAGTTCAGCCAAAATATCCTGACTTAAGCTCATAGCGACTCCTTATCTGAATTGCGGGGCAATGTGTTTAGCGATGAGTTCGATAGAACGCAGCGTGTCCTGATGCGATGGCTCCACCGAATGGACCTGAAACGAAATGTCAGTCACCCGGGCTAGCACGCTGTCTTTAGCCAGCGATGCAAGCACATGTGGCGCATCACCAATGTGGGCATCCAACTGGCGAGCGTAATCCGTGACGGTGTCACCAATAATCTCATGGCCGGCGGCGCGATGGGCTGCCGCCTGTTTACTTAATCCCGGCTCTGCGGCCTGTAGCGCGTACCCCTGACTGTCGGCAATAAACGCGGTGCGGGAAGCCAGAATTCTCGGCGCCACGCCGGCTGGTAGCGCGGCGAGGTAGGTGTCGATAATCGGGTTCTGAATCGCATCCAGCGGCAGCTCGCTTTGACCTGGCGGACGCGGCTGTGTGCGCGATAGCATCAACCCGTGGCCGGATTTCGCGGCCCGAATAGCGCCTTCAATCGAAAAGGTGGCGATCCAAATTCGCTCCGCCAGCTGCGGCGCGGGCGGATAAAGGTGATTGTCAGGATGAGCCAACGTATCGCCGCGCCAGGCGCTTTCAATCAAATGCAGATGATCGGCGAAGACCGCGCCGCGCTGTTCGCAGGCCAGGCCAAAAGGGAGAAAAGAGGTTGGCGTTCCGCCGGAACCAAAACCCACTTCCAGGCGACCCTCTGCGAGTAAATCCAGTACTGCCGCATCTTCTGCGACACGTAGCGGGTTCTCCATCGGCAGCGTAATGATGGCGGTACCGAGTCGGATCCGTTGCGTATGGGCCGCCGCGTAGGCAAGAAACACCAGCGGCGACGGTAAACCGCCTTCATTTTCATGAAAATGGTGTTGCGCCACCCAGGCGCTATCAAAGCCCAGCCGTTCCGCATGGCGGATCTGCTCCGTCGCCAGTCGATAGCGCTCTTGCGGCGTGGCGTGGTCGAGTAAGCGGGTAAAAAACCCCAGGCGTTTAGGCGTCATGCAACCTCCGTGCTCGGTGCGTGATAATGAGGAATGGCGGCGAGCAGCTCGCGGGTATAGTCGTGCTGCGGCGCGGCGAACAACTGCTTAACCTCGCCCTGTTCGATGACTTGCCCGGTGCGTAGCACCGTCACGCTATGGGCGATGCGGCGTACCGTCGCCAGATCGTGGGTGATAAACAGATAGCTCAACCCGAGCTGTTGCTGTAATTGCAGCAACAGGGCGAGAATTTGCGCCTGCACCGTGACATCCAGCGCTGAGGTGGCCTCATCGAGCACCAGAATCGTGGGGTCGAGGATCAATGCCCTGGCGATAGCGATCCGCTGTCGCTGGCCGCCGGAGAGCTCACGAGCGGTTCGGTAGAGTAGCTCCGGCGCCAGCGCGACGCGGGCGGCGACAGACTCTACCCGTTGACGGCGAGCTTCTTTGGACAGGCGCTGAAAATTCTTCAGCGGCTCTTCGATAATGTCGAACAGGGTTTGGCGAGGGTCGAGTGAGGCGAAAGGGTTTTGATAAACAAACTGAATTTTGCGCCGCAGCTGGCGCTGGGCCTCGCGGCTCAATTGTCCGCTGACAATACCGTCGATGGTCACCTGTCCGCTATCGGCCTGCTCAAAACCCAGCAAGATACGGGCGAGGGTGGTTTTTCCTGAACCCGATTCACCGACCAGCGCATGGGTACTGCCACGCGGTAAAATAAAGCTTACGTTATCCAGCGCCTGGAGATGGCTGCCCCCTAACGCAAAGCGTTTGCTCACGCCTTCAACCCGAATTGCCGGCGTAACAAACGGGCGAATCGTGGTGGTTAAGTGCAGGTTCTGTCCCTGCAGATCGCACAGCAACTGGCGGGTATAGCCGTGCTGCGGGGTGCGAATAACATCACCCGTATTGCCCTGTTCCTGAATTTCACCGTGACGAAAAACCACCAGCCGGTCGGCACGCTGCGCCGCCAGCGCGAGGTCATGGGTGACAAATAGCACCGCGGTGCCGGATTCACGGCGCAAATGTTCGAGCAGATCGAGGATTCTTTTTTGTACCGTCACGTCGAGCGCGCTGGTCGGCTCATCGGCAATAATCAAATCCGGCTTCAGGGCGATGGCAATGGCGATCAGCACCCGCTGCTTCATACCGCCAGAGAGCTGGTGCGGATACTGGTCGAAACGCTGCTCTGGATGGCTTAAGCCGACTTTTTCCAGCAGGGCGATAACCTGCTGTCGACGCTCGGTTTTACTGCTTTTTTGATGCAGGCGGAGTATTTCGCCGACCTGCGCGCCAATGGTTTGCACCGGGTTCAGCGAGTTGCCGGGATCCTGCGGCACCAGGCTGATTCTGGCCCCTCGCAGGTTATCCAGCCGTTTGCCTGACCAGCGGCTAATCTCTTCACCGTTGAGACGAACCGTCCCGGCATCGAGGCGGGCGTTTTCCGCCAGCAGACCGATAATCGCCTGGGCGGTGGTGGTTTTTCCCGAACCGGATTCGCCGACGAACGCCAGCATCTCGCCGCGTTTAATCGTAAAACTGACCCGGTGAACCACTTCGCGCCACAACCCGCCAGAGCGGTAGCTGATGGTGAGGTTTTCTACGCTAAGCACGTTCATCGGCGCTCCCTGTTGAGTTGTTGGCTGATACGATTGGCTGCCAGTACCACGGCAATGACCGCGATCCCGGGGAAAGTGGTGAGCCACCAGGCGGTGGAAAGATAGTTGCGCCCCTCGGCGATAAGTAATCCCCATTCCGGCACCGGCGGCGGAGTGCCGTAGCCGAGAAAACTCAGGGTTGAGAGGGCGAGAATAGCCTGGCCAAATTGAAGGGTGGCGAAAGCCAGCACCGGCGAAAGCGCGTTAGGCAGAATATGCCGCCAGAACACGGCCAAAAAGGTTCCCCCGCTACCATAGGCTGCTTCGACATAGTCGCTGTGACGAATGCGTACGACTTCGGCGCGCGACAGTCGAGCGAAACTGGCGATCGCGGCAACGCCGACCGCCATGGCGGCGTTCAGAGTGCCAAAACCAAGCAGTATGATTACCGTTAGCGAAAGCAGGAGCGAAGGAATCGCCAGCAGAATATCGACAATCCGCATGACGACCGCTTCGACCCGCCCGCCCAGCGCGCCGGCAACGGTGCCCAACGCCGTACCGACAACCAGGCCCATGGCGACGGCGGCCAGGGCCGCGGAAAGCGAATGCCCTGCGCCGTAGACGATGCGGCTCCACACATCGCGACCGAGTTGGTCGGTACCTAACCAGTGTCCCGCCTGCGGCGCCAGACGTTGGGCGCCAGCGATGCCGTCGAGTGGATTAAACTCGGTGAACCATTGCGGCGCGAAAGCCATTAGTACCGCAACCGTCATTACCAACCATGCCAGCCACAGCCCCGGCTGCAAGGAAAAACGGCGCCAGTTGACCGGACGGCGTCGCACCGCCGAGGCGTAATCGACCAGACTCATAGCGCACCTCCGCGCAGGGGTTTTAAGCGCGGGTCGAGCATCGGCATCAGCAGATCGACCAGCAGATTGATGACGACGAAGCCCAGCGCTGAAATCATCACCACGGCCTGAAGAATGGCAATATCCTGATTATTCACCGCCTGCTGCGTCAGTTGGCCGAGCCCGCTGCGGCCAAAAACGGTTTCGGTAATTAAGGCCCCGGCGATCAGCTCTCCCAACAGCAGGCCGGCAATGTTTAATGTCGGCAACAGAGCATTGCCGGTGACATGCCGCCATAACACCCGTGTTTCGCTCATTCCCTTGGCGCGAGCAACGGCGACGAAGGGTTGTAAGGCGATGTGATCCATGGTGCGTAACAGAATTTGTGCCAGCGGTGCGGAAATCGGTATCGCCACCGCGATAACCGGCAGCACCAGCCCTTGTAGTGGTCCGGGATTGATAACCGGGACCCAATGCAACTGAAATGAAAAGATCTGGATTAAGGCGATGCCGAGCCAGAAGGTCGGCAGTGAGATAAACAGCACCGGCAGCGACTGTAGCAGATTACTGATACCGCGTAGCCCCGGCAAACGCGAAGCGGTAGCGATCGCAAAGGCCAGCAGAACCGCCAGCACGAAGGCCGGCAACGCCAGCGCCAGCGTGTCGGGTAAATTGCTGGCAATCAGGGAACTAACAGGCAGTCCAGCCTGCAGTGAATAGCCGAAATCCCCCTGCAGCATGGCTAACAAGGTGTGGAAATATTGCTGCCACAGCGGGCTGTCAGCACCGTAGACCACACGCATTTCGGCGATCTGTTGCGGGCTCAGCCCCAGGTCGGGGTTCTGAAACTTAATCAAAATCGCGTCGCCGGGCAGTACCTGCAGTAGAAAAAAGGTCAGGGTGAAGGCCGCCCACAGTACCAGCACGCCTTGTGCCAACCGTCGCCAAAGATAGTGGCTCATGCCCCCCCCTTAGTGTTTATCCAGCCATGCGCCGTAAAACGACGGACGTCCCACGGCTTCAAAACGTACGCCTTTTACCCATGGCGCGCCGGCAAAGACCTGCGGTTCTTCAAAGATGGGAATGACGTAGGCGTTGTCCAGCAGATAACGCTGCGCATCGCCAGTTAACTGCAGACGCTTTTGCACATCCACTTCGGCAGAGATTGCGGTTAACAGGGCGTTGAGCTTATCGTCACGGAAGGTTTTAACTTTGTCGCTCGAACCGCCCTGTTGCAGTAGGGCATCGCGGTTGGCGGGGAAGAACATACTCTTCACCACATCCGGGTCGGCGCGGCCGACTTCAGAGACGGTTAATGGCGTTTTCAGCGGGTCGAGATTATCCAGTACCCGGCTGCCGGCGTCGCCGGCTTTCACGTTTAAGGCCACGCCAACCTGACGCCACTGCTGCGCAACCAGCTGTAGCACCTCTTTGTTCTGCGGCTGCGGCAGGGATTCATAGACCGTGAGCGCCAGCCGCTGTCCCGCTTTTTGTCGGATACCATCCGCGCCCGCCGTCCAGCCCGCCTCATCCAGCAGCTGTTTAGCTTTCTGCTGATCGAAGGCAAGTTTGTCGCTTAAATCGACGTATCCCGCCGCGGTGCGGGCGATAACGGAACTTGCCTGCGGATAGTTTGGCGAGAAAAGGGTCTCAACAACCTGTTTGGCGTTGGTAGCATGCAGTAGCGCCTGGCGTACCCGCAGGTCGGCAACCAGCGGGTTATCCGGACGGAAGCTCAGGCTATCGTTTACGCCGCGCGTCGGCGCAGCGTAAATATTAAAGCCCTGGTCGGTTGCCTGTTTTTCATCATAGGCTTGCACCTGGCGAATAAACCCGGCCTGTCCCGCCAGTAGCGCGCCAATACGTACGCTATCTTCCGGCGTTACGATATAGGTAATGCCGTCGAGGTTCGCCGGGCCTTGCTGAGCAAGATTTTTCGGCCCCCATTGATAATCTTTCCGCGCCACCAGCGTTAATTCGCGTCCGGGTTTTTCATCTTTTACCGTAAAGGGGCCGGAACCGATGATATGGCGGGCATCGCCCAGCGCCTCAAAGCTCCGCGCCAGAGTGCTGAGGGAAACCAGCCCGGAGCCAATCGTTGCGGTACCTTGCAGGAATCCCGGGGAGGGCTTTTTGAAGTAGAATTTGACGGTCAACGGATCGATGACTTCACTACGATCGTAATTGTTGATCACTTCGGAAACCGGCAGACGTAGGGCTTTATTGCCCAAACCGTAGGTATCAAAGTTCTTTGCGACCGCATTGGCATCGAGTGGGGTACCGTCAGAGAAGGTGACGCCAGGCCGCAGCTTAAAGGTATATTCGGTCTTCTCGTCGTTGCTACTCCAGCTTTCGGCGATCCACGGCTCGATAGCTAGCGTTTCCGGGTTTTGCCAGGTTAGCTTGTCGGTTATCTGATTGAGGATCCCGCCGTTAGGGTAAAAACCGCCGGCCGGCGGATAGAGATTAGTATGCGGCTGTTGTTCCAGATAAATTAAGGTGCCGCCTTTGATCGGCGTTTGCGCCGCCGAAACCGAAAACGCGCCTGCAATAAAAAGGGCGGCAAGCGTAGGCAGGCGAAAGCGATTTTGCATGGTGAATTCCTTTGTTATCTATTGTCTTGCCATCATCGGGCGCGACGGAATACAAAGGAACCAACGATTTGCGCTAAGCATTTGCGAAATCTGACTATTCCCATCATGCGGGAATAGTCAGCAGGTTAGGCTCTTTCGTCTGGCAGAGTCAGACAGAATTAACGGCGGAAATCGATAACCATGCGGCCGCGGATTTGACCCTGTTCCATCTCCTTAAAGATGGCGTTGATATCGCCGAGCGGGCGCAGAGTGACTTTCGGCACCACTTTGCCTTCGGCGGCAAACTGGAAGGCTTCAATCAGATCCTGACGGGTACCTACCAGCGAACCTACTACTTCAATCCCGTCCAGCACCAGACGCGGAATATCGAGGCTCATCGCTTCCGGCGGTAGGCCAACGGCGACGACGCGGCCGCCGGCGCGAACCGCATCCACGGCGGAGTTAAATGCCGCTTTAGCAACGGCGGTAACCACGGCCGCGTGGGCGCCGCCGGTTTTCTCCTGAATGATTTTGGCGGCGTCTTCGTTGCGGGAATTAACCGTCAGATCGGCGCCCATCGAGGCGGCAAGCTCCAGCTGCCCGTCGTTGACGTCAACGGCGATCACTTTGGCATTAAAGACGTTTTTGGCATATTGCAGCGCCAGGTTACCCAGTCCGCCGAGGCCATAAATGGCAATCCACTGGCCGGGCTTGATGTGTGAGACCTTCACCGCTTTATAGGTGGTGACGCCGGCGCAGGTGATGCTGCTGGCGGCGGCGGAATCCAGTCCATCCGGCACTTTGACCGCGTAATCGGCGGTGACGATGCACTCTTCGGCCATCCCGCCATCGACGGTATAACCGGCATTTTTCACCGAGCGGCACAGGGTTTCGTTGCCGCTGTTACAGTATTCGCAGTGGCCGCAACCTTCGAAGAACCACGCCACGCTGGCGCGATCGCCCGGCTTCAGCGACGTCACGCCAGGGCCGACTTTTTCCACGATGCCGATGCCCTCATGGCCGAGAATGACGCCGGTTTTATCGCCGAAATCGCCGTTTTTCACGTGCAGGTCAGTGTGGCAGACCCCGCAGCATTCCATTTTCAGCAGCGCTTCGCCATGCTCCAGCGGGCGTAACTTTTTATCGGTTACATCAATCTGGTGGTCGTGGGTGACTACAGCAGCTTTCATGCGTTTCTCCTTGTTAATGATACGAAGGTGCTAACAGCGAAAATAATACTCATTAAGGATTAGATCTTATGTCGCTAATTACAAGCGGTATGGTTGGGAATGGGGGGATTTGCCGCATATTTGGCACAATATTCATCCGTTTATACCAATTTTAGGGGGCGCAACCCGAAAGGAGCGGAGTATGCCAGGGCCATTGACAGAGCGTGTTGATAATGGTTGTATTATGCAACTACCTTTCGCGGATATTACTATGCCTGACACTTTACTTATCAATCAAATTCGTTCCGCATCACGATTGATGGTGCGCGAGCTCGGCTTTATGAACAGCACGCTGGCGGCGACCGACTATTCACCTTCAGCGGTGCATGCGCTGCTGGAGATTTCTACTCATGGCGCGATGACCGCCGCGCAACTGGTGCAGGTATTGGGGCTGGACAAATCGAGCGTCAGCCGAATGTTATCGCGCCTGCAGACCGCTAACGAGATAGAGGAAAATGGTTGTGTTGATGACGGGCGTTTTAAACAACTCTCATTGACAACCAAAGGGCAGGCGACGGTCGCCCGCATTCATGAGTACGGCGCCATGCGGGTGATTGAGGCGCTGGCGCATTTGGATAGCGCACAGCAGCAGATCGTTGCCGAAGGGTTGACGGCCTATTCGTGGGCGCTTGAGCGCTGTCGTCAGCAGCCGGTCACGAGCAGACCAAACGACATCACGATAGTAACCGGCTATCAGCCGGGAATGATTGGCCGCATTGCGCAAATGCACGGTGAGTATTACGCCCGTCATTACGGCTTCGGGCATTTTTTTGAAGGTAAAGTCGCTAGCAGTCTGGCTGAATTTTCTGGCAGGCTGAACAATCAACGTAACCAGATTTGGCTGGCGGTCAAAAATGGCGTCATCGTCGGCTCTGTCGCCATTGATGGCGAAGACCTCGGGAATAATGAAGCGCATCTACGTTGGTTTATTCTCGGCGATGGCTGTCGGGGCAGCGGCGTGGGGCGCCGCTTGCTGACTGAAGCTATCAACTTTTGTGATAATCAGCGCTTCGATGCGGTTCAGCTATGGACGTTTAGCGGCTTGCAGGCGGCGCGTAAATTATATGAATCCTTTGGGTTTACGCTGAGTAAAGAGTGGCAGGGCGATCAATGGGGGAAGACCATGCTTGAGCAGCAGTTTACCCGCCGCTAAAGCTGTTAAGCCACCGGGGCGCTGACGCTCCGGTGGCATAGGCATTTAACTCAGATGGGTATTTATCTCCTCAATCTCCTGACGCCACAGCGCCTGTAGCTGCGGCTTCTGATGCTTCGGCTTACGCTGCAGATCGTCCGCCAATAGCTGTTCCAGCATCACCAGACGTTCCAGCAAATCCTCTTGCAGGTCGTCGACGGGCGGCGCCTGCGGCGGCGTTTGCGTCGCCGGGCTCTGAAGCCGCTCGTTGCCGCGCAGACGGGCGTACACCTCGTCGACGTCGTGCCACTCGCTTAACCCGTTTTCATCAATTAACCAGAAGCGGTTACAGCTCTGGCTGATGAGCTGTCGATCGTGGCTAACCAGCAGCAGGCCCCCGGGATACTCCCGCAACGTCGCCGCCAGCGCCTCTTTTCCCTCCATATCCAGATGGTTGGTGGGTTCATCGAGCAGCAGCAGGCTATAGCTCGCCAGCGACAGGCCGACAAACAGCAGCCGTGAACGTTCGCCGCCGCTGAGGGTGCTGACCTTCTGCCCGTGTCGCGCCCAGCCGAAGCCGGCGGAAATCAGCGCCCGCTTGCGCGTTTCCGGCGAAGGCTCAAAGGGCTCCAGCGCCTCCAGCAGGCTGGCCTCATCCGCCAGTTGATGCAGGGTTTGATCGTAATAACCCGGATGTAGTCGAGGATGTAAACGCAGCCCGGCTTCGCTAGCGGGTTGCTGCATTTGCCGCCATAACAGGCGCAGCAGCGACGATTTCCCACCGCCGTTGCGCCCCATTATCGCTACCCGGTCGCCGCTTTGCAGCCGCGCCAGACCGGTGGTGAACAGGGCGGGGAGACCGGGCGCCGGCGGCACGGGGAGATTTTCCATCTCCAGCAGACGGTCGGCGCGAACGGCGTCGCCATGCACCTCAAGACGCCACGGCGTGCCGGCGGTGAGTTCCGTCTGGCTATCCTTCAGGCGTGAAACCTGCTTTTCCATCTGCTTTGCTTTACGCGCCAGATCTTCGTTATCGTAAACCCGACCCCAGATGGCCAGCCGTTTGGCGCTGGCAGCGACGCGGTCGATCTCCTTTTGTTCCGCTTTGTGGCGCAGAGCATCGCTTGCATCTTGCTCCTGCAGCGCCTGACGGGCGGCGCTGCAGGGTAGTGAGAAAGCGTGCAGCGTGTTATCACGTAAAATCCAACTGGTATTAGTTACAGCATCCAGTAAGAGGTTATCGTGCGACACCACCACGAAGCTCCCCTGCCAGGTTTGCAAGAAGCTTTCCAGCCACAGCAGGGTCGGCAGATCGAGATGGTTGCCTGGCTCATCCAGCAACAGCAAATCGGGTTGTTGGATCAACGCGCGGGCGAGCAACAGACGAGTATGTTGTCCGCCGCTCAGGGTGGCGGCTTGCTGTTGGGTCTGTTGAACGGTAAAACCCATTTCAGCGAGCAGTCGCTCCGCTTGCCAGCGCAGTGAATCCCGTTCGCCAGGCGCCAGTTTTTCCAGTACCACCTGCAATAGCGGTTGGCTGAGTAGGGCGTCAGGCAGATGTTGTTCCACGCGCGCCAGCAGGCAGTGATTAGCCCGCGATACGCTGCCAGAATTCGGCGTAAGAGTGCCGTCCAGCACCTGCAATAGCGTGCTTTTCCCGCAACCGTTATAGCCAATCAGGCCAATGCGATCGCCTTTTTTCAGGGTAAAGGAGAGGTCGTTGAAAAGTGGGCCAAAGGCCGTATCAACGTGGAGAGATTGTGCGCTTAAAAGTGTGCTCATTGTGAACTTACTCAAGAGTTACAGGCATGAGAATGCCTCGTCAAACATCGCTGACGATAACCCGGTAAGCCCGAGGAAGGGATTTAGTCGTTGGCTTCTTCGCTCAAGCTAAAGTTATCGCAGCACGATACCGATAACGCTTGAGCTGGTGCGATCGCCAAATGTATGTGAAACATTAAACAGTTCACAGTACAGCATGGGGATCCTCCTTATTTTTTCAGTAGGTTGATGGATGCAGGGAGTGTAGTGGCTAAATTGTCTTTTGACCAGATACCAGCATTGAGGATCGCGCCGCCGGTTTTATCGGCGGCGGGTATGACGATTAGGCCGGAGCCACGGTGAGTAATAGGTTGGCAAAACGACGCTGTTCGCCGGAAGCGATGACCAGTTGGGTCAACGGCAGCCGGGATTTTGCGTAGAAAGCTTCGCGTTCGACATAATCAAGCGGGCAGTTTGTCGGTAGAAGCTCCCGGTATTCACTGGCGATGGTGTTAGTGAATTCCGCTGGTGATGCCATCAGCGTCGCGTGTTCGACATTAACGCAGGTAAGCAGTTTTTCGACGATATAAGTTGCCGGTACCATGCCTGGCGCGAGGTTGAGCTGAATCAACGTGGCATCGGCATTGGCATTAACGCGACAGGCAAAATTGCTATCCGCGATGAGAATTTGTGATTTATGGCCGCAACACGCCAGAGCAGCCAGCAGTTGTGGATGGATAATTTCGAATTTGATCATCAGGTACTCCCTGGCGGGCGGCGATTTCTGGCCGCCCGGTTTGCATTACATGCGATAAATTCCGCCGTTAATATCGATAGTGGCGCCGGAGATAAATCCGTCATACTCACCGGCAAGGAAAGTGATAGCGCGGGCGACGTCATCGGGCGTTCCCGCGCGCTGAAGCGGAATTTGCCGGATGGTTTCGTCAGCCGAAGCCTGTGTGGTGTGGCGGTTATGAAAACGGGTGCCGAGAATAAGCCCCGGCGCAACCGCATTGACGCGCACGCCGTGCTCGCCCAACTCAGCCGCCAGCGAGCGTGTCCAGGTCAGAATTGCCCCTTTTGTGGTTGAATAGGCGAGAGAACCGGCATGCCCCCCGGAGCGCCCCGCCAGCGAGGCGAGGTTAATGATGCTGGCGCCATCCGTTGCCGATTTAAGCCAGGGAAGCGCCGCCTGGGTGACGTTAAGCATGGTGGTCATATTGACGTCTAACACCGTTTGCCAGAACTGACGGTCAATTTCGCCAAGCCACTTACGCCCGACGATACCGCCGACGTTATTCACCAGGATATCGATACCGCCGAGGAATTCCGCGGCGGCCTGCACGCAGGCGGTCGCGTCCTCAGTGTCAATCAAGTCCGCATAGCGCCAGGCCGCTTTTTGCCCTCGCGCGCTGGCGATAGCCGCCAACTTTTGCGGGCCTTCTTCACCGCTGTGATAGTGCAAAAAGACATCGCATCCCGCCAGAATCAGTTTTTCCGCCGTAGCCCAGCCGATACCTTGTTCAGAGCCGGTGATAAATGCTTTTTTTCCAATAAGAGTTCCCATGATGTTTCCTTAAATTTTCAGGATTGAATGACGCCTTCGCGCTGTCTGGCGCAGTAGAAAATGCAAATCAGGCCGGTGATCAGCAGGCACATGGCGAGGAATATCAGGCCCGGCGTGCTGCTGTGGCTGAAGTCGTTAAGGAGGCCGACCACGTAAGGGGCGACGAAGCCGCCCAGATTGCCGATGCAGCTCACCACGGCGAGACCCGCGGCCGTCGCTGCGCCTGCCGAGACGTTGGCAGGCATCGATAAGAAACACGGTACCGCGGTATAGATACCAATGGCGGCAATGGTCAGGAATGAGAGTGAAATCGCGACGTTGAACTTAAAGAACACCACCGCACCGGCGAGCCCTAATGCGGCGACGACCATACTGATACCGGCAAAAACGGCGATTTTGCGTGTTTTACTGGCCAGCATACTCCATGGATAAACCAGTAGCGCCGCCAGGCCGTAGGGGATAAGGGCAATCAGGCTTACGCGAAGAATATCATCGCCGGAAATAGCGGTAATAATCGACGGTAGCCACATCCCGAAGCCGTAAATCCCACAAACCATCCCGAAATTCAGCAGCGCATAAAGCAGGTATTTGGGATTTTTAATACCGCTGGCGAACTCAGCCAGCGAGACTTTACTCCCTGATTTTGAACGGTTCGTACTACTCATTAACCACGCCTTTTCTTCAGCGTTGAGATAGCCGACTTCTTGCGGTGAATTCTTAATAATAAAAGGGATGAACAGGCCGATAACGATCGGCGGAATACCTTCGAGGATAAATAACCACTGCCAGGATTCAAGGCCAAACCAGCCGTTATCGATATGCAGAATTAAGCCTGAAATCGGTGAACCCACGGCGTTGGATAGCGGCTGGACAATAATGAACATGCCGAGAATTTTGGTCCGCCAGGCTGGCGGAAAAAAGATCGTGAAGTAGTACACCACCGAAGGGAAGAAACCGGCTTCGCACACGCCGAGCATAAAACGACAGATATAGAGCTCGGTCGGCGTTCTGACGAACCCCATCAAAGTGGCAAATATTCCCCAGGTGATCAGAATACGCGCGAACCACAGCCGCGGACCGAACTTAATCGTGCCGGCGTTACTGGGAATTTCAAACATAAAATAACCGATGAAAAATATTCCCGAAGCAAAGCCAAAGGCGGTGGCCGTCAGGCCAAGGCTATCTTCCAGCGCCATTGCGGCGTAGGCCATATTATTACGGTCAAGAAAAGCCAGAAAATAAAGCAATATCATTAATGGAACAATATGCCATGTCAATTTCTTAATGGCGCTCTTTTCTATATCTTGCGCAGATTGTAGGTTCATCATTATTTCCGGTTATACTCGTTAAAGTACAAAAGAATGGGATGGAAATCCCGACATTAATATGCGTTTTGAATGTAATAGGGTATAGGTCTTCCTGCAGATAATAACTATTATCTGCACCATGCTATTTATTTATAAAAACAACTAGGGTTGCTTTATTTTTACCGACTGACGCTGTATCACTTCCGGTGCAAAGATAAATTCGTCGGTTTGTAATCCCGGCTCAGCAATTCTCTGGATAAGCCGCTCAACCATCATCGACGCCATTGCCGAAAGCGGGGCCATTACCGAGGTGAGGCCCGGTGACGATAACGCCGACAGGGAGATGTTATCGATGCCAATCACCGAAATATCTTCCGCTATTTTCAGGCCCTGCGCGCGTAGCCCAACCATCAGGCCGATGGCTAAAGCATCGTTAATCGCTACCACGCCATCTACTCGCGGCGTTAAGGCGCTAATTTTTTGCGCCAGGCTTACTCCCAGTTCGAACATCTCGGCGTCGCCGAATTCCCGATTGCCTTTGCCTTCTATCACCACGCCTCTGGCCGCTGTACCGCTTTGGGAAAGCGCGGACTGAAAGCCGAGGATTTTATGGCTGCGTCCCAGCGTTAACCCGCTTTCGGTGGCAAAGACGATATTACGGCAACCGTTGTCCAGCAGATGTTGCGCCGCCAGACGTCCCGCTTCAACGTTGTCCATTGAGACACTATCGAAGTAACGCGCCCGAGGCGGGACGCTTTCGGCCAGCCGGTTGTCATAGCTAATAATGGTCATGCCTTGTTCCGCTGCGCGCACAAAGTGGGTTTTGCGTACGTCGCTGGCGGCGACTATCAACCCGCGCACGCCGTGGGAGAACATATCCGCGATAAAGGCTGACTCCTCGGCGGCATCGCGGCAGCAAATGCCTAATAACAGCCGGTGGCGAAACGCGCGTGCCGCAGTATCCAGTTCATGTGCCAGCGCTGAAAAGCTGGGATTGACGATAGACGGTACCATCAGGCCGAGCATTTTGGTTGCTGAATCGGCGACCGGCGGAGCGCAACGCGCAGGGCGGTAATTTAGCTCAGCCATCGTTTTGACTATCCGCTGTCGGGTCTCTTCGCGCATCTGTTGCGTACGATTATTAAGTACGTTGGACACGCTACTAATTGAAACTCCAGCCCGCCGGGCGACATCACGAATATTCGCCATACTTAAACCTTCTGTTTTCTGCTGCGCGCTTATTTCAGCGCCGCGGTATCTGTTTGCTAATTTATCGGTGAGCGAACAGGCGGGCAAGGTATTTACCTCCTGGCAAGCGAGTGAAATAAAGCATCTGTGAAGCGCCTCGTAAGGATGGGCAGGTGTTTAGTAAACAAAGGGGAATAAATAACGGCAAAGGGCGGGGATAAAAAACGGGCCCGATCTCCGGGCCCGTTGAAATAAAGCGTTAAATTGAGGTTCGGCGATAGTTGCGATATTCCGGTTGCCAGAAATTATCGCTAATGGCCTGCAGCAGCGCTTCGGCCGATGTTTTCACCGCCACGCCCTGTTCCTGAGCCACTTTACCGACCGCAAACGCGATAGCGCGCGACACGGCCTGAATATCTTTCAGTTCCGGCAGTACCGGGCCTTCGCCGTTATTCACCAGCGGCGAGTGGTTGGCTAAGGTTTCGCTTGCCGCCATCAGCATTTCGTCGGTGACGCGCGACGCCCCCGCGGCGATCACGCCAAGGCCGATGCCCGGGAAGATATAGGAGTTGTTACACTGCGCGATGGCGTACTGCTTGCCCTTAACCGTCACCGGGGTGAACGGGCTGCCGGTGGCCACCAGCGCTTCGCCGTCGGTCCAGGTCAGGATGTTCTGCGGCGTGGCTTCAACGCGGGAGGTCGGGTTCGACAGCGGCATGACGATCGGCCGCGGGCAGTGCTTGTGCATTTCACGAATAATTTCTTCCGTGAACAGCCCCGGCTGGCCGGAGACGCCAATCAGGATATTCGGCTTCACGTTACGCACCACGTCGAGCAGCGAGAGCGCTTCGTTGGTCGTATCCCAACCTTGCAGGTTTTCGCGTTTCTGCACCAGCTTGCTCTGGAACGACAGCAGATTCGGCATACCGTCGGTCAACAGGCCGAAGCGGTCCACCATAAATACGCGCTGGCGGGCTTCTTCTTCGCTTAACCCTTCGCGCATGATTTGCGCGATGATCTGTTCAGCAATACCGCAACCGGCGGAACCCGCGCCGAGGAAGACAATTTTTTGCTCGCTGAGCTGGCTGCCCGCGCCACGGCTGGCGGCGATTAATGTACCGACGGTGACCGCTGCGGTGCCCTGAATATCATCGTTAAACGAGCAAATCTCGTTACGATAGCGGTTAAGCAGCGGCATGGCGTTTTTCTGCGCGAAATCTTCAAACTGCAGCAGCACGTCCGGCCAACGGTTTTTGATAGCCTGGATAACGTCGTCAACGAATTGATAATACTCGTCGTCGGTCACGCGCGGATGACGCCAGCCCATATACAGCGGGTCGTCGAGCAGTTGCTGGTTGTTGGTGCCGACATCCAGCACGATAGGCAGGGTGTAGGCCGGGCTGATACCGCCGCAGGTGGTATAGAGCGACAGCTTACCGATAGGGATGCCCATCCCGCCGATACCCTGGTCGCCGAGACCGAGAATACGCTCGCCGTCGGTCACCACGATCACTTTGACGTTATGATTCGGTACGTTTTGCAGGATATCGTCGAGGTTGTGCCGATTCTGGTATGAGATGAACACGCCGCGCGCGCGACGGTAGATTTCCGAGAAACGCTCACAGGCGGCGCCGACGGTGGGGGTATAGATAACCGGCATCATCTCATCGAGATGATTGCCAATCAGGCGATAAAACAGGGTTTCGTTGGTGTCCTGGATGTTGCGCAGATAAATGTGCTTATCGATCTCGGTTTTAAATCCCTGATACTGGATCCACGCGCGTTCAGCTTGTTCTTCGATGGTTTCGACCACTTCCGGCAGCAGGCCCAGCAGGTTGAAGCTGCTACGCTCTTCCATGCTGAAGGCGCTTCCTTTGTTGAGTAACGGAAACTCAAGCAGAACCGGGCCAGCGTAGGGGATATAAAGAGAGCGGTTTTTTTTATAGATGAATTGCATCGCACTAACTCCTTGATGTTCACTTCAGACCCGGGCGCGGCGATAAGCGATCGGTCTGGCAGGAAATGCAGCGGGCAGAGTATAAAGCAGATGGTAACAAAAGAAGGATGCGAAGCGTGGGATTGTCTTAAAAAAACACCATCCCGTTTGGCGGATGGTGTTTTTATCATCACTCAGCTGAAAAATTAACCACCGCGGCGTTTGCGGCCCGTAGCATGGATATGGTTAACGGTAGTTTCTTCGTCGCCTTCGAGCACCACTTTTTTCTGGCGGGAAAGCTTGTAGTTCAGACCGAGAAGATGACGTGCCTGATGGTTCGATTTCATTCTTACTCCTTAATCCTGTTCTGGTTTCAAGGACAAGCCCGACGCAAGCCGGACGAAACGTAACCCTAAGTACGCCGCGTTTTTTAACGCGACGGGATTATCGTGGTCCATTTTTTTGCGAATAGCAACCTTGCGTCGGCAGATTAAGAGCGCTCTCGATTCAGGCGTGGCCGATTACCACTTCATTTCGCCGGTGTTCACTTTCGCGCTCAGCTCCAGCGAACTTTCTTCAGCGAGACCCGGATATTGCGCCTTCATGGCTTTGATGACGCTGGCGGAATCTTTATGCGCTTTCAGCGCCTGCTCGAATTTCTCCAGATAGTCGCGGGTAAAGACGATAGCCTTGTCGCCCGCCGGCGGCGTGCCGAGATAGTGGCCCGGGATCACTTGTTGCGGATGCAGCGCGGCCATATCGCTAAGAGTCTGGCGCCACTGCTGACGGCTCGCCGCGCTTTGGGTATCGGCGGTCCAGACGTGCATGCCCCAGGCGACGCCGGTGCCGCCAAGAATCGCTTTATTCGCCGGGATCCAGACGAACGCGGCGTAGTTCTGCGGCTGACGAATTTCCACTTTCTCGCCGTCAATGGTGAAGCTATCTGCGGCTAATACCTGTGGAACATAGACCTGCTTCGGCGCGCCGTCTTTCATCTGTGGGCCCCAGTATGCCAGCTTCGCCGCTTTGGTCTCTTCAATATGCTTAACCACTTGCTCGGTTGCCACCACTTTGGCCTGCGGGAAGGCTTTCACCAGCGGCTCGAGGCCAAAATAGAAATCCGGATCGCCAGAGGTGATCACAATGTGCGTGAGCTTCTTACCGCTTTTGTTGATCATCTCAACCAGCTTTTCGCCATCTTTAACGCTGAACTGGGCGTCAAACAGCACCGCTTCGTGCGGGCCGGAGGCCAGCGTGGAGTTCACCGCGAAGATCGCGTTCTCCTGCGGGTTGTAGGTTTGCAGGGTCAACGGCGCGGCAAAAGCGGTGGTACTGAACAGGGCGGTGGCGATAGCCAGGGCAGATACTTTCATGTTGGTTTTCTCTCTTTCAGGTGAATAGGTTTATTTTACGTCATTCTTGATTTGCGAAAATTCCTGAAAAAAGAGATGCTGAGTTTCATAAAACGTGCAGATGGATACGGATATGGATCGAGTTATCGCCGCCCAGGTATATATGCGGATATGCGAGCTGGGCAGTTTGAGCGCGGCGGCCAGGGCGCTTGGGATGTCGCGGCCGATGGTGAGTCGCTATCTGGAGCAGATGGAACACTGGGCCGGTACCCGGCTCATTCATCGTTCGACGCGCAAACTGACCTTAACCAGCGCAGGCGAAAAGGTATTGCAGAAAACGCGTAGCCTGACGCAATTGGCGGATGAGATAGCGGGGCAGACGGAACGCGCGGTGCCGAGCGGCACGTTGCGGGTCGCCTGCGCGCACTTTACCGCCATGCAGTTGCTCTCACCGCTGCTACCGGAGTTTTTGGCCCGTTACCCCCAACTGCGCCTCGAACTGGATATCAACAACCATCCGGTAAGCCTGATTGGCGAGCGTATCGATGTCGCCATCCGGATCACCGATAATCCGGAGCCGGGGGCGATAGCGCGGCGGCTCGGCATTTGCCGCTCGGTGCTCTGCGCCTCGCCGCGGTGGCTACAGCAGCATGGCCAGATAAATTCGCCGGAGGAGCTTAGTCAACATAACTGTCTCCACTATAGCCATTTTGCCACCCCAACATGGCAGTTTACCGATCCGCAGGGCGAACCCGTGTCGGTGGCCGTCTCCGGCAACCTGAGCGCCGGGATCTCCTCTCTGCTGATGGAAGCGGCGGTGGCGGGGTGCGGCATCGCCATGCTGCCGGAACTGGAAGCCCGGCGCGCGCTAAACAGCGGCGCGCTAAAACAGGTGCTGTCTGGCTATACGCCAAAATCCCTGGCCGTCTATGGCATCTATCTGTCACGAGATTATCAGCCCAGCGCGCTGCCGCTGTTTCTGGAGGCCATTCAGCAACAGTTGTCCCAGGTCAGCTAGAGCTGTCTATACTTACTCCTTTAACGTCAAAAAGGAGTGAAACGATGGCAATTCATAAGAAAGGTCAGGCGCATTGGGAAGGGGATCTGAAAAGCGGTAAAGGCACCGTCTCGACGGAAAGCGGCGCGCTTAACCAACAACCTTATGGTTTTAATACCCGCTTTGAAGGCGTTAAAGGGACTAACCCGGAAGAGCTTATCGGCGCGGCCCATGCCGCTTGCTTCTCAATGGCGCTATCATTAATGCTTAGCGAAGCGGGCTATACGGCGACCTCTATCGATACCGTTGCGGTGGTCACGCTGGATAAGAACGGCGGCGGCTTCGCCATCACCAAGATCGCGCTGCAGAGCAATATTGTCCTGCCGGGTATCGATAAAGCGGCCTTTGATCCGATTATCCAGAAAGCCAAAGCTGGCTGCCCGGTTTCGCAGGTACTGAAAGCCGACATCTCACTCGATTATCAGCTCAACGCTTAATCCGTGGCGTGCCCGCGGGAACGCGGGCGCGTTGGCGTTTAAAGTCACCGTCGGCAAATGCCTGCCGCCGCGAATGGTGTTATGTTGGTGGCGTTATGGATAGCGACGGGCAACGCAATGACCAGCATACGCGGCATGATTGAATCGCAGGTCCTGGGTTTAACCGGGATGGCGTTAAAAGAGATTGATTTTGAAAACCCGAAGGGCGAGCCGGGCTTATTTGGCCCGCGGTCGGCTATCTGGCAGGTACACGGCGACTTTACCTCCATGCTCTGCGGCGGCATTAGCGCGCTACTGTTACAGATGCTGCATCCGCTGGCGCTGGCCGGTGTGTGGGATCATTCGCGTTTTCGTGAGGATATCTTTGGCCGTCTGCGCCGCACCAGTCAATTTATCTCAGCCACCACGTTTGGCACTACCGACGATGCCGAAAGATTAATCGCTAAAGTGCAGGAGATCCATCAGCGCATCAGCGGCGTTGCGCCGGACGGTACGCCTTATCGCGCCAGCGATCCAGCGCTCTTAACCTGGGTTCATGTGGCCGAGTGCAGCAGCTTTATGGCCTCTCATCTGCGTTATAAGCGCACCATCGTCACTGCCGCGCGTCAGGAGCAATACTACCGCGAAGCGGCGGAGGTCGCCCGGCGACTTGGCGCCGCAGACATCCCCGAAACGCCACGTCAGGTGGCGGAGTATTTGCAGGATATGCGCCCCCAGTTACGTTGTGATGAACGAACGCAGGAAGTGGCGCAGGTGCTGCTCACCACCCGTCTGCCGGGCCGGCTAAGCCAGCCGGTAGGGCGCTGGATGATGGTCGCCGGAATCGATCTGCTTCCCGATTGGGCGCAGCAGATGCTGGCGATCCCCATCAATCCGCTGCAGCGGCGAACCGCCAGAGTGGCGGTCAATGGCGTGGCGCGGGTACTTCGCGCTTCCGTGCGCAATGGCGCTTATCACTGCGCTATGCGCCGAATGGCAACATCATAAAAGTAAAAAATAGCCGCTCAATGTCGGCTATTATTTTTAAAGCGTAATCATTCGCATTTATATATTATAACTCAGGCTATTTATTTTAAATTTATTATCAACAAGCCATTAATATTGAATATCGCTGACTCATATCAGGCTATCATCCATACTTTATTCGGGAGGGATGATGGCAAATAAAAATCAACAGAATGATGATAAATATCATCAGCGTTCACAGGCTGCGCGTAAAAGCACCCTGGTTAGCGTCGTGGTTAATCTTTTTTTATCGACCGGGCAAATTATCGCCGGCCTGTTTTCAGGGTCGCAAGGGCTTATTGCCGATGGCATCCACTCTCTTTCCGATTTAATTGCTGATTTTGTGGTTCTGATTGCCAATAAGAAAAGCCGTAAACCTTCCGACAGCGATCATCATTATGGCCACTGGCGCTATGAAAATGGCGCGTCGCTGATATTGGGCGCGATTTTAATGGTTGTCGGTGTCGGCATGTTGTGGTCGGCGGTGGATAAACTACTCCATCCGGAAACCATTCAATCCGTGCATGTAACGGCATTATGGGTGGCCCTTGCAGCGCTGATCGCAAAAGAGACGCTGTTCCGTTATATGCTGGCGGTAGCAAAGCGCATTCAGTCGTCATTATTAATTGCCAACGCCTGGCATGCGCGCTCGGATGCGGCGTCGTCGGTAGTAGTGGCGGTAGGGATCGTTGGTAACCTCGCCGGTATTGTCTGGTTGGATCCCGTGGCGGCATTGTTAGTAGGGGTATTGATTACACGAATGGGTTACACTTTTGCCGGCGATGCCTTGCATGATTTAATGGATCGCTCGGTCGACGCGGGAACCCAAAACGCAATACGTGACACCATCGCCGCAACCTGCGGCGTTGTGGGGCTGCACGATCTTAAAACCCGCAAGGCGGGCGACCTGATCCTCGTCGATGTCCATATTGAAGTTCCGGGCGAGCTGTCGGTTCGTGCAGGCCATGCTATTGCGCTGGCGGTGCGGGAAAATGTGCTCGCGCGCCATGAGGTGCTACAGGTGATGATTCACATTGATCCCTACGAAGCGCCCGGCGGTGAACTGGCTCACGCGTAAACAACTTTCGACTCCTGCCTGCAGGAGCCAACGCTACCTTGCCGTTAATTGGCAATAACAGAGGATGATATGAAAATTAACGAACCTCAGGCGATTACTTTACCGCTGCCGCGAACGGCGATATTCATCGTCGCGACCGTAGCGCGCAGCGCTGAGAGCCTGAGCCGCGTGCGCGACTGGTGCGATGATTTTGCCGCGGTGGTGCGTTCCGTTGGTACCCGCATGCCGGAGGCGGGGATTTCCTGCATCTGCGGATTTGGCGCTGAGATCTGGCCGCAGTTGTTTGGTCAACCCACCCCGCAGCAACTGCATCCTTTCCGCCGCGTGGGCAGCGGAGAGCGCGTGGCGGTCTCTACGCCGGGCGATCTGCTGCTGCATATCCGTTCCGATGATATGGGGCTTAGCTTCGAGCTGGCGACGCAGTTGATGGATAAGTTGGGGGATGCCGTAACGGTCGTCGATGAAGTTCACGGCTTCCGCTATTTCGACCGTCGGGCGATGATCGGTTTCGTTGACGGTAGCGAAAACCCGCAGGGGCGCGCGGCGGCGGATTTCACCATTATCGGTGACGAAGACCCGGATTTCGCCGGTGGTAGCTACGTGATTGTTCAGAAATATCTGCACGATATGGCGGGCTGGAATGCGTTAACCGTCGAACAGCAGGAGCGTATTATCGGGCGTAAAAAAATGACCAACATCGAACTGGATGCCGATGTCAAACCCAGCTGTTCGCACAGTTCGCTGACCACCCTTGAAGAGAACGGCGAGGAGATTAAAATCCTGCGCGACAACATGCCGTTCGGCAAGCCCGGTATGGGCGAGTTTGGTACCTATTTTATCGGTTATGCGCGCAGCCCGGCACCCATCGAACAGATGCTGGAAAACATGTTCGTCGGTCGCCCGGCCGGTAATTACGATCGACTGCTCGATTATAGCCGCCCGGTTACCGGCAGTTTGTTCTTTGTACCTTCCGCGACGCTACTTGAAGAATTATCCAGCCGCCAGGCTGAATAACCCTGCATAATATCGGCCATTAAGCCGTTACTGATGGTTTATTTCTCCGGCCTGCTTGCAGGCCGTATATTGCGTGGAAAATAAAAAGAGCCCATAATTAAACCACCATTAATTCATCGCTAATTAATGGCGGTTATCAACGCGATGTCGTGTTTGTGTACAATAAAATTAACCAATGGCTTAATAGATAATATCTATACTCGTCATCCTTCATTTAGGGTATGTACTGAGCATCATTGGGTCTTCAGGAAGTAATACAATGATCATCCGGCCAGAACAACACTGGTTTTTTCGTCTGTTTGACTGGCACGGTTCCGTGCTGTCAAAAATTGTTTTCCGTCTGTTATTGAACGTTCTGATGTCGGTCATCGCCATCATCAGCTATCAATGGTATGAACAACTTGGCATTCACTTAACCGTTGCGCCATTTAGCCTGTTGGGGATCGCGATTGCGATTTTTCTCGGCTTTCGTAATAGCGCGAGCTACAGCCGCTTCGTTGAGGCGCGTAATTTATGGGGAACCGTGCTGATTGCCGAACGAACCCTGGTCAGGCAATTGAAAAATATCCTTCCCGCTGAGGAGGAAACGCATAAAACGTTAGTCAGTTATCTGGTGGCGTTCAGCTGGAGCCTTAAGCATCAGCTGCGTAAAACCGACCCGGCGGTTGACCTCTATCGCCTGTTGCCGAAAGAAAAAGTGGCGGAAATTCTCGCCAGCTCAATGCCGACTAACCGAATATTATTATTGATTGGTAATGAGTTAGGTAAGCTGCGCGAGCAGGGTAAGCTCAGCGATATTACCTACGGCTTGATGGATAATAAACTCGATGAGTTAGCCCATGTTCTGGGGGGCTGCGAGCGTCTGGCGAGCACGCCGGTGCCGTTTGCCTACACCTTGATTTTGCAGCGTACCGTTTATCTTTTCTGCGCGTTATTGCCCTTCGCGCTGGTGGGGGATTTGCATTACATGACGCCGTTTGTTTCGGTGTTTATCTCCTACACCTTCCTGTCATGGGATTCCCTGGCGGAAGAGCTGGAAGATCCGTTTGGCACCTCGGCCAACGACCTGCCGCTGAATGCAATGTGCAATACCATTGAACGTAATTTGATGGATATGACCGGGCAACATCCGTTACCGGAAAAAATGCAGCCCGACCGTTATTACAACCTTACATAAAAAAACGCCGGGCGGGTCAGCCCGTCCGGCGTTGAGTATTAGTGAGTGCGCATTCCTGCCGCCGTCATCAATAGCTTAAAGAAGGTGGCGACCACGCCGAGCGCCAGCACGCTGGCCCCCCAGATAATCACCAGCCACATCAGTTTGTGCCAGAACGGACGATGATGCGTCGTTAACGTTTTATCAGATTGAGTCGCCATCAATGATACCCCTCATCGGGTTTGATTTTGCCGCGGAACACGTAGTAGCTCCAGCAGGTGTACATCAAAATAACCGGAATGATCAGCAATCCGCCGACCAGCATAAAGCCCTGACTCTGCGGCGGCGAAGCGGCCTGCCAGATAGAGATTGCCGGTGGAATAATATTCGGCCAGATGCTGATCCCAAGGCCGCTGAACCCGAGGAACACCAGCGCCAGAGTGAGTAAAAACGGCCCATAGCTGGCCTGACGATTATAGGCGCTACGGACAATCCCCCAGCAGCAAACCAGCACCAGCAACGGCACCGGCATAAACCAGATGATATTGGGGAATGTAAACCAGCGGTGAGCGATTTCCGGGTGAGTCAGCGGCGTCCAGATGCTGATAATAGCGACCACTGCTAACAACGCCAGCGTCAGCGGGATCGCCAGCTCGGACATTTTGCGATGTAGTGCGCCTTCGGTTTTCATTATCAGCCAGGTGCAGCCCAGCAGAGCGTAGGCAATCACCAGCCCGATGCCGCAAAACAGCGGGAAGGGCGCCAGCCAGTCGAGGGTTGAGCCGCTAAATTCGCGACCCGTGACGCTGAGGCCGTTGAGCAGGGTACCTACGGCTATCCCCTGACTAAACGTCGCCAGTAGCGAACCGCCGATAAACGCCTTATCCCACAACGGGCGATGTTCCGGCGTCGCCTTAAAGCGAAACTCAAACGCTACGCCGCGGAAAATAAGACCCAGTAACATGGCGGTTAACGGGATGCTGAGCGCATCGATAATCACCGCGTAGGCCAGCGGAAACGCGCCATACAGCGCCGCGCCGCCCAGCACCATCCAGGTTTCGTTGCCGTCCCACACCGGCGCCACGCTATTCATCATCATGTCGCGGTCGGTTTCATTTTTATTAAACGGGAACAGAATGCCGATCCCGAGATCGAAACCGTCCATCACGATATACATCAGGGTGGCAAAAACGATGATCGTGAACCAGATAATTGACAGGTCGATACCCATATTATTTTCTCCCCGAAGTATTCATAGGTTCGCGCACCGCAGACAGCGGGCGGGCAGGGGTTTGGTTCTGAGTCGGGTCCTCCGGCGTGTGCGCACTTTCCGGCCCTTTTTTTATCAGGCGAATCAGATACACGTAGCCGACGCCAAACACCGAGGCGTAGACCACGATAAAGGCCAGCAGGCTGAGGGACATATGCAGATCGCCATGGGCGGAGACCGCATCCCGGGTGCGCTGAACGCCATAGACTACCCACGGCTGACGGCCAATCTCAGTAGTAAACCAGCCAGCCAGTAGCGCGACCAGCCCGGAAGGGCCCATCAACAGGGCAAATCGCAGGAACGGTTTTGAGGTGTAGAGCCGGCCACGCCAACGCAGCCAGGCGCTGACCACGCCGAGCAGTACCATTAACATACCGAGCCCGGCCATCACCCTGAACGACCAGAAAATAATGGTGGAATTTGGGCGATCTTCTTTCGGGAAACTTTTTAAGGCCGGAACCTGTTTATCGAGGCTATGGGTCAGGATGATGCTACCAAGATAGGGAACCTCAATTTTATATTTGGTGCGCTCCTCATCCATATCCGGCAGACCAAACAGCACCAATGGCGTGGCTTCACCCGGTTTATTCTCCCAGTGCCCTTCAATCGCGGCGATTTTTGCCGGTTGATGTTCGAGCGTATTCAAGCCGTGCGCATCGCCAATCATCGCCTGAATGGGGGCGACGATCAGCGCCATCCACAGCGCCATCGAGAACATCTTGCGGATTGCCGGCGTATCATTGCCTTTCAGCAGATGCCAGGCCGCCGAAGCGCCGACGAAAAAGGCGCTGGCAAGGAAGGCGGCGGTAGACATGTGCAGCAGGCGATACGGGAATGAAGGGTTAAAAACGACCTTCAGCCAGTCTACCGGCACCACGATGCCATTCTCGATAATGTAGCCCTGGGGCGTATGCATCCAGCTATTGGACGCGAGGATCCAGAAGGTGGAAAACAGCGTGCCCAGCGCCACCATACAGGTCGCGAAGAAGTGCAGGCCGCGGCCGACGCGATGCCAGCCAAACAGCATGACGCCAAGAAAGCCAGCTTCGAGGAAGAAGGCGGTCAGGACTTCATAGGTCAACAGCGGCCCGGTAATACTACCGGCGAACTGCGAGAACCCGCTCCAGTTAGTGCCAAACTGATAGGCCATCACCAGCCCGGAAACGACGCCCATACCAAAATTAACGGCAAATATTTTTGACCAGAAATGGTAAAGCTGGCGGTAGGTATCCTCTTTTGTTTTTAACCACAGCCCTTCCAGTACCGCAAGGTAGCTGGCGAGACCAATGGTAATAGCGGGGAAAATGATGTGGAAAGATACAGTAAATGCAAACTGTATCCTGGCTAAATAAAAGGCATCTAATCCGAACATGGCTCACCCCTGTACGACATTACTTCATTGTATTTATGGAATATTTTCTGCATAGCGGATACGGCTTTACCTGCGTAAAGCCTCCTGTTGATGACAATTAAATTACGACGTTGACGGGCATTGAAATATGTTAATGCCCTTGATAATAAAGTTTAAAAATAATTCTTTAATTATCAAATAGGTTAAATTTAACACCCGATAGATAACATCTATTATACAACACGAAATGACATGTTATTATTTGGTTAACGAGTAAATTTGCTCATTTCATTTTCACCAGACATTTAGTTAAAGATTAAAAACAACGAGTTAACCCTGTCATTTGCTATTCATTGGAAAATGAAATGTGGTATTTCCCGCTTAATTAATGTGGTTATTTAACATCGCCGCAAAAAACCGTGACCAATGTTGTTAATAACATCCGTTAGCTGAAGAGAGTATTCAGGAGTTCATATGAATAAGAAAAAACGCGCTGTCCCCGGTGTTCATCCCTATGATGGCCCAGCGGGTGGATGGGGGGCGTTAAAAGCGACCGCCATCGCCGTGCGTACGCAAATGGACGCGCTTGACGCCCCGGTCACGCTGCTGCGTACCAACCAGCCTGACGGTTTTGACTGCCCCGGCTGCGCCTGGCCGGATAAAGAACATAAATCAACCTTCCAGTTTTGTGAGAACGGCGCGAAGGCGGTTACCTGGGAAGCCACCAGCAAACGCGTGACGCCAGAGTTCCTCGCCGCCAATACCGTGACCTCACTGCTGGCGAAAAGCGACTTTGAACTGGAAGGTTACGGACGTATTACCCATCCCTTGTCTTACGATCGTGAGAGCGACACGCTGCGCCCGGTCTCCTGGGAAAGCGCGTTTGCCCGCATTGGCGAAGTATTACAGGGCATGCAGCCCGATGAAGTTGAGTTCTATACCTCCGGGCGCGCCTCTAACGAAGCGGCATATCTGTTCCAGCTTTACGCCCGCGAGTTCGGCACCAATAACTTCCCGGACTGCTCCAATATGTGCCACGAGGCGACCAGCGTCGGTCTGCCGCAATCGATCGGCATCGGCAAAGGCACGGTGTCTTTGGACGACTTTGATAAAACAGAACTGGTTATTTCCATCGGTCACAACCCCGGAACCAACCATCCGCGCATGATGGGCACGTTGCATGAACTGTCCCGCCGCGGTGTGCCGATTATCGTCTTTAACCCGCTGCGTGAAAGGGCGCTGGAACGTTTTGCCGACCCGCAGAACGTCATCGAAATGGCAACCTACAGTTCGACGAATATCGCCTCAACCTATTTCCAGGTGAAAGCGGGCGGCGATGCCGCGGCGCTGAAAGGGATCGCTAAAGCATTACTGGAGATCGAAGCGGACCAGGGCCAGGTGCTGGACCAGGCGTTTATTAACGAGCACACCCTGGGCTTCGAGGCTTTTGCCGAAGATTTACGTCAGACCAGCTGGCCGGAAATTGAGCGTGAGTCCGGATTAACCCGCGACGATCTGCAGCGCGTTGCCGTTGCCTACGCCAAATCCAATGCCACTATCGTGACCTATGGCATGGGGATCACCCAGCATAACAAAGGCACCTCTAACGTCCGGTTGATTGCCGACCTTCTGCTGATGCGCGGCAATATCGGCAAACCGGGGGCTGGGATCTGCCCGCTGCGCGGTCACTCTAACGTGCAGGGCAACCGTACCGTCGGCATTACCGAAAAACCGAGTGCGGAGTTTCTGAATAACCTCGAAAGCGTGTTCGGTTTTGTCGCTCCACGCGGACATGGCCACGATGCGGTGAAAGCGCTGCAGGCAATGGTTGCCGGCGACGCGAAAGCGCTGATCTGTCTTGGCGGTAATTTCGCGGTGGCGATGCCGGATCATGAACGGGCGTTCCCGGCGATGCGTGGGCTGGATCTTAGCGTGCACATCGGCACCAAATTGAACCGTTCGCATCTGCTGGTGGCGAAAGAGACCTTTATTCTGCCTTGTCTGGGCCGCACTGAACTCGATATGCAGGAGAGCGGACGTCAGTCGATTACCGTGGAAGACTCGATGTCGATGGTCCATGCCTCATCCGGCAAATTGAAACCGGCCTCTGATCGTCTGCGCTCGGAACCGGCTATCGTCGCCGGGATGGCGGCGGCGACGCTGCCGAACAGTAAGATCGACTGGTTATCGCTGGTGGCTGATTACGACCGCATCCGCGATCTCATCGAGCAGACTATCCCCGGGTTCGAGGATTATAACGAACGTATTCGTCATCCGGGCGGTTTCCGTATGCCGTTGCCGCCAACCGAGCGGATCTGGCCGACGCCGACCGGCAAAGCGATGTTCTCGGTATTCAAAGGCGTCCATGAGAATTCCCGCGTTGACGGCGACGACGTGATGCGCCTGGTTACGCTGCGCAGTCACGATCAGTACAACACCACGATTTACGCGATGGACGATCGCTATCGCGGAGTGTTTGGCCGCCGCGATGTGCTGTTTATGAATGAGCAGGATATGGCCGAGCAGGGGCTGGAGCATGGTGACCGCGTCGATATTTTCACCGCGCTGCCGAATAGCGATCTGCGCCTTGAGGATATCACCGTGGTTGCTTACAGCATCGCGCCGGGCACCGTGGGCGCCTATTATCCGGAAGCTAACGTTCTGGTGCCGCTGGATTACATCGATGAAGAGAGCGGCACGCCGTCGTACAAATCAGTTCCTATCCGCCTGACGCTGCGTTCGAAAGAGGTGCGCGCCGTCCCCGGTTTGCGTTAATTTGCTGAATATTGCCAGTGGCCTGCGATCGGGCCACTGGCAAATGGCATCTTGAAATCAGCCCCTACCGCAAGTAACATTTAAATAACATATCTTATCGCAGCTGTGTTCTGCATCGCGTCCACCACTGACCCGCGGACGTCACTATTCTGGAAGTTAAGATGGACATTAAACAGCTGAAATATCTGATCGCGCTCGATCAGACGCGCCATTTCGGCCAGGCCGCGGCGGCCTGCCATATCACTCAACCGACGCTTTCAATGCGCATTCGCAACCTGGAAGACGAACTTAATCTCACGCTGATTCAGCGCGGCCAACGCTTTGAAGGCTTCACCCCGGAAGGGGAACGCATCCTCGCCTGGGCGCGGGCGCTGCTGGCGGCGCACGATGGACTGGCGGCTGAAGCGGCGATTTGTCGCGGCCAGATGGTGGGCCAGTTACGCGTAGGCATGGTGCCGTTAGCCAGCCTGAACCCGATGCAATTGATCAAACCGCTGGCGGAAAAATACCCAGAACTGCAGTTCAGTCTGCTGTCGATGACCTCTGAGCAAATTATTGACGGCGTCAGCCGTAACCAGCTCGATCTAGGCATCTGCTATTTGCACCACGTCGATAGCGCATTATTTAACGTCACCTGGCTGCCGAAAACGCGAATGGGCCTGCTGCACGACAGTCGCCATTTCCAGTTTGACGCAGGCATACCTGAGTGGGAGACATTAGCGGGGCTGCCGCTCGGTTTCCTTACCAAGGGAATGTATTATCGTGAATCGATTGAAATGAGCTTTAAAGCCAAAGGGTTAACGCCGAAATATGTCTTTGAAAGCGATTCGACATTTCAGATAATCCAGGCGGTACAGGCCGGGATCTGTTGCGCCATCATGCCGCTCAATAACGGCCTGGAAGCGCTGAGCGACAATCTGGCGATTATGCCTATCGGGGAAACCGAGGTTGATTCCACGCTTGCGCTTATCATGCGCAACCAGGAGCCGGTGTCGTCGTTGGCGGAAAAATGTTTCGCCGATGCGCAGATGATTTTTGGCGAAGCGCCGCAAATTTAATTGGCGGCCAAATGCTGCTGCATGAAATCGAGCCAGACGCGAGAGCGGGCAGGTAAAAAGTGGCGTTCGCGATACAGCGCCATTAAATGTAGCGGTGCCGGCGGTAGCTCCAGTTCAACCACCTTTAACTGACCTGAGGCGATAAACGGGCGGCAAGCCTGTTCAGCGAGGATGGCGAAACCTACGCCGGCGACGGCGGCATGAAGGGCGATCTCTCCGCTATTCACCCGAAAATGAGCCTGGACGTTCACTTTTTTAAACGCGTTTCGTGTGGTGATAAATTGCCAGGCTTGCCCCTTCAGCGCGCTGACGGTGGTGATGCAGGGAAGTGAGGCAAGCTGCTCGCAACGTACTGGCTGTCCGCATTTTTCCAGCAGCGAAGGCGCAGCGACAACACAACAGGGAAATGTCGCCAACGGCATGGCGATATAGCTGGCATCCTCCATTTTGCCTCGGACGATGGCGACGGCAATGTCGATATCTTCTTTAAGCGCGTCGGCTCCGGCAAGGCTGACCACACAGCTTACTTCGATTTTGGGATAACGCATGGCGAACTGCGCCAGCATGGGGCCAAAAAGGGTCGGTCCAATCTCGTTGGGAAGACATAAGCGCAACAGCCCCTCAGGATCGGCCTGCTGTTGAGTTAAGGCCGCTTCGGTTGCCGCGAGCTGATCAAGCAGGGGACGCATACTATTAAAAAAAGCCTGCCCGGCATCGGTGAGATGCATGTGTCTGGTGCTGCGCTGGATAAGGCGCAATTGCAGTTTTTCTTCCAGTTGAGAAATCTGGCGACTGACATTTGACGAAGGCATGCGTAATGCCCGCGCCGCCCCGCTGAAGCTGCCGTTTTCCACGACATTCACAAACACGCGTAGTGCATTCAAATCCAGTTTACTCACCGCTGATTATCCCATTTTTGATAATTAACCCGCCCATTTTTACCGACTTATGCGTTTTTTTACTAGCCGATAAACTGACGCTCCCCCTGATGAGAGGACGTGTAATGACCATAAATCTACGGCGAATGGGCGCGATCATCGCTTTTATCCAATTTACCAACGCGCTCGAATATATGATTTTTAATCCGCTATTTGTCTACATGGCGCCAACTTTTCAGGTGCCGGTGAGCTGGGCAGGTTATGTCAGCGGTATTTATACGCTTGCGTCGGTCATTTCTGGAATCGGCGCGTGGCGCCTGGTGGGAAAGCTAAATCCGCGTAAGTTTCTACTGGTTAATATGGCCTTACTGGGAGCATTAACGCTGATGGTTCTGGCTACCCAGCACTTCATATTGTTGCTGATACTGCGTTTTTTGTCCGGGCTCCTCGGCGGAATGACAATGGGGGTGGCCAGCAGTTTACTGATCAACGCGGCGGACCAGGAACACCGCGCGCGATTGTTGGCAACGGTCATCTCTGCCTTTTCGCTGGTCAGTATTCTCGGCATGCCCGCCATGTTGTTTCTCTGCGAACGTTTCGGCTGGCAGACGGCGCCGGCATTGATTGGCGTTCTCTGCCTGCTGGCGCTCATCATGATCTTTGTTGGTCTGCCGAAGGCTTCCGGCAGCGCTGGCTCTGGTACAAAGATACGCATCACGCCAACGATGCTGTTATTTGCCAGCGGCAATGCGTTAACCCAGTTTAGCCCGATGCTATTACTGCCGATCCTGGTGCCTTTGCTGCTGGGCAATATGCGGGCAAGCAGCGAGGCGCTACCGTGGTTATTCTTTCTCGGCGGTATGGCGGGATTCGCGGCGACAAAGTTGAGCGGCAGCCTGTGTCAACGCTTTGGCGGCTATCGGCTGAGCCTGGCGGCAACCGCAGTTTTTATCATTAGTTTGCTGATGGTGCTGTGGCTGGACGGCGCGAGTTGGTTGTTTATGATTACCTTCCTTGGGGCATCTTATAGCCGGCTGGTTGCCTCCTCGGCGGTGGCGATTCGTTTCCCGGACGATAACTGGCGCGCGGGATTTATCACTCTGCAAGGCGGTGTCATGTCATTCAGTACGGCACTTGCTTTTATGCTCTGCTCACTGTGGCTGGCCGACGGCGAGATGAGTCAGCAGGCGTCTACTGGGTTGATTGCATTTAGCGGCGCTAGCGCCTTGCTGCTGCCATTTTTACTGCGCTATCAAGAAAAAATACTCGTACGCAACGCCGCCGAACGGGCAACCGGCGGCGTTGGTGAGCTTTAAATATTCTCCAGACGAATACCCCGGGTTCTTGGCCCAAATATGCCTACCGACAGCATGACCATCAGCATACTGGCGACGATAAAGCTAATCACGCCCGGCGTTCCGGCATATTGCAGGATCACGCCAATCATAATGCTGGTAACCGCGGTGGACAGACGGCTAAAGGAGTAACAGAAGCCCACCGCCCGGGCGCGGATGTGGGTAGGGAACACCTCCGCCTGATAGGCGTGATAGCTGATGGTGAGCCAGGCATTGGACCAGGTGATCATAAAGCCGCAGATAACCAGCAGTACCGGACTATTTTGTAAAGCGAACAGTGTGCCGAAGATCACAGTCATCAGCGCTGACAGAACAATTTGCCATTTGTTTTCAAAACGATGGACAAAGCGAGTACAGAACAGGCAGCCAAGCGGGTAGGCAAGGGTGATAAAAAAAGCGTACAGAAGGCTATGGGTAATACTGGCGCCCTGGCCGGAGAGCAGCGCGGGCAGCCAGTTACCGAAACCGAAGAAGCCGATCGCCTGGAAAAAGTTCATCACCATTAACATGAGGGTGCGTTGACGGTACTGCGGCGCCCAAATCTCTTTAAAATTGCTGCGTAGCGGCACCGCTATCGCCGGACTGGCATGGCGCCGGGAAGGCGATAAACCGCAGCGTTGTTCCATTTCACCCATAACCCGGTGCGCGTCATCGTGGCGACCTTTGCTTTCCAGCCAGCGGGCGGATTCCGGCAGCTTTTTGCGGATAACCCAAATGACCAGTGAACACAGTGCGCCGAGAATAATCACCCAACGCCAGCCGCTCAGGCCGAGAATGGTCATTGGCACCAGTAGCCAGGACATCAGCGCCACCGTCGGTACCGAGAGAAACTGAATAAAGAAGGCGTAAGCGAAGGCTTTATTACGTAAATGCGTCGGCATCCATTCACTGAGATAAGTATCGATAGTCACCAGTTCAATTCCCAGGCCGATCCCCACCAGGAAACGAAAGAAAATAACCCCTTCAGCGCTATTTTGCAGCGCCATAATCAGCGAAAAGATGCCATACCACGCCAGCGCGAACATAAAGGTCAGGCGGCGTCCAAGTCTGTCCGCCAGCGGCGCGAGCAGACTGGCGCCGATAAACAGCCCCATAAAGGTCGAGGAAGCGAAGGCTGCCTGATCGGCAATACCAAATACCCCATCTTTCCCGGTATGGAAAATACCCTCGGCGAGCAGGCCGGTGCTGATATAACCGGTCTGGAACAGGTCGTAAAGTTCGAAAAAGCCGCCTAATGCCAGTAGGGTGATAAAGGACCAAAGACCGGGGGAGGAGGGCAGAGCGTCGATACGCGCGGTTAAGCTATCGGGATGTTGTCCTGGCGGGCTAAAGGAGGCGTCGCCGAGAACCTGGGTAGTAGACATATTATTATTTTCCTCAGGAGAAATGTTTGCCTGCTAATGTTAATTGGTTGTTAATGGTTTTAAATTTTAAATTGTTAGCGGTGTGGCGATTTAACAGTCGGAAATCATGTTTAATACGCTGATGGATGATAAATATGCTGCTTTTTTGTCAGCGCAGACGGCAGAATTGAAGTAAACGACCAGCAGCGATCAATCAGACTAAGAGAAATGGTGACTTCGGTGAAAATCACCTACATTTGCAGTGTGTATCTATGTCTACCAGGGAAAAGAATATGTTAAAGCGTCAGGCAATAAAAACGGCGTTGGCAATGGTGATGTCGGTAACGATGGCCGCGGCACCGGCGCTTGCTAATCCCGGGAACGGTAATGGCAATGGTGGGCACGGCAATAGTGGTAAAAACATCTATCATGGCGATAAAAGCAATAATGGTCATAGCGCCAGCCAAAGCGATAACGGCGGCGGCAAGGGACAGCGTAAGAACTACGGCAAACCGGATCACGTCGATAGTGATATCAGCTATAGTACCGCTCGCGCGCTGGCAGTAAACTACGGCTTAACCGGCTATCAGGCCCTGCCTCCGGGGATTGCGAAAAATCTCGCGCGAGGAAAACCGTTACCTCCGGGCATCGCTAAAAAAACAGTGCCTTCCTCGATGCTCAATCAGTTACCTTATTATCCCGGCTATGAGTGGCGGGTCGTTGGCAACGATCTGGTACTGATTGCGCTCAGTACCGCCGTGGTCACCGCGATCATTAATAGCGTCTTTGATTAAACCAGCGGTCCTCCGGCAGCGCCAGGGGACCGCTGTATCGTTATTCCTGATAAAGCGCTAAAGCCTTATTTAATTTGCTTGAGGCAATCTTACTGAGTTGCGTCTGAAAATCGTCATTGATGGTTGAGTGTAAATTGCCGGCAAGGGTTTCCGCCGATTGCACATTCCAGCCGGTACCTAACAGGCTCAATGACTCGTGTTTGTTCTTATAATATTCGCGATCGATATTAAGTGCGGTGCCTTTAATCCCAAGGCAAGCGCCTACCAGATGGTGATGAAAACGGGTACTAATAATCTCACCATCAGCCTGAACCGGGATACCTCCATGCCAGACATGCGAGAAAGGATAAAACTGAATATCAGGGATGGCCTTCTGCAGTTCGACAAATGCCGTGTTGTCGGCGCCTGGAATAGCTTCTATATAACCTATTTTCTTGCCGCATTTATGCTGTTGCTGAAGGTAATCGGCAACCAGGGAAACAAGTTTTTGAAATATATCGTCTTCAGAAAGTTCATTCTGAATACAGCATAAAATATCCGGCAGATCGGGGCTATTGTTTTTGGATACCACATCCAGGTCATAACCCAGGAACACATCGTCCTGAGTATTTTCAACCGCAAATCGACTGGCAGTTGCGGGATCGCGAACGGAAAAATAATCAAATGAGGTTATCGCATCGTTAAAAATTTCAGCGGCAAGGAACTCTTCGTGCGGGTAAATACTGATGCCGGTGGCAATCGTTTTAGCTTGCGAGACCTGTTTTAACGCCTGGCAAGCGAACAGGATGGCATAGTTTTCTTTCCAGTTGGCATTGATATAGCCGCCACCAAGAATATGTACAATATCAGCAGAGCGTAAAATATCGATATTCAGGTCAATATCAGGAGAACCATAATCCTTAATAAGACTAGCGGTTTTATTATTTATATCATTTAGAATATCTACGGAACGCCAGCAGATTTTCCACAAGGTATTAATGGCTTTGAAGTTGGGATGATACTTCATAAACAACGATTGCACGTTACCCGGTTCAGGGGTATCTAACCAGACTTCGTACTGTGGATAATTTTTATAAAGGAAAGATAGCCAGGTGGCGGTGATTAATTCATCGCCATAATTTGGTCTTCCGGAACATGAAACCAAATAAACTCTCTTGCTCATACCGTTTCCTTTACGTGGTTGTGTAAATTTGCTTAAATTATGATGGTATTTTGTACAGATAAATAATGCGAATATTTAAGATGTTAATATAAATAACGTTTACCGTATAGGTATGTTGTCTGATTTGGTGATGGGGGTGGCACAATGTTCACGATAAGAGCTGTATGATGGCGGTCTGACGCATGGGCAGCCGACACGATTGTGCGCTGTGACTCCTCTGACGAGAGGCGTTAAACGAGAGCAAATCTAAACCAAACCTCACTGACGGGCTTACGGAGCTTTACTCCCGGCAAGTCACGTCTATACTAAGCACAACTTTATACAGGAGAGATATGTTGGACAGTCACCCTTATTTAAACATCAAGGCAAACTGACGCTATCTATTCTGCGCTGTTTGCCAACCGGCAGGCAGCAATCCTTTCCCAATCCTGATTGCCTCCTGAGAACTGGAATTCGCTTTTTTGCGAGGTAATTCATCATGCTATTATTTTTCTACGCCCTGTTCCCTCCGCCTTTTACGCGGTAACACACGCTCACACAGGCCATTAAAGCTATCTCACTGCGGTTAAGCAATCTACGCAGGAATATCTACTACGCGCAATTTGTGAGTGTAAAAAAATAACATCTAACTATGCATGATTTATTTATGCAGGGATTACTACATCTAAATTTGGGGATGAATCATGACTGACATGAAAGTAGAAAACCGGAATACCAACCGGTCTGCGTCAGAAAATGATAAGCAGCATAAAAAGAGCTTTGCGATTGAAACGGAGGCCTTTAATAGTCCGGACCATACGTTGGCACGTTTAAATAGCAGTCGGCAGGGACTAACGACCGCCGATGCACTGGAACGGCTGGACGACTATGGTCGCAACGAAGTGGCACGCGAAAGTGTGCCGCCGTTTTTTATTCAATTACTGCAGGCATTTAATAACCCGTTTATTTACGTACTGATGGCGCTGGCGGCAGTCAGTTTTATTACCGATTACTGGCTACCGCTGCGAAACGGTGAAGAGACAGACCTCACCGGCGTTATTATTATCCTGACGATGGTGAGCCTGAGTGGTCTATTACGCTTCTGGCAGGAATTCAGGACCAATAAAGCCGCGCAGGCGCTGAAATCCATGGTCCGTACCACCGCAACGGTACTGCGCCGCGGGCCGGGCAATATTGGCCCCAGCCAGGAGGAAATACCCATTGAAGAGCTGGTGCCGGGCGATATTATTTTCCTTGCCGCAGGCGATCTGGTGCCGGCAGATGTTCGTCTGCTGGAATCACGGGACCTCTTTGTCAGTCAGTCCATTCTTAGCGGTGAATCACTACCGGTAGAAAAATATGATCTGATGGCCAGCGTGTCGGGAAAATGCAGCGACCGTCTACCGACGCCGGATAAAAATAAAAGTCTGTTAGAGATGGGTAATATCTGTCTGATGGGGACGAACGTCACCAGCGGCAGGGCGCAGGCGGTGGTGGTGGCGACCGGCGACCGGACCTGGTTTGGCTCGCTGGCAAAATCGATCGTCGGCACCCGCACGCAAACCGCCTTCGATCGCGGGGTGAATAGCGTCAGCTGGTTGTTAATCCGCTTCATGCTGATCATGGTACCGATCGTGTTGTTGATTAACGGTTTCAGTAAAGGCGATTGGGTAGAAGCCTCGCTTTTCGCCCTGGCGGTGGCGGTCGGTTTAACGCCGGAGATGTTACCCATGATCGTCAGTTCGAACCTCGCGAAGGGCGCGATTGCCATGTCGCGGCGTAAGGTGATCGTTAAGCGTCTCAATGCCATTCAAAACTTTGGCGCAATGGATGTGCTGTGTACGGATAAAACAGGCACCCTGACCCAGGACAATATCATCCTTGAGCATCATCTCGACGTTGGCGGCGCGGAAAGCAATCGAGTATTAATGCTGGCGTGGCTGAATAGCAGCAGCCAAAGCGGAGCGCGTAATCTGATGGACAGAGCCGTGTTGCGCTATGGGGAAGGGCGGCTGGCGCCGGCGGAAAAAGAGCGTTTCGTGAAGCTCGATGAATTGCCGTTCGATTTTGTACGCCGCCGCGTATCGGTCTCGGTGGAAGACAGCCGCTATGGCGATAAAAGCCTGATTTGTAAAGGGGCGGTTGAAGAGATACTCGAAGCCGCGACCCATATTCGTGAGGGCGACAAGATCGTTGGACTGGACGCGCTGCGCCGGGAACTATTGCTGACGAAAACCGAAGATTATAACGCTCAGGGTTTTCGGGTATTGCTGGTCGCTACCCGCAAGCTGGATGATACCGCGCTAAATGTGCCGCTCACCGCCGCCGATGAACAGGGGCTCACCGTTGAGGGCATGTTGACCTTTCTCGACCCGCCGAAGGAAAGCGCTGGCAAAGCCATCACCGCACTGCGTGATAACGGTGTCGCGGTCAAGGTGCTTACCGGTGATAACCCGGTCGTAACGGCGCGGATTTGTCTTGAAGTGGGGATTGATTCGCACGACATTCTCACCGGCCAACAGGTTGAGTCAATGACTGACCGCCAGCTTCAGCAGGAGGTCGAGAAACGCGCGGTGTTTGCCAAACTGACGCCGCTGCAGAAGTCACGCATTCTGCAGATGCTACAGAAAAATGGCCATACCGTTGGTTTTCTGGGCGATGGCATTAACGACGCGCCGGCGCTGCGCGATGCCGATGTGGGTATTTCTGTCGATAGCGCGGCGGATATCGCGAAGGAGTCCTCGGATATTATTCTGCTGGAAAAAGACCTGATGGTGCTGGAAGAGGGGGTTATTAAAGGACGCGAGACCTTTGGCAACATTATTAAGTATCTGAACATGACCGCCAGCTCCAACTTCGGCAACGTGTTTTCGGTATTAGTCGCCAGCGCCTTTATCCCTTTCCTGCCGATGCTGGCGATTCATCTGTTGATTCAGAATCTGATGTACGACATCTCACAGCTGTCGCTGCCGTGGGACAAAATGGATAAGGAGTTTTTGCGTAAGCCGCGCAAGTGGGATGCGAAGAACATTGGCCGCTTTATGCTGTGGATTGGCCCCACGTCGTCGATATTCGATATCACCACCTTTGCTCTGATGTGGTACGTCTTCGCCGCCAATCATGTGGAAGCGCAGGCCTTGTTCCAGTCCGGCTGGTTTATCGAAGGGCTGCTGTCGCAGACGCTGGTGGTGCATATGTTGAGAACGCAGAAAATTCCGTTCATCCAGAGCCGCGCGACGCTGCCGGTTTTGCTCACCACCGCCGCCATTATGGCCATCGGCATCTATATCCCGTTCTCGCCGCTTGGCGCCATGGTGGGGCTTGAGCCGCTGCCGCTGAGTTATTTCCCGTGGCTCGTTGCCACGTTGCTGAGCTACTGCCTGGTGGCGCAGGGTATGAAACGTTTCTATATCAAGCGCTTTGGCCAGTGGTTCTGATGACAAAAAGGAGGATGACGATGAATCGTTCACCGGAGGATCTCATCGCCTGGATGTTTTTACTGGCCGGTTTGCTGGTACTGGCGCTGGCGATACGGCAAATCTTTGAATAGCGGGGGGACTATGCGCAAAACGTCGTTAGACCCAATCTTTCTCCAGGCCGTGTTGATGATGGTGGTGATAGTCTTACTCACCGTCTGGATTAGGTAGTTTAAGGCCCGGGGCGTTATCGCTCCGGGCCTAAAGTCCCTGCGGTATTCCTGCAACATGGCAAATGGTACTTTCCACCACGGGGAACACGTCGATTAACTCAATAATGGTAGAGCTTCGAGCATATTCTTCAGGTTTAAGGTATCCCAGGGCAGGTGTTCGGCGACGGTGAGGCCGACCGGTTTGGCCTGAGCGGCGGCTTGATTGATAAGATTAACCACTTCGGCAATCGTCAGTTTTCCTTCGGCGACATCGCCAAAATCGTGTACGCCGCGCCCCGGACGAGCAAACAGCACTGCTCGAAACAGGGCCGGGTCGAGGACATCAAGATCGAGATGGATGGCCAGGTACTCAATACGTTCACGCGCTATCCACTCGTCAATCGCCTGCGGATTCTGACGCAGCTCTGATGGGCTTAAGGTGGCGATACCGCGTTCGCTAATAAACTGTTTTTCGACATCGAGCGGGCTATGGATCCCGGCAATGAGCGCTTTGCCAGGTGATAATGGCTTTCTGACCACCTGGGTTAATTCCGCGTCGCCATTGCCCATTAACGCCCCAAGAACGTGGGCATGGGCATGTGGGAACTGCTCTGGCGTCATAACGTCCGGGTGAGAATCAATCCATAATACCCCCAATTTATCGGCATATTTTTCCACAAGCCAGGCGAAAGGAGCCAGGGAGACCAGGCAATCGCCCCCTAAGGTGACAATGGTCTCTGGCTGATTTCGAGTGATTTTGTCTTGTGCATCAAGCAACTGTTCAACGATCGCCCGGCGGCCGACAATTCCATCTTCATTTGCCAGTTGAGCGTGTCCTGGTTCGGGGACACAGACCTCCTCGACAACGCCTTGCGCAGGCGGCGCCAGCCAGGACAGCATCCGGGAGCCGAAGAAGTAGGGCGGATTGTTGCCGCCTTGCCATTGCGGAAAAAGCAAACGCAGACTGGATTGGGTATTTGGCATCATGGTTCTCCTCATATTTATCATCACAAATGAACGAACGTTCATTCATTAATAATGAGGCGCACTGTCGGTGATGGCAAGTAAAAACGGGTTATTTACCCTAACATTAGGCTGCTAGCCAAAAAGCGCTTGAAGCAGGTAGAATTGCCCATCGCCGGAGGTAGTTGAAATGTTAAATAATTCAGAAACGTACCATAAGCTGATTGTCGCCGCGGCGGCGTGCTTTGCCGAAAAAGGATTTAATGGAACCAGCGTGCGCGAAATTGCACTGCGCGCAGGTATTAGCCTCGGCGCGATGTACACCTACTTCAAAGGCAAAGATGAACTCATTGAGGCGATTATCCTTGAAGAGCAAAAATCGGCATTAGCTAAGCATCAGGAGCGCTTCGAAGGTTCCCATTTTGCGCAGATTTGCGCCTTAGCCGTTTCCTGTATAGAAGAAGTGGGGTATCCCTCTTCGCACCAGCTATGGGTGGAAATTATTGCGGAATCGGCAAGAAAGCCGGCGCTGCGGCAGATTTTCGTCAATAGCGACAGGATCATGCGCGACGGAATGGCACAGATTATTGCTCAAGGAATTGCCGCTGGCGAGCTCAGCCCACACGTTAACGTCGAAGAAGCAACGCTCACCATCTTTGCATTCATCGATGGTCTGATTGGCCGTAAAGCGATGAATCCCGCATTTACCGTGGCTAAGGATCTGCCGCATTTTGACAACGTCATGGCGACCATTCTCAATAAAAATAGCGCTAGTGAATCCCATGCAACAGTACGCTGATTTCTGTTTTAGCGCCGTGATGGCTCAACGGGCGGCAAAAGAAAATCTCACCCTTGATGCCGACCAGCTCGCGTTGGTCGCCAACTTGCAAATGCTGAGCCAGCAGTTATTCCGGCAGCAAACGGCAATACAAGGATTGTACGTCTGGGGGCGAACCGGGCGCGGGAAGAGCTTTATTCTCGATAGCTTCTTTGCCAGCTTGCCGCTGCGTGAAAAGCGGCGGGTGCATTTTCATCACTTTTTCCGCGAGCTCCATCAGCGGCTGAACGCCCCTTCGGCGCCGCGGTTGTAAGAGGTCGTCGCGCAAATGACCGACAACTGTCGTCTGCTCTGTTTTGATGAGTTTCATCTTCATGACCCGGCAGATGCGATGTTGATAAAGGTGCTACTGGAGCATTTGTTCGCGCGAAATATCGTCTTATTAGCGACCTCCAATTATCCCCCCGACCGTTTGCTGGCGAATCCGCTCTATCACGAACGTTTTTTGCCTTCCATTAACCTCATTAAACGTCATATGACGGTAACGGCGCTCAACGGCGAACAGGATTACCGCGAGCGACATGCCTCGCTGGAGAATGATTTCTGCCAGGGAAAACTGTTGGTGCAGCCAACCCCCAGTACTCGCGCGGCGCTCGGTTTGCCGGATATTGCCCCGCAGGCGCAGGCTCTGCAAGTAGGTTATCGCACCCTGCAGACGGCATCTCGGCAAGATGCCTTTCTGCATTTCACTTTCGACCAGCTCTGCCTTGCGCCTACCTCGGTCATGGATTACCTGACGCTATGTGAGCAACACCAGAGCTGGCTCGTCGAGAATGTTCCACCGTTGGCGCGAGTTAGCCCTGCGGCACAGCAGCGCTTTATCAACGTGGTGGATATTTTGTATGAAAAACAGTGCCGCTTAATAATAATTACCGATTGCGGGCTGGAAACACTGGTGGCGGATGTGGAGCTGGATGATATTCAACGCACCTACAGTCGGTTACAGCAGCTCGCTCGGGAAGCATAAAAAAGCGCCACTCGATAATGAGCGGCGCTTTAACAGAGTAACCTGCCGCCGGTTGTTCACCGGCGGGCAGGGGAATTACAGATCGAAGCGGTCCAGATTCATTACCTTGGTCCATGCGGCAACGAAATCAGTAACGAATTTCTGTTGCGCATCGGCACAGGCATAGACTTCGGTCAGCGCGCGCAGGACCGAGTTAGAACCGAACACCAGATCGACGCGAGTGGCGGTATATTTCTCTTCGCCGCTCTTACGGTCGTGACCGGTAAACAGCTCAGCCTGTTCATCCGCGGCTTTCCATACGGTGCCCATATCCAGCAGGTTGACGAAGAAGTCAGTGCTGAGGACGCCGACGCGATCGGTGAAGACGCCATGTCGGCTGCCATCGAAGTTAGCGCCCAGCACGCGCAGGCCGCCGACCAGTGCCGTCATTTCCGGCGCCGTCAGGGTTAGCTGCTGCGCTTTATCGATAAGCAGGGTTTCCGTTGACACGCCGCCTTCGATGCGACGGTAATTACGGAAACCGTCGGCCAGCGGCTGCAGCAGATCCATTGCTTCAACATCGGTCTGATCCTGGCGCGCATCAACGCGACCCGGCGCAAACGGCACGTTTACTTGAACGCCGGCAGCCGCTGCGGCCTGCTCAACCCCCACAACGCCCGCCAGAACAATGATATCCGCCAGAGACGCTTTACCCGATGCTTTCTGGATGGCCTGTAGCGTTGGCAGCACTTTGCTGGCAATGGCGTTGACCGGCCATTCTCTCTGTGGCAGCAGGGCCAGACGCGCGCCGTTAGCGCCACCGCGCTTATCACCGCCGCGGAAGGTTGAGGCGGAAGCCCAGGCAACGGAGACCAGTTCGCTGACCGACAGGCCTGAATCCGCAATGGCCGTTTTCAGCGTAGCGATGTCGGAGGCGGTTGGGTTATGCGTCGGAGCCGGTAATGGATCCTGCCAAATCAGATCTTCTTTTGGCACTTCCGGACCGAGATAACGGGATTTTGGCCCCATATCGCGGTGAATCAGTTTAAACCAGGCGCGGGCGAAGGCTTCGTTAAAGGCCTGCGGATCGTTCAGGAAACGGCGCGAGATTTTGCCGAATTCCGGGTCGAAGCGCAGCGTCAGGTCCGTTACCAGCATGGTTGGCTTGCGTTTTTTATTCGGATCAAACGGGTCGGGAATAATCTCCGGCGCATCTTTCGCTTCAAACTGAATAGCGCCCGCCGGGCTGCGCGTCTGTACCCATTCGTATTTGAACAGGTTCTCGAAGAAGTAGTTGCTCCATTGGGTCGGGGTTTGCGTCCATACGACTTCCAGACCCGAGGTGATGGCGTCCGCGCCTACACCGCTGCCGTAAGTACTGCTCCAGCCAAGACCCTGAGATTCCAGCGGGGCGGCTTCCGGTTCCGGGCCAACGTGGCTTGCCGGTGCGGCGCCGTGCGTTTTACCCAGCGTATGGCCGCCGGCGATCAGCGCGACGATTTCTTCATCGTCCATCGCCATATTGCCGAAGGTCGCACGAATGGCTGCCGCGGCGGAAAGCGGATCGCCGCTGGCGTTAGGGCCTTCCGGGTTGACATAGATGAGACCCATTTCGGTGGCGCCCAGCGCCTGTTTTTCCAGGCTTTCCGGGTGGCGATGTTTCAGCCACTCTTTTTCATCGCCCCAGTCAACATCGAGGTCCGGTTCCCACACGTCTTCACGCCCTGCGCCGAAACCGAAGGTACGGAAGCCGGCGTTTTCTAATGCCACGTTACCCGCCAGCATATACAGGTCGGCCCAGGAGATTTTCTGACCATATTTTTGTTTCACCGGCCACAGCAGACGACGGGCTTTATCAAGGCTGACGTTATCCGGCCAGGAGTTAAGCGGGGCGAAGCGCTGCTGCCCGCGACCCGCGCCGCCGCGGCCATCGACGGTACGGTAAGTCCCCGCGCCGTGCCACGCCATACGAATAAACAGGCCAATGTAGCTGCCCCAATCGGCAGGCCACCACTCCTGAGAGTCGGTCAGTAGCGCGCGAAGGTCGGCTTTCAATGCGGAGTAGTCGAGCTTTTTGAACTCTTCCCGATAGTTGAAGTTTTCACCCAACGGGTTAGAACGATTGGAGTGCTGATTCAGCAGGTCAACACGAAGTTGGTTGGGCCACCAGTCACGGTTGGCGGTACCGCTGCCGGCGCTTTGCTTCGGCGTCCCGGCGTGGAAAGGGCATTTCCCTGCGGATGGGTTGTTAGTGGGATCATTTGACGTGCTCATATCAGGCTCCGTTTGCTTTTGTGAATGCCATTACGATATACACTGCTACCAATAAGCGATATTTGAATGAGTCTACGGATTTAATAGCTTTTACCGTTCAACAAACATAATTAAAACCAGTGTTTTAGTGTGTTTACTCGGCGAAATTCAAAACCACACCTTTAAACATAGTCGTAACGCAGCGGTAAAGGAAACGTTATGATGCGTTAACCGCTACGGATCGCTAATTGTTTGAGATATGACAATTTTACTGCGATGAAAGGATTAGCGTTGCCAGTAAAGCGGCGTGCCGAAAACGTCGGTAAAATAATCAATAACGGTGCGTACATTGAGCGACGGATGACGAGCATGCGGATAAATCGCGGCAATGTAAGAGGGCAAATGGTTAATGCCAACGCTGTAGTCATTCATCAGCGCTACTAATGTTCCCTGCGCCAGCGCGTCGCTCACCATCCAGTCCGGAAACAAAACAATGCCCATTCCGCCAATCGCTGAAGTGAGAAGGGCATCGGCGTTGTTTGAGATTAGCCGCGGTGTTTGCGGGTAATGGATCCACTCTTCTTCCCTCTGGCGAAAAAGCCAACGGTTAGCACCCTGTGAACCGCGATACACCAGCGTGCGGTGTTGATTAAGCTCAGAAGGCGATTGCGGCGCGCCGAAACGGGAAAGGTAACCAGGCGCTGCGGCGAGGTAATAGCGCTGGGCGCCAAAAACCTTTGCGTGATAGCTGGCGTCAGGCAGGGCGCTGATGCGAAAAATGATATCAGTCGCCTGGCGATGAGGATCGACAAAGTCATCGGTAAGGATTAATTCGTACTCCAGCTCGGGATAACGATCGGCCAGTCCCGCTAACCATGGCGCGATATGCCGTTGGCCAAAGTAGACCGGGGCGTTGATGCGCACGAGTCCGCCAGGTTGTTGGGCGCGATCCTGTAATTCGCGTTGCGCGTGAGCGAATTGCTCGGTCATCCCGCGGGCATAGTCAGCAAACAGGTTTCCGGCCTCCGTTGGAACGACCGCACGGGTATTGCGGTAGAACAGCTGCTGGCCTAGCGCATCCTCAAGTTGCTGGATGACTCGTGAAATCAGAGAAGGGGACACGCCTTCACGGCGCGCGACAACGGAAAAACTATGGCTGTCATACACGGCGATAAACAGCTGGAGGGCGCGGAGATTGATGTTACCTACGTCGGCCATTAATGCAAATCCTGCAAAGGTGTTTGCAAAACTATACTATTTTTTGCATTAGCGCGCCGTTCTATTCTCTTCCGCTCTTAACAACTGAAGAGTATTTAACATGCAGCGTGTGCTGATTTTTTTAGTGATTGCCGGCGGAATGGGGCTGTCCGTAGAGGCAGGTCTATTGGGGCCGCTGGCGGGTCAGGTCGGTGATTTATGGGCAACAATGAGTATTTTCGCCATTGGCGCGGCATTAACGTTTTTACTGATGCTTTTTTTTAGCCCGCGACAAAGTCCCTCTTTTTTTTCGCTCCCCGGTTGGCAATTAACCGGTGGTCTATTGGGGCCAGGTTATGTGCTGATATTAACGATTGTTACTCCGACGATCGGTATCGCAATGACGATTACCGGTGTTCTCGCCGGTCAAGTATGTAAGAGTCTGTTAATCGATCATTTTGGCTGGTTTGGTAGCCCGCGGCGAAAAATAGATCGCCGCCGGGTTATTGCGCTGTTGTTCATTGTGGCGGCATTAGTGCTGATTGCCGTTGATTGAGGTGCTGATATGAATATGTTGATGATTATTTTGTCGCTAATTGGCGGCGCATTGCTAAGCGTACAGGCTGCGGTGAATGGCCGTCTTGGCGCGCAAGTCGGAATATTGCGTAGCGCCTTTTTGACCTTTTCCATTGGCGCATTGGTGACCGGTTTATTCATCGTTTTCTTTGCTCCGCAGCAGTCAATGACGCTACTGGATGTGCCAAAGTGGCAACTGCTTGGCGCGTTCTGCGGGGTACCCTATATTGTCATCATGGTGCTGGCAGTACAGCGAATCGGCACGGCAACGGCGACGGTGGCGGTAATATTTGGTCAACTCGCGATGAGCTTGCTGATTGATAATTTCGGCTGGTTGGGAAATAGCGCTATTGCCTTTTCGCCACAACGCCTGGCAGCGGTGCTGTGTTTGGCGTTAGCGCTGTACTTTATATACGCTTCTGGCGTATCAGGAGCAGTTGCACCTTCTAAACGGCCGGGAAAGGCGAAATGGTTGTCGACTGAACGGGAATAAGCTAATACTTAGACACCATGTGACTGGCGCTAAAGACAGAATACTGTTGGGGAGCATGGTCAAGTACGCCGCGCGCCTGGGCATTACCCCTATCTGGAGATAAGTTATGCCTGAATTAGCTTCATTATCGGCTTTTGCCGCGGTGGCGTTGGGGTTGGTGTTAACGCCCGGCCCCAACATGATGTACCTCACTTCACGGTCGATTTGCCAGGGAAAACGTGCCGGCTTTATATCCCTTGCTGGCGTTGCGGTGGGGTTTTTCTTTTATATGCTGTGCGCGGCTTTTGGCATAACCGCGCTGGTTTTCGCCGTACCCTATGCCTACGATGCGTTGCGAATTTGCGGAGTGGCTTATTTACTCTATTTAGCGTGGCAGGCGATTAAACCCGGTGGGCGGCCGATTTTCGCGGTGCGCGACTTACCGGCTGATAGCGGGCGTAAGCTGTTTCTGATGGGCTTTCTTACCAGCCTGGCGAATCCTAAAGTGGCTATCTTGTATTTGTCTTTGCTGCCGCAGTTTATCACCCCCGGACTCGGTAGCGTGCTGAGTCAGTCCCTAATACTAGGCTGCACCCAGGCGCTAATAAGCGTGGCGGTTAACGGGCTTATTATTATGCTGGCCGGGCAGGTGGCGCTGTTTCTTGGGCGGCGACCGGGCTGGCAACACTTTCAGCGTTGGCTGATGGCGACGGTACTTGCCGGAATGGCGGTAAAGATCGCTTTTGAGGCCAAAAAATAATCGTTACCGCCTGACAACGCGTTCTTATGCCTTTCTCTCGTTGAGAAAGGCAACTCACGTTCTAACATACTGATACATTTCTGCCAGTTCATTAGCAACCTTTCAGTAGGGCTAATGCGTCAATAAAGCTATTCTTCCCCGCCTTTAGTTTTTGTGCTTTCCAGTGACGCAGGTAAATTGCCGCCAATGGCCCTATTGAGAGATGAGATCCGCGACCACTCGGCAGAAGAGATGCTGTTTATCCGCCGCGCCGTTATTGCTTTCCTGTTGGTGGTGGTCTGCTTTGGGGTGTTGATTTTCAATCTCTACCATCTCCAGGTAGAGCAGCATGACTTTTATCAGACCCGCTCCAATCAAAACGACATTAAAATGTTGCCGATCGCGCCAAGCCGGGGGCTGATTTTCGACCGCAACGGTATTCCGCTGGTGCAAAATATCACCCTGTATCGCCTGCAGGTGATCCCCAGCAAGATTGCCGATATGTCGGCGCTGCTGCAGGCGTTAAGCCCGATTGTCGACCTGACGGCGGATGATATCGCCAGTTTCCGCGACGATATGCACCACAATAGCCGCTATAAAGAGGTGACGCTGAAATCCGATCTTACCGATGTGGAAGTGGCGCGCTTTGCTGTCAACGAATTTCGTTTTCCCGGCGTTACCGTCGAGAGTTATCAGCAGCGAAGTTATCCCTATGGCGCGGAGCTGGCGCACGTTGTCGGTTACGTTTCGAAAATTAACGATAACGATTTACAACGGCTGGCGAAAAACGGCGAAGCAGAAAACTACGCGGCCGATCGCAATATCGGTAAACAGGGGATTGAAGGCTATTACGAGAAAGAGCTGCATGGCACCACCGGTTATCAGGAAGTCGAGGTAGACAACCACGGTCGCGTCGTTCGCCTGTTGAAAGAAGTCCCGCCGGTCGCCGGCAAAAATATCTATCTGACGCTAGACCTGCATTTGCAGCAGTATATTGAGTCGGTCCTGAAGGGCCAGCGCGCCGCGGTCGTGGCCGTCGACCCGCGCGACGGCGGCGTATTGGCAATGGTCTCCAGCCCCAGCTATGACCCCAACCCCTTCGTTAAGGGAATTGGCTACCAGGCTTACAAATCGCTGCTCGATAACCAGGATCGCCCGCTGATTAACCGCGTCACTCAGGGCTTGTATCCCCCGGCTTCCACGGTCAAGCCGTATATGGCGCTCTCAGCCCTTTCCGCCGGGGTGATTACGCCAAATACCACCTTCTTCGGCGCGCCGACCTGGACGCTACCGGGTACTCAGCGCCGCTATCGCGACTGGTTAAAAACGGGACATGGTATGTTGAATGTGACCAAAGCGATTGAAGAGTCGGCGGATACCTTCTTCTACCAGGTCGCTTTTGAGATGGGCATCGACCGTATACACGAGTGGTTGAGCAAGTTTGGTTACGGACAATCGACCGGCATCGATCTCAATGAAGAATACGCCGGGGTTTTGCCGAGCCGCGAATGGAAACAGCGGGTACATAAAAAACCGTGGTATCAGGGCGATACGATTTCCGTCGGTATCGGCCAGGGGTACTGGATCGCGACGCCAATCCAGATGGTGAAAGCGCTGACCACCCTAATCAACAACGGCAAGGTACAAAACCCGCATCTTTTGTACTCAATGAAGCAGGGGAATAAGGTCGTAAGGTACCAGCAGCCAGCCAATTTACCGCAGGTCGGCGATCCGAAATCGCCATACTGGGGGGTTGTCCGCAATGGTATGTATGGCATGGCGAACCTGCCGAACGGAACGGGATATAAGCTGTTTCATACCGCGCCGTACCAGATTGCGGCGAAGTCCGGGACCTCGCAGGTGTTTAGCCTGAAGGAGAACCAGACCTACAATGCCAAAATGATCCCGGTACGTCTGCGCGACCACATTTTTTATACCCTGTTTGCGCCGTATCAGCATCCGAAAGTGGCGATGGCGCTCATTCTCGAAAATGGCGGCGGCGATGGCGTTGTCGCCGGCCCGACGGCGCGTGCGATTCTCGACCATATCTTCGACCCGGCGAATGCGCCGGCTGCGGATAGCGCGCAAAGTAACGTTCCGCAGGTCGAAAGCGCCGATGCGCAGTAACCACTTTAAGTGGCGGACGTCGTCGGCGCGCTATACAGGATTCGCCAGCTGCGGCGACGGCGAGTTATCTCACGCCATAGTGCGATGACCTCGTCCAGCCGCAGGTCGTTAACGTTCTGCGGCGTGGCTACCGGTAGATGATAGCGCTGGCGCAGGGCGGAGAGTGCGGTGGCGCTGGCGTCCTGCGGCAGGCCGTTCTGCTCAGCCAGCTGGTGTTGTAACTGGCTGAACTCAGCTTGCCCACACAGTGTTAACTGGCGGAGAAAGGTTTTACAGCAGCGTAGTAGATTACTGATGGAACGATCTGGCGACTGCAGCGCCAGCAGCAGGCCATCGCGATCGGCGATCCGCTGATAACGGCAGCTCACCACGTAGCCAATCTGCTGTTCGACCCGCAGACGCTGGAAGAATTGCGGCTCGCAAAGTAGCGCCAGCAGTTGCAGCGCGGCCAGCGATGCCCCCTCGGGCAATGGAATAAAAACTAATAGCGCGTTATCCGAGCTGGCGTGAGGAATACGCTGAATACCGCGGCGACAGCCCGCCGAAGAGTGAAGTTCGGCGTTAACCGGGGTATTGAGCAGCGTCAACTGACGGGCAACCTGCTGCGCCAGATTGCCGCTGCCGCCCACCATCGCCGCAAGCCAACCCTCCTGCAGCGGAGCGATAGTCAGATGTTCAGGTAATTGTTGCAGTAGCTGGCGAATCGCGATGGTTTCAGGTGCGACCACCGTCCCCGGCGCGGGTTGGGATAATCTGCGCATGAGCGCGGTGACGACGCGCTCCGCTACGCCGTCGGCTTCAGGTAGCTGGAGGGTAAGCTGCCAGTTGCCGTCCACCGTTTGCCACTCACCGCTGCCGCCAGCATGGCGAAGTTGCGCGAGCATGGGACGGAGTTGCTGGCTTATCGCCATACCCTGCGCCTGGCTAATCACGCTATAGAAAGGTTTGCGAACGATCAGCGTTGGCGTTTGATTATCTGCAATGACGTGCAGCAGCGGGCTGGTCGTTGGCGGCAGGTCAGGTGCATCAGCGGTCGCCGCCTGCGGATAGAAGCTAAATGCCAGCGGATCAATCACGACTGTCCGTGGCTGCCTGCGGCCGAGCGGCAAGGTAAAGCCCTGGGTTGCCACGCCATCGCCAGCCGTTATTTTGCGGCACACCAGCGAAGAGGCTGGCGCCGTCAGCAAGCTGGCGCAGAAACGGGCAAAGTCGACGGGCGGGGAATCGGGCGCAAAACCCAATGCCCGCTGACGTAACTGTTCGAGCGGGGTGAGTGCGTTAAAACGCCGCTGCGCCAGCCTGTAATAGTGCAACTGCTGTTCAGGCGAGGTGTGGCGCAATGCCTGCAGCCATCGCTGGAGATGCTGATTGATGGCGTCGGGTTGGTCGCTGCTGAATACCAGCGCCAGCCAGCCGACACGTTCATCCTGGTAAAGCCAGTTCAGCGCGACATCGTCCGCGAGCCCGCATTCACGTAGCCCGGCCAGCAGGCTGGCGGGCGCTTCATCCAGTAAGAATTCACGAAAAATAGTGACGTTGTCACTTACTGCAATGAGCGGACAACGCCATACCGCCGGTTTGTCTTCAACGGCCAGTTGAAGATCCGAATTATTGCTAAAATACGCAGACGGCGGGCTTTCCGGCGGCAGGCCGCCAGGGAACCCCGCGGCAAAAAAATGGGCCAATGCGGCTAATTCATCAAGCGACTGCGGCCCCTGAAGCCATAGCTGCAGATGGCTGGCGACATAATAGCGCTGATGAAACTCGCCGAGCGCAACCTGCAGCGCAGGCAAGTTTCCGCCCAGAGAATCCATGCTGCCGACCTGAAAACGGCGAAAAGCCGCGGGCGCCGCCATCGCGTGACGGGCTGCGGCTTCACGGCGGGAGGGATCGTGCTGCTGGATAAGCCGGTTTTCCGCATCGATGACCGCCAGTTCCTGACGGATATCTTCAAGCGACAGCAGCGGCGCCTGGAGCGTATCCCGTAGACGGGTGATGCCCTCGGCCAGACTACTTGCGGCGACCTCGAAGAAAAAGGCGCTGTGGCGGGCAAGGGTGGTGGCGTTGACGCAGCCGCCCTGGCGTTGGATCCACGCCATTAATCGCTCGTCTGCGTGATAGCGCTGGCTGCCGCGAAACAGCAAATGTTCCAGTAAATGGGCCAGCCCCGGCAGGGCATCGGTTTCGTGATGGCTTCCGGCCCCCACCTTAACCAACGCCGCAGCACGCGTCGCCTGCGGCTGATGAACCAGCGTTGCGCGAATCCCGCCTGCCAGTTCCACGATGCGGGTGGCGGTGGTCATCACAATTCCCGGGTTTTATAAATCAGCTGTGAACGGGTGCGGTTGCGGAACTGCAGCTGGCTGATTTTGATGTCGCTACAGGCCGCTTCGCGCCGCGCTTCGAGGATTTTATGATGGTGCGGCGATTTGCTGCACACCGGGTCAGCGTTATCTGCATTGCCGGTCAGCATAAAGGCCTGACAGCGGCAGCCGCCGAAATCTTTCTCTTTTTCATCACAGGAACGGCACGGCTCCGGCATCCAGTCGAAGCCGCGGTAGCGGTTGAAGCCAAACGAGTCATACCAGATCGATTCCAGGCTCTGCTCCAGCACCGACGGGAACTCGACCGGTAACTGGCGCGCGCTGTGACACGGCAGCGCGGTGCCTTCCGGGGTCACGCTGAGGAATATTGAGCCCCAGCCGCCCATACAGCCTTTAGGGCGTTCTTCGTAGTAGTCCGGGGTGACAAAGAGCAGATTGGTCAGATTACCGTTAGCCGCCATTTTATGGCGGTAATCAGCAACGACCTGTTCAGCTCGGGCGATCTGTTCGCGGGTCGGCAGTAACCCCTGACGATTGAGGAACGCCCAGCCGTAAAACTGGCAGGTGGCGAGCTCAACATCATCCGCTTCCAGCTCGATACACAGCTCGATGATTTTATCGATCTGGTCGATATTGTGGCGATGGAGGACAAAGTTCAGCACCATCGGGTAGTCGCGTGCTTTTACCGCTTTCGCCATCGCCAGCTTCTGCTGGAACGCTTTTTTGTTGCCCGCCAGCGCCGCGTTAAGCACTTCATCGCTGGCCTGGAAGCTAATCTGGATATGATCCAGCCCGGCCTCGCTGAAGGCGTCGAGTTTGCTCTCGGTGAGCCCAATGCCTGACGTAATCAGATTGGTGTAAAAACCGAGATCGCGCGCGGCGCGGATAAGCTCCGGCAGATCTTTGCGCGTCAGCGGTTCGCCGCCGGAGAAACCCATCTGCACGCTACCCATGGCCCGCGCCTGGCTAAAGACCTCAATCCACTGTTCGGTGGTGAGTTCTTTCTCCTGCTGAGCAAAGTCCAGTGGGTTAGAGCAGTAGGGGCACTGCAACGGACAGCGATAGGTCAGCTCCGCCAGTAGCCACAGCGGCGGATTAACGGCGGGTTTATTCTGGCTCACGGAAGATAATCCACTTCTGTTGGTAAGCTATCTGCAGGAATTCGATGACGTCGTCATCGACGCCGCCGGCTTCCGGGAAACGGGCGTTGAGTTCGGCGATTATTTTTGCCGCGTCGCGTTGACCATCGACCAGTTCGAGGATCGCGGCGGCGGTCTCATTCAGTTTCGCCATTCCTTCCGGATAGAGGATCACGTGGCTATCCTGAGCAGCTTCCCACTGCAGGCGGTAGCCGCGACGAAAGGCGATGATTGCGCTTTTTTGCATAGTTATACCAGTCGGGTCGTGTGCCAGGCCGCCTTGTCGGTGACCGTATGATAGGGCGGGCGCTGCAACGCATAGGCCATGGTCATGGCATCCAGCATCGACCACAGAATGTCGAGCTTAAACTGCAGGATCTCCAGCATCCGGTTCTGCTTTTCCGCGCTATCGCAGTAGATCTTCGCCAGCTCCAGCCCATGTTCGACGTCGCGATTGGCCTGGCTTAAGCGGCTGCGGAAGTAGAAATAGCCTTCTTCTTTGATCCATGGATAGTGCTGCGGCCAGCTGTCGAGGCGCGACTGATGAATTTGCGGGGCAAACAGTTCGGTCAGCGAACTGCACGCCGCTTCCTGCCAGTTGGCCCTGCGGGCAAAATTGACGTAGGCGTCGACGGCAAAACGCACCCCGGGCAGCACGTGGCGCTCGCTGAGTAACTCATCACGGCTTAGCCCCACGGCTTCACCCAACTGCAGCCAGGCTTCAATACCGCCTTCCTGGCCGTTACTGCCATCGTGGTCGAGGATCCGCTGCACCCATTTGCGTCGGGTGTGTGGATCGGGGCAGTTTGCCATAATCGCCGCGTCTTTTAGCGGGATATTGGTCTGGTAGTAAAAACGGTTCGCCACCCAGCCCTGGATTTGTTCGCGGCTGGCCTCGCCGTTATGCATCGCAATATGGTACGGATGATGGATATGGTAGTAGGCGCCTTTTTCCCGTAGCGCTTGTTCAAACGCTTGTGGCGATAGGGTTTCGCGTATCTGCATAGTTAGTCCTGAAGCGTGATAGGCATCCCGTCCCAGCTCACTTCAATTCCCTGTTGCGTCAGGGCCTTGCGCTGCGGCGATTGCTCGTTAAGGATAGGATTCGTGTTATTGATATGAATCAGAATTTTGCGCTTTGCCGGGAGTGAGGCCAGCAACGCCATCATGCCGTGTTCATCGCCAAGCGCCAGGTGGCCCATATCACGACCGGTATTGCGCCCGACGCCGGCAGCCTGTAGTTCATCATCCTGCCAGACGGTACCGTCAATCAGCAGGCAGTCCGCTTTTTTCAGCCACGGCAGGAGCGCTTCATCCGGTTCGCCAAGCCCTGGCGCATAGAACAGCGTCTGGCCGTTACGGCGGTTTTCGATAAACAGCGCCACGTTATGGCCCGGCAGCGGGCGATCGCGAAACGGCGAGTAGGGCGGCGCATTGCTGGCGATGGGGACGGCGGTAAACTGCAGGTCGGGACAGGCGTCAACGGTAAAACTATCCAGCGGGGTGACAGGATGGTGAATCAGGCCGCCGTTCCAGTGCCGTAACATAGTAAAAATGGGAAAACCCGTGCTGAGATCCTCATGTACCTCCGGCGTGCACCAGACCTGATGGGGACACCCTTCACGCAGGCTCAGCAGCCCGGTTGTATGGTCAATCTGGCTATCGGTAAGGATAATGCCGCCAATATGCGTGCCGCGCAGCACGCCTTGTTTGTTTAACTCTGGCGTGTGGGCAATTTGCTGGCTGATATCCGGAGAGGCGTTACACAGCACCCACTCTTTGCCGTTATCGCTAACGATAATGGAAGACTGGGTGCGGGCGGTGGCCTGAATTGTGCCATTGCGCAGCCCCTGACAGTTGGCGCAGTTACAATTCCACTGCGGAAAACCTCCGCCAGCGGCGGAACCGAGGACTTTTATAAACATGAAGACGGACCAGATAAAAAAACAAAATGCCCGCACGGACGGCGGGCGGAGCGATTAGCGGTTGGAAATGTACAGCGTCACTTCCAGACCCAGACGTAAATCAATAAAAGCAGGTTTCTTCCACATCGTTTTTTCCTCTATAAAAATGCGACATCAACGTCTTCGGTTGTGTCGGTTTTGTGATGGCCATCAAATATTGCCCCTCAGGGAGACAAAGGTCAACCGGCAACATGTAAGCATTTAACCTTATGTTTACAATATAACCTATTGTTGCCAAACATTTTTTAATACCTTTTGCCAGTTGCCCCAAAGCAGTTTATCCAGCACCAATTGTTCATAACCGCTATGGCGCAACGCGTTGATTAGCCGTGGTAAACCGCTCACGTCGCCCAATTCGTCCGGCAGGGTGATGCCGTCAAAATCGGACCCCAGCGCCACGTGATCGTCGCCCATAATGTTAATAAGATAGTCGATATGGTGAACGATGGTAGCTAATGGGGTGTCGCTGTCGCGTTTGCCGTCGGCGCGCAGGAAAGCGTTGCCGAAATTGACGCCGACCACGCCGCCGCTGTCGCGAATCGCCCGCAGTTGTTCATCGGTGAGATTACGCGGCTGCGGGCATAGCGCGTGGGCATTAGAGTGGGTGGCGACCAGCGGTGACGTCGAGTGTTGGGCGGTATCCCAGAACGCTTTTTCATTCATATGAGACACGTCAATCTGCATCTTCAAGGCATTGGCCTGCTTAATCAGATCGATACCTGCCGCTGTCAGTCCAGGCCCAGTGTCCGGGCTACCGGGAAAGGAACCGTTAACGCCGCTGCCGAAGCGGTTCGCAATGTTCCAGAACGGACCAATGCTGCGGACCCCGGCGGCATAAAAGGCCTGCAGGTCGCGGCCCTCGCCATCAAAACCTCCGGCGCCCTCAATATGCGCCACCATTGCCAGTACGTTATCCTCGCAGCAGCGTTCGATATCCGCCGCGCTCAGACATAATCGCAAGCGTCCAGCGGAGTGCGCGACAAGTTGCTTCAGGATGGCCAGTTGCTGCCAGAGGATATCGATCGGATTCCATCGTTGGCTGGCGTATTGCGGCGCCATACGGGCAATATATTCCTGCGGTGGCACGAATAGCGCGAATAGCCCGCCGGCAAATCCGCCTTGCAGCATGCGCGGATAGTCGAGATGACCGTTCTCAATCCCGGCAAAGAAAGCGGTTGAAGGATCATCGCGATGGTGAAGCCATAAATTGAGCAGCAGGTCATTGTGACCATCAAAAATCGCCATAGCGCGCTCCATCTGGTGGTTGTACTGGAAATGCCTGACACGGTAACTGATTTGTTCGCTGCGGCAAGTGGAAATTCACAACTTAGCAACAATCGCTAAATCTGGCGTTTGTATCACACTGTATCAATCGGCACTCCTCATACATGGCGATGCAAAAACACGGTAAATCCCACACATGCTGGATACACAGGCCTGATTAACTATTCACGTACTCGCTTAACGCTTCCAGATAAAAGGTGAAATGAGGATGAACAGATTATCCGCAATCCGTCATGTCAGCGCTGCGGCGCTGTGTCTCTCCGCGCTGTGGTCCGCCAGCGTGTGCGCTGCTGAAGACGCAGGCGCTTTCGATAAGGTGCAACAAATCAACGCCGGCGATTTGAATATCGGTTATGTCGATATGGGGCCACGCGATGGCCAGACGGTAATTTTGCTGCACGGCTGGCCGTACGATATTCAAAGCTACGCGCAGGTGGCCCCGGCGCTGGCGCAGAAGGGTTACCGGGTCATCGTGCCGTATCTGCGCGGCTACGGCTCCACCCGTTTCCTGTCGGCTAAAACGCCGCGTAACGGTCAGCCATCGGCGATGGCGGCGGATATTGTGCATCTGATGGATGCGCTAAATATTAAGCAAGCGGATTTCGCCGGCTTTGACTGGGGCGCGCGTACAGCGGATATCGTCGCGGCGCTCTGGCCGCAGCGGGTTAAGTCGCTGGTATCGGTGAGCGGGTATCTGATTAGCAGCCAGCGAATTGGCGAGAAGCCGTTACCGCCGCAGGCGGAACTGTCGTGGTGGTATCAATTCTACTTTGCCACCCCGCGCGGCGAGGCTGGCTACCGGCAAAATACCCATGACTTCGCCAAATTTATCTGGCATCAGGCTTCGCCGGAGTGGAAATTCAGCGACGCGGTGTTTGCTACCAGCGCTAAAGCGCTGGATAACCCGGACCACGTAGCCATCACCATCAGCAACTACCGCTGGCGCTTAGGGCTGGAGCAGGGCGAAGCGAAATATGCGGCCTACGAACAGCGACTCGCGAAACTGCCGGCGATTAGCGTACCGACGATTACCATCGAAGGTGAAAGCAACGGCGCGCCGCATCCGGAACCGGATAGCTATCGGGCGAAATTCACCGGTAAATATGAGCATCGGAATTTCAAAGGCGCAGTGGGACATAACCCGCCGCAGGAGGCGCCAGCGGAATTTGTCCAGGCGGTTATTGACGCCGATCGCTTATAACAAAGACTTTATAAATAAGGAGCCTGTCAGGTTCCTTATTTAATCATATTGACCAAAATAATAGTTTGCGAACAAGGGTAATTTTTATCAATTAATAATAACCTCTCGTTAAAATAGACAAAGTGATATGCTTTGCCTTTCTGACATGGAGATGGTCATTATGAATAATGAATTAAGTAAAGGATATTTGCCGCTACTACGGCAATTACGTAGTCTTTTATTTATCACTGCTGCGTTGCTCAGCGCTAATGCCTGTGCATCAGTGCCCAAAGGGGATACCCATTTTAGTATTGCGATAAGCGATCTCTATATTCCCTATTTGTCGGCTGAAGAGAACGCGGCGGTGCAGCAAAACCTGCTTAAGGAAACCCAGATTGTCGCCACCTATGCCCGCTACAAACGTTCATTTCGCTGGTTTGCACGTATAGATGGCGTTACCGGTTTTTTCGCTCCTGGATTCGATGAAACGCGTATCGATGAAAAGCGCAGTTTTCCCTTACGTGCGGAACCGGGGCAGGCGAATACCTTTGGCGTTGATTTACCGCAATCTCTCGATGGCGGCTATGTTTTAGCTGGTCTGTATTTTACGCTTTCTGCCGATGCGTTTTATCGTCAGCCTTCGTATCGTACTCTTGTGGATAAAATGGCGGATAGCAAAGAAAAAAACAGAAAAGATTTTTCTGACCCTTATATTGAATATATGGTCTCTGAGGATAAATCTGGGCATAAAATAAAGTCTGGTGAACAGCAGGACTGTGTGGATATATCAACGCCATTTGGTTTTCCGGAAACTAAAATGCCGATGGTGGTGCGCAGAACATTAAGTTCCAAAACATTGTATTTGGTGCGTCTGATGCACTACACCTGCCCGTTAACTGAAGAAAAGTCAGATAATGGGCGTTTACCGCCGGCGCGCATTGCAGACGCGCAAAGCCGTTTCGAAGATTACCGATCGTCGGCGTTTATTAGCCATGACGGTGTTCTGCCAGTGACTCCAGCGATGACCCGCTGGTATAAGCGCGGCGGTTATAATGTCACTGGCTGGCGGCAGCAGTATGGCGCCTTTGAAAAGTTCCGTATGCATTTACGTGAAGACCGGACTTACGCGGTTAATGGGCGAGTGCCTTTTCGCATTGAGACATGGAATTTTTTTAACAACCAACTGGTGAAGTATGCCAACGAAGTCCACTATTTGAGCACTAACTACAGTAATGATTCTATAAGCATTGAAGAGGTGGTTTACTTTCAGCAGGGCGTTGAAGTGGCGAGAAAAAGTAAGCAGGAGAATTGTAGCGAAGCGGCCTGTCAGAAAGTTCTCGCCGACGTTAAGCAGCAGATGTCGCAGCCGTATGACGTTTTGCTTAATGAGGTTAACACCTACAAAGCGTTACCGTTACCGAAGGAATAATAACGTTGCGCTTCCTGAGAAGCCGCATATGCTTTTCATGAGCTTATTTTTCCGCAGGAGCCGCCTTTGGAACGTATTGACCACATCCTGGTTGTCGATGACGACCGCGATATCCGCGAACTGATCGTTGGGTATCTGGAGAAATCGGGCTATCGCGCCAGCGGCGCAGCTAATGGCAAAGCGATGTGGTCTGTACTTAAAAACCATCAAATCGATTTGATTGTCCTCGATATCATGCTGCCCGGCGACGATGGTTTAACCCTTTGTCGCCAGTTGCGCAATGATGGCCAACAGGATATCCCGGTGCTGATGCTGACCGCGCGTAGCGAAGATAGCGACCGTATACTTGGTCTCGAAATGGGGGCCGACGATTATCTGGTGAAACCGTTCGTAGCGCGTGAGCTACTGGCGCGGATCAAAGCCATCTTACGCCGCGCCCGCGCGCTTCCCCCCAATTTACAAATCAGCGAAGCCGGCAGGCTTATCGCCTTTGGCGACTGGCTGCTCGATACCTCGGCGCGGCATTTGATGGACAAGAGTGGCGCAATTGTAGCGCTAAGCGGGGCGGAATATCGCCTGCTGCGGGTGTTTCTTGATCATCCTCAACGGGTGCTCAACCGCGATCAGTTATTGAATCTTACCCAGGGGCGTGATGCCGAACTGTTTGAACGGTCTATCGATCTGTTGGTGAGCCGCCTGCGTCAGCGCCTGCGGGAGGACGCGCGTGAGCCCGCCTATATCAAAACCGTGCGCAGCGAGGGTTATGTGCTGTCAGTGCCGGTGTCGATCCGCGTGGCGCGATAATGAAAGTGTGGCCGGCGTCATTGCAGTCGCGCTTAATGATAATGATTTTTCTCGCTCTGCTGCTCGCTAATGCCCTGACGCTATCGCTTCTGCTCTATGAGCGCATGAGCAGTGCCCGTAGCGTCATGCTGGGCAACCTTGAATACGATGTCGCCACCAGCGTGGCTATCCTTGATCGTCTTCCTGCGCAAGAACGGCCGCATTGGTTGGCGCGTCTGGCGCGCGGTAACTACCGCTATCAGCTTTCAGCCGGACAAACTGGCGATTATCCCACCAGCTGGCGTACCCGCGATGCGGTACGCTCGTTACAGGAAGCCCTGAGCGGTCGCTATCCTGTGAGTATTATCGCCGTCCCTGGACCGCGCGAACATATTCAGGCCCACGTGACCCTGCGCGACGGCGCGCCGCTAAGCATTGACCTGTGGCCAAAGCTGCCGGCCATCGCACGTTGGCTACCGCTGGTGCTGGTCGCGCAGTTTCTGTTACTGCTATTTTGCGCCTGGTACGCCGTCCGCCAGGTGGTCGCGCCGATGACCCGCTTTACCCGCGCCATTGATACGCTGCAACCGGCTACTCCGGCTGCAGGGCCGCTGGCCGAGAAGGGACCACAAGAGGTGCAGCGCGCGGCGCGCGCCTTCAACGCGATGCAAAAGCGAATACAGGACCATTTGCAGGATCGCGCGCGGATCCTGGCGGCGATCTCCCACGATTTGCAGACGCCGATTACCCGCATGAAGCTAAGGGTCGAGATGGCCGATCAACCGGCACTCCGCGATAAGCTGTTACAGGATCTCGATAGCATGACCCGACTGGTTCGCGAAGGCATCGCGCTGGCACGAGCGGCCGAACCGCTGGCAGAAGCGCCGCAGCGGATGAGTCTTAATGCGTTACTGGATAGCATCGCCTGTGATTATGCCGATATCGGTAAAGCGGTCAGTTTTCGTGCCGGTAAAGGGGCGGACGTCATGACGCTTCAGCCGCAGGCGCTGCGGCGGATCATGAGTAACTTAATCGATAATGGGCTGAAATACGCCGAAAAGGTGGAAATCAGCCTGAGTTATCCGCCGAATGGCGATGTTATCATTCACGTTGTTGATGACGGCCCCGGCATCCCGGAAGGAGAGCTCACCGCCGTACTGCAGCCGTTCTATCGCCTCGAGCAGTCACGTAATCGCGATACCGGCGGTACCGGTTTGGGGCTGGCAATCGCCGCCCAGCTCGCCGGGCAGATGCAGGGAAGTTTGACCCTGCACAATCTGCAACAGGGCGGTCTTGAGGCGCGCGTACGTCTCAATGCCGCCGTTTTGTATCCTTCTGTATCCATTCCAACTGCAGATAAATCCATATACTAAACCGCCGTTTCGCGGACATATCCGCCATACAATCGCCTGTTGTAATGCTGACGTTGCCACTTCGGCAACGTTGCGAAGGAGAATGATCATGGCTGTTGTGATTGCATTTTTGGCCGGTATGTTGACGCTGCTCAGCCCCTGTACCTTACCGGTGATCCCGCTGGTGTTTGCCAGCGTTCGCGGGCGTAAGGGACAACTCATCCTGTTGTTGTTCGGTATGGGATTGATGTTTACCGCTGTATCGCTGCTGGCCACGGCGGCAGGGGGATGGTTAGTCAATCTGACCATCGTCGGGCGTTGGCTGGCGCTGGGCTTTTTGGTCGTTGTGGCTATCAGTTTGCTGTCATCACGCGTTGCAGGCTGGCTCGGATCGCCAGCGGTTGCGCTGGGTAATCAACTTAATCAACAGAGCTATCGTTATGGCAGTGGTCTCGCTTCAGTGTTCGCCGGACTGGCGATTGGACTACTTTGGGCGCCGTGCGCGGGACCGGTGCTGGGGGCGATATTTAGCCTGGCGTTGTTGCAAGGAAATTCAGTGACTACCGGTATCTTGCTGCTTTCCTATGCCAGCGGATGCGCGCTGATGTTGCTGCTATTGGGGTGGTTCGGCGCGCGGCTGATTTCCCGGTTGCGCGGTGGCCAGGTGATAAGTGGGCGGTTGCGCCAACTGGCTGGCATGGCAATGCTGGCTGCGGTGGCGTTAATCGCCAGCGGCAGCGATCGTTATCTGCAGGGCGCCAGCGGTTTAACCCATCGTCTGGAGCAGCGGCTCAGCGCGTTTTTGCCCCAGAATCCACAACGGGTTCGGCTGGAGCCGATCGTTGCGCCGCGGCCAACCAGCGCTATGCCGGATTTACAAGGCGGTACCGCATGGATTAATAGCCCACCCCTTACCAATGTGGCGTTAAAGGGCAAGGTGGTGCTGATTGATTTTTGGACCCGCGATTGCATCAACTGTCAGCATACGCTGCCTTATGTACGGGCGTGGGCCAATAAGTATAGCGATGCGGGGCTGGTGGTGATTGGCGTACATACGCCGGAATATCCGTGGGAACGGTCGTTGCCGCAGCTTCGTGAAGCGGTCAGCCAGCGGCAGCTAAACTATCCGGTTGTCGCAGATAACAACTACGCCATCTGGAATGCGTTTGGTAATCAGTACTGGCCGGCGCATTATTTCTTCGACGCGCGGGGGCAACTGCGTTATACCGCCTTTGGCGAAGGCGATTATGCCCGTCAGGAGCAGGTGATCCAACAACTGCTGCGCGAAGCGCGGACGTGAGAGGGAAATAAAAAAGCCGATAACAGCAGTTATCGGCTTTGCAGGACACTTGCTAATCGGCAGTGTCTTATTTCGCCAGCAGTTCCTGGGCGGTGCGTTCAACGAGGCTCAGCAAGACCTTCACATCGTCCAGCGTCACCACCGGGTTGAGCAGCGTCAGCTTCAGGCAGGTTACGCCGTTATGCTCGGTCACGCCGACGTTGGCGCGGCCGGATTCCAGCAGGGCGTCGCCCACGCGCTGGTTGAGCAGGGCGATCGCGGCGCTATCACTACCAGCCATTTGCGCCGGACGTGAGCGGAACAGCACGCTTGCCAGCTGCGGCTGCATGACCAGCTCCAGCGTTGGCTGAGATTTCACAAATTCCGCGACGTTTTTCGCCATCGTCACGCCATGATCGATGATTGAAGCGTATTGTTTCTTGCCCAGAGCCTCAAGCCCCATCCACAGCTTCAGCGCGTCGAAGCGGCGGGTGGTCTGCAGCGATTTGGAGACCAGGTTCGGAACGCCGTGTTCTTCATCAAACTCGGAGTTCAGATAGGCCGCCTGATAGCGCATCAGCTCGTAGTGGCGAGCATCTTTCAGCAGGAAGGCGCCGCAGCTAATGGTCTGGAAGAACTGCTTATGGAAGTCCAGGGTAACTGAATCCACTAACTCCAGGCCATCGAGGTAATCGCGATACTGCTCGGAGAGCAGCAGCGCGCCGCCCCACGCGGCATCAACGTGCAGCCAGATCTGGTGCTCCGCCGCGATACCGGCGATATCACGCAGCGGGTCAATCGCGCCCGCGTCGGTGGTACCAGCGGTGGCGACGATGGCCATGATCTGCTCGCCGTTGGCCTGCGCTTGCGCAATCTTGGCCTTCAGGTCGGTGACGTCCATACGGGCGAATTCATCGGTTTTCACCAGTGTGACCGAGCGGTAGCCAAGCCCCATCAGCGCCATGTTCTTCTGCACCGAGAAGTGGGCGTTTTCCGAGCACAGCACTTTGTACTGACGAATGTCGCCCGGAATACCATCCTGCTGGATGGAATGCCCCTGACGGGCAAAGAAGGCGTCGCGCGCCAGCATCAGGCCCATCAGGTTACTCTGGGTGCCGCCGCTGGTGAAGACGCCAGCATCGCCAGCCGGATAACCGACCTGCGCACGTAACCACTCGATCAGCTTCATCTCAATGATGGTGGCTGAAGGGCTCTGATCCCAGGAGTCCATGCTCTGGTTGGTGGCGTTGATCAGCACTTCCGCCGCCTGGCTGATAACCAGGCTTGGGCAGTGCAGGTGCGCCACGCACTGCGGATGGTGCACCGACAGGCTGTCTTTCAGGAAGTACTCGATCGCACGTTCAATCGCCGCCTGGTTGCCCAGACCCTGTTCGTTAAAATCAAGGGTGATGCGCTCACGGAGTTCATCAACGCTTTTCCCCTGATACATTTCAGGTTGTTGCAGCCACTGCGCAACCGCCTGGCTGGCCTGGGAAATGACCTGCTGGTAAGCGTCAATGCTTGCCGCGGACCCAGCCAGAATCGGATTCAATTTGGACATTGCGGTCACTTACTCCACTCAGACCGGTTTTACGCCGGCGGCCAGCAGGGCCTGTTCAAACTTATCGAGGAACACTTCCAGCTCCGCGTCGCTAATCAGCAGGGACGGCAGCAGACGCAGTACGCAACCGTGACGGCCGCCGCGTTCCAGGATCAGGCCAGCTTCGAAGCATTTCTTCTGCAGCAGTGCGGAGAGTTCGCCGTCAGCCGGGTAGCAGCCCATATGATCCTGCGCCTCGTTCGGCTTCACGATTTCGATACCGATCATCAGACCGAGACCGCGTACGTGACCGATAACCGGATAGCGTTTTTGCATTTCCGCCAGTTTGCCTTTCAGCCACTCGCCCTGGGCGGCGACTTTGTCGGCAATCTTGTTATCACGCAGATGGCGCAGGGTGGTCAGACCGGTGGCCATCGCCAGCTGGTTGCCGCGGAAGGTACCGGTATGATGGCCAGGTTCCCAGGCATCGAACTCTTTCTTAATGCCCAGAACCGCCATTGGCAGACCGCCGCCGACGGCTTTCGACATCACGATGATGTCCGGCTCGATGCCGGCGTGTTCGAAGGCGAAGAATTTACCGGTACGGGCAAAGCCTGCCTGAACTTCATCGATGATCAGCAGAATGCCGTGCTCTTTGGTGACTTTGCGGATGCGCTGCAGCCACTCAACCGGCGCCGGGTTCACGCCGCCTTCGCCCTGTACGGCTTCAAGGATAACCGCTGCAGGTTTGCGAACGCCGCTTTCCACGTCGTTGATCAGGTTTTCGAAGTAGTAGGTCAATGCCTTGACGCCCGCTTCGCCGCCGAGACCCAGCGGGCAACGGTAAAGGTGTGGATAAGGCATAAACTGGACTTCCGGCATCATGCCGTTGACCGCCGCTTTTGGCGACAGATTGCCGGTCACGGACAGCGCGCCGTGGGTCATCCCGTGATAACCGCCGGAGAAGCTGATCACCGCCGTACGGCCGGTGTATTTTTTCGCCAGTTTCAGCGCGGCTTCGACGGCGTCAGCGCCGGAAGGACCGGTGAATTGCAGGCAATATTCTTTCCCTTCGCCCGGCAGGCAAGAGAGCAGGTATTCAGAGAAGCGATCTTTTAACGGTGTTGTCAGATCGAGGGTATGTAACGGCAAGCCGCTGGTAATGACACTTTGGATGCTCTGCAGTACTTCAGGGTGGTTATGGCCCAGCGCGAGGGTCCCGGCGCCGGCGAGGCAGTCCAGGTACTGTTTGTTATCCGCATCGGTCAGCCAAACGCCTTCGGCTTTGGTGATAGCGAGCGGTAACTTGCGAGGGTAACTCCTGACATTCGATTCGAATTCAGCCTGACGAGCCAAAAAGGTTTCGTTGTTCGCGTCCAATAAATCTGCACTTAAAGTATCAATACGGACTTTATCCGTCATCATATCACTCCCACAACCAGCGTTACGTTTGAACTCTGGTTGAATAAAAAGGTTTAGAAAATTGAATCGGCATTCATAAAGCGCGCACAATATATGGCTTTTTAAATCCGCATTCAATCTTTAATTTAAGGCGCTATTTTGACGCGATTATTACATACAGGAATGTCAATATAATTGGCTGATTTTAAAACTAAATTTCGATTGTTTTTAAAACCATGGAAAGTGTAATTATTAGTGAGAAAGTCTATATATTTTTATTACCGCTTCGCTGAATGACTGACGGAAATACTTCCGTCAGTTTTATGGTTACTTAACGCAGTTCGATCGCATAATTTGCTAAAGGTGTTACTTTTTTCACCAACTTATTGTTATATAAAAATTGTTCATACGCGTCGTAGCGCGGCTTATCTAACGCTGCCGGATCGGTGGCGAACAGCGGCACGCTCTGCAACCACGCCTGCTGGTTCAGTTCGGTATTGAGTTCCGGATGCGCTTTGGCAAATCGCTGCCAGGTTTGCTGCGGATGCGCGCGCAAATAGCTCACTCCCTGCTGTAATGCGTCGAGGAATTTTTTGATTTTAGGGGCGTTGACCTCGGCTTTGTTTGCCACGATCACCAGTTCGTCGTAAGCGGGCACGCCATAGTCTTCCACATTCATGACCACCGGTCTTTTGCCCTGCAGTTTGAGTTCCAGCGCTTCGATATTGCGATAACCGCCGATAACAGCATCGACCTGGCCGGCCAGCAGAGCGCTGGTGAGCTGGAAATTAACGTTGATCAGTTTAATGCTATTAGGGTCGATGTTGGCGTGCTGCGCCATGGTGGCCAGCGTCGCTTGTTCAATACCGCTCACCGAGTATCCCACTTTTTTCCCTTGTAGATCGGCCGGAGATTTGATGCGCGGATCCAGCGCAATCACGGTATTCAGCGGCGAGTGGATCAGCGTCCCGACGCGAATCAACGGCAGTCCTTCATCGGCGAAGAAGTGAACCTGCGGTTGATAGGTTATCGCTAAATCCGCCTGGCGAGCGGCAACCAGACGCGGAGGGAGCGCCGGGTCGGAAGGGGGGATGATGTTGACATCCAGCCCGGCATCCCGAAAGGCGCCAATCTGTTCCGCCACCATAATGGGCGCATGATCCGGGTTGATGTACCAGTCCAGTACCAGGGTCAGCTTTTCATTTGCCGATGCCTGACCGGAAACCAGCAGAGTGAGGCCGGCCAACAGAGGTATACGCATATCTCTTCCTTATTATCTGTTGATAAGTTATTCCGGCGACCAGTCGATCAGCCGGTGCAAAAAGGCGTCGACCACCAACCACAGCGCGATGGTCAGCAGCACTAAAATGAACAAGGCGGCGAAGCAGATATCGGTTTGCAGGCGGGCATTGGCATTCAGCATTACGTAGCCAAGCCCCTCGGCGGAGCCGACCCATTCGCCAATAATCGCGCCAATGGGGGCGACGGCGGCGGCCATCCGCAGGCCGGAACCGAGCGCGGGTAGCGCCGCCATGAGTCGGACATGGCGCAATTGAGCACCAAAGGAGGAGCCCATGGTACGAGCCAGATCGAGATAGTCGCGATTGACCCGTTGCAGACCATCAAAGAAAGCCGAGGTAACGGGGAAGAAAATAACCAGCACCGCCATCATGACCTTGGCGCTCATACCAAAACCAAACCACAGCACCAGTAGCGGCGCGAGGGCGAAGACCGGAATGGCTTGGCTGGTCAGTACCAGCGGCATTACCCACCGCTGTAATCGCGGCGACATGGTCATACAAAGCGCCAGCACCATACCGAGCGCGACGCCGAGCGCCATTCCGCTGAGAATTTCGCTCAGGGTGACAAGGGTATGGCTGGCCAGATAGCTACGGTTATTCCACAGCGCTTCAGCGACCGCCGCAGGAGAAGGCAACAAAAAAGTGGGAATGCCGCTGTAGCTCGCCAGCTGCCAGAGCAACAGTAGGCCACAAAATACGCTGCACCCGCGCAGTAACTTGCCCCTCATCCGTTCGCCCTCATCAATTGCTGCAGCAGCTGCGCCTGGCTTGCCAGCAGCGCGGGATCATCCGGGGCGCGAGGCGGGATTCCGCTTAAATGATGACTATCATCAATCCTGCCCGTCGGCGAAAGCACCAGCAGCCGATGGCTGAGGCGGCAGGCTTCCATCGGGTCGTGGGTAATGAGCACTACGGTACGCCCGGTGAGCAAGCGCGCGGCAAGGGTCTGTATCCGCGTTCGGGTAAGCGTATCGAGGGCGGAAAACGGTTCATCCATCAGCACAATGGGACGATCCTCATAGAGGGTGCGTGCCAACGCCGCGCGCTGGCGCATCCCACCGGACAGCGCGGCCGGGCGTTCATCAGCGCAGGAGGCGAGCCCGACCAGCTCAAGAAGCTCGTTTACCCGCGCGTTATCGGCCTTTTCACCGCGCAGCCTGGCGCCGAGGGCGACATTTTCCCGCACGTTAAGCCACGGATAGAGCAGATCTTTTTGCCCCATCCACGCCAATCGCGTAGTAACAGGAAGGCCATCGCTGGCGACGACGGTTCCGCGGGTTGGCGCCGCCAGCCCGGCGATAATACGCAACAGGCTGGTTTTGCCCGCGCCGCTGGCCCCCAGCAGCGATACCCATTGCCCGGCGGCAATATCAAAGGAGAGATCGCGAAAGAGGGTCCGGGTGCCAAAGCGCAGACATAAATCGCGAATGTGAATACCTGGCGCCATCACCCCTGGTCCTGCCCGGCGGCGTTCAGTCCCATCTGCCAGAAATTACCTTCCAGCCGGGTAGCGGTAGTGAATATGTCGCTCAGTCCGGCTAACCGGGATTCCGCGCCGCGCTGTTGCCAGAGCGTTTCCAGCAGGTCGATCGCCGCGTTGACGCCGTGAAGATAGCTCTCGTCGCCGTAATTGCGGATCCACGGCGCGTAGGGGTTATCGTGCAAGTTGGTTTGTGGGTTGTGCAGCAGACCAAGCCCGATCTCCGCATAGCCCGCGACGCAGGGCAGCAGCGCCGCCAGTAGATCCAACGCGTCGCCGGAGTGGCCGATATCCAGTACGTAGCGGGTGTAGTTGATGGTTTCCATCGCTTCGCTTTGCAGGGCCATAGCGTCTTCACTCAACCCCCATTGCTCGCAATAGCCTACATGTAGCGGTAGCTCAGCAAGGATGGCATTCATCGAGGCGGCGGCGGCGCGCATCTCCGGCAACGTGCGAAGTTTGCTGACCAGCAGGGCATAGCTGCGGGCGAAATGGATTAGGAAAAGATAATCCTGGGTCAGATAGCGCCGAAAGGCTGCCTGCGGCAGCGTACCCGCGGCTAATTGCTGGAGGAAAGGGTGCGACACGTAGCGTTGCCATTCGCCACCGGCCTGCTCGCGCAGTCGACCGTAAAGACCTTGGGTAAAAGCGGGAATCATCATGGGACCTCCTGAAAATAGGGGGAGATCCGGGCGTGCAGAAGTGTGAACAGGCAAAACTGAAAACTGGCGAACATGCCGACCCGTCCCTTCGCTGGCATGACCCAGATCAGGTTCAAAGGGTTCGGCTTTTACGCCATCTCAGCCCTCACGGGACACCCCTCGGTTGCGACATGTTATACGTCATTCACTTTTTGATTACAACGGCGGCGAACTAAAAACCATCGCACATGGTGACACTGTCACTTATTAATGGTCATGAACCAGAACGATAAATAACATTTATCAATTTGTGTGATTAACCACGCTTTTTTATCCAAAAATAAGCAAAGTAAGGAGAGGGTAAGTTGGCGAAGAACAAGGGCTTACGATATATTTTTAGCTCATTCCCTTAATATTCCCTTATGAATGCGTCAGTGCTGGAGACCGCATGAAGCTGGCAGGCCTTACTCTTTTACTGATGCTTGCTCTCGCGCCTGGCGCGTCTCGTGCCGCCCAATTGTTCGACCCTGAAGATGGCATGCTCGATATGAGCCAGTATCTGCAGGATAACCCGTACGGTTTTTTGCCGGTGCCGGTGATGATTACCGAACCGGCTATCGGCTACGGCGGCGGTCTGTTTGGTTTATTTCTGCATGGTAAAGGCTCCCGCGAGGGCGATCGTTTTATTCCACCGGCGCTGACCGGATTCGGCGGCGGTGGGACGCAAAATGGTACCTGGTTCATCGGCGCCGCGCATCGTCATACCTGGAATCATGACAGTATTCGTTATCTGGTTGGCGCGGGCTACGCCAATGTCAATCTCGATATCTATTCGGGTGACATTGCCGGGTTTAACAAAAATGTGGCAGTGCAAACCCATACCAAAGGCTTTGGCGGTCTGCAAAAGCTGTTGTTCCGCGTGGGGGACTCACCGGTTTTTCTCGGCGCCTCGCAATTCTATGCGCACACCGATGTAACCGCGGACAATCAGCTGATCAACAAGGTGTGGCAGCGGGTGTTGGGGGAAAACAGCACCTCTTCGGCCTTGGGCGTGGTGGCGGAATATGACACCACTGATAATTTTTTCTACCCTAAGAAAGGGTTATCACTGCAGGGCGAGTACCGTTTTTACCGCGCTCTTCTCGGCGGCGACTATCATTACAATCAGTTGTCGCTGGATGGTAAATACTTTATCCCGCTGGCGCCGACCTTAACCCTGGCGCTGGCGGCAAATTATCAGTCGCTGACTCATCATGACAAGCATCTAACGCCAATGGCCCGGCCTTACATCGAACTGCGCGGCATCTCGCGTTTTCGCTATCAGGGCGATTATGTCGCTGTCGCCCAGACGCAACTGGCCTGGCAATTTGCGCCGCGCTGGATCCTGCAAGGTTTTGTCGGTATCGGCAGTGCGAGCGATGAGGCGGGGTCGCTGTGGCAGCAAACCGAAGTGGCGTGGGGCACCGGTTTTCGTTATCTGGTCGCCCGTCAGTATGGTTTATTTACCGGCGTCGATGTCGCATTTAGCGAACACGAACAGGCGGTCTATTTTAACGTGGGTTCCGGACTGTAAAGGTACGAATAAAAATGAGATGGAAAATAACCGTCATGACGCTGCTGTTGACCTCTGGCGCCGTGTGGAATGCCTGTGCGGCGGAAAGTGACGACAGTGATAGCTACTTTCCCATCTGGGGAGACGAAGCCCGCGCCCGCGGTTATTCCATCCCGCTGCCATTTGGCGTCAATCTCAGCTATATGAATATGCGCCAGGATATTATGGTCGACAGCATCACCTTTTCCGGACTGAAGCTGGGTAACCATCCGATCCCCAGCGATATGTTCGCCATAGATGCCGGGCACACGCGGGAGAAGAGCAAAACCGAGAATCTTCGTCTCGATATGTGGGTATTTCCGTTCCTTAATGTCTACGGGATTTTAGGCCACACCCGCGGTTCGTCGGTGTCGAATGTGTCGGTCGATGCCGACCCAACGCAATACCGCGGCCTGGATCGCATCATCGCCGGCACAGTGCATAACCTTAATCAAAGTGGCGAGTTGCAAAATATCGATTTTGTTCTCGATTTCAAAGGTACCACCTGGGGGGGCGGGTTCACGCTGGCTGGCGGCTATGAGAACTGGTTTGCCCTCGTCGATACAAATTACACCCGCACCGATTTCGATATTCTCGACGGCAGTATTTCTGCCGTGACAGTGTCACCTCGCGTTGGCTATCGCTTCAACCTTCAGGGGATTTCCGGCCCTTCGCATCTCAGCGTGTGGGTCGGCAGTATGTATCAGGATGTGCAGCAGGAATTTAAAGGCAACCTGGCCGATTTGCATATGCCGCCACAGCTGCAGCCATTGATTGCCGCGGTCAATAAAGACGGCGACGGCAAGTTTGATGTCAAACAGAAACTCACTTCACCATGGAATATGCTGATCGGCGCCCAGTACGAAATCACGCGTAACTTCAACGTTCTGACCGAATTTGGCTTTAACGATCGCAATAGTTTCTTTGTCGCCGGTGAATACCGTTTTTGACTTAACGGCGTGTAGCCATCGGCGAGTATGATGCGCGCTGTTTTTGTGTCATGGAGAACGCTTTTGATGCGTAAGAGTTTGTGGTGGTTATTGGCGGCTGCTTTTTCGGTATTTGCCCAGGACCCGGTATTACCGACGATTCCCGTTAACCATGTCAGCCCGGTAGTGGGTGAATTATCGCCGCCGGAATCGCTGCGCCCATGCTGCGCCTTCGGTTTCGATCTGCGGGTGCGCGCCATTGGCGTGCCGATCCCGGTTTATCAGATTGGTAATGTGCTGACGCTCGATACCTTAGGTGAACATCATTACAACGATAGCGCGCTCGGCGCGGTCAAAAATCTGGTTGGCTTAAGCGATGAGCACAATGGCCTTATTTATACCCGCCGCGGCGGTTTTATTGATATTGCCCATGTGCGTGATACCGCTGATTACACCTTTTATTTATTCAGCCGAATTTACCCGACGCTAGGGCAGTCAGGACGCATCTTTTATAGCGAGGAACTGGGCGTACGCCGCGTCCAGTTAAATGCCTTTACGCCGCCGGCTTCAATGCCGCAGCGATATACGATTGCCGCCTGGCTTGCCGGCCATCTGGCCTTCGAAATTGCGCAATGGCATGAGATCGCCCAATGGTATGGTTTCCAGTCGGTTCCGGGTTTTTCAGAAGAAATTTCCGCCTTTTCACCGGAAGATCTCTATTCCAATCTGCTTGGCGCGCGCCTGGCGATTAACGTCATTTTGCAAGGGCAAGCCGGTTCAGTCGATGCTTATAACCGGGCGATGGAAGCGGCGTTAAAACAGGCTCTGGTCAAACTGCTGGTCGCGCCGCAAAGTGAGACCGAGAGGATGTTCCGTGAAGTCGACGGCGACTGGTGGAACAGTAAACGGCGAGTGCCGGATAAATTTCTGGTGCTGAAGCGGAATTACGATCTCAGCGAAAATCGCCTGCCAACGCCGGTTCCTTTTGAACGCACGCCGCCGTATCGCCTGACGATGCCAAAGGAAGTTGCCGGGTTTACGCTCGCGGAACTGGGTCAACTGCAAATCCATCCGGGGCAGGATATGCAGTCGCTGCCAGCGCCGCATAATTTTTATTCTCCGCAGCAGTTCCAGGAGCTCGCTGATAAAGCGCAGCAGGCGGATGCCATTCAGCTGCAGCGTATTGAAAAATAACTAACGTTTGGACGCTGCTGGCTATACTCAATCAAACGAATCCCCCCGTTGAGGTAGCATCAGACCATGGTATTTGTCGTTCCGCGCGCGTCCTGGCTACTGCTGGCGGTGCTATTAGTCAGCCAGGCAGGCTATGCCCTCGACGGCAGTCGACTAAAGCAGCGCGCGGATGCGGTGCTCACCTTAATGAGTTACACCGTGGTACCTGACGTTACCGCCAGCGATCTGAATATTGGTTCCGGCGCGAATGAGAAAAACGAACTAACCCTCACGCAATTTGGCGGCGGCGCCACCTTGAGTGAGGATTTTCCGCTCTATCTGGAAGGCACCCTCGGTTACAGTCGCTACGATCCGCAATTTGTGGTCAGCGATGGCGCCCGGAGCCGTACCATTCCCACCAAATGGAACAGTCTGACCGCTACCGGCGGCGTCGGCTGGGACTTTCCATTGTATCAGGACCGATGGGGCGGAAAACTGGTGCTACGGCCTATCTTCAATCTGATGCTGGGCACCATGGCCAGTGATGCGCGTCTTGGTCGCTGGGCGCTCGAACGTAAAACGGATGCCGATATTCGCTTCCTCGATGGTGGGCGACTGAACGCTTACGGGTTGGGCGGGTCGTTAATGCTTGATTATGAAATGTTTTCCAAAACGCAGGATATTGACATAGAAGCGCGCTATTCCGCGATGAATTTGCAAACTTTCGGTAGCACATCAGAAGCGGTCCAGGGGCAGGCCAGCGCCGAAAATCTGGGTATCTACCTTCGTCGACGCGCGCCGATAGCCGACTGGACGCTGCTGAAAAGCCCGGTGCGCTACGTGCTGGAAGGCGCTCATACTATCTATCTTGGCGACCAGCGCGGTGAACTCGGCTTTGATAGCCTGAGTTCGCTCGGCATTGGTCTGGAACTCGACAGCAGCCAGTATCCGGTATTTATCACCCGTACCCGACTGGTGGCCCGCTATATGTTCGGTAATAACACCGAAGGGTATGGCCTCGGTTTAGCGATGAGTTTCTGAGTGATATTACCCGTTTTCATGATTGCGCTATTTTTTTCATTTTTATTGGCAATATTTTCTTCGCTGATTCGTCTACCTCGATACATACATTTTTATGAGGTAATTGACGATGAGAGATTTTGAACGACACGGGCATCATCACCAGGGTTTTGGACGTCACAGAATGGCGCGGCCGCTGATTATCGGCGCGGTGATTGTTGTGGTGCTGAGTCTGGTCGTGATGTCGCTATGGAACGCATTGCTGCCAGCTATCTTCGGGGTGAAAAGCATCGGTTTCTGGCAGGCTTTGGGATTACTGGCGCTGTGCCGTATCTTGTTTGGCGGTTTAGGTTTTCATCGCGGTATGTTTGGTATGGCGCAGGCGCGTCGACGCATGCATGAACGCTGGATGACCATGACCCCGGAGCAGCGAGAGGAGTTTGCCCAACGTTTCGGCCGCCACGGACATCGCGGCCGTTGCGGCTGGCATGAACGTCGCGGTGGGCAACCTACTGACGATAACCCATCGGCGAAAGCGCCGGATGCCGAGTGAACGAGGTAAACAACGCGATGGCGGGGGAATCACGGCTGCTGTCTGCGCTTGCCGCCTGTCGTGCGCGTTTAAGCGCGTTTATTCGCGGTAGAACCGCCGTACGTGACGATGCCGATGACATCCTGCAGGAAGTCACCCTGCAACTGATGAAGGTCGAGCAACCGGTGGAGAACGTAGCGGCATGGTTATTCCGGGCGGCGCGTAATGAAATGACCGACCGGTCGCGTAAGAAGCGCGAGTTGCCATTAACATTCGATACTGATGAAGATGGCGATGGCGGCTTTGCCGAGGATGAGCTGGCGGAAACGCTGTTTGGCGTCGCGCAGACGCCGGAGGAAGCCTATCTTAAAGAACTGCTGTGGGAGGCTTTAACCGAGGCGCTGGCGGAGCTGCCGCCGCTGCAGCGTGAAGCCTTCGAGAAAACCGAGCTGCAGGGCTATAGCTACAGGGAGCTGGCGGCAGAGAGCGGCGCTAGCGAGCAGGCGTGGCTGTCGCGTAAACACAAAGCGGTGCTGTTTCTTCGCAGCCGTTTGCGAACGCTCTACGATGAACTTACCGCACCTTAATTCATGCCCGGCGGCAGATAGCGCCGGGCTTTATTTTATCCGTATTCCTATAACATTGTCGCCAGCCACTCGGCGAAGACGCGCACCTTGCGCGATACATGACGATGGGGATAAATAAGCGATAACTTCCTGGAAGGAACCGGATTATTCGGCAGGACTTCAACCAGCTCGCCGCTTTTCAACCAGGGGTGAAGGAAAAGATCCAGGCCCTGCATAATGCCGAGTCCAGCAAGGCCAGCGGCGATGTAAGTCTCTGAATTATCCACCACCAGTTTACCCGCTAGCGAAATGTTCTGCTGCCCGGCGTCAGTTTGAAACACCCAGCGCATGGTCTGATGATTACTGTTATTCAGCCAGTTGATCGCCTGATGATGCCGCAGGTCGTCAAGGGTTGCGGGAACGCCGTATTTCGCCAGATAGGCCGGGCTGGCGCAGGTTTTCATACCGACGGTACCGAGATGACGTGCGATATAGTCACCGTCTTCAAGCTCGCCAATGCGCAGGACGCAATCGAGACCCTCGCGAAGCATATCCCGCCGCCGGTCGGAGCTGCTCAGCACAATTTCAATCTCCGGATGTTGCTGATAAAAGGCGGGGAGATTCGGCACGACCACTAACTTCGCCAGGGCGATAGGCATATCTATGCGCAGTTGACCACGTAGCGGACGCTGCGGGGCGAAAGACTCCATAAGGTCATCGGCCTGCGCCAGCAGAGGTTTACTACGACGATAAAACGCCTCGCCATCAGGGGTGAGGTGGATCTGTCGGGTGGTACGCTGCAGAAGCCGAACGCCGCAGTGCTGCTCAAGCTGCTGTAGCGCTTTCGTGACCGCCGGGCGATGGATCTGCAGATTCTCGGCGGCGCGCGTAAAGCTGCCAGACTCGATAATCTCGATAAAAATCTTAATAGATTCAAACAGATTTAAGTTCATTTGTGCCAATGTGCTCCGATGACAACATCGTATTTCACTTTGATTATTACTTATTTAATAACAGTGAAGGATAACTTTTACTATTTTTCCCAACAATAAAGCGGCCTACAGTGGCGTCATCCCAGCGCTAAGCGCCAGAAAACAAACTAAGGAAGCCGCATCATGCAAAACCATTCTGTTAGCCATATTCTCGGTATTGAAAAACCTGTGATACAGGGGCCGCTATCCTGGCTGACCGACGCCCGATTAGTCGCCGCAGTCAGTAATGCCGGCGGGCTTGGCGTATTAGGGCCGAACGCGGGTTTAACCGCACAAACCGCCGTCTCGACGCCGCAGGAAACGGCAGAAAAGATGCGTGAAGAGATCCGTAAAACGAAACGACTCACCGAGAAACCTTTCGCTGTAAATCTCATTCCGACGGTTGAAAACGATATCTGGACGCCGCCGATTGTAGAGGTAGTCAAGGAAGAGGGGGTTAAAGCGGTGGTTTATACCGGCTATGGTCAAGGAGCTATCATTCCCTCGCTGTTTGCCACGCTTAAGCAGGCCGGGATCAACATTATCTATCGTGATATTAACCCGACGCCGGAAAACAGCCGCGAGGCTGAGGAGATGGGCGCTGATGTTATCGTCGCCACCGGCTTTGACGAAGGCGGAACACTTCCGGGAACGGCGCTAGGGACGTTTTCAATCGTGCCATTGATTGTTGATGCGGTGAAGCGCGTGCCGGTGCTGGCGGCTGGCGGGATTACCGACCGGCGTACCGCCAGAGCGGCCCACGCGCTGGGCGCGCAGGGGGTATTTGCCGGCTCCGTGTTTATCAGCACCACCGAGAGCCGCGTGCCGCCATCGGTGAAAGAGATGATCGTGCAAGCTAACGGCTTGGATTTGCAGCTATTTCGCACATTGCCAGATTACTATCGTTCGCTGCCGGGTAAATTAGCCGCCAGGTTGGTGGCGTTAGATAAATCCGGCGCCAGTAATGAAACCATAGCCGCGGAAATGGGCGGTTTACGCGGCCTGCGAATTGGTATGCTGGAGGGCAACACTGACGAAGGCTACATTTCACTGGGAACCGGCATCGGCAGTATTCAGCGGATCAAGAGCGTAGCGGAAGTGGTGGAGGAACTGACGGTTTAATCTGCCTTCCCGCGCTCTCATGCGGAAAACAGAAACTCCCCGTTTGCGACAACGGGGAGGATGATTAGCCGGAATTAGCTACCCCAGCGCTGCTGCAGATACTGAACCGCCTGCTGGGTTTGCGGCTGGTTAAGGTTGTTTTCACGAAACAGAATCGTCCCCTGAATACCCGGTGTGGTTTCATTGAGGTCGATCTGTTTTTTCAGCTCCGGCACGCCGCCGTCGACCATCCAGTCTGGTTCATTTTTTGACGGTTCGCCGACTTTATACAGCGCCACGCCGATATAGAGCCGGGTGTGAGTGGGTTTCACGACATCGGCCCACCACTTAGCCAGCACATCATAGCGCGCGGCGTCCCGGGCGAACGGCCAGTACAACTGCGGCGCGATATAATCCAACAGCCCTTGTTGTACCCAACTGCGGGTATCAGCATAGGACTCGTCATAGGCCGCTGCGCCACGGGTGTCAGAACCGGCCGGATCGTGGGAGCGGTTACGCCATACCCCCGCCGGGCTGACGCCAAACTCAACCTGTGGATTGAGTTTCTTGATGGTCTGTGAGACCTGCGCTATCAGCTGTTGGGTGTTGTGACGCCGCCAGTCGGCTTTCGAGGCATAACCCTGGCCATATCGCTGATAGGTTTGATTATCGTTCAGCGTCGATCCCGGCGTCTCAGTATAGAAATAGTCATCAAACTGCACGCCATCGATGGGATAGTTTTGCACCACCTCCGCCACGATACTGGTGATCCAGTCACGGACTTCCGGGATCCCAGGGTCGAGCACAAAGCGATCGCTGGCGGTGCGTATCCAGTTGCGGTGGAGGACAAATACGCTGGCGGGGACCTGAGTCAGGGTGTGGTTAAGCTCGGCGATGGTAGCGGGTTTGGTATTAACCGATACCCGATACGGGTTGAACCACGCGTGAACTTTCATCCCGCGTTTATGCGCTTCATCGAGCATAAACTGCAGCGGATCGTAGCCGGGATTTTCGCCAATTTTGCCGGTCAACATGTCTGACCACGGCAAGATGTGGGAATCCCACAGCGCGGTGCCGTCAGGTTTGACCTGGAAGAAGACGGTATTGATGCCCAGGCGTTGCAGATTGTCGAGTTTGGCGATCAGCGCCAGCTTCTGCTGGCTGATGCGGCTTTCCGGGCTACTGGCGATAATTGAACCCACCGGGGGCCAGTCGAGACGGGAAACCGTGGTGATCCAAACGCCGCGTACTGGCTGCTGATTTTTTGCCGATTTTTGCGTAACGGGCGGTTTGCTGGCGCTCACCAGCGATTTTGGCGCTTTACTGGTGCAAGTCACGAGCAGCAATACGGCGGCAGCAACCGCGCCGAGCCGGGTCATGCAGGTGACGGAGAGAAGGCGACGAGAAGCGATAATCATTACTCCCGTAGGCATGTAGACGCTTGAAAAATCACATTGTCTTATGATTCCCCCACCAGGGCAAGCCGCGCTCCGATGCAAAGAAAAATAAAACGCATTTTGTCTATTATCCGTACGCGTAACGTGCAGAACTAACGACAACCTTTCTCAGCAGTTAGCTGAAAAAGCAGAATTAACCTGGATAATTAGCTGGTCAGTTGTGTTACAACATATTACGAGACGCACAGCTAAGGAGAATCCGATGCGAAAAATATTATTGCTGGCCGCCGTTTTGCTGGCATCCGCACCGATCGTCACCCAGGCCGAGGAGATTACGCTTTTACCGGCTATTAAACTGCAGATAGGCGACCGGGATTCCTACGGTCATTACTGGGATGGCGGCCGTTGGCGTGACAAAGACTACTGGCATCGTCATTATGAATATCGTGACAAGCACTGGCGAAAGCTAGAGAAAAAACAGCGTAAAGCCTACGAGAAGGGCTATCACGACGGTCGTAAAGACGCGAAGAAGCGTGAGAAAGAATACTATAAACACCACAAGAATCATCATCACTAAAACAACAACGGGGCCATCAGGCTCCGTTTTAGTTCCTGCATTTCATCCTCCTAAGATTCAACTCATTATTCGCTGTTGTAGTTGCTTCGCGTAATCTGCCTTTAGAAGCCCACCGCAATAATGTCAAATATCGCTTTGAGTTTTTACAGTGTAAGCATTACCTGATGACAATAAAAATAGCCTACCAAGATTGGTGGGCAATTTTGCCGCCAAATATTTTTTAAGACTATTCCATATTCACAGCGAATGAAAAATCCGATTTGCAAAATAATTAAATATATCTTTTAAATCACATGGTTAAATTACACTTTATTTTGTATGGTTTTTGGGATTACACTTTTTTGGCGATTGTTCGTCTTTCAGCGCTAAATGCGTGAGTGAGATTAATCCTAAAAATTTAAATACGCTAACCACCCATAACTACGAGGCGAAATTGCGTGTTGAATTGACTCGATCGATCTGTAAAATTGTGTGGTGATAGTTAATGAAATGTAATAAAGGGATCCGCTGCGGTGAAGATTCGTGCGGTAGCTATGGCCATATCACAGCTGGAACCCTTTTACGCACAGTGATTAAGGATATTCAGACTTGTTATTCAAGCAGGGATAACCCTTAAGAAAATAATAGCATTGCAATGGAAAAGCATATGAAAACGCGAGTGTTTTTAGCCGCTATGATTGCGGTTTCACTGGCAGGGTGCGAAGCGCCGCCGAAGCCACAAATTACCGATGACACCATTGAAACCACGCAGGTTAACGGCGTCAATTTGACCCATCGCCATATTGTTGTTCCGCCAACGGAATTTACCCCGATTAACGCAGAATATCGCGCGCTGTATTCCGCCGCGGTAATGAGCCAGGCCGGGTATGGCGGCAAAGTGATTGTGCAATTAGTTCCAGGTGCTAATTATATTGCATTGGGACAGGCCCAGGACGGCTGGATAGCGTTAGCCAATGAAGGTCAGGAAAATTTAATTGGCTATGCTCCGGCCAATGCCGTTGTCAAAAGTGAGCTGTATGATAAAACTGTTCGCGAACAGTCGAAGCGCCCGAAGGCGCGTAAGAAAGCGACCTGCGTGAGCGTCGACGGAAATACCAAAGCCTGCAAAAACGGCAATAACGGTACCTGGATTCTGGATTAATCCCGCCTTTACGAGCGACACCGTATGAATAATAACTCTCTTTTACGCCAGGTCATGCTGGCGTTTTATTTGTTTCTTTTTACGTTGGTTAGTGGATGTGGTTCGTCTTCACACAGCGACCCTGCCCGATACAATCTTCAGTTCCAGGCCCACCCGCAAATTAACCGTTCTGCGCCATTAAAGGTCAGAGTGTTAGTGCTGAAATCCGATGCGGAATTCATGTCCGCCGATTTCTACTCCTTACAAAATAACGCGCAAAAAGTTCTCGCCGGCAACTTGCTGAACAGCGATGAATTTTTCCTGATGCCGGGGCAACTGGCAAAAAAACTCAGCGGGCAAAGCTCGCCGGAGGCGCGTTATATCGGAGTGATGGCGGAATACCAATCTCTGGATGGTAAAAAGTGGCGCATTTCTCTTCCTCTGCCAACGCCTGGCGAAACCCCTTTCTGGCAGTTCTGGAAACTGTCGGCAGATCAACTGCAAGCCAATTTATATCTTGACGTTAACGGGATCCGCGTCGTGCAGCAATAGCGCGAGCCCTAACAGGAAATTTGTATGAATAAAGCAGAAAAGGTGGTCTGGACCGAAGGCATGTTTTTGCGTCCGCATCACTTTCAGCGGGCAGAAAGCTACCTGCAAACGCAAATTCGCGAATGGGGCGGATTACAGCGCTCCTGGCTGTGGGGTTTTCTTGAGATTGAACTTGATGATGCGATGCTGCGTCAGGGGTGCATTGCCCTGAGCTATGCCAGCGGCCTGCTGCCGGATGGAACTTTCTTCCAGTTTCGCGATGCTCGTCAGGGCCCGGCGCCGTTGCAAATCCCGGATAACGTCACGGGGGAAAAAGTCGTATTGGCCTTGCCGGTTCGTCGCGGCGGTCGGGAAGAGGTTATCTTCAGCGAGGAAAAAGACTCGCTGGCGCGATTTACCGCGTTTGAACAGGATGTGGAAGATGACAATGCGCTGTCGGTCGGCGATGCCACCGTGCAGTTTGCCCGCCCGCGGCTCACCCTGATGCTGGAAAAGGATTTGACCGCCGAGTGGACGGCCATCGGCGTGGCGTTCATCGCCGAAAAGCGCAACGATAACGCCGTAAAACTCGATAATGGCTATATCCCGCCGATGCTTAACGGCATCAATCATCCTTTGATTTACGCGATGATCAACGACTTGCATGGTCTGCTGGCGCAGCGTAGCCAGCAAATCGGCAGCCGGCTGCGACAGCCGGGGCGTTTTAATACTTCCGAATTAATTGAGTTCACTCTACTTGCGCTTGTCAATCGCCATCTCGGCCATCTCTCACATCTCAAAACGCTGCCGTTAGTTCATCCCGAGTCATTGTGGAATAGCTGGCTGCCGTTCGCCGCCGAGCTGACGACCTGGATGGCGCAGCGCGGTCCGGATGCTGCGCTGCCGATTTACGACCATGACGATCTCGCTAGCTGCTTCGGCAAACTGATGCTGTTGCTGCGCCAGGGGTTATCACAGGTAATGGAAGACAACGCCATCCAGCTGCCGCTGATAGAACGGTCGCATGGGTTGAACATCGCGACGGTACCTGAGAGCAGCATGGTGCGTGATTTCGGATTCGTATTGGCGGTTAAAGCCAGCGTACCGGGTGATGTACTGCAAACGCACTTCCCGGCGCAGATGAAAGTCGCGCCGGTGAGCAAAATTCGCGATCTGGTGCAACTACAGCTTCCGGGTTTAATTCTGCGCGCTATGCCCGCCGCGCCGCCGCAAATTCCGTGGCATGCCGGTTACAACTACTTTGCAGTCGAGAAGGGCGGCGAGCTGTGGAACGACATGGAGAAATCTGGCGCCTTCGCCCTGCATCTGGCAGGCGAGTTCCCCGGCCTGGATATGGAATTTTGGGCTATCCGTAGCCCGTCGGAATAAGAAAGCGAGCGTTGATGATGCAGGAACAACAGGCCGCTGCCAGCCATGGCGTAAGCGGCAATAATCCCCTGGTGACGGCCGCCAACCCATTGCTAAATGCGATCCCCCAGATCCGTCATTCGGTATCGCACGATGACCAGGCCGGTTTGCGCCAGCGTTTGATTGATGAAATCCGCCGTTTTGAAGTGCGCGGTCAGCAGGCGGGGTTACCCTACGAGGTGATAGTCGGCGCCCGTTACTGCCTGTGTACCGCACTGGACGAGGCGGCGGCCTTGACGCCATGGGGGAGTAGCGGCGTCTGGTCGGGCAGCGGTCTTTTAGTGACCTTTCATAACGAAACCTGGGGCGGGGAGAAGTTCTTCCAGTTGCTTGCGCGCCTGTCGCAGAATCCGCGTGAACACATTAATCTGTTGGAACTGATCAACTACTGCTTATTGCTCGGCTTTGAAGGACGTTACCGGGTAATGGATAACGGCCGCACGCAGTTGGAAACCATCAAACAGCGCCTTTGGCAGATGATTTGCGGCGTACGCGGCGGCTACGCGCCGCCGTTATCGGTTCACGGCGAGGATCGCCCGGTGCTGCGTAAACTGTGGCGTCCGGTGGTGCCGCTGTGGGCCTGCGTCGCGCTGGCGGGGTTCGCCGCCTGTCTGTTCTATATCATTCTTAACTGGCGGCTTGGCGATGCCACCAACCCGGTGTTGGCGAAAATTTACCAGACGCCGTTGCCGGAAGCGTCGATTGCTCAGCCGGCGGAAAAATTGCCGGCGGTACTTAACCTGCGAGGTTTTCTGCGCCCGGAAATTGCCGAAGGGCTGGTTGCGGTCCGTGACGAAGCGGACCGCAGCGTGGTGATCCTCAAAGGCGACGGGCTCTTTGCTTCGGCCTCAACGGTGGTGCGCGATCGCTACGACCCAGTCATTGACCGTATTGCGCAAGCGATGAACAACGTCAGCGGCCGCATTCTGGTGGTCGGCTATAGCGATAACGTGCCTATCCGCAGCGCGCGCTTTGCCTCGAACTACGAGCTGTCCCTGGAACGCGCGCGATCGGTACAAAAACAACTGCAAAATCATCTGACGCAGCCCGAACGCGTAAAAGCCGAAGGGCGAGGGGAAATGAACCCCATCGCGCCGAATACCACTCCTGAGAACCGTGCCCGTAACCGCCGTGTGGAAATTACTCTGCTGGTGTCGCCCGATAATACCCGGGCTGAGCTGAACGGATTGCCCCAAGGAAATTAAGGATGCTGACACTTCTGCTTTCCATACTGACCAACCGGCTGCTGTGGGGTTTTCTCGGCGCCACGGCGGTGGCGGCCGTCATCTGGATGATTGGCCCGCTATTGTCGATTGTCGATACCAGGCCGCTGGAATCGGAACAAAACCGCGTTATATCTATTGCGCTGGTCTACCTCATCTGGGCGCAAAGCCACATTCTGCCGCGCCTGTACAACGCCTGGCTCAACCGCAAGCTGATGGATAACCTGAAGGAAGAAACACCGAAGGGCAACGATCCGCAGCAGCGCCTCAATAGCGAAGACCAGATCCTCGCCGATCGCTTTGATGAAGCCGCGCAAATGTTGAAAAAAGCGCACTTCAGTAAAACCGGTAATGGTCAGTGGACCCAGCGCTTTAGCACCCACTATCTGTATCAGCTGCCGTGGTATGTGATTATTGGCGCATCTGGCTCCGGTAAAACCACCGCTTTAGCCAACTCCGGGCTGCAGTTTCCGCTAGCCGACCGCTTCGGTAAAACGGCGTTACGCGGCATCGGCGGCACGCGCAACTGTGACTGGTGGTTTACCAACGAAGCCGTGCTGCTGGACACCGCCGGGCGCTATACCACCCAGGAGAGCGAGCAGGCGCAGGACGCCAGCGAGTGGCTGAAGTTTATGGGGTTATTGCGGAAATACCGCCGCCGCCAGCCGATTAACGGCGTTATCGTCACGGTAAGTATCTCCGATCTGTTAACACAATCGACGGAGGCCTCGCGGCAGCAGGCGGTTAATCTGCGCCAGCGTCTCTCTGAACTACATGAACAATTGGGTATTCGTTTCCCGGTATACGTACTGGTGACGAAGGCCGATCTGCTTAAAGGCTTCCGCGCCTGGTTTGCCGGTTACGACAAGGCGCAGCGCGATCAAATCTGGGGCTTCACTTTCCCGTGGGAGCAGGCAAGCCTTGCCGACTTCGACCTGATGGGCCGCTTTACCCAGGAGTTTGCGTTACTGCAACAACGGCTTGAAGCGGGGCTGCCGGATACGATGCTGCAAGAGCATGATGCCAAAACCCGCGCCGAAGCCTGGCTGTTCCCGCAAGAGTTTGCGGCGTTGCGACCGCTGTTAGCGGACTATCTTAGTACCGTTTTTGCCCGCTCTAACTTTGAAACCGAGTTTTCACCGCGCGGCATTTATTTCGCCAGCGGCACCCAGGAAGGGCTACCGTTCGACCGCGTGATGGGCGAACTCAATCGCGCGCTGTCTTTACCGCAGGGAAATGAAAACGACAACTGGGACTCGGTCAGTAAAGAAGCGCCGATCCCCGGCGCCAAGGGCCAGAGTTATTTCATTAAAAACCTACTGCAAAACGTGATTTTCCAGGAAGCCGGCATCGCCGGGCAGAACCGCTGGTGGGAACTGCGTAACCGCGCGGCGATCTGGTCAGGCTATGCGGCGCTCGCGGCGCTGTTAATCATTTCATGCGTACTGTGGCTGACCAGCTACGGCAAAAACAAGGCCTACCTGCAAGAAGTCTCGGCGAAGGTGCCGCAGGTTGAGCAGCAGAGCAAGGCGCTGCAAAACCCCGAGCAGCGCGATCTGTTCGCCATGCTGCCGCTACTCAACGGCCTGCTGGAATTGCCGAAGAGCGCCGATTTTGACGTCAACGACCCGCCGGTTAGCCGCCGGATGGGGCTCTATCGCGGAAATGATGTCAGCGACGCCTCGCAGACGCTGTATCAAAAAGCGCTGCAGCAAATGCTGCTACCGGATGTCGCCATGCGTATCACTACCTGGTTACGCAACGACAATGGCAGTGACGCCGAATATAGCTACGAGGCGTTGAAAGCCTATCAAATGCTCTATCAGCCCAAGCAGTATGACGGCAAGTTTTTACTCTCCTGGGTGATGCTTAACCTGCAGCGCAACCTGCCGCAAAACGTGACGCAGGCGCAGCTACGACAGCTGGAAGGGCATCTGGTCCAGCTACTGGAACCGCAAATCCAGTCCTCGCCGTATGCCAAAGACGATGCGCTGATCGCCCGCGAGCGGGCGTTGATTAACCAGCAGCCGCTCTCCTCAAGAGTGTATGGTCGTCTGAAACGTCTGCTTGAGCATGACGACAATCTGAAAGCGGTCTCGCTGGCGACGCTCGGCGGGCCGCAGAGCGAACTGGTGTTCTCGCGTAAAAGCGGTACACCGATCGCAGAAGGCGTGCCCGGGCTGTACACGCCAGATGGCTACTGGCAGGTGTTCAATAAACAGATCGATAACGTGACCAGCGCGCTGCATGAAGATGATATCTGGGTGCTGGGCGCCGCCAGCGCGTCGGAAGATAAGCAGCAAACCGATAACGCCGTCCGCCAGCTCTATATGCGTGATTTTATCGCCAACTGGGATCGCTTCCTCGCCGATATTCAGCTCAACAATAGCGCCGATCTGTCATCGCGGATCAACACCGCGCGTCTGCTTTCCGCCAGTAACTCGCCGCTGCGCCGGCTGGTTATCAGCCTGAGCCAGGTGCTGAACCTGGCGCGCGCTGAGCCGGATACGGTTAAAAGCGAAAGTTCAGCCGAGCAGGGCAACCGTGCGACCCGAACGCTGGAAGCGCTTTTTCGCCATGATGAGGGCGGCGCAACCCAGGGCGCGGCGCTTAGCCAGACGCCGGAACAGCTGGTAACCGAACACTACGCGCCGCTGATCGAGCTGGCGCAGCCGTTGGAAAAGGGCGGCAAAACGATTGTGTTTGACGACTTCCTCAAACAGATCGACGAACTTTATCGCTACTTGACCGCGGTACAGGATGCCGCCAACAGCGGTATGCAACCGCCGGGCGGCGATGCGATTAGCCGTCTGCAGGCCAGCGCCGGGCGCTTACCGGGCGGCCTGCAAACCATGTTCAGCAAAATGGCGGTCGGCGCCAGCAGTGATACCCAGCGCCGCGATCTTGATAACGTACGTAAACGGATTAACGTGGAAGTCGGCGGATTCTGCCGCCAGGCTATCGCCGGGCGCTATCCTCTAGTTCGCAGCGCCAGTAGCGAAGTCACGCCGGACGATCTGGCGCGTATGTTCGCGCCGGGCACCGGCATGATGGATACCTTCTTCCGTGACAACCTGACCAATAAAGTCGATACCACGCAGTCCAGCTGGCGTTTTATGCCCGGCATCGATGGCAAAACGTTGCCGGGTAGTGAAGGGTTATTAAGGCCTTTCCAGCAGGCGCAATCGATCCGCGACGCGTTCTTTGCCAATGGCGCGACCACGCCGTCATTTAAAGTGACGGTGCGCACCATCAGCATGGACAACCGGATCCTCAACCTGACGCTGGATGTTGATGGCCAGCAGTTGCGCTACAGCCACGGTCCGCAGGCGGTGCAAATGATGAGCTGGCCAGGGCCGGGCGGCACCAATCAGGTGCGTATGCAACTCGGTCTGGCCGATGGTACCACCTCGACGCTGGTGACCAGCGGCTCATGGGCGCTGAACCGCTTCTTTGATAAAGCGCGCACCGCGCCCGGCAGCAGCAGTTTGAGCCGTCAGGCAACGTTTAACGTCGATGGTTATCAGGTCACGCTGGAGTTTGCGCCGAACAGTATTCGCAATCCGTTCCAGCTTCCCCGTTTCTCATGTCCATAACCGCAAGGAAAGCCGAATGACTCACGCCCCTGCGATGAGCTGGTACGGGAAACTCCCCAGTACCGGCGATTTTTTACAACGTCGATTTCCGGACATGCTGGTTCGCCAGTGGTCGCAATGGTTTCAGGTGGGGCTGTTGGCCTGGCAACAGGAGCAACAGCGTAGCGGCGAACGCCAGTTCAGCAACGCGCCGGTGTGGAATTTTATCGTCCCGCCGATGTTGAGCGGCCAGATGGTACAGATGGGGTGTCTGATCCCCGGACGCGATCGGGTAGGCCGCCAGTATCCCATCTGTGCGCAAATGGCCTTCAACCCGCTGGAGTGGTCGCCTTCAATCCTCACTCAGGCCGGAGAGTGGTATCAGCAGGTGGGCAGAACGCTGCTGCATGCGGTACGTAATGGCTTTTCCGCTGAACAACTTGACCTGGCGCTACTCGCCATTCCGGCGCCAAAGCTGGTAGAGGCGGAAAAGCGTTCGGAAATACTCGACGTGATTGGCTATCAGCAAGATGGGCAAAGCTCCCTTGGCTGGCAGCAGGCGGCGGACTGTTTTGATCCGCAGCGTCAGACCAGTTTTTGGTGGACCAACCGCGCCGATGGTTATCCGCTCTATACCCACGTCCATAGCGGTAATTTGACCGGCCAGCTGTTCACGCTGCTGTTTGATCCCGCCGGGGGCGCGAGACCGGGCCGTCACGGTCTGTATCCGCCGATGTTTGAATAAGCAGGTAGGCCATGAATATTGATGAATTCCTTGCTCCGGTTAGCGCGGAGCAGCCCTGCGGTGAAAACCTCGAATATGACGCCGATTTCCAGGCAATGGAACAAGCGATGCAGGGTAAAGCCGAGCAGCAGTTCGGTGACACCATTATCCCGGCGGAACCCGCTGACTGGACGACGGTAGAAAAGCTGGCGGCTGGGTTACTTAGCCGCACCAAAGATTTGCGCGTCATGCTGGCGCTGACTCAGGCGTGGACAAAACGCCGCGGTCTGAGTGGTTACGCGGATGGCCTGCTGCTGGTGCAACAGGCGCTGTCGCTTTACTGGCAGCCTATCTATCCGCTGCTGGAAGAGTATGGCGAAACTGATCCGTTTTACCGCATCAATGCGCTCGCGGGGCTAAGCGATAAATCAGCACTGACCAGCGCGTTACGCAATGCCGTGCTGTTACGCAGTAATGGCGATGAACTGCTATTGCGCGATGCGCAGGCGCTGCTCGATGGCAGTAAAACCGAATGCGCGGATTATCCCGGCGGCCGTTCGCGATTGATTGATGAACTGGCCCGCGGCGGACAGCCGGGGATAGACGCCATCCTCGCCATTCACCAGCGCTTGCAGACCATCCGCGAAATATTAAGCGATTGTCTGGGTGAAAGCGGCGTGCCGGAAATGGAACAACTGCAGAAGACCGTCGGTATCGTCGCCGGCGCCTGCCAGATCACCGATATTTCGTCCTTTCACGCGTCCCGCGAGGAGAGTGCCGTGAGTGAACATCAAGCGATTCCCGACGCGCTTGCGCCGTCTGCCGTTGACTGGCGCAGCGCGCAAATCAGCAGCCGCGCCGAGGCGCAGCAGATGCTGGAAAAAGTAAAACAGTACTTCGCCCAGCACGAACCGAGTCACCCCGCGCCGCTGATGATTGAACGGGTACAGCGGCTGATTGAGCTGGATTTTATGGACATCATCCGCGATTTAGCGCCGGACGGCGTTCATCAACTGGAAAACATTTTTGGACGTCGCGACTGACGCGTCCGGACATTATGGCGACAGGCATAAGGTCTGGCGCTCAACCTTTACCGCGCATCTTCGATGGAGAACATCATGGCAATAAGTAAAAGTGGGCAGAAATTTATCGCACGCAACCGTGCGCCCCGCGTACAGATCGAGTACGACGTAGAGATTTATGGTGCGGAACGCAAAATCCAGCTTCCGTTTGTAATGGGGGTAATGGCGGATCTGGTGGGTAAACCGGTCGACAACCAACCGGCGGTCGATGAACGTAAGTTCCTCGATATCGACATTGATAACTTCGACGAACGTATGAAAGCGCTGAAACCGCGCGTCGCTTTCCAGGTCGACAATACGCTGACCAACGAAGGCAAACTGAACGTCGACTTAACCTTCGACAGCATGGACGACTTCCTGCCGGATGCCGTGGCCCGCAAAGTGGAGCCGCTGAACAAACTGCTGGAAGCCCGTACCCAGCTTTCGAATCTGCTCACCTATATGGACGGCAAAAACGGCGCGGAAGAGCTTATTGCCAAAATTTTGCAGGATCCGACGCTGCTCAAATCGTTGAGCCAGATGCCGAAACAAGATGACAGTGCGAAAGGTAGCGAGGAGTAATCGATGAGCAACCCGACTCAACAAAATGAGCAGCAGTCCAGCCAGGCCTTTAGCCAGGATGAATTCAGCGCGCTGCTGAACAAAGAGTTTCGCCCGAAAACCGACCAGGCGCGTTCCGCCGTTGAGAGCGCGGTAAAAACCCTCGCGCAGCAGGCGCTGGAGAACACCGTCACGTTTTCCAACGACACCTATCGCACCATCCAGAACCTGATTGCCGGTATCGATGAACAGCTGTCGCGGCAGGTGAATCAGATCCTGCATCATGACGAGTTCCAGAAACTGGAAAGCGCATGGCGCGGCCTGAGCTACCTGGTCAACAACAGCGAAACCGACGAGATGCTGAAAATCCGCTTTATGAGCATCTCCAAGCAGGAGCTGGGGCGCACTCTGAAGCGTTACAAAGGGGTGGGCTGGGACCAGAGCCCGATCTTTAAGAAAATTTATGAACAGGAGTACGGCCAGTTCGGCGGCGAGCCATTCGGTTGCATCGTTGGCGATTACTATTTCGACCATAGTCCGCAGGATGTGGAATTACTGGGCGAAATGGCGCGAATCGGATCGGCTGCGCATTGTCCGTTTATTACCGGTACCGCACCGGAAGTGATGCAGATGGAGTCCTGGCAGGAGCTGGCGAACCCGCGCGACCTCACCAAAATCTTCCAGAATACCGAATACGCCGCCTGGCGTTCGCTGCGCGAGTCGGAAGACGCGCGTTATCTGGGGCTGGTGATGCCGCGCTTCCTGTCGCGCCTGCCGTACGGGATTCGAACCAACCCGGTGGACAGTTTTGATTTTGAAGAGCAGACCGACGGCGCGGATCACAACAACTATGCGTGGGCCAACTCGGCGTATGCGATGGCGGCGAACATTAACCGTTCGTTCAAAGAGTTTGGCTGGTGCACCTCCATTCGCGGCGTGGAATCCGGCGGGGCGGTGGAAAATCTGCCTTGCCACACCTTCCCGAGCGACGATGGCGGCGTGGACATGAAGTGCCCGACCGAGATCGCCATCAGCGATCGCCGCGAAGCGGAGCTGGCGAAAAACGGCTTTATGCCGCTGATCCATCGCAAAAACTCCGACTTTGCCGCCTTTATCGGCGCGCAGTCGTTGCAGAAACCGGCGGAATATCATGATGCCGACGCCACGGCTAACGCCCGTCTGGCTGCGCGTCTGCCGTACTTGTTCGCCTGCTGCCGTTTTGCTCACTACCTGAAGTGCATTGTGCGCGACAAAATCGGCTCCTTCCGCGAGCGCGATGACATGGAACGCTGGCTGAACGACTGGGTGATGAACTATGTCGATGGCGATCCGGCTAACTCGTCGCAGGAGACCAAAGCGCGCAAACCGCTGGCGGCCGCGGAAGTACAGGTAGCGGAAATCGAAGACAACCCGGGTTACTACACCGCGAAGTTCTTCCTGCGTCCGCACTACCAGCTGGAAGGGCTTACCGTGTCGCTGCGTCTGGTTTCCAAGCTGCCGTCGTTGAAAACCAAGGAAGCGTAATATGATGCCGCCGGGAGGCGACTCCCGGCAGGTACAACGCCATGGAAGAAGGTAAAGAAATGAAATTATTACCACTCTGCACGCTGGGACTGCTCACGGTGCTGACGCCATTTACGGTCGTCCAGGCGGCTGATGATTCCGCCAATTTACTGCGCGATCCCAATCAACTATCACGTAATGATGTGCGGTTGAGCGGCGAAAAGTTTCTCAAGGCCTGGCTGGCGCAAGACAATACCCAGCAGCAGTTAAAGGCCAATATGTATCTGCTTGGCGTGATGGATGCAACAGAAGGTAAAGCCTGGTGCGGTTATCAGCAGGCACTGCCGGGATCGCTTCGAGAAAGCGTCTACAGCTATTTCAAAAAGCTGCCCGACGAGCGTAAAAAACAGCCTGCGGCGATGCTGATTACCGAAGCGTTGGCGAAGGAGTTGCCTTGCCAAAAGGGAGCAACGTCATGAGGCTTCCCTGGCGACAACATGATGCAATGCAACTCTGATTGCTACACCGACTGCAAAGAAATATGGTTTTGGGAATTGAGGTAGCAACCAAAGCCAATTTTTGGGAGTTGCCATGAACAGAATCATTATCAGTCTGCTGCTTGCAGTGCGTCGGCTTATGCCGGGGACGACCCGGTATTGTTTGTTAAACAGCTACCTTATAAGCAGGTTGTTAAAGACGTGGTTTTATCCCGCTGTCTGGCTCAGGTAGCCGATGATAAAAGTCAGTTTTCTGTGGATGTTGCGCGCAGTAGCAATGCGTTGCTGGAGTGGGTGCCTTTCGATATTGAAAACGGTAATGACAAAATTAACGCCATTATTGCTCAATACAAAAGTGCCACCAATGGCTTTCATTCCGAAAGACAACCCGCAATTCAGGGCGTCACTTTGAATTGTTTGCGCCTTTATCATAGTACGGAACTGGATAAATTAACTTCCCAGATAATCATCTGTGATCCTAATAAAACCTGGAGTCAGGATAACCCGCATTAATTTCAACTTTGCATTCCTGCTATTTCACAGCATGAGTGTTAAGACCAGCAATGGGCTTAAGCCTGTTGCTCTGAGGCAGAGGTAAAATATGGATGGTTTTATTCAGCCCCATGCTTTTCTGTTTGCCATATATACCCGTCATACTTCAAGTTGCATGTGCGTTGGCTTTCCTCGCTCACCCCAGTCACTTACTGGAGTAAGCTCCTGGGGATTCGCTGTGTCGCCGCCTTCCTGCAACTCGAATTATTTAGGGTATAAGTGCTTTTTCGAAAGCAATAATTTTCATTAACGAAGAGTAGATATTATGGCTATTGATATGTTTCTGAAGGTCGAGGGTGTAACCGGTGAATCAAAAGATTCTAATCACACCGGTTGGACTGATATTACCTCTTTTTCCTGGGGCGCATCCCAGCCGGGTAATATGAGCGTGGGCGGCGGTGGCGGTGCGGGTAAAGTGAATTTCAACGACCTGCACGTAAATGCGCTGATCGACAAATCCACCACCGCGATTCTGAAGCACTGCTCCAGCGGCAAGCACCTGACCAAAGTTGAACTTTCGGTCTGCAAAGCCGGTGGTCAGCAGGTTGAATATGCGCGAATCACCCTCGAAGATGTACTGGTGACTTCCGTTCAGTACACCGGCGCCGATAACGGCGACACCGTTGGCGTAACCTATGCCTTCCAGGCGGCGAAAGTGAAACAGCAGTACTGGGAGCAGACTTCCGCTGGCGGTAAAGGGGCAGAAAGCAGCGCCGGCTGGAATATCAAAGAAAATAAAGAAGCATAATTATATTGCTGTCACCGGGTTCAGGGAATAATTCCTGAACCCGGTTTTTACCGGTGAGCATTATATTCGCATAGAGATCATCGATTATATCAATAACTCGCCCGTAAACGCCGCCGTTCTTATTCCGAGAGCGGCAGCGTTTGTGCGCCAATCATATCAGCAGGAATAGGCTATGCGATTCACGATTATTTCGACCAAAGCCGGTCATCAGCCCCCGCAGGGCAGCTGTGACTTTTACGCGCCGGGCGGTACCATTGGGCGCGGCACGGACAATAACCTGGTGCTGCCGGATGACGACCGCGCCATTTCTCGCCTCCAGGCCATCGTTCACGTGGCGGCAGACGGCGAGTGCAAAATTACCAATCGCGGCAACGTGACGCGGGTGGTACTCAACGAGATCCCGCTGGAGCGGGGGCGTCAGGTTGAACTCCAGGATGGCGATATCCTCGCCATTGACGACTATCGCATCGAAGTCAGCGATCTGCTGCAGGATAGCCAACCGATAAGCCGAATGGCGGCGAGCGGTCAGCCGCCTGTCACTGCGAAACCGTCGACACCAGCGCCATCCGCAGCGCCCACCGTGGCGGAAGCCGCGCCAACCGCGGTACCGTCAGAAATCTGGGATAGCCTGATGCAGGAATTCTCGATTGCCGACAGCATCTCCAGCAGCCGGGCTAAGCCGCAGGCCGATAATGCGCCGAATCCCTTCGCCGAGCCGAAGCCTGCCGAACGTAATCCGGAAGATCCGCTGGCGATGTTCGCTGATAGTGAACCTCTGTTTGAGCGCCCACCGGTGGCGACGGACGACCTGTTTGCCGATGACACCCCATTTGATCGCGACAGTATCTTTGCCGACGTTACGCCAACGACGCTGGTGCCGCCAGTTGAAAAACCGGCTCAGCCTGTCGCCGATGAGCCGCAGGCAGAATTGGATCCGCTGGCGCTCTTTGGCGGCGACGCCAGCGCCAAAACCGCGCGTCATGACGATCCGCTGGGGCTAATGGGCGGCGCGCCGCTGACATCGGTAGATGCCTTCAGCAACGAAGAGCCTGCTAAAACGGTTGCCGACGAGCCTGATGCCGCTTTTGATTCGCCATTATTAATGACCCAGCCGCCGCAGGAGCCGCCCGCGGCAGCGCGCGAAGAAGCGCCGGAAATAACCTTACCGACGCCGCAGGCCGTGGCGCGGCAAGCCGCCCAAACGCCAAAAGGGCGCTTGCGTATCGATCCCGTACGTCATGAACATCAGGCGACCAGCACGCCGCAGCCGGGTAACGGCGAAGTGCTGCAGGGAGAGCTACTGGAAGCCTTACTGGAAGGCATGGGGCTCGGTGATATGCAGCCGGTGCCGCAGTTCGACAAAGAGAATATGCGACAGCTTGGCCAAATGCTGAGCATGTTTTCGCAGGGAACCGTCGCGCTGCTCTCTTCGCGTTCGATCCTCAAACGCGGCGTCAAAGCCGATATGACCATGGTACTGGACGACGCCAATAACCCGTTCAAGCTGTTGCCTTCCGGGAAAACCGTGCTGATGCAGATGTTCGGCGCGCGGATGCCGGGCTTTATGCCGCCGAAAAAATCGGTACGCGATGCGTTGATTGACCTGCAGGCCCATCAGTTAGGGATGATCTCGGGGATCCGCGCCATTATTGCCGCGATGCTGCAGTCCTTTAATCCCGAGCAGCTGGAAGAAGAGGCTAAGCGCGATGGCCATACTTCGCGCCTGGCGCTTCCGGCCAGCCGCAAAGCGGCGTTATGGGACTATTTTGTCCGTACCTACGGCGAAACCGCCGGGGAAATTGAAGACGATTTCCACACCCTGTTTGGCGAAGCGTTCCTCTATGCCTATGACATGGAAGTGAATCAGTACAAAGACTCACAGAGCGGATCGGAAGAATAATGGACATTACCACGGCTTCTCTTTCCCGCCAGGGAACGCGCGCCAGCAATCAGGATCAGACCGGCGAATGCGTCGGTGAGCGCTCCGCCTGCTTTGTGGTCTGCGACGGCATTGCCGGGTTGCCCGGCGGCGAGGTGGCGGCGGAACTGGCGCGCAACGCGATTCTGGATCGGTTTGACGGCGATAATCATCTGAACGCCCAGACCATTCGCCAGTATGTACAGCAGGCCAACGGCGCCATTCTCCAGCAACAGCAGGCGACGCCGGATTATCGGCGAATGGGCACCACGCTGGTGAGCCTGTTTATCGATCGCGATTATAAGCTGGCCTATTGGGCCCACGCCGGCGATAGCCGGTTATACCTGTTTCGCCGCGGCTGGCTGTACCACGTCACCACTGACCACAGTCTGGTCCAACAGATGAAAGATGCCGGACATCAGACCGACGATATTAACAGCAACCTGCTGTACCGAGCGTTAGGCATGGCCAGCGACGGTGCGGAAGCCAGCTATAGCGATGTGGTGCCGGTCGAAGACGGCGATGCCTTTTTGCTCTGTACCGACGGTTTCTGGCACGGCGTCGGCGAAGAGCAGATGAAATCCTCCCTGCAGATGGTTAATACCCCGCAGGAGTGGTTAACCCTGATGAATCAGTATCTTCAGAGAAACAATGACGGCGACCAGGCTTCGCAAGACAACTACAGCGCCGTCGCGGTATGGATGGGCAGTCCGGAAGAGGCGACGCTGCTGCACTCGCTGGCCGACGCCGCGCAATTTTTCCCCCTGCGGGATTGAGACAGGCTAAGAAGGATTTTTATGAAACATTGGATATTGGGTGCGGCACTATTTGCCGCCACCGGCGTCGCACAGGCGGAAAACTACCGTATCGTGCAATCGCCTTCGCAAAAACTGGATGTCTGGATCGATAACATCAAGGGTAATACCGCGCAGAGCTGGTGCGCTAATGAAGTGGCGCTACGCATCGTCGCCAACGGTAACAAGAACGTTAAGATACTGGATAACTTCCTGCCACGCGTCGGCGCGTTAATGGAGCATCAGTGTTCGCGTTTACAGCAGCTGAACTGGACGCTGGTTGACGCTAACAATGGGCATATTGCCCAGGGAAGCGCGGCGAAAAACAAAAAATGGGCGGTAAAAGTCGCGCCCGCCGAGACCGCCGCGGCGGCGGAAAAGCCCGTCGCGCCAGCCTGGCTGCCGCCGGAAGAGAAGGCGGAAAAACTGTCTCCCGCCGCCGACCGCACGCCGTGGCAGGAGTTCACATTGCAGGGCGGCTGTCGACTGCGCACCTTCTGGCAGGAAAACGCCGCCGCCTTATTCATCCCCGCCGTTGAATCCGGTAGTTGCGAAAAGGGCGGCTGGCTGAGCGGTCGCACCGTCATCACTCAATCCGTTAACGGTAAAGAAAAGCAGAGCACCGTGACCTTCGTACACGGTTTCCCGGTCCTGGGTCTCAATGCCGCCGCTGACCCCAAAAAACTACTCATCACCGCGGTCAATAATCAACGCATGGTAGTCAGCAATGAAAACGCTCAACAAAGCTGGATGATCCTGCCCTATGTCGCCGGGCAAAACGGTTGGCAGATGACCGGCACGCTGGCTATCGAAATGTCCCAGGAACTGGCCAACGATCCGTCGCGTCTACAGGCGCGGATAGAGGCGGCGCGTAGCGTCTGGACACCGTGGCTGGCGCCGGATATTAAACTCAACGTTGTGCTGATCGACGGCCTGCACCCGCTGCTGCGTAACCCGGCGGCCGGCGCATGGCGCGCGGCAAACTAAGGAGCGACGATGAACACGCTATATCAACAGCTGGCTGGCGAAAGCGTCGGCGCGGCGCTGCAGCGCCTGGAAAGCGAGATCAAAAGCCGTCCCGCCGATGCCGATTTACGTGCGGCGTTCGTCCAGTTTCTATGTCTGAGCGGTAACTGGACGCGCGCGTTGGCGCAGCTAAAAAGCTGGCTGGCGCTGAAGCCGCAGGCCCGGCCAACGGTCACCCTGCTGGAACAGAGCATTCAGGGCGAGCAGCAGCGCGATGCGGTATTTGCCGGCAGCGCCCGCCCGCAGATGCCGGACAGCCAGTGGCCGTGGCTGTCTGCGCTGGCCTCCGCGCTTTGTTCCGATTCAGAAACCGCCCAGCGACAGCGGCTGGCCGCCTTTGAACAGGCGCCCCTTAATCCTGGCAATCTCAATCAGGCGGATACCCCCGCGGTCGCTTTTCACTGGTTGATGGACGGCGACGCGCGTCTGGGCCCGGTTTGCGAACTTATCGTCAATGGCCGGTATTGCTGGCTGCCGTTCGCCGCTATCGCCGAAATTCGTTTTCAGGCCCCGGCGAGTGTCACCGATCTGGTGTGGCGCCATGCGCTGGTGCGCCTGACCGATGGAAGCGAGCAGGTGTGTCAGATCCCCGCGCGTTACCCTGTCACGCCGCAGGCGGAAGCACGCTTCCAGTTGGGCCGCGCCACCGAGTGGCAGCCGCTGGACGACGAAGGCGCGCTGTATCAGGGCCATGGGCAGAAAGTGTGGCTTAACGATAACGATGAATTCCCGATTCTCTCTCTCGACGTGGTGAGTTTTGCATGAACAAACCGGTACGCGACGGTGACGCGCTGCGCAGCGGCTGGCAGGCGCGTAGCAAACAAGAGACCATTGGCGCCCGCGATAAGATGCAGCCGTCGCTGCTCGACCGCCTGACCGATAATCAGCCGCAGAAAAAATCGGAGCCGCTTAACAGCAACCTGATCACCCACAGTACGCTGCGCCGTCACGTGCTGCGCGATCTGCAGTGGCTGTTTAATACCATCAATCATGACGATCCGCAGGCGTTGGACGCGCTGGCGCACGTGCGCCGTTCGGTGGTTAATTTCGGCGTCGCGCCGCTGGCCGGGAAACGGATGTCGGATATTGAATGGCAGGATATTCAGCGCAAACTTACCGAGGCGATTATCAGCTTCGAGCCGCGCATTCTACCGCAGGGGCTTCAGGTCCGCTGTATTTCTGATACCCAGTCACTGGATTTACATAACGTCCTGTCGATTGAAATTAAAGGGCGGCTGTGGTGCGTACCGTATCCATTAGAGTTTCTGTTCCGTACCGATGTGGATCTTGAAAATGGCCACTTTGAACTGAAAGACGCGGGGTAACGATGGAAGGCAAACTGCTTGAATATTACAACCGCGAGCTGGCCTATCTGCGTGAGATGGGCGCTGAATTCGCCGAACGCTATCCGAAGGTTGCCGGCAGGTTGGGCATGCGCGGTATTGAGGTCGCCGATCCTTACGTTGAGCGGATGATGGAGGGGTTTGCCTTTCTGACTTCCCGCGTGCAGCTAAAAATGGACGCCGAATTCCCGCGCTTTTCACAACGTCTGCTGGAGATGATCGCGCCCAATTATCTGGCGCCTACGCCGTCGATGGCGATAGCCGAACTGCAGCCGGACATCAATAAAGGCGATCTGAGTAAAGGTTTCGTGGTGCCGCGCGGTACGATGATGGACAGCCAGGTACTGAAGAAAAACGGCGTCACCTGTAGCTACACCACCGCGCACGATGTCACGCTGTTGCCGCTGCGTATTGAGAAAGCCGAACTTGGCGGGATCCCCGCCGATGTGCCGCTGGCCGCGCTTGGGCTCAGCCAGCGCGGCGCCGTCAGCGCTTTGCGCCTGCGTATAAGCTGTGAAGGGGCTCAACATCTTGGCCATCTGACCTTTGACCGGCTGGCGTTTTTCTTAAGCGGCCCGGATATTGAGGCGCTGCGCCTGCTGGAGCTGATTCTTGCCCACCAGGTCGGCGTGGTGTGCCAGACCACCGGGCGCGATCCGCTGCGTTTTTCGCTGAGCGAAGAGGCTATACAACAAGAGGGATTCGCCGCCAATCAGGCGCTGCTACCGGAAGATCTTCGCAATTTTGACGGCTACCGGTTGCTGCACGAATACTTTGCCTTCCCGGCGCGCTTCCGCTTTATCAGTATTAACGGCCTCAGCAAGTTAATCGGCCAGTGCAAGGAAGAAAAATCCTTCGATATTATTGTTCTGCTGGATAAAACCGACGACCGCCTGGAACAAGTGGTGGAAGCTAACCACTTCGCGTTGCACTGCACGCCGGTGATTAACCTGTTTCCGAAAATCGCCGCCCGCCAGTCGTTGAGCGACAGCCAACATGAATACCATCTGGTGGTCGATAACATCCGCCCGCTGGACTACGAAATCTATTCGGTGAGTAAAATTCACGGCAGCGCCGATGGCCACCGCGACGATCGCGAGTTCCGTCCATTCTGGAGTTCATGGAGCAAGGATGCCGGAGATTACGGCGCTTATTTTTCACTGCGCCGCGAACAGCGGGTGCTTTCCGAACACGCGCTGCGCTATGGCACGCGCACCGGCTATACCGGCTCTGAGACCTTTGTCTCACTGGTCGATGAGCAGCATGCGCCGTGGCAGGAAGATCTGCGTTACATCACCGCCGAGGTGCTGTGCACCAGCCGCGACCTGCCGTTGATGCTACAACAGGAGCTGGGGCAATTCGTGCTGGCGGATTCGCTACCGGTAAAAACATTGAAAATGCGTAGCGGCCCGACGCCGCCGCGACCGGCGCTGGCGGAAGGGCTCAGCACCTGGCGGCTGATAAGCCAGCTGCAGATGAACTATCTCAGTCTGATGGACGGTGAAAATGGCGAAGGCGCAGCAGCGCTGCGCCAGTTGCTTGGGCTGTATGCCGGGCTGGCGGAGACCGCCGTGGCCCGCCAAATCGAAGGGGTACGCCACTGCGTGCTGGAGCCGGTTCATCGCCGGGTGCCGGAGCCGGGGCCAATCGTCTTCGCCCGCGGTATTGGCATTACCTTAACCGTTGATGAACGCGCTTTTTCCGGCGCCAGCCCGTGGCTGTTTGGCAGCGTACTGGAACGGGTCTTTGCCCGGCTGGTGTCGCTCAACAGCTTTACCGAATTCACCTTATGTAGCCAGCAGCGCGGCGAAATCGGTTACTGGGCGCCGCGAATGGGGAAAAGGGCGCTGATATGAGTGACACGTTGGCTACCATTCATCGCCTGACGCCGCTGGCGGACGTTTTCTGGCGCGAGGTTACCGCCGCGCCCTGGCGCTACGATCTTTTTCATCTGCTGCGCCGCATTGACGCACAAGGGGGCGAACGTTATCCGCTTGGGCGCGCGCCGCTGCCGAAATTTGAATCGCTGCGCATCGGGCAAACGCCATCAATGGGGTTTGCCCCCGCGACGCTGGCCAGCGCGCAAAAACGGGCAAATAGCGCGGTGCATGAGATATCGATTCTCAGCTTCGGTCTGTTCGGCCCTAATGGCCCGCTGCCGGTTCATATGACCGAATACGCCCGCGAGCGTATTCATCATCATCAGGACGACAGCCTGAGCGCTTTTGCCGATCTCTTTCATCACCGCCTGACGCTACTGTTCTACCGCGCCTGGGCCGACGCGCAGCCAACGGTATCGTTAGACCGTGCGGACAACCGCCGCTTTGAGCGCTATCTCGCCTCACTCATCGGCATGGGCCAGCCGGGGCAACTGGAGAAGGGCGACCTGAGCCCGCATGCGCGTTTCACCCACGCAGGCCATCTCAGCCGCCATGGTCGGGATCCGGAAGGGCTGGAGAAGATCCTGCGAAATTACTTCAAAGTCCCGGTCAACATTATCAGCAACGTGCCGCAATGGATGCCGCTGACCTCGCGAGAACAAGCGCAACTGGGGGCGGGAAGGCGTTTACCTCGCCTGGGCGTCTCGGCGTTTCTCGGCGTCGCGGTACGCGATGTTCAGCATAAATTCCGCCTTGAAATCGGCCCGCTTAGCGCCGCCGAATACGCCCGTTTTCTGCCGGGCGAAAACGCGGTAAACGAATTACGCGACTGGATCCGCCAGTATCTTGGGATCGAATATGCATGGGATGTCAGGGTACTTATCCGCGGCGATGAAATACCCGGTACGGTCCTCAGCGGCGACGGCAAACTGGGTTACAGCACCTGGCTTGGCCACCAGCCAGCCCCCGCGCCGCGTGGCGATTTAGTGTTTAGCGTGGAGCAGAGCGACGCCTGATGTTGTCTGCTCTCTGACACCTTTATTAATGTTATCAATGGAACCGAACATGTCAGAAATCAGCCGTGCCGTACTCTTCGGCAAACTGGATACGCTGTTGTTTACCTCGCTGGAAAGCGCAGCCGCCTTTTGTAAACTGCGCGGCAACCCTTACGTTGAGCTGGTGCACTGGCTGCATCAGCTGATGCAACAGCAGGACGGCGATCTGCAACACATTATCCGCCATTTCGCCCTTGATGAGCAGGCGCTGACCCGCGATATCATCGCGGCCCTGGATGCGCTGCCGCGCGGCGCCAGCTCGGTCTCCGACCTTTCTGAGCATATCGATAGCGCCGTCGAACGCGCGTGGGTTTATGGCTCGCTGAAATATGGCGTCAACCGCATCCGCGGCGGCCATTTGTTAATAGGGCTGCTGAAAACCTGGAATCTGGCTAACGTTCTGAAAGGCATTTCGCCGCAGTTTAGCAAAATCAATGTCGATGCCTTGAGTGAGAGCTTTGAGACGTTGCTGGCCGCCAGTAAAGAGAGCCAGCAGGCGGCGGTGGAGGCGGCCAACACGGGCGCGACGCCGACGGCGCAGGGTACGTTGGCCCAGTACGGACAGAACCTGACCCTGCGGGCGCAGGAGGGCAAAATCGATCCGGTGGTTGGCCGCGATGAAGAGATCCGCCAGATGGTGGATATCCTGATGCGCCGCAGGCAGAACAACCCGCTGCTGACCGGGGAAGCCGGCGTCGGTAAAACCGCGGTGGTGGAAGGGCTGGCGCGGCGGATCGCCGCAGGCGATGTTCCGCAGCCGTTGCGTAATATTGAGCTGTGGCTGCTGGACATCGGTATGCTGCAGGCCGGTGCGGGCATGAAAGGCGAATTTGAAGCCCGTCTTCAGGCGTTAATTAACGAAGTGCAATCCAGCCCGACGCCGATCGTGCTGTTTATCGACGAGATCCACACCCTGATTGGCGCAGGCGGCCAGCAGGGCACCGGCGATGCGGCGAACCTGCTGAAACCGGCGCTGGCGCGCGGACAGTTACGCACCATCGGCGCGACCACCTGGGCGGAGTACAAAAAATATATTGAAAAAGATCCGGCGCTGACCCGCCGTTTCCAGACGGTGCAAATCCACGAGCCGGATGAAGAGAAAGCGTTGCTGATGCTGCGCAGTACTGTATCGCCGCTGGAGAAACACCATCGGGTGCTGCTGCTTGATGAAGCGGTTAACGCGGCGGTGAAGCTGTCGCATCGTTATATTCCCGCGCGGCAGTTGCCGGATAAAGCGGTCGCGTTGCTGGATACCGCCTGCGCCCGCGTCGCCGTCAGCCAAAGCGCGCCGCCGCCGCAGTTGGAAGATTGCCTGCAGCGCATTGCCGCCCTGGATGTGGAACTGGAGATTGCCCAACGCGAGAACCGGGTGGCGATTGGCGATGCTCAGCGCATTGAGCAACTCAAGCAGGCGCGTCAGCAGCAGGAAACCGAACGCGATACCTTGAGTCGTCGCTGGGAGCAGGAACGCGCGTTGGTTGATGAAGTCATCGCGTTGCGCGCGCAATTGCAGGAGGCTGATGACGACGCCGAGCCGGCGCTGCGCCAGACGCTTAATGAAAAACAGCTGGCGCTAAAAACCCTGCAGGGTGAGATGCCGCTGCTGTTCGCGGCGGTAGATGAGAACGTAGTGGCGGCGGTGGTCGCTGACTGGACCGGCATTCCGCTGGGGCGGATGGTCAAAAATGAAATTGACGCCGTACTGAGCCTGGCCGACACGCTCAACCAGCGAGTGATTGGCCAACGCCACGGGCTGGATCTGATCGCCAAACGTGTGCGCACTTCACGCGCGCGGCTCGACGATCCCAATAAGCCGGTCGGGGTCTTTATGCTTTGCGGGCCATCCGGCGTAGGTAAGACCGAAACCGCGCTGGCGCTGGCAGAAGCGCTGTACGGCGGCGAACAGAACGTTATCACCATCAACATGAGTGAGTTCCAGGAGGCGCATACCGTCTCGACCCTGAAGGGCGCGCCGCCGGGTTACGTGGGTTACGGAGAAGGCGGGGTGCTGACTGAAGCGGTACGCCGCCGCCCGTATAGCGTGGTGCTGCTGGATGAAATCGAGAAGGCGCATCCGGACGTGCACGAAATCTTCTTCCAGGTGTTTGATAAAGGATGGATGGAAGACGGTGAAGGCCGCCATATCGATTTCCGCAACACAATCATTATCTTAACGTCTAACGTCGGTACCGAGTTGATTAGCGCTATGTGCGCCGATCCGGATCTGATGCCCGAGCCGGAAGCGCTGAGCGGCGCGCTGCGTCAGCCGCTGTTACAGGTCTTCCCGCCAGCGCTGCTTGGTCGCCTGTTGGTGGTGCCGTACTACCCGCTGAGCGATGCGATGCTGGGGCAAATCGTGCGTCTGCAGCTGGCGCGTATTCAGCGCCGTCTGCAGGACAATCACAACATTGTCTGCGAGATTGACGACAGCGTCGTCGAGCAGGTGGTTCAGCGTTGTACCGAAGTGGAATCCGGCGGACGTATGGTCGATGCGATTCTGACCAACACGCTGCTGCCGCAGATGAGCCAAATTCTGTTAACCGCCAACCGTAACGATGAGCAGTTTACGCAACTGCGCATCAGCTATGCGCAAGGCGAGTTTCATTGTCAGTTTGCCGCGTAACACCATCAGAAAGTGAGTCTTAAGATGACGGATCACGAAAACAATCGGACTGTCCTGAACGCGCTGCCGGTCGGGTATCGTTTTAACGAATTTGAAATAAAGGAAGTGATTGGCGGCGGCGGTTTCGGCATTGTGTATCGCGCCTGGGACCATCAGCTGGAACGTACCATCGCGATAAAAGAGTTTATGCCTTCGTCGCTGGCGGTACGTAACGAAGATATGACCCTGATACTGCGTAGCGAGCGCTTCAGCAAAGCGTTCTCCGCCGGATTAAACAGCTTTATCCAGGAGGCGCGGCTGCTGGCGCGCTTTAATCATCCCAACTTGCTGCACGTGCTGCGCTTTTGGGTTCAGAACGACACCGCCTATATGGGCACGCTGTTTTATAGCGGCACCACCTTGAGCCGCCTGCGCGAGCAGCAGCCAAACCTCATCGATGAGGCATGGATCCGCCGGATGCTGCCGATGCTATTCGGCGCCATTAAAACCATTCACGACGCCGGCTATTTGCACCGTGATATCTCACCGGAAAATATCCAGATCCAGGATAACGGCCTGCCGGTGCTACTCGATTTCGGTTCGGCGCGCCGGACCATCGGTAATCTCTCCGACGAAACCGAAACTATGCTGCGCCCGGGTTATGCGCCTATCGAGCAGTATACCGACGATAATGACAGCGAACAGGGCGCCTGGACCGATATTTATGCCGTCGGCGCTGTGCTGCATACGCTGATCGTGGGTTCACCGCCGCCGGTGAGCGTGGTGCGGAGTATTCAGGACAACTATCAGCCGCTGGCGGAACTGAAGCCGGCGGGTTACTCGCTGCCGCTGCTACAGGCGGTGGATAAAGCTCTGGCGCTGCGGGTGGAAGATCGTCCCCAGTCAATCGACGCGTTCGCCGAGCTGATTGAAATGCCGGTGTCCAGTATCGATGACGTCTTGTCGGTCAAAAAAACCGGCACCATGCTGGCGCTGGTCGAAGAGGAAGAACAGGCGCCGGCCATGACAGACTGGCGGCGCTATAAGGTTCCGGGGATGGTCGCCGCAGGCGTACTGGTCGGCATTATTGCCGGCGGTATGCTGTTCAGCGGCGGCGGCAGCGAGACGCAACCAGCACAGAGCGCCAGCACCCAGCCGCCAGCGGCGGTTACGCCGCCGGTACCAACGCAGACCGCTAACGCGCAGCCCGCTCCGCCCGTTGCTGTTCAAGAGAGCAAACCTGCCGCCGCGGCGGCGCCTGTTGCTCAGGTTTACGTGCGCATGCGGGAAGGGGAAAAGCTTAAACTCAATGGTGAACCTCATAATACGCAACCGGCCACAAACGGCTTCGCCTCGCTGAAACTGGCGCCGGGACATTATGAAATTACCCTGCAGGGTAATGGACAAACCCGCGAGCAGACGCTGGAGATCGCCAAACCGGGAACCTGGCTTATTAATCCATCGAGCTAGATGGCGCAATAGAGCGCGAAATCCACCCGCCAAAAATGCACGGCGGGTGGCTAATCACTGGTCAACAAGGAGTGTTTAATGACGCCAGGCTGGATTATCAACGCAGTATTGACGCTGGTTATTATTTTCATTGGTTTTTACCTTGCCAACCGCATAGTAAAAAACTCGCAACGGCGGGAGCAGCGGATTATCGAAAACGGGAACGATATCCAGGTTACGATACTCGCAATGCGGCAAACCGGATTATTTATCAACAACAATCCTGTCATTGATATGGATCTGCGGGTACAGGATTTAAATAATGGAAAAACGTGGCTTGTGGAAAAGCACCAGGAAACGGTTTTGCTCATTACCCTCGATGCCTGGCAGGTCGGAGTGACTTATGAGGCAAAACTAGATCCAAAAGATAACGCCATTGTGTTTGTAAGAGATATTAACGATAAGCCAAAACTGACGAGTGGAAAATGAGTGTTTTTACTAACGTAATCGTTCTGGCCGTGGCCCTACTGTTTATTTATATTTTTGCGTCATTACTGATTCGCGATGCGAAAAATAAAAAACTCAAAGCGGCTATCCACAATGATGGCGTTGCGGTGTCTGGCACCATCACAAATGTGAGAAGCCGCTCGGGCGGTAATTCCGGGTTTATTAATATTAGCGTCGATTTTAATTACGTTAACGAAAAAGGTGAATTGCTGACCGGTCAGCGGGATATCGTTATTGATATTACGCGTATCCAAAACTTTCAACCGGGAAAGCCGATTCCGTTACGCTACTTGCGCCTTGACCCGCAACAGGTGCTGGTCGATCTGCCGAACCCACTGTTAACGCGCAGCTAGCGCTGCACAAACTGTATCCCCCTGAATGGAATAATATTATGTCTAACAGGATCACCGTTCAGCTCCCCGTTGAGGGGCTGCTTTTCTGGAAACTCAGCGGACATGAAGCCATGTCGGAAATGTTCGAGCTCAGCTTAACGCTGCTTGGCAGCGATGCGCGTCTGGATCGCAGCAAGCTGCTTGGCCAGCCGGTCACCGTGACCATTCCGACGCAAAACGCGCTGAGTTCGCGTTATTTCAACGGTAAAATTACCCGCGTGGCGGTGAGCGCCGTTGAACTGAGCGGTATCCGCTACGCCGCTTACCAACTGACCGTTGAACCCGACTTATGGCCGATGAAACGCGACCGCAACCTGCGTATATTCCAGGGGCAGACGGTACCGCAGATCATTAATACGTTGCTGAGTGAATATCAGGTCAACGTTGAGGATAAGCTGAACGGCAGTTACCGCGTCTGGGATTACTGCGTCCAGTATCAGGAAAGTAGTTTCGCCTTTATCAGCCGCCTGATGGAGCTGGAGGGGATTGCCTACCATTTCCGTCACGAGGCGGGTAAACATACGATGGTTCTGACCGATTCAGCCACCCAGCATCAACCGGTAAGCGGCTATGAAACCATTCCCTACCACCAGACGGCATCGGGCGGTATTACCACTGAAGAGGGGATCGGTCAGTGGGCGCTGGAAGATAGCGTGACGCCGGGGATTTACAGCCTCGATGACTATGATTTCCGTAAACCTAACGCCTGGCTGTTTCAGGCGCGGCAGAACCCGGCATCGCCCTCGCCGGGCAGTATCGACGTGTACGACTGGCCGGGGCGGTTTGTCGATCACGGACACGGTGAATTCTACGCGCGTATCCGCCAGGAGCGCTGGCAGGTTGAACATCAGCAGATCCAGGCGTCCGCCACCGCGGTAGGCATCGCTCCCGGCGCAACGTTTACCCTAACTAATGCGCCATTCTTTAGCGATAATGGCGAATATTTGACGACCGCCGCAGATTACTTGTTTGAAGAGAACAGCTACGCCAGCGGCGGCAATAGCGATATCTCGCACCAAATCCATTTTAGAGTGATCCCCTCTTCGGTAGTCTATCGCCCGGCGCAGGTAACCGACTGGCCGCGAACCTATGGCCCGCAGACGGCGAAAGTTGTTGGGCCTGAAGGGGAAAGCATCTGGACCGACAGGTATGGCCGCATCAAAGTGAAGTTTCACTGGGACCGCCACGCCAAAGGCGATGACACCAGCTCCTGCTGGGTTCGCGTGTCGAGCGCCTGGGCAGGCCAGGGCTTTGGCGGCGTGCAAATTCCCCGCGTCGGCGATGAAGTGGTCATTGATTTTATCAACGGCGATCCTGACCGCCCGATCGTCACCGGACGTGTGTATAATGAAGCCAGCATGCCGCCATGGGATCTCCCCGGCGACGCCACCCGGATGGGCTTTATGACGCGGAGTAAGGATGGGAATATTGATAACAGCAGTTTCTTGTTCTTCGAAGATAATCCGGGCAATGAATCCGTCGAGATGCATTCAGAGAAAGATATGAAGATCTCGGTAGAGAATGATAAACATGTCAATATTGATGGTTGCCGTAAAACGGTGATTAACAAAACTGAAGACCATAGTGTTGGACAGGATGCTACATTTAATTTCAATGCTAAGCGCACTGTTAATATTGTTGGCATGGTAACTAACAATTTTCACAAGGGGGAAAAAACAACTATATCTAAAGGTCGTAATTTTACCATTCTCGATGGTGGTGAAATTAACAACATTAACGACAATCGAGAAACTACAGTTAATGGTAATGAGAGGTATCATATTTCTGGGGGGTACGAGGAAACTATCGTTAAAGGGTTAAAAACAAAAATTAAAGGTTCAGGAAAAGATGAATCCATCGAAGGAGGTCTTCGCATCAATGTTAAAACTGGAGACTGGACGCAACATGTAGAAAGCGGCACGGTTACAATTTCCAGTCCAAACCTGATTACTATTAAAAGTGAAACTGGAATTGAAATGAATGCTCCCTCTGCATTATTTAAACCCAAATTCAACTCAACATCCGTGACTTTGTTTAATGAGAGTTTTACTGGTCATAACGTTGCAATATCTGGCATAGCAAACAGTGCTTCACTACTATCAAACTCAGTATCTTTAGCGACGAGTTCATTTAAACTGAAAGATTGGTCAAAAACGCTTTTTAAAACTGAAAACAATGCCACTACCGTTAATCTCACCCTGACTCAAATTAATAACACCATTACAACCATCAGTAACAATGCATTATTCATCATAACATAATGAGGGTTATTCAATGTCTTTCAAACATTGGCTTGAAAATATGTCCACATTCGAAATGATTTCTGTCTTAATTGGTCTTTCCCTAACTCTGGCATTCATCATTGCAATTTTTTTTTCTTTTAGAGGTGGTGCGTCACAATTTAAAGATGCAAGGGTTTTTTTAGAGCGTGAAAAGTGGGAAGGTGAGCTATACCAGTCTACAATAAACTCATGGCGCCAAACTAACATTCGTCATGGCATTGATTTTTTCTATGATATATTTTTTTATATCGATGGAGAGTCTAAATTACGATCAGCCAAAGCTTTAATTTCCCCAGGGCAAATGCATCTCTTGGTCAAAGGGCTTCCAATTGTTGTTAAGATAGGAAAAGGAAATAGGATGGCTGTTGTGCGAATTGGAAAATGAATTAAGTATTCAGACTAATAGCACTCGCTATGTATGATTACACTAATCACTTACTATAGAACATAAATAGTTTGATGGGAATCGCGTGAGCATAACAGATACATCTTGTTGATTAATGATGAATATGAATTTTCTTTCTGAACACTCAGGCCCTATTGCGTTAGGTGTAATGTTGATATTCATCTTCATCTGTCTCAGAGGATTAAAGGGACAGAAGGAAGATTTTAGTGAAATAAGAAATTGGGTTGCAAGAGACAACTGGAACGGCGAATTAGCAACAGGAAAATTAAAAGAATGGAAACAAACATCAACTACCAATAATTTTGACCATTTCTATATTTTTACTATCGAGTCTAATTTGAGTGGTGAAGCTCAAACATATAAAGCAGCAACTGTGTTAAAGACCTCTGAAGTCATTAAATTAAAAAAGGATATGCCTGTAATGTTCAAATACCAGGGAGTACCCCCAAAAAAAACAGCAGTCATGAGCGTAGGCTAGTACTAGTCGATGCACGACATATAATTGCTGCTTTACCCTTTGATAGGGAACATGGCATAGAAACGGCCTCCAAATGCTGCGTTTCCTTTCCATTGGTTTTAGCTGGTAATAAATAATCAATCCAGAACCTAACGATTTCTCAATTTTTTGCATTTAAAATAAGACAGCCATCAATGGTTCACTTAATGTAAGATTTTACGATGTCAAATTCAACAATGTGGTCTATCTTTATAACCATTTTAGTTTTGGGGTGGTTCTTATACAGTATAATGAAGTCAGGAAATAATGATGAGAAGTTTCGTAAGGAAGGCATTAAAGTTGAAGCTAAAATCATTAGTAAACAACATATAAGTACCTCTGGCACCGGAAATATGAAATTTAAGTTTGAATTGGAATTTATGACTCCCGATGGAATTGTCGTCACATATGCTCGTCGCTTTATAACTCCGGAAGAAATGGTTAAAATTGGTAGGAAAAATACAGTTTTTTTATATTACCTCCCAGGTGCCCCTGAAAAAGTCTACCTTGTTCCTGGAGATATGGAGTAAACTATTGATGATAGTTTTTGTTAACAGCACGGATGCAACCCTATGAATGTCATCACGGAACCATCTTTTATCTTTGGCATTGTGGTGACAATCATAGCATTAGGTATATCATTTGCTGCCTTCAAACCGAATAAAACTGAAGTTTCAGCAATTAAAAACTGGTTGTCGAGAGATAAGTGGTCCGGTCAAACAATCCAGGTTACGCTAGAATCATGGCGTCAGACAGAAACAAAGTACGGCAATGATTATATTTATGATTTCTATTTTAATGCAAATATAAACGGTTCTGTAAAAAAATACATTGCGAAAGGCATTGTAAGACCCGATGATATTCATAAATTAAAGAAAGGAATGTTATTATCAGTAAAGTACAGTAATAACACGCCTCTAAAGATAGCGGTTACTTCCGTTAATTATTAAATGTGTAATGGTGCAGTAATATTTGATATTTCATTCTACCTATAAAATCACGACCTGGAATTGATTAAATGGATTTTCTAAATACAAAATGGTTTTATATTCTGCTTGTGGCATGCCTTATAGCACTCTATATTATTGGGCGGAATTTTCGTAGTTCCGTTATCCCTATGATCAAGGCTGGGTTTATTGAAAGCGCTGTTCTTAAAACAGGAATCGCAGTAAATGCCGATATTATTGCATCTCATCAAACTAGTATGTGGGGTGGAAATAAGCCAATATACCATTTGACCTTAAAATTTAACACTCTTGAAGGTGTTGAAACCGAAGCGAGTGTTGATATGGGGCTAAGCTTTGAAGAAATTGAGAGATTTAAACCCGGCAATGGGACAACAATAAAATACGACGCTAAAAATCCTAAACGAATCGCAATTTATGACAGACCATTATTTTTATAATGTGACAATTATTTATATTTAAAACCTAAAAGAGCTAACAATGAACTTTATTTATCAACACTCTTTGTTAATTGTTATTGCATCGGTTGCATTTAGCTTTTTTCTATTGTTCGGTTCGCTGCGAAGTCTCAAAGGACAGGGCGGGGACCTTACTGAAATAAAAAACTGGCTAAGCCGTGAGCGCTGGCCCGGTGAGATAAAAAACGCATCTCTGGTAAGTTGGCGTCAAACTAACGCGACCAATAATTTCGATTATTATTTCGTATTTACCTTTGAGGCGAACATTGAGGGTACGACAAAACAGTATAATGCTGCTGCCGTGGTACGTGCTTCAGAAATCCCCAAATTAAAACCGGGGCTTCAATTAACTATAAAGCATGAGGGCGTTCCGCCCAAACGAATGGCTGTTATGGATGTGGATTATGAATAAACAGGGTATCCACTAGACTTCTATGCTCGTGGCCATTTAGGTGGCCACTTAAAAACACTCACAGAATTTCTAATATGTGGTGAACTTCATCATTAATGGATCATTATGTTTGACTCTATGTGGGGAACATTAATATTAGCCGTTTTAATTTTGTTTGGTTTGTTCTTATATTGTTATCGTTCAGGCTCCAATTATGATAAGTTTAAGGCAAATGGCATTCGTACCGAGGCTAAAATATTAAGCATGGAAAAAATTGGCGCGAGTGGCGGAGGGAGCACTAAACTTAAAATGGAATTGTCTTTCAATACTGACTCAGGGCCGGTCACGGCAACGGCTAAACAATATATTTCCCCGCAAAATATAGTAAAAATCATGAGAAACAATACTATTTACATCTACTACATGCCTGATAATCCCAAAGAGTTATTACCAACACCCTGGGAGATGGAGTGAAATGCTCGGTAATAATCTATTTTTCGATATATATTTTCGCATCGATGGCATCCCCCAACTGCTTTGCGCCAAGGCGCTAATATCACCATTACAAATACATTTATTACATGAAGGGTTACCTATTGTCGTTAAAAAAGGGCGTGGCAATAAAATTGCCGTAATGCAAATTGGGGAGTCTGGTTAATTCACTATGGATATACTCTTTTTTGTCGTCATGGGGCTGATTGTCCTGGTGTTTGGTATCTATCCCATGGCCCGTTTTCTTTATCAGGATGTTTACCCGTATTTAAAGGATAGTTTCACCCACAGTGAGGTCCTGCAATCAGGGATTGCGGTCAACGCGGATATCATTGCCGCACACCAGACCAGCGCCTGGAGCGGAAGTAAACCGATCTATCGTATCACCTTTAAATTTAAGACCCGCGAGCAGGTGGAAGTTCAAGCTAGCCTGAATCACACCCTGAATTTCAGCGACATTGAACGTTTTAAGCCGGGTAATGGCACAACGATTAAATACGATCCGGCGAACCCGCAGAGAATTGCGCTATACGACAGGCCGCTTTTTTTGTAAGAACTAATCAGGAGATAACATGGAAATCGTCTCTACCATAGTGCTAACCATGGCATGGGCCATTCCGCTGGTAGTATTGCTCTTTGTGGCCTGGGTTGCGATGCAGAATATACGTTCTGCGCGACAAGATAAAAAAACGAAAATGAATGGTGTCAATGTTAAGGCCACCATCCTGCAGATCAAATACGATCGCGACCAGCGAATTAATAATCACTACTCAGCCATTTTGACCCTTCGTTATCATTGGCATGAGCAAGAACTGCAGGGCATCCGCGGCGTTATATTCCCCGCGCAAGACCAATCTGAGGTTCAGGTGAATCAATTAATCAATATTCGCGTTCACCAGGACGACCCACAACATTTCTACTACCTCGATTATCGTAATGTCTGATGCTAAGCATCAATTCCCCTTAAGAACCTATCGCATTAGGGCTATATGAAAATCATTAAACCCTTACGCCTGAGCGTACTGAACCGGCCATTCCGCTGGCAGGGCAAAAATTATCTTGGCGTTTCGGTGCTGGCGTTGGCGGATATGGGGCCAAACCCGCAGCTGCGCCCCGAGATGGAACTGTGGCAGCTTGCCGCCGACGAACTGCAAACCAGCGGCGGCGTGGTGGATATGGCCATCCCTAAAGTCCGCGCCGAATTTCTTGCCACCGGTTTTGCCTATACCCATCATCAGCAGGAAAAAAGCGCCTGCGTGGCGCGCATCGATATCGATAAACTGAGTAAGTCGTTGGTGGTGTTCGGCGATCGCGAGTGGACGGGGCAACGTATGACCCGACCGCAGCCGTTTAGCGAAATGCGCCTCGACTGGAGCCGCGCCTTTGGCGGCGGTGATTATGCCGACAACCCGCACGGTCTTGGCGTCGCGCCGGTAAAACAGCAGGGGCATGAGCATCATCCTCTGCCGAATATTGAACCGCTGGAGGGAAGAGTAAGCTCGCCGCAGCAGAAACCGCAGCCGGCAAGTTTTGGCCCGTTGGATATCCAGTGGCCGCGGCGCTTTAGCCGAATGGGCAAAAAATATGATGCCAGTTGGCTACAACAGGAGTTTCCCGGGTTTGCCCGCGATATTGACTGGAAAGTCTTTAACGCCGCTAGCCCGGATCAATGGTGGGAGGATCGGGATACCTTGCCGCCAGGGGCGAAATGGCGGATCTGGAATATGCATCCTGAGAAACCAATGCAGGAGGGCCAGTTGCCGCCGTGGCAGGCTCGCTGTTTTATTCATCGCCAGCGCGAGGATGAAACGCTATTTGAAGAAGTTGCCTTACGCGCCACCACGGTATGGTTCTTTCCCCATCGGGAACAGATGATGCTTATCTGGCAGGGGCACATTCGTATCAATGAAGACGATGCCGCCGACGTCATGCAGCTGATCCCGGCGCTGGAAAAAGAGGGCGCCGCCCGTTCGCTTAATCACTATCGCAAGGTACTGGCCCAGCGAATGGATAAAGAGAAGGGCGCGCTCTTCTCCTTTCGCGAAAAGGATCTCATACCGGAAGAGACCATCGGCCCGTGGATCGACAATGAAATCGAACAGTCGCCGAGTCCGCAGCAGGAGAATATGAAAAACCGCGCTCGTCTGCTGCGTGAACAGCACCGCGCCGCCATTGAAGCCAGCGGCGGTGATATCGATAGCCTGTTGGCGGATATCGACGAACCCACGTTGCCTAAGCTTGAAGACCTGCCGGAGTTTATCGCCGACATGGAGCGTCAGGCGCAGGAAATGGAGAATGATGCACAACAGCGCAAGCGTGAGATGGAGGCGCACTATCCGCAGTTGAATAACGATGAAAACCAACCGCGCGGCCCCGAATCCATGCACCGGATGCAGGAGATGCTGCATCAGCACCAGCACGAACTGAGCGAGAAAAAGCGCGCGCAAACGCGCGAGGCGCTACATCAGATGTACCTGGCCGCGGTGCAGCATCAGCCGCCGGCGGTCCGGCTGAAGGGCGATCTGGCGATGATCCTGCGCCAACGCGCCGAGCGTACCATGGCGCAGGGCGGCAATTTTAGCGGGATGGATCTGACCGGCGTTGATTTTTCCGGCATGGATTTTCGCGGCGCCAATTTTGAAAAGGCGTTACTGGAATGCGCGGACCTCAGCCACTGTCAGCTGGATAACGCCTCTTTTCAGGGGGCCGTGCTGGCCAGAACGGAGCTACAGCATTCGTCGCTGCGTAACTGTGATTTTAGCGGCGCCAGCCTGGTACTGGCGGAGTGCCATCAAAGCGACTTCACCGGCGCTCGCTTTGAAGATAGTCAGCTACAGAACGCGCTGTTTGCACAATGCATTTTCGATAACGCGACGCTAAAAACGCTGATCCTTCGGGAAATCAGCCTGATTGACTGCCGTTTTCAGCGCGCCGAGCTGGATGGCTGCGTCTTTATGGAACTGACGCTGGCACAACCTGATTTCAGCCACGCACGGCTGCACAAATGCTCGTTTTTACAATCTGAACTGGAGCATGCCATTTTCCATCAGGCGACGCTGGAAAGCTGTTCTCTGGTGCAGACCATAGCGGAGCGCGCTGATTTTAGCGCTGCAACATGGCTAGCCAGCGCTGCGGTGTCGGAATGCTCACTTATCGGCGCCGACTTCAGCCACGCGACGCTGCAGCAGAGCAATTTGCGCCAGACGCCATTACAGGGCGCGCGCTTTGCGCTGGCAAAAATCGAAAACAGCGATCTGAGTGAGGCCGATTGCCGTGATGCCAGCTTTGTGCGCGCGAATCTGGTCGGCAGTCTGTTTGTTCGCACCGATTTTCGCGAGGCCGATTTTACCGACGCCAATCTGATGGGCGCGTTGCTGCAAAAAAGCCAGCTTGCCGGAGCCAATTTCGAAGGCGCCAATCTGTTCCGCGCCGATCTTTCACAATCCTTTACCAGTAAAACCACGCGGCTGGATGGCGCATGGACCAAACGCATTAAAACCCTGCCGAAGCGCGATGGAGAAGTGATATGACGATACTGAGCCCGGAGGAGATCGTTCAGCGCATCAAAAACGGCGAGCCACTCAATGAAATATCGCTGGATGGTATCAACCTGCAGGGCTGCGATCTCTCCGGCGGTCTGTTTCAGGAGGTGTCGCTACGCGGCGCTAATCTGCAAAACGCCAATTTGCATGAAACCCTGTTTACCGAGTGCCAGCTGCAGAACCTGCAGCTGCAAGGCGCCCAACTTAAGCAGACGACCTTCAATCAGTGTGAAATGGCCCATCTTCAGGCCGCCGAAACCACGCTTAATAGTTGCGTGTTTAATCAGTGCGACCTGCAAGAGAGCGATTTCTCGGCGACCACGCTGCAAAGCAGCCAGTTTATGCGTTGCCAGATGAGCAGGAGCCGTTTTCGCGGTTCAACGCTGGAACGCAGCGTGTTTTATGAGGCTGACCTGACTCACGCCAGCTTTACGCAAAGCCGCGGTCTGTTGACCACCTTTTACCATATCGATTTGCGGGATACCGCGCTGGACGAAATGCAGTGCGACCGGCTGGTGTTTTTCCAGTGCGATCAGCGCGGCAAAGACTATTCAAGGCAGGGTTTTACCGGCTGCCAGTTCACCGATTGTCCGCTGGACGGCGCGAAGTTTAACGGCGCCCAGCTAACCCAGTGCAATTTCAAAGGCGCGTCATTGCGTGAAGCAGAGCTCAATCAGGTGAACGCCAGCCAGGCGCTGTTTATGGAGGCCGATCTGCGCGGCGCCCAGTGTCGCGGCAGCCTGTTCGACCAGGCGATATTTGTCGGCGCGATCCTGGAGCAGGCCGACTTTAGCCAGAGCAGATTGTTCCAGAGCGTTTTACAGCGGGTTCAGGCCGCCGGAGCGCGATTCGCGCTCTGCGAGCTGACGTGGAGTGATTTTTCCGCCGCCGACCTGCGCCAGGCGGATCTGCGCGGCGCGACCTTTTCCCGCACCCGCCTGCATCGCGCCCGCCAGGACGAAGCGCTGTTTACCGGCCGCCAGGGGATCCTGGAATACGATGAAGAGTTATTAGCCGCTGAGGCGTGGAGCGCCCAGCGCCACAGCCGTTGTTAAGGAGACAACAGATGACAACAATTAATCACAAACTGGCCCAGGCGGTGATGCCGCCGGCGCAGGCTTCCGGCACGGTGACCCATTGCTTTGCCGACGGTAGCGTGACCGTCGAGAGCGAAGGGCGCGGCTGGCACTGTCGGCGAGCGGTCAGCTGTCTGATCGCGCCGCAGGCTGGCGATCGCGTACTTATCAGCAGCGTGGACAACCAGATCTGGCTGTTAGCGGTGCTGGAGCGTGATGAAAGCCGGCAGGCGGAGCTCAGCGTACCGGGTGACCTGCATATTCAAAGTCAGGGGGAACTCAGCCTCAGCGGTCAGCGGCTGTGCGTCAATGCTGCGCAGGGGGACTGCCATATCAGCGAGATGAACTACAGCGGCGATAAGCTCTCGGCATGGGTGACACTGTCACGTATTGTCGGCAAACGCGCCGAATCGGTCTGGCAAACGGTGACGCAAATTAGCCACAATCTGCTGCGCACCACCCGGCAGACCGAGCAGGTGCGCGCCGGGCAGCTGGATATGAAAGCGGAAGATTACGCCCGGCTGCATGCGCACAATACGGTCATCACCTCAAAAGCGATCACCAAAGTCGATTCAGAACAGATCCACATGGGCTAAGGAGCTAATCATGTTTGCCAACTGCCAGCTTTTTGGTGTCGATTTAGCCTTTCCCGACGTCTGTCTGACGCCGATGCCGGCGCCAACGCCGATTCCCTATCCGGATATCGCGCTGGGGCCGACGGCGATCCCTAACGCGCTCAATATTCTGTTTATGGGCATGCCCGCGCACAATATGGCGACGGTGACGCCGCTCACCAACGGCGATAACCCCGGCGTGGCGACCGGGGTAGCGTCAGGTACGGTGATGGGGCCATCGCGTCATCTGACCGGCGCATTTACCGTGCTGCTGAAAGGCACGCCGGCGACGCGTCTAACCAGCGTTAGCCTGCAAAATTCGACAAATGCGGTCGGTATGCGCATCGTCCCCAGCCAGTTCAAGGTATTGATGCTGGCGCCGTAGGAAACACGTTCCAGATGCCATACCTGAACATCATTCTCGGGAAGCCTTTTTACGATCTCCTGCAGCATGGTCGGGAGATAGACCGCACTATTGCGCGACAGGACGCCAGCCTGCTGACTCACTCCACGCCAGAACTTGAACGCTACTTTTCGCGTCCACCTGGCGAACGTCCCCGGCAAAACCCATTTCCGGTCGCCGCGCTATTCCCACTGTTCTTAGTGGCTTTTGCATTCAATCTGCTACCATTTTTGCAGACGCTCCCGCCATCCTCTGCGCCGATACGGGTAGCAAGTTTCTTTATACCAGCGCTAGTGGTGGTTATTTTTCTGTTGACCAGCGGCGTGTTGCTGGCTCGCGGTTATACCCTCGGGCTGAAGGGATTTCTGGCGCTATTTCTTCTCCTCTCAGCGTCAACGGCGGCGCAAGCGTTGAGAGCGATGGTCAGCGCAGGTGAAAGTCTCTGGCCGCTGGCGTTCGCCGCGCTGGCATTACTGTGTTGCCGGCTAATATTTAACCGCCAGGGATTCGTGCTGTTCACGATTTATTGTCGTAGCCAGCGGTTGGCTCTTCTCGCGGGCAAACTACGCCGGCAGCGCAAATAGGGAGTGGTAATGGCGGTGAGCAACCCCTGACTATCAACGGATAGCCAGGGATTTTGTTTATTGCGGGTAATTAAACGCGTCAGGATGGTTTTCAAGGCTGCCGCTCAGCGCGGCAAACAGCACGGTTTTACCATCAATCGACAGCGCATCGCTGACGTTAAGCCAGGTCAGTTTTTCCTGCGATGTTTTCTCATCAACCACTGAGAAGACGCCCGCCATCTGTTTGGATTTTTCAGACCAGATCACGGCGATACGTTCGCTTCCACAATCGTGTGGTTTACAGGCGCTTAATACCTGCCAGGATTCAGAACCCAGTTTCACGGTCTGTGCCGGGGATCCGGTACCACCGCTGTTAACCCAGGCCGGGAGCTTATGGCCTTTTACCATCTGGCTGAACGACGCTTTGGTCGCATTATCTTTGGCAAGTGAAGTCAGCGTAACATCGCTTTGCGCCATAACGCTGGCGGATGCGGTGAGTGCGACGATGGCGGCAAGTGCTTTGAACATGTTTCCTCCTGGAGTTGATATGTCCTCATTTCGGGCCCCTTAATAGTGGGCGCAGAGCATCATTAATGCAAATGAACATATTTATACAATGAATGTGATCACCCGCGCAAAGCGTGGACTTATCCGGCTTTGACATGTCATGATGCACATTGGTTAAATTTTTGTATTAATAGCCGAGAGTGAAGGGCTAATACAAAAGGGCATATTTATTCAGGCGATAACGCATGGCGTATTTGAATCATCTGTTGACGTTTATTGAAAGTAATCCGGCATTAGCGATCGGCTTTAACCTTATTCTGTTGGTCGTCTCCGGCATCTTTGCCCATCTTTTGTGCAAGTTTTTGCTGATTAAAGTGATACGCAAGGTGTTCTTCGCCAGCCATAAACAGGACGTACCGCTGGAAAAAGACCGCCGTATCGCCGAGAAACTGTCAAACTTCATTCCGGTTATTATCGTCTACTATGTTCTGCAGTTTATGCCCAATATGCCGGCATCGCTGGTAACGGCGATTAATACCATCTGCGGAATTTTGTTTTTTATTTTTCTGTCGATCTTCTTCAACGAAATGCTGGATATCGTCAATAGCTCTTATCTGCGTAAGACCAAGCGCAAAAACCACTCCATCAAAGGCTATATCCAGATAGGCAAAATCTTAGTTCACATTCTGGCCGCGATTATGATCCTCGCCGTGATGTCGAATAAATCACCGGTGATTATCATTTCCAGCCTCGGCGCCGTCGCGGCGGTGCTGATGTTAGTGTTTCAACATACCTTGCTGTCGCTGGTGGCCAACGTCCAGCTATCGTCCAACGATGTCCTGCAACTGGGCGACTGGATCGAAATGCCAGACAAGAACCTGAGCGGGGAAGTGACGGATATCGCGCTGCATACCATTACTATCCGTAACTGGGACAACACCATTTCGCGTATTCCGACCAAGAATTTCCTTACAGAAACGTATACCAACTGGCAGGCGATGTTCTCGTCCGGCGCACGGCGGATCATGCGCAGTATTAATATCGATCAGCACTCGGTAACCTTCCTGAATCAGGAGATGTTAACCCCGATGCTGGCAATCCGCGGGGTGAGTGAGCCGCTCAGTAAATTACTGGATGGCCGGGATCCGGGCGGCGTCGCGGATCGCTGGTTTATCGATAACGGGTTGACTAACCTGACGCTGTTTCGCCATTACCTGATGAGCTATCTCGCCGAACGGCCAGATATCATTAAAGATATGTACATCGTGGCGCGAACGTTAAAACCGTCGCCGTCCGGGCTGCCGCTGGAAATCTACTGCTTTACCTCCTCGACGCTGTGGATGGATTACGAGAACACCCAGTCTGCTATTTTTGAATACATTACCGCCGTGGCCGGGCAGTTTTCACTGCGTCTTTACCAGTATCCCGCCGGGCATGATTTCTGGCGCTTATCGCAGGAAAACGCCAGCCGCGCCAGTTCACCGCCGCCAACTGAGGGGTGACCGGGAGATGGCAATCGTGTTGAGAAAAATGCGGGCCTCCGATATTAGCGGTGGCCTGATGCTTAGCCAGCAGATGGGTTGGCCGCATCGTCGTGAAGACTGGCTGTGCGCCTTCAGGCTAGGTGAGGGTATTGTGGCAGAAGTAGAAGGCGAACTCTGTGGCACGACGCTATGCTGGCGCTGGGGTCAACATCACGCCACTATCGGCCTGGTGCTGGTGACTAAACAGCTGCAGGGTAAAGGGCTTGGCAAGAAGCTCTTTGCCGCTCAATTAGAGAGGCTGGGCAGCCGCACTATCCAACTGCACGCCACGCCTGCCGGAGAACCGTTATATCGTAAGTTTGGTTTCCGTCCGGCAGGATTTCTCCAGCAATGGCACGCCCACGCATTACCTGCCGTTGCTTCGTCGGGCATCGGCATCTCTGCCGCGACGGTCGACGATATATCACAGCTAGCTCTGTTGGATGGCAAGGCCTGGGGCGCCCAACGAGAGCGTCTTATCCGCTGGCTGCTGGCCAACGCGCACCTTGCCGTTATCCGCAATAGCCAGGAGCAGATTTGCGCCTGGGCCGCCTGTCGCCGCATGGGCCGAGGCTATGTAATCGGGCCGGTGGTGGCCAGCCGAAGCGATCATGCGCAGGCGTTATGCGCTAGTTTTCTGACGACGCTTGCCGGCGAGTTTGTGCGCCTCGATTGCCCGGAAGGCCAACATGAATCGTTTACCCACTGGCTTGGGCAAAACGGGTTCGCGCTGGCGGATCGGCCGTTGGCAATGGTGAAGGGGGATATTTGCCGCCACAGCTATGATGTACGTCTGTTTAGCCTGATGTCCCAGGCGATGGGGTAAGTGGAGTAACAACGGCCATTCGGAATAATCCTGAATTTTTATATTTCTATAGCAATTAACCTTTAGGGCATAAAATAGATGCCCATATGCATGGAGAGAATCAATGACAATGCCTGGAGAGTTTGCAAAAAACAATTTACCCGATTATGGATTTGCAAGGAGTCTGGGACTGACCTCAGGCAATGATTTTGATTTTAAGGCTCTGGCCAATCAATTGGATTGTTCCCGAGATTTTAACCATGCAGGTATTATTTATTCTGACGGTAGCCAGCAGTGGCTTGTTAGACCGTCCAGAAATATTGCTCAGGAAAATAAAAGCACCGTCACCCACGTTATCGTTACCCGAATAAATGCTCAACCTTCGGCATATAATGCCACCAAAGCACTAAATCATACGATTCAGACGCCATCCCTGGCAAACGAGATCACCTCAACGGCTATTTCATGCGGTGCGGCTGTCGTAACGGGAGTTTTGGCTGTCGGCGCAGGTGCCGCCGTTCCAATAACCGCAGGGGCATCCGGTGTTGTTGCTGCGATTATTACTGCGGGAACGGTAGCTACAGTCGCGCAATGTTTTATTGGTTTAGGTCGTATTACTCTGATTGCAACAGATCATGATGATGTAGTCACATGGCTCGACAGCGAATCATGGTATGTGGCAACAAGTACCGCATTAGATATTGTTTCGCTTGCGGGTGCCGGAGCTGGGCTGAGAAGCACGATAGAAACATATAAGATGATGAAAGCTAGCACTTCAACGAATGTGATAACCTGGCTTAAGGGGCTAAACCGTGCGGAACGTCGCCGAATTACGGAAGAAATTATTCGCGCGCAAAACCCTGGAATATCGAATACAGGAATGAAAGCCGCTATGCGTGCAGGGTTTTACCCCAAACGCTTTCCTTCTGATGCCCTACAGCGAAGCTTACAACGTGAATTAACCACGGCGGTAGTGAATACCTCCGCATTTGCGGGTAGCGCCATGACTGGAACAATCCGTAATCCGCAAAATATGAGGGCCTCAACACAATATGCCATTGGCCTTATTCAGTCATTCTCCTTGTTGGGAACTCAGTAATAATAATCATGAAATATATTACCAGAAACCTTATTTTAAGTGCCGTTGTTTCTCGAAAAATGGACACTAACGATCCGCATCAGCTTGAAAAGCTTAAAGACAGATTAAAAGACCGGATGGGTATTCCGGTCGGCTGGCATATGTCAGGAATACCGCTGGTAGGGGCTATGATTCTGAGCATGTTCGCTTTTGCCCTGGCTCAACCTTATCTCTGGTTGGCGGTGTTCGAGCTATTTGGGCTGCCGCAGTATGCCGTGATGGCGGCGATTGTGCCTGTATCGCTAATTTATAGTCTGATAATGGTACTGACGATGTACTTCGTTGCCAGAGGCAATTTTCTGGCGCTTAAATTATCACTGGCTTTGATGGCTTTTAGCGGTCTGGTTGCGATTGTTTATTTTCTTTCTGTTTGCCTGGGGGCATTATTCGGCGCCGGACTAAAACCAGGATTTCTCATTAGCGCCGTGCTGGGGCTAGTATTCATTTTAGGCGGTATCCGATGCATTAATAGCCAGACTTTTTACCGTGCAAACGCCCTTTATCTACATAACAGGGTCTGGCGAAAACAGCTTAATATTCAGCGCCAGACGCTGCGCCGCGCTTCACGTTAGAAAAGGGCGGCAACAGGCCAGTTTTAGCCTGGCCTTATTTTATAAATCAATGAGCAAATTCGTGCTGCGGCTGCGGGAGCAGCACAGCGCGACATGCTGCACGATGGCGCATTTTTCTGCTGCTGACTGCACCGTATCACGATGATCCACCTCTCCCTCAACCACCCTGGTCAGACAGGCGCCGCAAATCCCCATCTCACAGGAGAGCGGCACTGCCACACCATTTTCCTGCAATACCTGCGCGATGGTTTGATTGGCGGCGACAGGCCAGCACTGGCCAGAAGAGGCGAGCGTTACCGTAAACGTCTCTTCCTGCCGAACGTCGTTGGCGGGCATTGACGCCTGAAACGCCTCCTCATGGATCTGCTCAGCCTGCCAGCCTTGTATCGCCGCCGCCTGGCGCACGGCGGCCATAAATCCCGCCGGACCACACACGTAAATCCGCTCCTCACGGTGAGGAACGCGCAATCTGCCAGCCAGATTTTCTCGCGGGCTCTCGCCTTCAGCTGAGCTATAAATCCTCACGTTTTCAGGTGCCAGCTTGCGGGCAATCGCGGCTACCAGGGCGCCGTTTTCCCGTCGGTTGAGGTAATACTGTAAGGTAAATGGCTTTCCTTGCGCCGCTAACGCCCGGGCCATGCTATACAGCGGCGTAATGCCAATCCCGGCGGCCAGCAGGGTGACGTGTCGCGCCGTCTGCAGGGCAAACTGGTTTCGTGGTAGCGAAATCATCAGCCTCTGACCCGGTCGCAGCGTCTCATGGATGTAGCGCGAACCGCCGCGCGATTCTGCCGCTCTCGCCACGCAAATCAGATAACGTTCCAGCCTGCGATGGCTCCCGGTGAGTGAGTACTGACGGGTCACGCCGTTCGCCAGATGCAGATCGATATGGGCGCCGGGCTGCCATGCGGGTAATGGGTCGCCGTCAGGCGTCACCAGCCTGACCGCCAGATTATGTTCTCCTTCACGCCAGAGACCATCGACAACCACCTCAATTAGAGTACTCATCGTATAACTCCTTGCTCAGACCAGGAAAAACTCACCGAAACCCAGCCGCTTCAAGCCGCGACGGTAGGCAATTGAGCTACGGTCGGCTGGAATATGTGCTTCCAGGGTAAGATCCAGAGGTAGCGTCTCCGGGCGCTGGCTCTCGACCATCAGCCGGTCTTCTTCAAAAACGCGAAGGTTGAAGGCGTAGACCTCCTCCACCGGCACATGCAGGTCGAAATTGCGGGCGATTGGAGCAAACATCCGCGTGACCCGTGATGAGACGGGCGAGGCGGCATTCATAATAACCAGCCGGGCCTCGCCGGGAAAATGAATCGTCAGGGTGGCGGTAAAGGGCAAATGCATCTCAAAGCGACGCAGCCATTGAAAACCCTCCGGAGCCCGGTAACCGGCGCTTGCCGGATAATTGCCGACCGTGCTCCAGTAGTCGACGACAAACCCGTTTTCCGTTTCCTCAGGCAGGTAGTCAGGAACCTGTTGATTCTCCGCATCGGCGAAGGTGTCGGTATGGATCCACGCAAAATGCGCCACATCAAGAAACCCTTCAACCTGACGGCCTGCAAAGCCATTGACCTCAAACGCCGGGCAGGTCAGTTGCTGGAATCCGTCGTCTGCCCAGTGCGGCATGGTCGGTAACCGCGGGGGATTGTCAGCATCATAATCGAGACACACCCACACCAGACCATAGTGTTCTTCCGCCGCGTAGCAGGTCAGATTTAATTTCGCCGGTATCGGCTGATTTGGGCTGGAGGGGATTCGGTTACAGCGGCCATCTTCCCCAAAGCGCAGGCCGTGATAAGGGCAAATAATGCCTTCTGCGTCATGAAAACCTAACGTCAATGGCACCCCGCGGTGGGGACAGACATCGCGGGCGACCACGACTCGTTCGTGCAGGCGATAGATAACCAGTTTTTCATCCAGCAGGGTGGCCTTCACCGGTTGCGGGCCGATATCAGCGCTGCGCGCCACCGGATGCCAGCATTTTGCCAGCCGCAGCCAGTCCTGGGGTTCAAAGGTGCAATGCGCGGGGGGCGTGAGCGGTTGTCTGTTCATCGTCTTGCTTCCTGATGGCTAAGTTGATTGTTTAATTGTTGTGAGTTTATTGTTGCCATAGTAGGGTGTTGACATCCATCAGCATTAATTCAGCTATCCGTTGCAAAAATTAGTACAGGTAACCGATGAGTCCTTTCTCGCGCTTTGCGCATTATTTTATGGAAGTGGCCCGCAGCGGCAGCCTGCGCCGGGCGGCGGAAAAACTGCATATTTCGGCTTCGGCGATTAACCGCCAGATACTGCAGGCTGAAGCGTCCTTCGGCACGCCGCTGTTTGAACGGCTGCCGGAAGGTTTGCGGATGACCACCGCAGGCGAGCTGTTGTATGACAATCTGCTGCGCTGGCAAAAAGAGTTTCGCGTGACCCAACAGAAGTTTGATGAACTGCAGGGGCTAAAACGCGGAACGGTGAATGTCGGTATGGTGCAGGCGCTGGCCGAAGGGAGTTTTGCCGCGGCGCTGGCAGAAATTATCAACCAGTGCGAGTGGCTGGAACTGGTGTTGCAGGTCGCCGATAGCCAGAGCATCAGCGACAGAGTGCGTCAGGCCGATGTCGATTTTGGTCTGATCCTCGACCCAGAAGGTCAGGCGGGTCTCAACGTACTGGCGTTTATTGAAATGGAAGTCGGGGTGGTACTGCCTCCGGCACATCAGTTTGCCGCCGCGTCCGCGATCTCGCTGGGGGAACTTAGCGATGAACGGCATATTCTTCCCGGCGCGCCGTTAATGGTGCATGACCGGGTGGCGATGCTCTATCGCCATTATGATTTTTCGCCGCCCAACACCGTTAGCTGCAATGATATTCGTCTGATTAAATCGCTGGTGCTTAAAGGCGGCGGGGTGACGGTCCTGAGTCTGCTGGACGTGCAGGACGAGGTAAACAACGGTTCGCTGGCGTTTGTGCCGCTACGTAATAAGCTGCTGCGGCCTTTGACCCTGGCGCTATGCACCGCGCCATCGCGCCAGCTATCTCGTCCGGCGCAAATGGCGATTCAAAAACTAACGCTGGTGATGGAGGAGATGCGTAGCGCTGCTCACTCTCAGCCTAATGGCCCGCCCTGAATGGTTTCGCACAAGCCATTGATAATACGCTCGCCGGTTTCCGTTTTCAGTTCCTGATACCAGGCTTTGGTTAACGCCATATCTTTACCGTGGGTGATATCACAGCGTTTACGCGCTTTGAGCACCAGGTCGCGTACTCGTTCACAGCGCAATGCTTCGTACTGGCGCAGCGCGGTGACAATATCGCTGTTTTCGCGCAGTACATTCCCCAGCACGACCGCGTCCTCCATCGCTGCACAGCCGCCCTGGCCAATATCCGGCGTGGTGCTGTGCCCGGCATCGCCCAGTAGCGCCACCTTGCCACGCACCAGCTTATCAAAAGGTTCAATATCGTGAATTTCTATCCGGTTGGTGGTCTGCGGGTCGAGTACGGCGATAAGCTTTTGCACCGGAGGCGCCCAGCCGGCGAAGTAGCGGGTTAAATCGTCGCGCAGGGTGAGGCGATCTTCCGCTAACCCGGCCGGCAACGGCACATCGAAGAAGAAGTAGAAGCGTCCGCCCGCCACCGGCATCAGCGATACGCGTTTCCCTTCGCCGACAAACGTCGTCCACTGATCGGCGGGAGCAATGGACTCATCAATATCGACCAGACCATTCCAGTTGACGTAACCGGCATAGCGGCGTTCCGGCGTATAGCCGAGCACATATGGCCGCAGCGCCGAATGGCTGCCGTCGGCGGCGATGACCATATCGCCGTGCGCCTCGCTACCATCGGTAAACCAGACGGTGACGCCGTCGGCATGTTCTTCTACGCGAGTGACCCGCTTGCCGAACTGGATCTGCTCACGCCCCCAGAAATCAAGCATCTCACGCTGCAGTTCCGTTCGCGACACTGGAGAAGGGCGGCCCTGCGTACGTTCAACCAGCGGTGCGAGGCTGAACCGTGTGAGCGTTTCCCCTCGTTGATACTCCTTATACGCCAGATAATGCATCGGGCCGCCATAAGCGTCGATGATCTCGCCCATCCCCAGGCGGTTCATACACTTGACGCCGTTGGGCCAGATAGAGATCGCGGCGCCCACTGGCTTAATCTCTTTTACCGCTTCGAACACTTCGCAGGCGATGCCTGCATTACGTAGCGCCACTGCGGCGCTCAACCCGCCGATTCCCGCGCCAATCACAATTGCTTTCATTGTCTTCCCCTTAGGTGTGTTGTTTAAGGGGTTCAGCAATTTGCATACCAGGTAGCAGAACCTGCGAAATCAGCGGAAAACGGACGGGTGATGGCGGGGAGGTGCACCAAAGAAGGGCAAAGTTGCGATTATGTTGCCTTTTTATGAATCAAATATTTCTTTTGATGAATTAAGGAATCAAAAGTTTCAGCACCCCGCGCTAAAGATCGTTACTGAACACCCGCTCTTTAATGAAGCTATTTCGCTGAAAAATAAAAGATAAAGCGATTGTTACGTGGATAAAGATAGAGGGAATAAGCAATGTGGCCTGCTTTGTGCACTACATCGTGAACGCTTATCCACGACGAGACGGTGACCCCATGTCTGATGAAAAGAACAGCAACCTGCTTTATGGCCTGGAGCAGCGCATCCCGCCGCTGCCGGCTTTTTTTAGCGCCTTACAGCACGTGCTGGCAGGGCTGGTCGGCATTATTACGCCACCGCTGATTATTGGCGCCGCGCTAGGGCTTGGCGAATGGCTGCCATATTTAATTAGTATGTCGTTAATGGCTTCCGGGATTGGCACCTTTCTGCAGGCTAACCGCGTCTGGGGGATCGGTGCGGGCATGATCTGTATGCAGGGCACCAGCTTCGCTTTTCTCGGCGTAGCGATTGCCGGCGGCATGTGGGTGAAAGCGCAGGGAGGCGGCCCGCAGGACATGATGGCCATGCTGTTTGGCGTCAACGTTGTTGCCGCGCTGGTACCGGTCGTCGTCAGCCGCTTTATCGAACCGCTGAAAAAACTTTTTACCCCGATTATTACCGGCAGCGTCATTGCGCTGATCGGCATTAGCCTGATAAAGGTCAGTATTATTAACTGGAGCGGCGGCGAGCACGCGAAGGATTTCGCCAGCCCGGGCAATATCGCATTGGGCGGCATAACGTTAGGGATTATCGTGCTACTGAGCTGCGCGAAAAACCGCTGGCTGCGTTTATCGTCGGTGGTCATCGGCATGGCGGTGGGCTGTATCGCTGCCGCGCTAAGCGGAAAATTTCATCTGGCGCCGATCGGCGATAGCTGGTTTCGTCTGCCGGCGATATTTCCTTTTGGCTTTCAGTTTAATAGCGCCATCTTTTTACCGGTCGCGCTGGTATCGCTGGTTTGCATTCTTGAAGCCGTCGGCGATTTAACCGCCAACTGCCTGATCTCAAAACAGGCCATCGATGACGGCGCGTTTCGTTCGCGCCTGAAAGGCGGGATCCTCGCGGATGGCATTAGCTGCCTGATCGCCGCGGCGATCTGTGCGTTTCCCAATACGACCTTCGCACAGAATAACGGCGTCATCCAGATGACCGGCGTCGCCAGCCGCTATGTCGGGCGTTATATTGGCGTATTGCTGATTCTGCTTGGGCTGTTTCCGCCATTCGGCGAGGTCCTACGCCAGATCCCCACGCCGGTGTTAGGCGGCGCGACGATGGTCATGTTTGGCTGTGTCGTGGCGGCCGGGATCCGCATTATCACCCAGAACCCGCTAACCCGCCGCGATATGCTGATTGTTGGCCTGGCATTTGGTTTTGGCCTCGGCATTGAGGCGGTTCCCGCTTTCCTTGCCCATTTCCCGCCCATCATCAGTAACCTGTTTGGATCTGCGGCCACCAGCGGCGGGCTGGTGGCGATTGTACTGAATCTGATTATTCCGCAAGAGAAAGCCGCCATGACGGCAGCGGCAAGGAGCAATGATGATAACACTCAACCACTTTAATCAGTTGCCGCAGGCGGAAGCCATTCGCCAGCTTGAACCCTGCGTGGCGCTCCCCGCCTGGCGCGAAGCGCTGGCGCTGGAGCGGCCCTATGCCACACTGACGGCCTTAACGGATCGCGCACAACAACTGATGCAGCACTGGGGAGAGGCAGAGCTGGCGCGGGCGCTCAGTGCCCACCCGCGGATCGGGGAAAAGCCGACGGGCGGGGAAGCGCATGCCGCGCTGTCTCGCCAGGAGCAGGCGGAGGTTAATGCCGACGATGCCGCTACCGCCCGGGCGTTGAAAGAAGGGAACGCCCGTTACGAAGCCCGCTTTGACCGCGTGTTTCTTATCCGCGCCAAAGGGCGCAGCGCCGCCGAGATCCTGCAGGCGCTGACCCAACGGCTGACGAATAATGACGCGCAGGAAATTGAAGCGGCACTGGAACAGTTACGTGAAATCACCTTACTCAGACTGGCGGGAGTTATTAGCGAATGATCACCCTGAGCACCCATATTCTTGATATTTCTACCGGCAAGCCTGCACAAGGCGTGGTGGTTACCCTGTTATGCGAAGGGCGCAGCCTGGCGTCAGGCGTGACGGACAGCCATGGCCGCCTGGGAGAGCTGGCGACGGGACAACTGCGTCCCGGCAACTATCAGTTGGTGGCCGAACTGCAATCGTGGTTTGCGCGCGATGGTCGTCAGACCCTGTACCGGCAGGCGCAGATCGATTTTATGATCACCGCCGAGGACAAAGACCATTTTCATCTGCCGTTTTTAATTGCCCCCGGCGGCTGGTCGACCTATCGCGGAAGTTAAGTTGAGTCCGCCGCCCGGTCAGAATGAAGCGCCGGGCAGCGGTTCAGCCTTCGTTACACCATACCTGTTGGCCATTGACCCAGGTCTCACTAATGTTTCGTTCATCGCCTAAGGTCATCAATACGAACAGCTGCTCATAGACATCATGACAGCGTGCGCCGCGCAGCTTTTGTAGCGGCGTCACCGCCGGGTCGATAACCACCAAATCGGCCTCTTTTCCCGACTGGAAATTACCAATTTTGTCATCCAGGCGTAACGCGTGCGCGCCGCCCAACGTCGCATGATAAAACGCTTCGCTGGCGCGCAGGCGATAGCTCTGTAGCTGCGCCACTTTATAGGCCTCGCCGAGGGTGCGCAGTAGGCTGAAGGTGGTCCCGGCGCCAACATCGCTGCCGATGCCGATCCGGACCTGATGTTGCCAGCTGGCGGGCAGGCGAAATAGCCCGCTACCTAAAAACAGGTTTGACGTCGGGCAAAAGGCGATTGCCGAACCGGTCTCATGCAGACACCGCCACTCTTTCTCCGCCAGATGTATCCCGTGGGCGAAGACGCTGCGCGCTCCGGTCAATTGATAGTGATGATAAACATCAAGATAGTGCTCATGCTCCGGCCATAACTGCTTTACCCACGCAACTTCATTAAGGTTTTCACTAAGATGGGTATGCAGCCAGGTATCGGGAAACTCCTCCCGCAGCCGCTGAACTGCTTGTAATAGTTCCGGTGTGGAGGTGGGGGCAAAACGCGGCGTAATAGCGTAGCCCAGACGGCCTCGCTTGTGCCAGCGCTGGATCAGTTCGCGGGTCTGGCGATAGCTCTGTTCGGCGGTTTCGGTTAAATACTCCGGCGTATGGCGATCCATCATCACCTTACCGGCCAGCAGGCGCATGTTCAGGCGCAACGCCTCGGTAAACAGGGCCTCCACGGACGCAGGATGAAGCGTACAAAACACCAGCGCGGTGGTGGTGCCATGGTTGAGCAACTGGTTGACAAAAAAACGGGCGATATCTGCCGCGTACCGTTCATCGGCAAACTGGCTTTCCACCGGGAAGGTATAAGTGGTCAGCCATTCCAGCAGCTGTTCGCCAAAGGCGCCGATCATTTCGGTTTGAGGATAATGAATATGGGCGTCGACAAACCCCGGCAGCAGCAGTTTACCGCGCAGATCGCGATAGCCTTTATGTGGATCGAGTAATGCTTCGCCTTCCTGCCATGGCAGTAGCGCCTGAATCTTCCCGGCGTAAATAAACAGCACGCCATCATCAATATATCGCGCGTAGCGGGCGATATCGTCAGCGCTGGCGGCGGGTTGGCTAATATCAAAAAACGCACCGCGTAACGCGGTGTGGTATTCCAGCATGTTGCCGCCTTATATAAGTAGGTTGATAGCTATTGCGCAAATATTTGCAAATTTAATGCCAGGAGGCCGCGGAAGGCACCGCGGCCGGGTGGGATTATTCTTTCTGCGCCAGCGCGCCGGGGGTAAAGCGGGCGGAGGAAGCGGCCTGCCGCTCGTCACGGGCAATCCAGCGATACAGGCTGCCGCTTAACAGCACGCCGATGAACCAGCTAAAATTGGCCACCTCATGCAGAGCGGGAATAAAGCTGATAATCAGGCCGACCGCCACCGAGGGCAGCAGCGCGGCGATGGCCTTCGGGTTAAAGCCGTTGCGGTACCAGTATTTGCCTTTCGGGGTATCATCGAAAAGATCGTCGATCGATACCTGCCCGCGTTTAATCAAATAGAAATCAACCAGCAGAATGCCGAACAACGGCCCGATAAACGCTCCCAATACATCCAGCGTGTAGTGGATAAGTTCTGGGGAGTTAAACAGATTCCATGGGGTGAGCAGTATCGAGCCGACGGCGGCAATCATCCCGCCGGTGCGGAAGCTGATTTTTTGCGGCGCGCAGTTGGAAAAATCAAATGCCGGCGAGACGAAGTTGGCGACAATATTGATGCCGATAGTGGCGGTGATCATGGTCAGCAGGCCGATGGCCACCGCCAGATCGTTACCCACATGGCTCACCGTTTCAATCGGGTCGGTGATCATCCGGCCAAATAAAGATTGCGTCCCGGAGACGATTACTACGGTCACTACCGAGAACAGCAGGAAGTTAAACGGCAGCCCCCAGCGGTTGCCGCGGCGAATTTCGCCCATGCTTCTGGCATAACGGGAGAAATCGCCAAAATTAAGCAGCGGACCGGAGAAGTAAGAGACCACCAGCGCGGTGGCGGTGATCATCTGCCAGCTTTGCTCACTGGCGGTCAGCGTCTTACTGGCGAGGGTAAAGGAGATACCGTCGAGGCCTGTCTTGTATACAATCCAGCCCGCCAGGGCCAGCATCACCACATATACCGCCGGGCCGGCGATATCAATAAAGCGCTTAATCGCGCTCATGCCGTGCCAGAACACCATCGCCTGCAACAGCCACATGGTGGCGAAACAGAACCAGCCAAGCGATGAAAGACCCAGCAATGACGTTTGCGTCATTGCCGCCAGCGAGGGCCAGAACTTCAGCAGCACCAGCATTAAGGCGTTCGCAGCCAGATAAGTTTGGATCCCGTACCAGGCGAAAGCAATCAGCCCGCGTATCACCGCTGGAATATTGGCGCCGAAGACGCCGAACGCCTGACGGCAGATGACCGCATAGGGCACGCCGGCAATCTGGCTGGGTTTGGCCACCAGATTGGCGCAAAGCTGGACGATAACAATACCGGCCAACAGGCAGATAAGTACCTGCCAGCTCGCCAGACCCAGCGTAAAGAAACTCGCCGCCACCACATAGCCGCCCATGCTATGCACGTCCGACATCCAGAAAGAAAAAATGTTGTACCAGTTCCAGTTTTGCTCGCGCGTCGGCGCCAGATCCTCGTTGCAAAGACGCGGGCTGTAGCCTGATGCCGGGTCTCCGGCGTTGAGCTGATGCGTGTTTTGTGTATTTGGCATGGATCCTGCTCCTCTGAAGACAAACGTTGTGCCGTTGATAGCGGAAGGCGTTGCAGGATTCAGGCCAGAATGGTTAATCTTGTATACAAAATATTTATTTTATGTATACGATTTGATATCAAAATGGGAAGTGGAGTAGACCAATGGGCAATGAAAATCCGCTGCAGGCCGCAGCCGGACTGCATGACAAGGATGAGTCTATCTACGAGGCCTTGCTGACCGCGATTGTCGAGCAACAACTGCTGCCTGGCAGCAAATTGCCGGAAGAGGCGCTGGCGGAGGTGTTTGGCGTCAGCCGCACGGGGGTACGTAAAGCGCTGCAACGACTCGCCGCTGTGCAAATGGTGACATTAACGCCCAAACGTGGTGCACAGGTCGCCAGTCCGACGGTTGACGAGGCACGGGAAATATTCCGCACCCGTGCGCTACTGGAAGTAGCGAATCTGCCGGATGTACTTCAACGCTGCCAACCTCCGCATCTGGCGGCGCTGGAAGCCATTATTCAGCAGGAGCAACTGGCGCATGAGGCCTATGATGGCCCGGCCGCTATCCGCCATTCCGCTAATTTTCATATTCAGTTACAGGCCATTTCCGGCAACCAGGTGCTAACGGAGATGGTCACCCGGCTCAGTCAACGCTCATCGCTGGTGATTGCCGCCTGGGGCGCGCCGTGGCGGCAAGGGTGCCGCTGCGATGACCACGAGCGCCTTGTCGGCCTGTTACGCGAAAAAGCGCTGACCGCGCTGACCGAGGCGCTCAACCATCACTTTGAACACATCGTCGCCAGTTTATGTTTTTCCCGCACGGGGGAGTCAGTCCCCGATTTCGCCCGGCTGTTTGCCGGCTATAAGGAGCGGTAATGTCCACCATCTGTATACAAGTCATCAATCCCAATACCGATCCCGGTATGACGCAAACTATCGCCGAGGCGGCCCGCGCCGCGGCGTCGCCAGGAACCGATATTGTCGCGGTCTGTCCACCAGACGGCGTGCCGTCGATTGAAGGGCATTTTGACGAAGCCATCGCCGCCGTCGGCGTGCTGGAGCAGATTAAAGCCGGGCGGCAGCAGGGCGTTTCCGGGCACGTTATCGCCTGTTTTGGCGATCCGGGGTTACTTGCCGCCCGTGAACTGGCCCAGGGGCCGGTTATTGGTATTGCCGAAGCGGCGATGCATATGGCGACGCTGGTCGCTACCCGCTTCTCGGTGGTCACTACCTTGCCGCGCACGCTGATTATCGCTCGCCATCTGCTACATCAGTATGGTTTTCATGAGCATTGCGCCGGTCTGCATGCGATCGATCTACCGGTGCTGGCGCTGGAAGATGGCAGCGGCGTGGCGCAGGAAAAAGTACGCGCCCGCTGTATTCAGGCGCTACAGGAGGATGGCTGCGGCGCTATCGTGCTGGGCTGCGGCGGCATGGCGACCCTGGCACAGCAACTGACCCGGGAACTTCAGGTACCCGTTATTGATGGCGTCAGCGCGGCGGTGAAGATGGTCGAATCTCTGGTGTCGCTAGGCCTGACAACCAGCAAGCACGGCGATTTAGCTTATCCGGAACGTAAAACGCTTAGCGGTAAATTCGCCGTGTTTAATGATTAAATGAAGGGGTGGGAGATGATACCTGCAGCAGAATTATATCCGCGCGATTTGCGCGGCTACGCGGGAAAACCGCCGCACGCGCAGTGGCCAAACCAGGCGCGTATCGCGGTGCAGTTTGTGCTTAATTACGAAGAAGGCGCCGAGAATCACGTCCTGCACGGCGATGCGGGTTCTGAACAGTTTCTCTCCGATATCATTGGCGCTGCCAGCTATCCCGATCGTCATATGTCGATGGACTCATTGTATGAATATGGCAGCCGCGCGGGTTTCTGGCGTATCCATCATGCCTTTCAGGAGCGGGGGTTACCGCTGACGGTATTTGGCGTGGCGATGGCGTTGGCGCGTCATCCGGATATCGTCGCGGCGATCAAAGCGGCCAACTACGATGTGGTCAGCCACGGGTGGCGTTGGATCCACTATCAGCATATGGCGATTGAACAGGAACGTGACCATCTGCATAAAGCGGTGCAGGTGCTGACCGACCTGTTTGGCAAACCGCCCACCGGCTGGTATACCGGGCGCGATAGCCCTAACACCCGGCAACTGGTGGTGGAACATGGCGGGTTTGATTACGACAGCGACTATTATGGCGATGATTTGCCGTTCTGGACGGAGGTGCCTTGTGCCGACGGGCAGCGTAAACCGCATCTCATCGTGCCTTATACGCTCGATGCTAACGATATGCGCTTTGCCACCGCTCAGGGGTTTAATACCGCTGAACAGTTTTATACCTACCTGAAAGACAGCTTTGATGTGCTGTACGCGGAAGGTGAAACGTCGCCGAAAATGATGTCTATCGGCATGCACTGCCGGTTGCTGGGCCGCCCCGGACGCTTCCGCGCTCTGCAACGTTTTCTCGATTACGTGCAGCAGCATGAGCGCGTGTGGATTTGTACCCGCCAGCAGATTGCCGACCACTGGCGGCAGGTGCATCCGTACCAGCCATAGCGGCAGGTCCATTGCGCCGTTATTTTGTCGGGTGGCGGCTAACGCCTTACCCGACCTACGGTCCGTGCCATTGTGAGTTGGTAGCCCTGCTAAGCGCAGCGCAAGTAGGGGACGACAAACAACGGCATCAATGTCCCATCAAACTAACCTGTGCGGCAACGATACGCCAGCCACAGGCAAACCGAACCCAGGTTTGTTGCTGACGGCCGATTCGTTCGCTGCCTTCACGGGTGAACTCGGTACTGCATACCGCATAATCCTCTCCATAGGTGGTGATCACCGTATGGCGTAACTCCCGCGCAAGCCCTGCGGCGGGGCGCGCGGCGCGGAAGGCGCGTATCTCATCAATACCATAAAGATTCTCCCCGGCGCCGAGGCGAACCGTGCGCGTATCGTGCCAGAACAACGCATCCAGCACCGCAATATCGTTACTCACCAGCGCCTGTTCATAGCGATAAAAGGCCGCCATTACTTCGGCGACCACCTGCGGAAGATTGATTTCTTGCGACGCGATCATGCGGCTATCTCCACCGGGCGGGAATCGGTTATTCCCATCGCTTCCAGCGCATAGGCGGCGCGTAGACAGGCCTGTTCATTAAACGGCGCGGCAATTAACTGCCCCCCGACAGGCAGCCCTGTCGCGGTACGTAGCGGGACGGTCACCACCGGCAGACCGATAAAGGAGATTGGTTGAGTAAGCATGCCCATGCTGGCGCGTATCGGTAAAGACTCGCCGTTGATCTCCATCGTCTGCTCGCCAATAAGCGTGGCGCTGCACGGTGTTGCTGGGGCGATGAGCACGTCGGCATGGGTGAATAGCGACGCGACTTGCTGCTGAGCGTGGCGACGAAAGCGCTGCGCCTGCAGGTACCAGGCGGAAGGGATCATCGCTCCCGCCAGCAGACGTTCGCGCGAGTGCGGTTCAAAGCGCTCCGGCTCACGCCGTAAGGCTGGCAGGTACTGGTTTCCGCCTTCAGAAGCGCTAATGATAAAAGCAGAAGCGCGCGCCAGCTCCGCCTCGGGGAAGAGATACTCTTCAGAGGCTTCGAGATAGCGGGCGACCCGAGCCACCGCCGCGCGGGCATCGTCATCGCACCAGCGGCTGAAATAGCCGCCTAAAACTGCGCAACGCAGCCCCTGGAGGCCATATCGCAGATGCGGCGTAGCTGGGGCGACGCCGCGTTCGGCCTGAAACCCGTCGTTGACGTCTCGCCCCTGCAGAACATCGTAGACTGTGGCTAGATCCTCTACCGTACGAGCAAACGGACCAATATGATCGAGGCTGGGAACAAAAGGGTGGCTGCCGGTACGCGACAGGCGGCCAAAGGTTGGCTTGAGACCAAAAATCCCGCTCAGGGATGCCGGAACGCGGATTGAACCATTGGTGTCGCTACCGAGCGAGAAAGTAACCAGCCCGGCGGCGACCGCCGCCGCTGAGCCGCCGGAGGATCCGCCAGCAATGCGGTTAAGATCGTGCGGATTGCGCGTCGCGCCATAGTGGCTGTTTTCCGTGGTAAAACCGTAAGCATAGGCGTCCATATTCAGCATCCCGCTGAGCAGGCCGCCTGCGCTTTGGATTTGACTTACCGCCCAGCTATCGACGCGGGCAGGCGGGTTATTGCTGAACAGTTGGGCGCCGGCGAGGGTGGTTTCTCCCGCGACATCAAACAGATTTTTGACCGCGTAGGGAATGCCTGCCAGCGCAGGTAGCGGCTGATTCGTGCGCCGTAGGGCATCAATGGCGTCCGCTTCGTCGAGCATCCGTTTCCCGGTGACAGTCGTCCAGGCATTGAGCAGTGGGTTACTTTGCGCAATATCATCAAGCGTCTGGCGAGCCAGCTCTCTGGCGCTAAATTCACCGCGACTCAGCGACTGCTGGATCCCGGCAATGGTCATCTGATGTAGCTTCATGCTTTATACACTCCGGCGATTTCCAGGCGCTGATCGAGCGGATAGGCCATCAGCGGTTCAGCCATATCGGCAATGCGGCGAAATTGCGCCAGCAGCTCAGCGCGGCGCGATTCATCCAGTTCCAGGGCAAGGATCTGTTCCATCTGTCGAAGCCAGTCGCGCCACTCTTTTTCGGTTTGTTTCATGCTTCTCCCCCTAATAACCAGCGGCGGTGCCGTTACTGCGCGGGTCAGACGCGCCTTCAAACAGGCCGTCAGGATGGCGGACAATGGCCCCGGCATGTCCCATGGCCTCGCTGAAGTCGGCCAGTACCTCAACCTCATGCCCCAGTTCCCTGAGTCGGGAGAGGGTTTGCGGCGCAAAGCGACCTTCCACTTTTAGTGAGTCCGAGGTCTGCCCCCAGGTGCGCCCAAGCAGCCAGCGCGGACGAGAAATACTCTCCTGAAGCGGGACGTTCTGCAGGATATAACGGGTGAACAGCGCCGCCTGCGTTTGCGGTTGGCCGTCGCCGCCCATTGAACCATAAACCATCACCCGCCCATCGTTCAGGCGTGCGGCGGCGGGATTAAGGGTATGGAAGGGTTGCTTGCCGGGCGCCAGCGCCAGCAAATGCGCCGGGTCGAGGCTGAACGACGCGCCGCGGTTTTGCCAGACAATACCACTGTCCGGAAGTACCACGCCGCTGCCAAACTCATGGTAGAGACTCTGGATAAAGGAGACCGCCAGCCCGCTACTGTCCATCACGCCCATCCAGACGGTATCGCCGGGGCCTTTGCCTGCGCCCCATGGCGCGGCGCGCTGGTCGTCGATCTTCTCCGCCAGCGGTTGTAACGCCTGCGGGGACAGCAAACTTTGAATATCCACATCCAGGTGCAGCGGGTCGGTAATATGTTTATCTCGCAGGCTGAAGGCCAGTTTTGTCGCTTCCACGATACGGTGGATGGTCTGCGCATCGTCGGCCTGCTCCATCGCCAGCCGGTCAGTGATGCCGAGGATGGCCAGCGATACCAGCCCCTGCGTCGGCGGCGCCAGGTTCCATAACTCACCGTGTTGATGCTGTAACCGCAGTGGTTGCGGGCGACGCGCGCGATGCTGGCGCAGATCGTCAAGCGTAATAGGCAGGCCGTAACGGGCCATGCCGGCCGCCAGTTGTTCCGCCAGAGAGCCGCGATAGAAACTATCAAGCCCTTCCGCAACCAGCCGTTTTAGCGTGGAGGCCAGCGCAGGCTGACAAAAGCGGCTGCCGCTTTGCGGAGGGCGGCCATTGACCAGAAAGGTCTCAGCGAAGCCTGGCTGGCGCTGAAGTTCATCTAATTTTCCGGCGGTGGCGCTGGCTTGCGAGGCGGTCACCGGAATACCGTTATCGGCATAGCCGATCGCGTCCTGTAACAGACGCGAAAGCGGTAGTGATTTACCGGTCAGCGAGTATGAAACTTTCAGCGCCTCATCCCAGCCGCTAACGGTGCCAGCGACGGTCAGGGCGGATCGCGGGCCGCGATGCGGGATGTGCGTTAGCCCGGCATAAGCTTCCGGCGTCGCCAGTGAACCAGCGGCGCCGCTGGCGTCAATGGCGATCGGATCGCCCTGCGGTGGCACGATCAGCCAGAATCCATCGCCGCCAATACCATTCATATGCGGATAGACCACCGCGATGGTCGCGGCAGCGGCGACCATCGCTTCTATTGCGCTTCCGCCTTCGCGCAGCACGGACAGCGCGCTTTGGCTAGCCAGATGATGGGGGGCGACCGCCATCCCCTGGGTCGAGAAATGACTCTGCATAAATTATCCTCGTAACGAATCGTGCAGCCACTGCTGCAAACGCTGTCCGTGCAAAAGCTGTTCCACTTTGAAAAGAAAGTTTCAATGATGCGGCGGCCGTTTGTCTTTTCTCATTGTGGCATGCATTGTGAAGGGGGTTAGCGGTATAGTTCAGTGAAACAAAAGTTACAGAGGCGCTATGGAACAACTCGATGAACGGCTGAAGGCGCAATATGCGTCGTTGTCACCCCAGGAGCAGCGGGTGGCGGATTTCATTGTCGACCACTTTGATGACCTGATTAGCTACAACAGCGCCGAGCTGGCCCAACTGAGCGGGGTATCAAAAGCGACAGTAAGCCGTCTGTTTAAACGGCTGGGATATGAAAAGTATCGCGATATGCGCGATGAGCTGCGCACGTTACGCCAGAGCGGGATGCCGTTGACCGATCATCGCGAGGCGGTGCAGGGTAATACGCTGCTGGCGCGGCATTATAAACAAGAGATGGCAAACCTGACGCAGTGGGTAAACGCGCTGGATGCCCGGCAGTTTGCCGAAGCCATTAACGCGCTGGTCAAGGCCAGGCGCGTCGTCATTATTGGCATGCGAAACTCCTGGCCGCTGGCGCTGCATTTGCGCCAGCAGTTGCTTCAGGCGCGTGGGCAAGTGGTGGTGCTGCCGCAACCGGGGCAAAGCCTAAGTGAAGAGCTGGTCGATTTGTGCGAAGAAGATATCGTGGTGGTGATGGCATTTCGCCGTCGGCCGCGGATTATTCGTCCCCTGATGCAGCAACTGCAACAGCGGGGAGTTCCGCAACTGCTAATCTGCGAGCCTCAGGCGCATAGCCTGTTTCCGCTGGCATGCTGGCGGTTATGCGCCCCGCTGGATAGCGTGTCGGCTTTCGACAGCTACGCGTCGGCCAATAGTCTTATCAACCTGCTGGCGAACGCCTTGCTACATGAAATTCTCGATAGCGGTCGCCCGCGCATTCATGACATCGCCACGTTATACCAGCAGTTGGATGAGCTTGAACAACGATAATGGGGAGCCAGTCTGGTGCTTTGCACCTTTTTGGTGCCAAAGTGCGGTAAGGAGAAGGGCAACTCTTCTTACTGCTATGGTAAATACTCGCGTCATTTCTCGCTAAAAGCCGATTAGGCAGCGCAAATTTCTTTTGCCCGTATCTGGCACATTAGTTGCAGAAGTTTATTTAAAGAATCTTTTGTTTCATACTAACGTAACGGGTAATGATGATGAAAAAACTGCTGATTGCGCTGACCGGGGCCGCTTGTCTGTTGACACAAATCACCGCCGCACACGCGGACCAACTCCAGGATATTGAAAAACGCGGCGTGATCCGCGTCGCCGTTCCCCAGGATTTCCCGCCGTTTGGTTCTGTCGGCACCGATCTCCAGCCACAGGGGTATGACATTGATATGGCCCGCTATCTGGCAAAGCAGATGAAGCTAAAACTGCAGCTGGTTCCGGTGAGCAGCGCCAACCGGGTACCGTATCTGCAGACCGATAAAGTGGATCTGGTGATCTCAAGCCTGGGTAAGAACGCCGAGCGTGAAAAGGTCATTGATTTCAGCCAACCCTACGCGCCGTTTTTCCTTGGCGTCTTCGGCCCGCAGGGCGCTGCTCTGAAAGACGCCGCCGAACTGAGCGGTAAGAGCATCGGCGTGACCCGCGGCGCGGTGGAAGATATGGTGCTGACCAGCATTGCGCCGAAAGCGGCGCAGATTAAGCGTTACGAAGATAACAACACCACGCTGTCGGCCTGGCTTTCTGGTCAGGTGCAATACGTGGCGACGGGTAATCTGGTGGTGGCGGCTATCTCACGGCAAAACCCGGCGAAAGCCCCGGTCGCCAACTTTATGCTTAAGGATTCACCGTGCGTGATTGGCCTGAAAAAAAATGAACCGGCGCTGAAGGAAAAGGTGAACGCCTTAATCGCGCAGGGCATTAAGGACGGCACCCTCAATACGTTATCACAGCAGTGGCTGAAAGCGCCGTTGCCCAGCGACTTTGCCGCTTAAGGTACAGCGATGACGGAGCAATTACATTTTTCCGCGCTCTGGCCTTATTGGCCGGAGCTCGTGGCGGGACTCTGGGTCACTATCCAACTCACCGCGCTGGCCACGCTCGGCGGCCTGGCCATCGGGATTCTCGGCGCGGCTCTGCGTAGCGGGAGGGCAAGCTGGCTGAGTCGGATATGGGGGGCTTACGTTGAGGTTATCCGCAATACGCCGTTCGTGGTTCAACTGTTCTTTATTGTCTTCGGCCTGCCGAATCTGGGGTTGAAGATGACGGCGGGCGAAGCGGCACTGCTGGCGATGATCGTCAACCTGGGCGCCTACAGTACGGAGATCGTCCGCGCCGGGATCCAGGTGACGCCGAAAGGGCTGTGGGAGGCCGGCCGGGTACTGGGGCTCAGCCGGAGTCAGACCTTTATTCAGGTGGTTTTACCGCCGGCGTTGCAGCGTATTTACCCGGCGCTGATGAGCCAGTGCATTATCGTAATGCTCGGATCGTCGGTGGTATCGCAGGTCTCTTATGAAGAGCTGACCTTTGCCGCCAACTTAATTCAGTCGCGAACGTTTTTGAGCTTCGAGGTGTATCTGGTGACGACCGGTCTCTATTTAGCGTTATCGATAGCGATGCGCCAGCTGCTAATGGCGGCTGGACGTAGATGGCTGAGGGTACAGGCATGATGACAACTTTTACCGACTGGGACATCGTACGCAACCTGCTGCTGGCCGGACGCTGGACCGTGCTGCTATCGCTGACGGCCTTTATTGGCGGCGCGCTGGTGACATTACCGCTGTTGCTGCTGCGCCTGCGGGGTAAATTGTGGGTGCAGCGCCTCATTCGCGGCTATATCGAGCTATTTCAGGGGACGCCATTGCTGATGCAGCTGTTTCTCGCCTTTTTCGGCGTGGCGTTATTCGGGATCGATGTGTCGCCATGGACCGCCGCCGCGCTGGCGCTGACCCTCTATACCAGCGCCTTTTTGCTGGATATCTGGTACGGCAGTATTCGGGCCTTGCCGAAAGGACAGTGGGAGGCATCGCGTTGCCTGGGATTAAATTTCACCCAGACGTTATGTCGCGTGGTGGCGCCGCAGGCGGTGCGTATCGCCATCGCTCCCACCGTGGGTTTCGCCGTACAGGTAATAAAGGGCACCGCGCTGGCGTCGATTATCGGTTTCGTCGAGCTCACCAAGGCTGGCACCATGCTCACCAACGTGACGTATCAGCCGTTTAAGGTTTTCGCGCTGGTCGCGTTGGGCTACTTCATCTTGTGTTATCCGCTGTCCCGTTACAGCCGCTATCTGGAGAATAAATTCAATGCCGCTCATCACCATTAATCAGGTGCAGAAATTCTACGGCGAGAACCACGTGCTGAAGGGGGTCGATCTCGATATCAATATGGGCGAGGTGATCTCCATCATCGGCCGAAGCGGCTCGGGGAAAAGCACCTTATTGCGCTGCATTAACGGGCTGGAGGGGTACCAGGAAGGCAGTATTAAGCTCGGCGGCATGACCATTACCGACAGCGATTCGCAGGCGCGGGAGATTAGCCGCTCCGTTGGCATGGTATTCCAGAACTTCAATTTATTCCCGCATATGACGGCGCTGGAAAACGTGATGCTGGCGCCGCGGCGGGTATTGAAAAAAAAGCCCGCCGAGTGCCGCGAACTGGCGCAGCAAATGCTGGTTAAAGTCGGGCTTGGCGATCGGCTGGATTTCTATCCCTCCAGCCTTTCCGGCGGTCAACAGCAGCGGGTAGCTATCGCCCGCGCGCTGGCGATGTCGCCAAAAGTTTTACTCTGTGACGAAATCACCTCCGCGCTGGATCCGGAACTGGTGGGCGAGGTGCTCAAAGTGCTGGAACAGCTGGCCGCGGAAGGAATGACGCTGATTCTGGTTACCCATGAAATGAATTTTGCCCGTGAAGTCGGCGACCGGGTGGTGTTTATGCACCAGGGGCGAGTCTGGGAGCAGGGCGACAGCAAAACGCTGTTTAGCCAGCCGCAAACCAATGAACTCAAACAATTTATCTCCTCCGTGCGCGGACTGAATTAATAAAGGAATCTACGATGGATATCGCTCAATTTTCACCAATCAATCCTCCGCATCGTCTGCTGATGGGGCCGGGGCCGATCAACGCCGACCCGCGCGTCCTGCGCGCGATGTCCAGCCAGCTTATCGGCCAATACGATCCGGCTATGACGCACTATATGAACGAAGTCATGGCGTTATACCGCGGGGTATTCCGCACCAGCAACCGCTGGACCATGCTGGTGGATGGCACGTCACGAGCGGGGATTGAAGCCATTCTGATCTCCGCGATCCGCCCCGGCGACAAAGTGCTGGTGCCGGTATTTGGCCGCTTCGGCCATCTGTTATGTGAAATTGCCCGCCGCTGCCGGGCGGAAGTGCATACCATTGAGGTGCCGTGGGGTGAAGTGTTCTCTCCCGAGCAGATTGAAGATGCGATCAAACGGGTGCGTCCACGTATGCTGCTAACGGTGCAGGGAGACACCTCGACCACCATGCTGCAGCCGCTGGCGGAGCTGGGCGAGATCTGCCGTCGTTATGATGTGCTGTTTTATACCGACGCCACCGCCTCATTGGGCGGCAATGCGCTGGAGACCGATGCCTGGGGGCTGGATGCGGTATCGGCGGGGATGCAAAAGTGCCTCGGCGGCCCCTCCGGCACCTCGCCCATTACCCTGAGCCCGCGGATGGAAGAGGCTATCCGTCGACGTAAATGCGTCGAGCAGGGGATCCGTACCGCCGAGCACCTTGATGGCGTCGATGAGATGGTTTACTCCAACTATTTCGATCTCGGTATGGTGATGGATTATTGGGGGCCAGAACGCCTTAACCATCATACGGAAGCGACATCCGCGCTGTTCGCCGCCCGCGAATGCGCGCGTCTGATTCTTGAGGAAGGGCTCGATAACGGCATTGCCCGCCACAAACTGCACGGCGACGCGCTGGTGAAAGGTATTCAGGCGATGGGGCTGGAAATCTTTGGCGATCAGCAACACAAAATGAATAACGTACTGGGCGTGATCATCCCGCAGGGCATTAATGGCGACCAGGTACGCCAACTGATGCTGCAAGATTTCGCCATTGAGATTGGCACCTCATTCGGCCCGCTGCACGGCAAAGTGTGGCGTATTGGCACGATGGGTTACAACGCACGCAAAGATTGCGTCATGACCACCCTCAGCGCGCTGGAGTCGGTACTCAATTACCTGAAATTCACCACCACGCAGGGGGCAGCCATGCAGGCGGCGTGGGATCATTATCGCAGCGAGAAACCGCTATGAACCTGGCCGCAGCGCGAGTGATGGCGCGGGCTGAGAGATTAGCGGCGATAAGCGAAACGCCGGAAGGCCTGACGCGGGTTTACCTTTCGCCACAGCATCTCGAAGCTAATCAGCAGGTTGCCCACTGGATGCGCCAGGCAGGCATGATTGTCTGGCAGGACAGCGTCGGTAATATTTGCGGGCGTTATGAAGGCAGAGAAGAAGGGGCGCCGGCGATTTTGCTCGGATCGCATCTCGATACGGTACGCAACGCCGGGCGATATGATGGCATGTTGGGGGTGTTAGCCGCCATTGAAGTGGTGCAGAGCTTACATAATCAGGCGCGCCGCCTGGCGCAGGCCATCGAAATCGTCGGCTTCTGCGATGAAGAAGGAACGCGCTTTGGTATCACGCTATTGGGCAGCAAGGGTCTGACGGGAAGCTGGCCGCAAACCTGGCTGGCCCAACGCGATGCCGAAGGCATTAGCCTGGCGCAGGCGATGGTCAACGCCGGATTGGATCCATCACGCGTCCATTCAGCCTCGCGCCCGGCGGAAGATTTTTCCGCCTATCTCGAACTGCATATCGAGCAGGGGCCGAGGCTGGAACAGGCCGGTTCGGCACTCGGCGTGGTCGAGGCGATCAACGGCGCGCGGCGCCTCAATTGCTGTTTTACCGGCGAGGCGGGTCATGCAGGCACGGTGCCGATGGACCAGCGCCGGGACGCGCTTGCCGCCGCCGCGGAGTGGATGCTGTATATTGAGAGCACGACGCGCCAGCAGGGAGGCAACCTGGTCGCCACCGTCGGGACATTGCGCTGCTCGCCGGCAGCGGTCAACGTCATTCCCGGCGAAGTCGCGTTGACCCTTGATATCCGCGGTCCGCAGGATCAACCGCTGGATGAATTACTGGATTCATTGCTGGCGGCAGCCGCAGAGATTGCCGGGCGTCGCGGCCTGCAGTTTGCCGCTGAGGAGTTCTACCGCATTGCGGCAACCGCCTGCGATCCGCGATTACAGTCGGTGATTGCCGAAGCGCTATGCGAGGTACAGGGCACGGCGTTGACGCTGCCAAGCGGCGCCGGACATGACGCGATTGCTATCGCGGAGTGCTGGCCGGTGGGGATGCTGTTTGTGCGCTGCAAAGGGGGAATTAGTCACCATCCGGCGGAATCGGTCAGCGAAGCCGATGTCGAACTGGCGATTGATGCCTTCAGCCGGGCGGTGATAAAACTTGCCGGGTAAATCACTAACGGGCGCATCTTCTTTTCGGGGATGCGCCGCAAACTTATTCCGCTCCCGCAGGAAAAGCTATTCTCCGCAGTCGGCTGGCGCTAACGGCCACCGACAACGCCGAGGCCGCGGCGGCGATCCACAGCGCAATATGAACGGCACTTTCGTCTTTTGCCAACAGTACGCCCATCACGGCGGCTCCCAGACACTGCCCGAACGTGCGCATGATGGATAAAACGCCCGAGGCATAGCTCGCCTGTTCGCGACTCACGTTTGACAGCATTTCCCGGTTATTCGGGCTCTGGAAGCAGCCAAAGCCAATACCGCATACCAGGCTCCGCAGGCAGATATCCCACGCGGCGGGCGTGGCGGGCAGCATCGCCAGAAGGATTAAACCCGCGACAAAAATCATCAGTCCCAGCGTCGAGATGAGCGGAGCGGAGATTGAGTCCGCCCAGCGGCCGGCGTGCGGTGCGATCAGCACTATCCCTAATGGCCACGGAGTAAACAGCAGCGCCGAGAGTACCGGACTATAGCCATACTCGTTCTGGAACAGGAACGGCAGGGCAATAAAAGTGATCCCCTGGCTTACGAAGGCGATCAGCGACGTAAAGGCCGAAAGGGTAAAGCGTTCATTTTTAAACATCGCAGGCGGCAACAGCGGGTTGTCCGTCTGCCGGATGCGCCAGATAAAGGCGGTGCCGCTTATCGCTGCGAGCAACGTCCAGTACAGACTATCGATATGCTGCGAAGCGCTCTGCATGCTATTCGCCGCCATGATCGTTGAACCCAATAGCAGCGCCGACAATATCGCTCCAGGAGTATCGAAAGCGGCTTGCCTGTCAACTGTCGGCCGCGGTAGCGCTCTGACCGCCAGCAGTAGGGCGACGGTACCGGGGAGCACGTTTATTGCAAACAGCCATTGCCAGCTCAAAGTATGCAGGATCGTGCCGCCCAGCACCGGCCCGATGGCGGAGCTTGAAGCGATAAGCAGGGCGTGTATCCCGAGAATACGCCCCAGCAGTCGCGCCGGAAAAACGGAGCGCAATATGGCGGGTGCGATACTGAGCGTTGCCGCACCGCCGATCCCCTGCAGCACCCGCATGCCGATGAGCAGCTCAGGCGTCGTCGCCAGCGCACAACCTGCTGATGCCACAATAAATGTCGTCAGTCCGGCCAGAAACACCGGGCGGTAGCCGAAGCGCGCCGCCAGCGCGGCGAATATCGCCAGCGTCATCGCCGCCGCCAGCAGATACCCGTTGGCGAACCAGACGGCGGTACTGTCTGAGGCCTGTAGTTCCTGCGCCATCGACGGCAGAGCAATGTTTACCATGGTGCCATCAAAGACGCCCATTAAGGTGGTGGTCATTACCGCGGCCATGACCCGCGCTCGCGCCGGGCCTGGCAGGCCGTCATCGCCAGGTTGGCTGGAAAATAGTGTCATCGTGTTGTCTCCTGCAGAGGATATCTGGATGACGAAACTATAAAGATGGCTTTTACCGGGCGGAAGGCGCACCATTTACACTCTATAGTTGCATGAAACGCCTTATCTGAATGTTCCAGGAGTTGTGGTCATGTCAGACCCCGATTTTAATTTATTGATTGCACTCGATGTATTACTGAACGAAGCCAGCGTGGCGGGCGCGGCACGTCGTTTGAATCTCAGTACGTCAGCCATGAGCCGCACGCTAAGCCGGTTACGCGACGTCACCGGGGATCAGATATTGGTTCGCGCCGGGCGTAACATGGTGCTGACGCCGTGGGCGGAGGCGACCCGCGATCGCGCCCGTCGCGCGGTCTTCGAGGCGAAGGCGGTGCTGCAGCCAGCGGCCGAAGCGCTCAACGTACAAAATCTGGAGCGTCTTTTCACCATCAGGGCAAACGATGGTTTTGTGGTGGCGTTTGGCCCTTCGCTCATTGCGGCAGTAGCCGAAGCCGCGCCCAATGTCTGTCTACGCTTTGCGCCTAAGCCCGAAAAAACGTCACGCTATCTACGGGAAGGGCTGGTCGATCTGGAGATTGGCGTCCAGAGCAATATGGGGCCTGAAATACGACTGCAACGGCTATTTGAAGATCGGTTTGTGGGGGTGGTGCGTAAGGGACACCCGCTGGCCGCCCTGAGAGAGATAACCGTGGCGGATTATGTCGCCTGGGGTCATGTGGTGGCCTCACCAGAAGGTACGCTGCACGGGTCCGTCGATGATGTGCTGGCCGAGCTCGGCATGAAACGCAAAATCGCCAGCGTCGTCCCCGGATTTCCGACCGCGCTTTCCGTGGCGCTGCAATCGGATCTTATCGCCATGATCCCCGCTCTCTATTTAGTCAATCAGCAGGTCATGGAGCAGGTACATCTTTTTGAGCTGCCGTTTAAAAGCCGGCGGATTACCGTCTCGCAAATGTGGCATCCGAGAATGGAACGCGATCCCGCTCACCGCTGGCTCAGAGAGAAAATTGTGGCGATATGCCGCGTGGACAAGTCGTTACACCAGAAGCTGTAGAAGATTATTGGCATTGAGTTTCTTCAGGGCGTTACATTTATAGGTCGAGACCTGTTTTTCACTCATCTTCGTCATGTGCGCGACATATCTTACCGACTGCCCCTTAACCAGCCTGTCGAGGACGTTAAATTCCATCTCGGTCAGACAGCAGCGCAGGGTGCGGATCCGCCTTGGCTCTTTAGATAACAGCCAGGCGGCATCCGCCACGGAAATCCGGTCATCGATGATGTGCAACGTTAAGGTTTCAAAACGCTTGCGTAGATAGGTGGCCAGCCCCCAGCTTTTTTCATTACACACCAGATATCCCGTTCCCTGCCAGCAATGGGCCTCGAGGGTAAGCAAAATATCAACCAGCGACTGATGCGTGCCGCTGATGGAGAAACGGCAGCGAATAACCAACGTCGTGCTCTCTAACAGTAAGGGCTGCCACTGCACCGTGCCGCTATGCACTTCCATCATAACGTTACGACGGAGAAGGGCGTAACGCAGCCCCTCCGCATAAAAGCGATTATTATCAAGAACAACGTAACTCACAGTGGCCTCTTTATAACGTACTGGGGGTATAGATAACGCGTAACGTACCGGTATAGTCACCCGCGTTTTTGCTGCTGGCGGCAAAGGCGGGAGTTTTGAGAGTAATGGGCGCCGGGATGCATAACACGCTTTCGCGGCCGCCCGGCAGCACAACCTGGCGCAAATAGCGGCGATTGTTGGTGCCCTCCCAGGTCAACGTTTTGCCGTTAGCGGCAACTTCAGTTGCGCCGGTGGTCGGGTTGGTGACAAGAACCTGATAATCGAGACGATCTCTTGGGTCTGACTGGCTGCCCCCCCGTCGCCGGATGGAAAAGGCCCCTTCGGCACGCCCGGTCGCGTCAAGCCCATCGTCTTCGAAGCGTAGAAATGCCCGCGAGCTGGTGCTGTTATTGCCATCATAGAGGCACATATCCAGCGAGTTTTCGCCCTTAATCTCACTGCCGCCGGGTCTGCCCGGGAAATTGGTGAGGTTGAGGTTCACCACCGGCGTGGAGTGCGGAAATGCCGGTAAATAAATCTGCTGGTTGCCCGGGTCGACCACCTCAATACGCAGGTTTGCCTGCCAGTTAGCAAGAGTGAGGTAGCCTGGGCAGCCAATATTGACGTCATTAAAGTTGCCGCCACAGTCGGCGGTGCCCCATTCGCGCAAATTCTGTTTCAGCGTTGCCGTCCAGATACCGGCCTGATCGAGTTTGTTTAATTCGCTACGAACGATGTAAAAATCAAAATAGGGCGCACTGTTCCAGGCTGGCAAATCTACTGTACCGCCCGTTACGTAGCTGGCGAAAACAAAGGTTCTGTTATTGATAAACATACGGTGTTCGCCATAGACTTTTACGTCCACCGTTTTGTTGGTTATTGCGTGGGTAAAACGCAGGTTTATCGGATAAGGCGAGGCCGGATTCGCCGAAAACCATACCGGCGCGGTCATGCAGGCACCATAGGTTGTATCGGTACGCGACTGGCAGGTCAGGGTATTTCGTCCCCATTTTTGCGGATCGCTCGTATCATAACCGCCGGACTCGTGTAGCCAGATATCCAGGCGGGCAGGGGGAGACTGGCGATCGAAGGCGAACGCCACGCTGGTATTTCTGCCGGCAGGACTAGCGGCCTGAGCCTCGGTAAAACAGATGCAGGCAAGCAGTAAAATCAAAAGACGCGTTATCACATCATTTTCCTGTAGAGAGAGTAGAGTTATTCATCGCCGTTGGGCTGACCGCCGGCGTACGGCCAGCCAGCAACAGTTGCGCCTGCTGCTGCACGGTTTCCGGTAACGCGGAATAAGTCAGTTCTTCGCAGGTCACCGTGCCGACATAGCGCACGACGTCACGCATGGTCTTCACCTTCAGCGCGCACTGGTAAAACTGCTGTTGTTTCACCAGGTAGAGCGACTGGATCAGGCTGTCGCTTTCCGCACTAAAGCCGCCATTACCTAAATCGCTCCAGCCGCTGACGTTAAGCGGCATGCCGCCGATAAACGGCGTATGTTGTTCATCGGTCAACTGGCCAAGCCAGGTATAACGCGTGGTGGTTTGCACCTCTCTGTGCAGCATTTTTCCAGGCACCATAAATACCGTTCTGCTTCCCGCCCCCTGCGTAATTTCACTGTTCGCGCCGTGGGAAATGTCCGTCGACTCATTAATAGTCAGCGTGGTTTGCTGATAGCCGGGCAGGGCGAACAACGCGCGGGCGTTTGCCGGGATATCGGCGCTACCGCTGTTATCAAGCGAAACGGCAATGCGGGAATCAGGTGACGCTTCCGGCGTTGCGACGTTGACCGCAATGGCTGACGCCGGGCGTCCGTCACCCCAGCGGCCAAACCACAGGCCAGAACGAGATAGCGCCAGCGTAGAACTGTAGTTACCGCTGCTGCTGAACCGGTGGCGATGATCCTGGCGATCCCACGAATCGCTGACGGTCAAACTTCCGTTACCAAATCGGCCGCCCTGACGGGTATAGGCCGAAGTATTTAGCGAGTCGCTGTTAATTCCGGATGCGTTAAGACCATACTCGTTTTCACCGCGCGCATCGGTGTACCAGTTATGCGCGAGGTTATAGTTGAGCTGATTTTTTTCATGCTTCTGCTGTTGCCACGTGGCCCCCACGGAGGTGTAACTGGAGGCATCGCCCTGACGGTTATGTGCCAGCGACAGGCTTACGCTAAGGAATCCGCCTTTATCCTTGCCATCTCCAGAATGGTCGTTACGCATAAACAGGTTTATGCTGCTGTTGATATTCAACCCGCGGGTGCTGAACGCGTTGCTCAGTCCGGCCTGCCACGCCTGCGAACGGGAGCGGGTCATATACACCGATTCCCAGGGCAAACCATTGTCGTGCCGATCGTCACTATTCGGTAATTCACGCCGTGAGACATAACGGCCTTCATTGCGGTTATCGGAATAACCGAGGTTGGCATACCACGAGCCGACCGGAACGGAGAACATCACCGAGAGGCTTCGGTAGCAACCATTCACCGCGTCAAAGCCTGTACTGCTGGAATCACAGTTATCAGCCGATAAGGCATTGCGATAGAAGCTCAGTGAAAAGCCATCGTTATAGCTGATTTGCTGGATATTGCCGCGTTGGCCCTGGCTGCCATAAAGGTAGCTAAAGCGTGTGCTGAGCACGCCATCAATGGGGCCGGTATTGAATCCGCGGCTCCAGTCGACCGCGCTCTCCACAAAACGCTGGTTCTTTTTCACCGTTGCGCCGCTGGTGACCGCCAGCGTAGAAGTTACAGGCAGGCGAATGCCCGCTTGCGCCACGGCGCTGCGTTCTTCGCGCATATCGTCGTTATCGGTTTCACCGGCCTGCATAAACCACTCGACGCGGTCGAATGGCGTGATGCCGGTGCGGGTAAACGGAACCTGCTCGGTGCGGGTCAGGCGGTTGTTTTCATAAATCGCCAGCGTCACGGTATAGCTCCCGTCCGGAAACGAACGGGTATCCAGGGTTTGCGCCCCGGCATTAAGATAAAAACTGGCCAGCAGCTGATTGCCTCGGCGCGCATCGATACGCGCGTCATGGGAAAGCAGCACGGTAATGGGCGTTCCACTGGACTGCTGAACGGGGTTGATCCACGCTCGCGTCGAGCCGGTACGCAGACCGCGAATTTTTCCAAGCGGTAGCTGGCTGAGGTTGATATTGCCGCCGGCCGCGCTGAAGAGATCGCGCGTATCCATTTCACCTAACTGAACGTAATATTCATGCCACAGATCCTGACGGAACCAGGCATTATTGACCGTGATCTCCTGCTGCTGTTGATGGCGAGAGCGTTGCGCAAGCCAGGTCCAGTCGAGGTTAAAATACCCATTCTCAGTCATGGCCAGCGCGCCGTTTCCCTGCACGGTCATCGACTGATAGTCTTCATCGGCCACGAAGTTGATATTTTGCTGGTGGATCAGCGCGTTCTCAGTATTGCGCGTAGGCTGATACCACTGATTTTCCGCCGTTTGTTTCGGTAGATACCGCCTGTCGAAAAACAGGTTAATACGGGCGTTATTCTCGTCATAAATCAGGGCCACGCTTTTGGTGTCGATAAAATCGCAACCCGCCGCGGAACCATTGCTGCTGCAGGCGAGATTGCCGTTACGCGCAAGCGGAGAGGAAAGGGCGCCGCTCACAGAGGCGATCAAGGCAGGATCATCGTTGAACTGACGCTTAATTGCCGCGATGAGCGTTTCCGGCGCCACAAAGGTTACCGTTTCAAGCGTGATATCGGCTTCAAACAGGCCAAGCGACGCGCCATACAGACTGACTTCTGTCCACAGGCGCTGCGTTTTCGCCAGATCTTCAAAACCCGCAGGTACGACGATACTGGCGCTGGCTAATTGAACGGAAGCAGGTAACAAAACGACAAAAAGAAGAGCATTTCTGTGAAAAGCCATGAACGAGCCTCGACGTCATCCTGACATCAGAGGGCAGGCGCCCTCTGATGTACTTCCTTATACGTATTGTGGGGTTACGCGCCGCCTTCCGCGGTGGTCGCCTGAGTCAGCATCAGACTCACCACGCCGCTGTACTGACCGGTTTTCAGAATGCCTTTTGTGGTCTGAGAGATGGTCAGCGGCAGAACCGCAGAACCGTTTTCAACGCTGCCCGGGAACAGTTCGCTGCCGGTAAATTCTGCATCGGTAGTGTTCAGGGTTTTATCGCCCAGTTTTACGGTCATCGGTACCGTCTCGGCGCCATCTTCATTGGTCAGATTCGCTGCGCTAACCAGACGGACTTTGACGTTGCTGGTGGCTGAGTTCGACCAGATTTTGGTATTGAGACGGTAGCTTTCCAGCCCACGGCCCGGCAGATATTGCATATCGATGCTGGCAGGTAACGGCGTATTATCGGCCTGGGTCATATCCAACTGGGAATCGACGTTGGCATTAACCGTAATATCCTTCTGAATAGCCATTGCGCTGAACGCAGTAGACATCGCAGCAACGATCATCAGAGGTTTAATATACTTCTTCATTGATATCTCCATATTTATAAACGAGCTCCATTAGCTCTTTAAACAAACCACATGTGGTTTTGACAGTGATGTCGTGTTATTGCACGACGGGCAAGTCTGCTTCTTCAGCTGTTTTATTAATCCAGTTGAAATAGCGGAATTTATATTTCTGGCCGTGATTCTGAGTGAGTGATTTTAATTTTCGCTCAGTATCCGGATAAATAGTTGCATCTTCTCTAATCCATCGGCATTTATCGCTTGTATCGCATACGCCAATTTCTTTCAGCGGTACCCGCAACGTGCCATCATTTTTTAAAGTTCCTGACGCGGGATTTATTCGCAGAGAAACCACCGGCTTTTCCGGCGCCAAATGAACCAATGCTCCCCAGATAACGTTAACACCGAGTTTAGCCGACGCCGGCGTCCCCGAAGATTGTACTGGCAGAATGCTATCCGGCTGTTTTACACCTTCAAAATAAACGCGCCAGGTACTCTCTTTTTCTGGCGGCGTCAGAGAAACCAGCCTTACGATACGTAAAGCGCCTGCCGCTAAAGCGAATTTTTCAGGGGTGACGACCACGCCTCCGTCTTTCCACGCGGCCATCTCAACTTCTTTTTCCTGTGGCGTACCCGGATTAAGAATTTTCTTTTGCCTCACCCGAATGAACTGAATATCATCGCTTTTAGAGGCCACTCTGATTTGGGCCGTCCCGGAACTGTCGACGTTAAGTTCCATCGGGTAAACGCTCATATTGGCCTGTGTCATTTCTGCGAAAAATGACATCGATAGGGCAGCGAGATAAAGCGCAGTGGATTTGTTTGCTCTGTTTTTTACTTTCACATTCATTCTGCCTGCTCTGAGTTCATGTACGGCGTTTTTACACCACGACACCGTCTGCTTTCGTATCGCTTCAGGACAGGGAAACTTTAACCGGAACAGCAGGTTGTGAAAATTTGTATTAGTTAACTCAAAAAATACAGTTCTTTATCCTGCAATCCTGGATTTAAAGTTGTATAGTTAAAAGAAAATGCCAAATCCTAAGGGGCTTAAGAAAATTCCCACTGATGAAAAAATAAGCTAATTCAGAAGGGCTTTCTTGCCTGCTGTTACAAGGATTAAAAGCAAGCGGCAACAGATGAGAGTGAAATATGTTTTTTATATGCAACAATTCGTTGTTATTTGATCCTGAAGCTCACACAGTTAGTGTTGTTGGACAACCTGAATCCGTATTAACGCTTTCGGCACCGGCCGTGCGTTTGTTACAGGAATTTATTCGTCATAAAGGAAGCGAACTTAGCCGTGAGGAGTTGATTACCCGCGTATGGCAAGAATTTGGTTTTACGCCTTCGGGAAATAATCTCAACAAAGCGATAAGTGAGTTACGCAAAAGTTTCCAGGCGTTGGGAGAACATCATGAATTGATTGTAACCATACCGCGATATGGTTTTCGGTTTGATGCGGATGTTATTTTTCAACCTGCGCAAAACATTGACACCAGCGCACCCGAACCCCAGCTTCAAAAAGCCGAAAAGAGGAAGCAACCACCACGTCTGAAATGGTGGCTGATATTCACGGCATTATTAGCGTCGGTATTCGGTATTGGCATAATTATTCGCCAACAGCAGAATATAACAACGCCGGTAAGGCTAAAGCCGATTGAGCAAAAAATTGCTAAATGTAGCGTCTGGCTTATTAACGATCATGGGCGACCGCTGGTGTTATCGAAATTAGCCGAGCTGCTGGATAAAAACGGCGTGGCGTGCCAGCGAGAGGCGTACAGTGTCTATTATTTCAGCGCTCGTTTTTCCCTCGTCGCGGCGGATGAAGTGTTTATCGGCGCATGCCCGGTCAATAAAGACAGCTTGTGTAAAACCATTCGCTATAAAAGTGGGGCTGAAAAATGAAAATTAAACTTATCGGCGGCCTCAGCCTTTTTCTATTAGGTGGCGCAATGGTGTTTTATTATTGCTCTGACGGGGTTGGTAAACGGGATGTACTAGCCTGCAGTACCATATTTAATTTTATACGCAACGAAGGTAAGGCCAGTGAAGTGCGGGTTAATACCGTTGCTCAGTTCTATTTTCACCGCGACGGCACTGGTCTGACAGCCTATAAAGGAGCAGCCTGGGCAAATGGCCAGAGCATGATCGTCGACAGAGACGTCGATTTTATCTGGTCGCGGCGGGAGGATGATAAAGTGGTGGTATTGAGCTACACCAAAACCTGGCGCAGGCACAATGACAACACGCCGGATGAGCAATGGGGAAGCTTCGCCAATCCGACCGCGCGTTACTATCTGACCATCTCCGAGGTTTCGCCATCGGTGTGGCTGATCCAGGACCGACATTATCCCACTTATATATGTCGGGGTGATTAACGCATAAACGAAGGAGAATACCGACGGTATTCTCCTTTTACGCTTAGAGAATCTGCCTACAAGGGAAGGGCGAGAATAAGGGAAAGCGAGAGCGCTAGCAGAAGGATCCCGCCCGGATTTTAAAACATGCCGTTGCCGCTGGCGGTTTTTGGCGGGACGTTTTGGGTAACATCCCAATGTTCAACGATTTTGTGCTGTTCGTTGAGGCGGAAGATATCCATGATCGCCCGCGTAACGCCAGGCTCACGACCGGTCACTTCAACGTGGAGAATCACGTTATTTCCGTCGACAAACGCCTGCTTAATTTCACTATGCGAGTCGGGATATTTACTCTTCAGAAAAGCGATAAACTGCTCGAAGCCTTCCACGCCATCTTTTGCCATCGGGTTATGCTGTACATAGCGATCCCTGAGATATGGCCTGGCGGCGGAGAAGTCTTTATCGTTCAAAGCTTTATTATAAAAATCAATGACATTCTTTTTATTCAACAGTTCGCTTTCACTATTGCCCGCAAAAACAGCGGGGGTCAGAGCGAAAAACAATGAAAGGGCAACGATAGATTTTTTAAGCATAGATCCTCCAGCGATGGTTTTGATGTCAGTTACCAGATCTGCCAGGTGACTCCCAATGAACTTAACAGCCAGTTGGGATGGCGGTTGATTGAGGTGATTCTCTCTGAACCAAATGGTATCTTGAATTTGTTGCATCGACTCGTTTAGATCAAGTTGCTTGTTCAATTAAGGAGGGGTGGTTCAAATCGTTCGGTCATAGGCTGATGAGGACATCGGTACGTGTGATTAGATGCATTTAACATAATATACATTATGCGCACCAATGTGAATTGTGTCCGATAACGGCGTTTGCCGTGTGGATTTGCTTTGGTTATTGCTGTCCTACGCTGGTTCCAATCTCGTACTGACAGTCATCTATCGTCGTTCTTCCTGTTTCGAGTGACTTCCAGACTCATGATATCCTCACTCTGACATGTCGCTTTTTCCCATGGCTACTGGCCAACGGTAATCTCCAGTTGTCAGATTAATCGCGGACAACAACTTTTGCTGCCCGCGCTTAAAACATCGTTATCAACATGGCGGCTTAACCGCTCATCGTTCGGCATCGCTTTCGAGCGGCATGTCATCTCGATCAGAACACCTTAAATCGATATTCCATGATCACTTCCGACGACAGCGTGTTTGTACGTGTATAATGACCGTCCGTAAGGACTGGCGTTTTACCTTGCGTCTTATATGACCATCCCGGCCCGAACATCGCCCAAAAGGTGAAGTTTTTAAACATGGACTGCGTTGGAACCCAACGGCTAAAGGCGTTGATTTCCCCGGTGCGCACGTGATTTCCTTTATAGTTAAATTGCCCGATGTTTCCCGCCAGGCCAATGGCTAATTCTGGCGTTAATCGATATTCGGTGATGTTCGCCAGCACCAGTTCCCCATCACGCATGTAATCGTCGCCTGCGTAGGCCATGGATATAAATGTTCCCCGGGAATTTTTACTCATGTGGCGTGGATAAAACCCGACTTCACCGGCTTTTTTAGCATTGGTGTAGCCAATGCCCATTTTGCTATTCCAGCGTTCGCCTTTCCAGGTCGCGTCCAGCGCAAAATGCCAGGCGTTATTGTCAAAATCCCGTTTGCTCGCAGGCATTGCGCGGTAACTTTCCATCGCGTGGGTGCCGTAGACTTGCGTTCCAATCGTTATCTGCGAATCCGCCCGAAACTGAGTAAACAGCAGGTGCCGTTGCAGGTAGTTTTTACTCTCACCATAAGCATACTGTGCATCAAATTTCTCTCCCCGCCAGAGAACTTCTCCGCTTGCCAGGTGGCTAATATATTTACCGGTATTGGTTTGAAATTGCTTTTTATCTGGTGAGTTTCTGTCCATGGAATTTTCAAGCCACGCCCCTCTTATGGTAAATGGGCCGTAGCTTACAGCACTGCTTACGCCGGAATATGTTGTTGGAGAAAGCCGGTTTGACGTTGAAATAACGCCATAATTTTTCAGCATCTGCCATCCCCAGCGCGCGTTTAACTGAGCCCCAGAAAGCGTATAGTTAAGCTTCACGTTACGTTGGCCGAACTTGGAATACCCTTCGGCGTTGCTTTTTTTGTTACCTGTACCATTATTATAAAGCACGCCGCGGGAGTTGAAATAGTCGCTGGCGCCCAACTTTATCGCACTATAATACGACACATCGAAGCCGATAATATCTGCAAAATAACCAGACTGGTATTCTGCTGAAAATCCCTGCCCCCAGGCGTTGTGTACATGTTTAGGATTGGCATTTTCCTCCTTAAGATATTTCCAGTAATTCTTTGCAGAGACAGTGAGCTGTGAGTCAGTAAAAAAAGGATCATCAAAAATAGCGTCTGTAGCGGCCCATACAGGCGTAACCAGCCCGCACGCTATTAACGCGGAAGTTATGTTCTTAAACATTTTTATTTCCTGAGAAAAGATCCGCCATAGCTTATTTATGGCGGAAAATTAAACTGTAATATTATTTGTGATTTAATGAATTCTTGCCTGCTTCAACGTATTTCATGGTGCCAATTTCTGGCACGCTGTATTTACCATCGTGATACGTGATTTTCACAACTGCAGCATTCGACAATGGCAGATTTTTGGCCGGGTCATCCGTCAGATCGGAAATCATTATCTGAATCGCCGTGCCTGAAGAAATGGCCAGAATATTGTTATCACCCTCTTTTTGAGCATTTTCTACAATAGTTGCCAGCGCAGCTTGTGTCCGCACTTTTACCTGCTCATAGTCTTCAGCTAGCTGTTTTGGATCGGACTTGGCCAGCGCGTTCTGGCTTTCCTTTACCGAGAGCGTGCCTGCTTTCATCGCTTTAAAAAGGGCTTTACTGTCCGTCATTCCTAGTGCGTGTGCGCCTGCATTGGCCATATCGACATTATAACCGCCTTCAAAACCACCAAAAAACGCCTCTCGCAGGCCTGTCATTTCTGTTAAATGATAATCCGTTACGCCAGCCTGTTTAAGAATCACTGCCATGGTTTCGCGCTGCCGTCCCGCATCACTGGAATAAAAACGATCAAATTTTATCCCTTTGAGTCCCTCACCTAAATATTGAGCAACCTGCACCCCATCCTTCGTCAATGGGGAATCAATCCAACCTTGCACGCGGTCAAACGAATTAAGCAGCGTTTTCCCATGGCGCGCAAAATAAATATTGATGACCTCCTGCTGGTCATTTTTATCATTCGTGTTCGCCATCAGCAGTGGACTGGTAATGGCAGTAACTGCCATTAAGACACCCAGAAATAATTTTTTCATTTTAAAGAATCCTTTTTCATAGCCAAAAAAAAACCTACGTACTCTTCAGCCCCCTGGTATTGAGGTGGAGAAGAAAACGTAGGTTTTGCCTGTTGAAACAGTAACAATCCAGCTACTGTCGACCCTATCACTAATGTTTTTGAATTGCACCTAATCTATAGCGATGATTTATGTAATTGTGATCCTCCTCATATCAACCGTATTCCCATCTGGACGTTAATATCTGCAGTACGTATTTTAAATTCACTTGGGATTGTTACTGTTTCAGGCAAAACCTAAGGCCGCTTCTGCAACAGGTACAGAAACGGCCTTAGGTTTTTTTTTGCATTTTAGTTACCCTCATGAATAACAGGAGTTACGATGAACAAGTCATGTATTGCCGCTGCGCTGATCTCTGCATTCGCCTTTACCGCAAGCGCCGCGCCGCTAAAAATTTTGATTGTCAACGACGATGGTTGCGAATCCACGGGCAGTATTACGCTTCAGGAAAAACTCACTCAAAAAGGTTTTGAGGTGTGGATGGTCGCTCCTGCCACCAATCAGAGCGGCATCGGTTCGGCCATTACCTTCAAAACGGGTAAAATCTTTGATGTAAAGAAGGCTGCTGATAAACGCTACTGTTTCCCGGGAACACCCGCTGATGCGGTTGATTTCGGCTTACGGGGAATACTCATTAATAATCCGCCGGACCTGGTTATCTCTGGCGTCAACGATGGCCCGAATACCGGAATGGCTCAGGTCAATTCAGGGACGGTAAGTGCAGCAGCCAGGGCTGTACGTTATGGTTTCCCGGCGATTGCGGCCAGCATTGGGTATATCTTTACCGAAGATGAAATGAAGAATAAATGGCCAAGTACACATAAATATTGGCCTGATGCGGTGGATTATGTGGTTGATGTTGTTGAAACGCTGAATCATAAACAGGTTTCTGGAACACCTTTATTGCCTAAAGGGTCGGGCTTAAGCATTAACTATCCGCCGCTGCCAAAATCAAAAATTAAAGGCGTGCACTATGTCGAAAATGAGATGTTCCCTACCCCACAGATTGGTTATGATATTTTGCCTGATGGACGCGCTAAACAAACCATCAATCCGGAATCGTTAAAGACAGTAGAGAACGATACCGATTCCGGCTGGCTTAATAAAGGTTATATCACCTATAGCCTCTTTGATGGGGCAATGAACGCCCCGCAATTCCAGACGCAATATGAAGAACTGTTGAGTAAATAATTCGCCAGACTAACTCACAACCTTGCACTATCATCTTCACGCCTGCCAGCGTCACACTTAATCGCTGGCAGGCGACGTTTTCATTTTTTATCGCCGCACAATAATATTGTTAAAGCCTACATCTAAGTTGTACTATGCGTATCAGATAAACCATTAGGACGCTAATGCACGGCGTAATGAAATATATTAATGACAGCCTCAAACTGGGTACCATCGTTGAGCAAAGAATAAAGGAGCGGGATCTTAAGCAGCTAGAGTCCGCGAAAATGGACTTGATGGAGCGTATGGGAACGTCTGTCGGTTTGCATACCGCAGGTGTGCCTTTTATCTCAAGCGCGTTGTTAAGCGTGGTAAGTTTCGCTATGCCGCAGCTAACGCTTTGGGGGGCCATCTTTCAATGGTTTTCCTGGCCCGCGCATGCTGTTTTTGCTGGTATCATCCCCACAGGTTTACTCTACTGTCTGCTGATCTTCCCGTCGATGACGCTGTTCTCTCGAGGTTTTCTGGCTGCGCTTAAGTTTTATCTGGGTCTAATTTTCCTGACCGCCGCGCTAGCCGCGGGAAATCTTATTTACGCATTCACTTCGGTATTCATATTTAGCGAGCATACCGGTTTGCTTATAGGCGCTTTAGTTGGTTTATTATTTAGCGCTGGCAGCATCAAACTCGTTAACAGTGCTATGTTTGTAAAAACCTCAGCATTTTATTTGCATAATCGAATTTGGCGCTGGCAATTAAAACATCATGTAAAAAATACAGTATGATAAAAATCCTCTGCTGGCTCATACTCACACTGCTAAGCGCAACGGGGCTTGGCGCCTGGTTTCTTCAACAGCAATATGACGCGCGCTCCGCCGACTTCCGCATCCTGTATCGCGAAATCACGGTAAAGGTGTCGCAGCACGATGCCATCATCCCCCTGCTTCCGTCCGGTCAAAATGCCGCCGAAGTCCAGCAGATCCTGCCGCAGATCGTGCAATGGCGGCGCTATGATTCCCTGGAGCCGCGACGCCCCATCGTCGCGCAAAGCCCCGCACGCTACTGGCTGAATCTTCCGGGCATCTCCCTGCTGATTGATTTGAACACCCTACTTAACAGTCTCAATGAGAAAAAGACATTCAAACATCTTGCCATTCGTTGGGACGGTACCACGTTGTTTGAGGACGGTGCCGCATCTGCCAACACCTGGTGGCGCTGGGAGAAAACTGTTGCCAGCCCAACACAACCTCTGCTCATTAGCGCAGGTGATAACCCGCAATGGCATCAACTGCCGTGGTGGCTGATACTTTCACCGGCACTGTTCTGGGCGGTGATTATCTATCTTGTTAATCAGTATCGAACCAATAAACGCCGACGGGATATCGCCGATCTACGCACCCGCTATGGCGAACTGACTCGCCTTAACACCATGGGCGAGCTGGCCGCTGGTATCGTGCATGAGCTTAATCAACCTTTAACCGCCATTATGAGCTATAACCAGGCGGCAGTGCGCCTGATTAAAAAAAACGATCCCGTAAAGATCCCCGAACTGCTTGAGGCCTCAGTGTTGCAGATAAAACGCATTGACGCCCTGCTCAGCCAGTTTCGTCTCAGGCTAACCAGCAAGCGCGCCGAATATCAGCCGGTGGACCTTCCGTCGCTGTGGCTACGCGTGTGCGAATTACTGGATAATGAGATCCGCGCCGGTAAAGTTCGTATCTCCAGCCATTTTCCGTCGGACCTACCCGCGCTTCCTGCGCCGCCGCTGTGGGTAGAGCAAATACTGCATAATATCGTTAGCAATGCCATTCAGGCACAAAGCACAAATGCTCCAGGTAGCGCGTGGATTCATCTGCAAGCCGTGCGGGTAAATAACGGTATCGCTTTAACTCTTACTGATGGCGGACCAGGGTTATCATCTGAAGCGCTGGAGCAGGTTTTTATACCGTTTTATACCACCCGTACTGATGGTGTGGGACTCGGCATGGCCCTTGCGGATACCCTTGTTCAGCGTCTTAATGGCAAGATAGAAGCGAGCAATATCACCGGACAAGGCGCTTGCTTCCGGTTATGGTTTCCGCTGCGCAATGAGGAGAAGTAATGGAGCAGTACATCTGGTTAATTGATGACGATGCGGCAATACGCGATTCATTAAGTCTGCTGCTCTCCACCGTTGGCTGGCAGACGCAGGCGTTTGATAGCGCACACGCTTTTCAACATCAGGCAGGGAATCTAGCCGAATTAACCGGCTGTATGCTGCTGGATATCCGCATGCCGGGGAAAACCGGGCTGACGCTGCTCGATGAGTGGCGCCAGCTAGGTCTAACCTTGCCGGTTATTATTATGACCGGGCACGGTAATATTGATTTATGTCGTCGCGCCTTCAAAAATGGCGCCTTTGAATTTTTAACCAAACCCATTGATGCCGACCTGTTATTCGAAGTGGTCGGCGAAGCGATGGCGCAGCAAAAAGCGCATCTTGAACGACAACAAATATTACTGCCGCTGCAGGAAAAACTCGCCACCCTTACCGCCCGTGAGCATGAAATGCTCCAGCAGCTGCTCCAGGGCTACTCCAGTAAGGAAATCGCCCGTTTATGCTCGCTATCGCCGCGTACCGTCGAAGCGCATCGCGCCAATATTTTTAGCAAACTTGAAGTTAACTCGCTGCCCAAATTGTTGAAGGTTTATGCTGATATCGCCAGTGGTTCTAAGTAAAAATACCTGGTACGTTCGGTATTCGCGGCAATAGTCGCCATGCTCCCTACCCCCTAGTATTGGCCTATCGCCACTCAATACGACGGAGCATCACCATGAAACGTATCCTTCTTAGCGCCATCCTGCTCGGCAGCCTGGTCACGACCGCCAGCGCCGCAACGGGCGTTCTCAGCCAGAAAAATTTGTCAGTGGAGCTCGCGGATAAAATCGCGCAAAGTACGCTACAGGCCTGCGCCAAAGACGGCTATAACGTCGCCGTCACGCTGGTCGACCGTTCCGGTACGCCGCTATTAATGAAGAGAATGGATAATGCCGGCCCACACACCGTCGAAGCCAGCCGCATGAAAGCATTCACCGCGCTAACCACTAAAAATGCCACCAGCAATGTCATGAAAGGTTCTCAGTCCAACGCCGGAGCCGCGAACCTGCGCGATATACCCGGTTTTCTGCTATTAGCTGGCGGAGTGCCGGTTAAGATGGGCAATCAGGTCATTGGCGCGGTTGGCGTCGGCGGCGCGCCGGGGGGAAATTTTGACGAAGCCTGCGCGATTGCCGGGTTGCAATCGGTTGAAAATGAACTGAACGCCAGTTAACTGGGCTCGTCAGTAGTCACTGATATGGGTCATCGCGGATCGCCAGAGGTTATCCGCGATATATTTATGCTTTAGAGAATGCTTCCCCAAGCCCATACTCATGTAGTGGTTAATGATGGGTTGTGTTATCATTCGCGTGTTTTATAACTCATCGCAACAGAGGTATTGATGCTGGAGAATGTAATCATCTGATAATCGGTATGCCCTTTCGATTCTGGGGTGGCTGATTACACCGCGCTTAAACATATATGCCAACGCTTTGTATTGGTACGTTTTGGTGCATGATGATTACGGATTGTAAACAGCATGGATGGCGTCTCGTCTCCACGTCTCCCCCAGTAATCCCATTCCAGAACGTTCAATCGAGCCATGGCCGCCAATCTACAACCACATGGTAATTTATTATGATAAATATTGATATTGAACGCTCCCAGGATATTCCCCTGGTTCAACAGGTCATTATTGAGGCTTTTGGCTCAGCCGAAGAGGCATTGCTGGTGAATAAGCTGAGAGAGGACTCCGCCTGGATCCCGACCCTTTCACTGGTTGCGAGAGATAAGCAAGGAACAATCGTGGGGCATGCCGTTTGCACCCGCGCCAGTGTGGGGTTACACCCAGCGGTTACATTAGCCCCTGTGTCGGTACATCCGGCCTTTCAGGGGGTGGGTATTGGCAGCGCCCTTGTCATTGCGATTATCGAAGCCGCACGCGACGCTGGCGAGACACTCATGACCGTACTGGGACATCCTGACTATTACCCTCGCTTTGGTTTTCAACCAGCCTCTGCTTATGGAGTTATCTGCCAACTTAATGACGGCCCCGATGCAGCCAAAATGATCATGTCTCTCGATAACAGTGCTATTCCTGGCGGAAACATGGGATTTTGTAAGCCGATGACTGAAGCTATTCAGGCCTGGCAACCAGACCACGCATAACAAAAAACTGGCGACTTGATCTTCAAGCGCCAGTTTTCTTTCAGCCACAGAGCATTACCGACTCACATGCTGCATGGCGTTTTGCTCAACCGCCCCGCTTATCTTCTTCGCCCGGCTCTCATGACCAAAGAAGGTCAGGATCGCGATAATGATCGCCACCGTACCGGCGACGATTGCCATGGCCAGCCCATAGTTCTGACCATGATGTTCCGCGATCGTGGCCTGTAAAGTCGCATTAACCGAAGCGATAAGATTACCCAGTTGATACACAAAGCCCGGCAGCACCGCCCGGGTATTCGCTGGAACCAGTTCATTCAGATAGGTCGGCACTACGCCCCAGGCGCCCTGAACCATAAACTGCATCAGGAATGCCCCGATTCCCAGCATCAGCGAACCGCTAGCGAATGCCCACAGCGGGATAACCGGTAGTGCCAGCAGCGAGGCGGTAATAATGGCCTTTTTACGGCCAATCTTCTCGGAAAGCGAACCGAACAGCACCCCGCCGATGATCGACGCAATATTGTAAGTGACCGCAATAATACTGATCGTTTTCGGATCAAAGCCGTGCTGCACTTTTAAAAATACCGGATACAGGTCCTGGGTACCGTGGGAAAAGAAGTTGAACGCTGCCATCAGTACCACCAGATAGCAGCATAGTTTCCAGTGCGTTTTCAGTACCGGCAGCAGCGCCGTGCTTTCCTTTCTCTCCCGTGACGCCAGCCATACCGGTGACTCCTGCACGCAGAACCAGATAAACGGCAGCAGCAAAATAGGCGCAGCGCCGATGACAAACATCCCGCGCCAGCCGAGTAATTCAAAGAGCAGCCCATAAGCGACGGCGGCAATCAGATAGCCAAACGGATAACCGGCCTGGAAAATTCCGGACATCAGACCTCGGGAACGATCCGGAATGGTTTCCATTGACAGCGACGACGCCACGCCCCAAATACCGCCCATCGCCACGCCATACAGCACTCTTAAGACCAGAAAAATCGTTAATGACGGCGCCGCAGCAGACAGCAGCTCGAAAATCGAAAAGAAGATGATATTCAACATCAGGATCGGCTTACGGCCATATTTTTCGGCGAGCCGGCCAAAAATGAGCGCGCCGATAGGCCGTACGGCAAGCGTCAGTAGTATCGCCAGCGTGACCTTTTCCAGCCCAACATGAAACGTCTGGGCAATGTCACTCAGTAAGAAGACGAGGAGGAAAAAATCGAAGGCATCAAGTGTCCAGCTTAAGAAGCTGGCAATGGCGGCATTGCGCTGTAGTGAAGTCCAGCCTAACATCGTGTTATCCCTATCCTGGCACAGCGGCCTGGAGATGTAGCAGCTAGCCGAAAGAACATGCAGGGCCAACTGCATATGTAAATGTAAAGTTTCTTAAGTTACCCATATGTTAAATACACCCAATAATCGTATGGCTGCAAGTTAATTAGCATGCTAATTTGTTTCAAATTAAGTATATGTCTCCTGATAGACCGTGCAGACAGAATGTATAGCATTTGCTATACACCTGTTCTACAATGAGCTGTATACCAATTGCTATACGGGAAAAGAAGATGAAATCAGATATCCAACTCAACATCCGGGCGAAGGAGTCCCAGCGGGCGCTGATTGATGCGGCTGCCGAAATTCTGCACAAATCACGGACCGATTTTATCCTTGAGATGGCCTGCCAGGCGGCAGAAAACGTCATTCTCGACCGCCGGGTGTTTAACTTAAGCGATGAGCAATACGCCGAGTTTATCGACATGCTGGATGCGCCGGTTGAAGCTAACCCCGCTCTCGATAAATTGCTGGCGAGAAAACCACAATGGGAAAAATAAGCGCGCCTGCACCGCTATCTTCACACCATCAGATCGCGGAATTTTGTTGTGGAGAAACGGTTCTCGATCAATGGCTGAAACAGCGAGGATTGAAAAATCAGGCACAGGGCGCCGCGAGAACCTTTGTGGTCTGCAAGGAAGATAGCCATCAGGTGGTGGGGTTTTATTCGTTAGCAACCGGCAGCGTTAATCACACGGAAGCCACTGGCGGCCTGCGGCGCAATATGCCCGATCCTATCCCGGTCATCATTCTCGCCCGCCTGGCGATCGACTGCGCGTTTCACGGACAGGGGCTGGGAGCTGATTTACTCCATGATGCGCTCTTACGCAGTTATCGCGTTGCCGAAAATGTTGGCGTACGAGCCCTGATGGTCCATGCCCTGACCGATAGCGCGAAGCGATTCTATCTACACCACGGATTCAAAGCCTCCACCACCCAGGAACGCACACTTTTCCTCGCGTTGCCTAAATAACTCCACCTTTCGTCATTTTCTCTACCACACTTATCTTTCAGTTCGGGAACCACACCAAAGGAAGGATAACGATGAAGAAAGTGGCGATTGTCGGCGTTGGGCCGACCGGGATCTATACTTTTCATTCCCTGGTTGAACGGGGTGAGCCGCTGGAGATAGTGCTCTACGAGCAGGGTGAAGAGGCTGGCGTCGGCATGCCTTATAACGATGAGCATAACTCAGCGCAAATGCTGGCGAATATCGCCAGTATCGAAATCCCCCCCATCTACATTACCTATCTGACGTGGCTACAAAATCAGAGCGAAAACTGGCTCACCCGGTATGGCATTGAGCGTGAGGCCTTACATGAGCGGCAATTTTTACCGCGCGTGATCCTCGGCGACTATTATCGCGATCGGTTCCTGGCGCTGTTGGAGAAAGCCAGGTTAGCGGGTTTCAACGTTAGCGTGCGCGAATCCTGCGAGGTTACCGATCTCCAGGCGGAACAGGATGGCGTCAAACTGTGGATTAATCACGCGCCCACAGCGGAACGCGCGGATTTTGCCGTTATCGCCACCGGTCATCTCTGGCCGCAGGACGATGATTCTTCCCGCGAATATTATCCCAGCCCCTGGAGCGGTTTGATGCAGGCGCAAATAGCCCCCTGCCGGGTCGGTATCATGGGGACTTCACTCAGCGGCATTGATGCTGCCGTCGCCGTCGTCATTCAGCATGGCCATTTTACGACTGACGCCGATGAGAGCGTCCATTTTCGGCTTAATGACGCCAGCCACAAACTCCATATCACCCTGATGTCACGAAACGGCATCCTGCCCGAGGCCGATTTCTACTGTCCTATCCCCTATGAACCGCTGGAAATTGTCACCCATCAGAGGCTGGAAACGGCCATCGCTGAGGGTAGTGAGGGATTGCTGGATCGCGTATTCCAACTTATCGTCAGGGAGCTGGAACTCGCCGCGCCGCACTGGTGTAAGCAGATAGGCTTACGCCAGCTCACCGCGGATACGTTCAGCGACGCCTGGTTTATCGACAGAAAACGACACGATCCCTTTGCCTGGGCGCAAGCCAATTTGCAGGAAGTGGAACGCAACAAACAGCAACAGCATACCGTGCCGTGGCGGTATACCATTCTGCGATTGCATGAAGTGATTGAGATGATTACGCCGCATCTTAACGAACGCGACCGCGAACGCTTTAAAACAGGGCTCGCCCGGGTATTTATCGATAATTACGCGGCCATTCCATCGGAATCGATTCGCCGCCTGCTGGCGCTGCGTGAGGCCGGGGTGATTAGTATTTTGCCGCTCGGGGCCGATTATCAACTGGAAGTTCAACCACAACGGACGGTCATTCACCATCACAACCAACGCAGCGAATTTGACGTCTTTATTGACGCCAGAGGCCAAAAGGCGCTGAAGAGTAAAGATATCCCTTTCCCGACGCTGCGCCAGCAGCTTCTCGCCTGTGGTGATGAAATCCCGGATATTGGTGACGATTACACCCTGCAGGCGCCGGCGTGCGCTCGCGGCCGCATTGCCTTCGGCGCGCTGCCGTGGTTGATGCATGACCGCCCTTTCGTTCAGGGCCTCGTCGCCAGCGCGGAAATCGGCGCCTCGATGGCGAGATCGGTTTCACAGCAGGCCAGCGGTCGCCGGCGCAAGCTGTGGTTCAGTCATGAAGAGTGGTGATCCATCAGCATGCGAATAACGACTAACTGCGTCTTAAGCGCAACAACGGAAAAGAGACCGCCATCCAGGCATGTTACAACTACAGGTTATCAGGTAGCACAACGCTTACGAGGTACATATGAGTCAACTATTTAGCCCTGCGCGAATTGGGAAACTGGCGCTGGAAAACCGGATTGTCATCGCCCCGATGTGTCAGTACTCCGCCGAAAACGGCAAGGCAACCGCCTGGCACCGTATTCATCTTGGACAGCTGGCTTTCTCCGGCGCCGGTTTGGTGATTATTGAAGCCAGCGCCGTCGAACCCGCTGGTCGCATCTCCCCGGCGGACGTTGGCCTGTGGGATGATGAAACCGAAGCCGCCCTGTACCGGGTACTGGAAGATGTTCGCGCCTATTCAACAACCCGCATCGGAATCCAGCTGGGGCATGCCGGGCGCAAAGCCTCCGTCGCTGCCCCCTGGCTTGGCGGCGGTCAGTTAGCGCTGGATAACGGCGGCTGGCAAACCGTCGCCCCATCCGCGCTGGCATTCCATGACGGCGACCGGGCGCCGAAAGCGCTGAGCCATGACGATCTGACGCGGCTTAAGCAAGCCTTTGTTGATAGCGCGCGGCGCGCCGAACGCCTGGGAATTGAACTGATAGAGCTGCATGCCGCCCACGGCTATCTGTTGCACCAATTCCTCTCGCCGCTGAGCAACCAGCGAACAGATGAATACGGCGGTTCGCTGGAAAACCGCTTACGTTTCCCGCTGGAGGTTTTCCAGGCAATACGGGAGGCGGTCAGCGAAAATATCGCCGTCGGCGTTCGGCTTTCGGCGACAGACTGGGTGGATGGCGGTTGGGATACGGCGCAATCCATCGTCTTTAGCCAGCAGCTTGAAGCGCTGGGTTGCGACTATATTCACGTCTCCAGCGGCGGGTTGTCGCCGCAGCAGGCGATTCAGGTCGGTCCTGGCTATCAGTTACCGTTCGCCCATGAAATCCGCCAGCAGATCAACGTTCCGGTCATTGGCGTAGGGTTAATTACCGAACCGCAGCAGGCTGAAGATGCCCTGCAAAATGGCGACGCCGATCTAGTTGCCATCGCCCGCGCGGCGCTCTACAACCCACACTGGCCGTGGCAGGCTGCGGCGGCTCTGGGGGCCCAGGTTAGGGTGCCGCCGCAATACCTGCGTTCAGAACCGCATGGGCTGAAAGGCACGCTAAAATCTAATCGCTGAAGCTTCACGCTATGAACGATAGCGGCGCGAATGCGCCGCTAAATTATTGACAGGAATTAATCGCGGGTTTGTACCCAGAACGCGTGAATAAGGCCAGGAATATAGCCCAGCAAGGTCAGAATTATATTCAGAATGAATGCCCAGCCGAAGCCCTTACCCAGCAGTACGCCCAGCGGCGGCAGGATGATAGTAAATACGATTCTCCAGAAACCCATACACTCTCCATACAAACAAAATTAACGACTTAAAAAAGAGACTTCGTCTCTAAGCATAGTAATTCTACCTGATGCCGCCACGTTAACCGCCCCCTTTACCCGATTTTACGCATCTTGTAATGAGCATTACGTCAGCGTGTGCAATTCATCCGATGTATGGTTTTGTGAGTTCGATCATGTCCCCCTCTCCGCATTGTCGTTATCCTTAACCCAACTTGTATGGTAGTAGACCATAAACAACGCGGTAAGGAAAAGTTTTCATGCAAATGACGATGCGCTGGTTTGGGCCAGACGAAGATAAAGTCACTCTTGAGCAGATCCGTCAGGTTCCTGGAGTGGAAGGTGTGGTCGGCGCGCTGTACGACGTACCGGTTGGCGAAGTCTGGCCACGGGAGAAAATTAAGGCGTTAGTCGAGCAGGCCCACGCTAACGGTCTGACGATGGAAGTTATCGAAAGCGTGAATATTCACGACGCGATTAAAATCGGGCTGCCGGAGCGCGATCGCTATATCGCCAACTATCAGCAAACGATCCGTAACCTCGCCGCCTTTGGCGTTAAGGTCATCTGCTACAACTTTATGCCGGTTTTCGACTGGATGAAAACCGACATGAACTACCGGCTGGCGGACGGTTCGCTAACGATGGCTTTTGAAAAAGCCGGCATCGATAAAACGCTGGAACAGGTCGTCGCGGAAGTGCTCAGCAACGCCAACGGCTATGCCCTGCCGGGCTGGGAGCCCGAACGTTTAGCGCAGGTACAGACGTTATTCGACAGCTATAAAGCGGTCGATGATGACAAACTGCGAGAAAATCTGCTCTATTTCCTGGAGAAAATTATTCCGGTCTGCGAAGAGGTCGGCGTGAAAATGGCCATTCATCCTGACGATCCGCCGTACTCTATTTTTGGTCTACCGCGCATTATTAAAAACCGCGACGATCTCGACTGGTTGTGTCGCGCGGTGGATTCACCGGCAAACGGTATTACCTTATGTACCGGCTCTATTGCCGAGGAGCCGCAAAATAACGTTTATCAAATCCTCGCGGAATTCAGCCAGCGCGGGCGCATTCATTTCGCTCATGTCAGAAATATTAAAATCATAAAAGACAAAGATTTCTACGAATCGGCGCACCCTACCCGCTATGGCTCGCTCGATATGTATCGGGTGATGCAGGCGCTGCACGACAACGGCTTCGACGGCTATATTCGTCCCGATCATGGCCGTTTTATCTGGGGAGAAACCGGCCGTCCGGGATACGGCTTATACGATCGCGCGCTCGGCGCCACTTACCTACTGGGATTATGGGAAGCGCTGGAAAACCAGCACGCCTGATCCGCTCGTCACCCAGGTGCCGGAGCTCTCCGGCACTGAAAATAATAAAATCTCTGTTGGGAGGATGCCATGTCTCCAGCCCTGGCTCTGCTATGGGTGGTGGTCGGTATTGCGCTACTGGTCATCATGAATCTGAAATACAAAGTTCACAATATTTTCGCCTTATTAATTGCCGGCCTGTTCGTCGCCGTTATGGAAGGTGTGCCCCTCGATAAAATCGTCTCGATGGTTCAGCAAGGACTGGGCGGAATAATGGGACACCTGGCGCTGATCATTATATTCGGCGCTATCATCGGCAAATTTATGACCGAATCCGGCGCCAGCCAGCAGATTGCCGATACGGTAATCAGACGTTGCGGCACCCGTTATCTGGCGGTCGGCTTGATGTTTATCGGCGTCATCTTCGGCATTGCCATGTTTTATGAAGTGGCGTTTTTGATTGCTATGCCGCTGGTTCTCAACATCGCCAGCAAAGCCAATATCCCGTGGATGAAACTGGTTATTCCGACGGTCGTCGGCGCCACCATGGGACATAGTTTATTTCCGCCACAGCCGGGGCCGGTTGCATTAGTCAGCGCCTTCCAGGCGGATATTGTTCAGGTTTATCTGTACGGCATTATCGTGATCATCCCGGCGCTGTTCTGTGCGGGGATCCTGTTACCTGCCTGGCTTCCGGGTATCCGCGAAATGAAGCTGAATGCCATGATTCAACCGCAGGAGGAGAAACCTGCCGACGCGCTGCCGTCGTTTGCGGTCAGCATTGCCATTCCGCTGATCCCCGCGATATTAATGATTGCGTCTTCGCTGATTCAGTCGCTGTTTGGCGCGGCCTCTTCTGCGGCAAAATTCTTCCAGTTCCTCGGTAGCGCGGAAATTAGCATGCTGTTGGCGACCGGCGCCGCAATCTGGCTGCTCGGCTGCCGCCGCGGTATGAATGCCGTTCAGGTTAACCACTGCGTCACGGACTCGGTCGCCAGAATTGCCAACGTCCTGTTCGTCATCAGCGCCGGCGGCATTCTTAAACAGGTTATTATCGATTCTGGCGTCGGCGACCATATCGTCACGATGATGAGCCACGTCCCGCTGTCGCCGTTTATTATCGCCTGGCTGATTACCGCTATTATTCGTATTCTTACCGGCCAGGGCGCCGTTGCGGCAATTACTTCAGCAGGGATTGTTTCGCCAATGGTTACCGCATTTCATCTTAATCCAGCGCTGATGTGCCTGGCGGTGGCCTGTGGTAGCAATACCATTACTTTGATGTATGACGGCGGCTTTTTACTCTTTAAGGAAACGTTTGGTATCTCGATGCGTGATACCTTTAAGACCTGGGGCTTACTGGAGCTCATCAACTCGGTGGTGGGTCTGTTGATGGTGTTATTACTGAGTCTGTTTATTTCCTGAGAAACGCACCGCGGCGGCGACAATACCGCCGCGGTAAGCACTCAAATATTTACTGTTGGCCGGCCGGCGCCTGCTGCGCTGGCGCTTGCTCCGGCGCGATACTCTCTTTTATCTCTTTGGTCTTATTGGCGGCATCGGCGGAAAGCTGGTTGGCTTCAACGATGGCGTTATCTTTAATTTTTCCCGCCTCTTTCATGATCGCATCGCTTTTTTGCTGCGCATCCTGTTTTACCGCATCCGCTTTATTTTTCGCATCCTGGGCAATCGCGTCGGCCTTCTTGTCGGCTTCAGATTTAATACTGCTGGCCTGGGTTTTCAGGCTATCTGCTTCATTATTGGCCTGCGTTTTGATGTCGTCGATCTGCTTATCCGCTTCTTGCTTAATGGCCCGCGCTTTATCGGCGGCCGCATCTTTAATTTGTTCCGCGTTATCTTTGGCCTGATCCAGTTTATTGTCGACTTTCGATGAGTCATCGCAGCCAAACAACGCCAGGCACAATGCGGAGGTAATCAGCGTTTTATTCCACAGTTTCATCAGTATTCCCTTATCGGTCCAGGTGGTAATCCAGTGACGGTCATAGCCTTGCCATATCGGCAGAGTCAATTTATTTATAATCGCTATGCCTGGAGAGTCAAGCTATCGATAATTTTCAGTAATGCTTTGCCGGAAAATGCATAGACCAGCCAACGCCAGCGGCTAATTTGCTTAAAAACAAGGCAAAAAACCGCTATTCCAGCAATCGATACGCCCGGGCGGATAACCTGCTTTCCTTCTGGATGGCTAAAAAGCATCTTATATTCCATTTTGCGCTAAACGGCAGATTTATGTTCTTTAAAATGCCGTTTTTACAGTTCTACCATTCAGCTATCTCGATACGAATGGGTAAATGGTTATGTCACTCTTTCACTCTGTAAGCGACCTGATTGGTCATACCCCGCTGTTACAGCTGCATAAACTGGATACCGGCCCGTGCAGCCTGTTCCTGAAACTGGAAAACCAAAACCCCGGCGGTTCGATAAAGGATCGCGTGGCGTTGTCGATGATTAATGAAGCCGAGCGCCAGGGAAAACTGCTCCCCGGCGGCACCATCATTGAAGCCACCGCCGGTAATACCGGGTTGGGGCTGGCGCTGATTGCCGCGCAGAAAGGCTATAAACTGATTCTGGTGGTGCCGGACAAAATGAGCCGCGAGAAAATTTTCCATCTGCGTGCGCTGGGCGCCACCGTGCAGTTAACCCGCTCGGACGTCAACAAAGGTCATCCCGCCTATTATCAGGACTACGCCCGCCGTCTGGCGGATGAAACGCCGGGCGCGTTTTATATTGACCAGTTCAATAATGAAGCCAACCCGTTGGCTCATGCCACCACTACCGCGCCGGAGCTGTTTGAGCAACTCGATGGCGACATTGACGCCGTGGTGGTTGGTGTCGGCTCAGGCGGTACCCTGGGCGGTTTGCAGGCGTGGTTTGCGCAACACTCGCCGAAAACCGAATTTATTCTTGCCGATCCTGCGGGCTCGATTCTGGCAGATCAGGTAGAAACCGGGCAATACGGCGAAACCGGCTCCTGGCTGGTGGAGGGAATCGGCGAAGATTTTATTCCCCCGCTCGCCCATCTGGAGAAAGTGCGTAAAGCGTGGCGTGTGACCGATCGTGAAGCGTTCGCCACCGCCCGGCAGCTGCTGCAAGTGGAAGGCATCCTGGCCGGATCGTCAACGGGCACTCTGCTGACCGCTGCACTTCGCTACTGCCGGGCGCAGTCTAGCGCTAAGCGGGTGGTTACCTTCGCCTGCGATAGCGGCAACAAATACCTGTCGAAAATGTTCAACGACGACTGGATGCGCCAGCAAGGTCTGCTAAGCCGCCCGACGCGCGGCGATCTTAGCGATTTTATCGCCCTGCGTCATGACGAAGGCGCAACCGTCACCGCCGCGCCCGACGATACGCTGGCTGCCGTCCTTGCTCGTATGCGCCTGTACGATTTTTCCCAGCTGCCGGTGCTGGAAAACGGCCACGTGGTTGGCATCGTCGATGAATGGGATCTGATAAGCCACGTCCAGGGCGACAGCCGGCGTTTCGCGCTGCCGGTCAGAGAGGCGATGACCCGCCATGTCGAAACCCTGGATAAGCACGCCCCGGAAAGCGCGCTTAAAGATATCTTCGACCGTGGACATGTCGTGGTCGTTACCGATAACGATCGGTTTATCGGCCTGATTACCCGTAGCGACGTCCTGACCACCTGGCGTAACCGACTGGAACAATAAGGAACGAACATGAAAAACTTACAGACGCTCAGCGTCCATAGCGGCATTTTTAACGACCAGCATGGCGCGGTGATGCCACCAATTTACGCCACCTCCACCTTTGCCCAGCCCGCGCCGGGCCAGCATACCGGCTATGAATATTCGCGTAGCGGCAATCCGACCCGCCACGCGCTGGAAACGGCCATTGCAGAGCTGGAAAGCGGTAGCCGGGGTTTTGCTTTTGCTTCAGGCCTCGCGGCCATTTCCACGGTACTGGAACTGCTGGATAAGGATAGCCATCTGGTGGCGGTAGATGATGTCTATGGCGGCACATACCGGCTGATTGAAAATGTTCGCCGTCGTAGCGCCGGTCTGCAAGTGACCTGGGTCAAACCTGACGATCTGGCAGGCATCGAAGCCGCGATCCGCCCTGATACGCGGATGATTTGGGTGGAAACGCCGACCAATCCGTTACTCAAGCTGGCGGATCTTGCGGCCATTGCCGAGATTGCCCGTCGACATAACATTATCAGCGTCACCGATAATACCTTTGCCTCACCGATCATCCATCGCCCTATCGAACTGGGCTTTGATATCGTGGTGCATTCAGCAACCAAATATCTCAACGGTCATTCGGATGTCGTCGCCGGGTTGGCGGTGGTTGGCGACAATCCGGCGCTGGCCGAGAAGTTGGGCTATCTGCAAAACGCCGTCGGCGGCGTACTTGACCCATTCAGCAGCTTCCTGACGCTGCGCGGCATTCGCACCCTGGCTCTACGGGTGGAACGTCATAGCAGCAACGCTCTGCTGCTGGCGGAATGGCTGGAGCAGCAGCCGCAGGTCGAGAAAGTGTGGTTCCCCTGGCTCGCCAGCCATCCCCATCACGATCTGGCCCGCCGACAGATGGCCCTGCCAGGCGGTATGATTTCCGTTGTGGTCAAAGGAGATGATGACTACGCCGGGCGCATCATCAAAAAACTACGGTTATTTACCCTGGCGGAAAGCCTGGGGGGTGTGGAAAGCCTGGTGAGCCAGCCATTCAGCATGACGCACGCCTCCATTCCGCTGGAACAGCGGCTGGCGAATGGCATAACGCCGCAGTTGATTCGACTCTCGGTAGGTATTGAAGATCCGCAAGACCTGATCGCTGACTGGCGAAACGCGCTACGTGAGTAAACGCTAACCCCGCGCGCGGCGCGGGGTTTCATTACCCTCAGCAGAAACATACCGCTTTGGCGTTTTCCGTCGGATGATAGGGATCGCTTCGGTGATCGTCGCTATCATCCCGTTTCCGCGGGATCTCACCGTGTTTACCCGGCTCTTCTCGCGCCGGGTGTTTACCGCGTTTATCGAGTTCATGGTGATGCGCTCTGCTCATACTCAGGCTCTCCGGTTAATTGGGCGCTTGTTTGCGCAGCTTATCAACCCGCACCAGCGGCGGCGTCATTTTACTATCCAGGCTTCCGTTGATGCTCACCAGTTTGTCTGGCTTGATGTCCTGACCATCAAAAACGGCTGCCGGAATAATGGCCGCAATGGTGCCAGTTTTATCACGGAACAGATAACGGTCGTCGCCTTCATGCTTAATCACATTGCCGCGCAGGGAAATAGTCGCGCCGTCGTGCATGGTTTTCGCCTGCTCAATGGTCATAATCCGGCCATCCTCCATACCGCGATAGCCGTCGTCCAGCTGGTGCGGCGGCGGCGGCGCGGCATCGTTTTTAAAACCGCCCTTTTCTTCAGCCCAGACGCCAGCGGTGAGTAACAAACAGAGTGTCGCGATTAGCTTTTTCCTCATTATTTCACCTTTCATGTCAGCATGACTGTTATTAAAGTCTGGCCGCGGATAGCGATTTTAACAACGTCAATAATTCTGATATCAGCTAAAATAACAACGTCGCTATCGTATCGTTAAATATAAACATCATGCTGGAGCCGAAAGATGGACAATAATCAACAGGATCCGCCAGAGATAAACGAGAATCTACAGGCGTTACGCTTCGAGTATAACTTCCGGCGCTATGGGGTGGTTTTTCTCGCCATTATTATCATTGCTGCATTATGCGGTTTATTTTCATCTGGCTTCCTGAGCTCCGCCCATCATGAGAATTCCGCTTCATCGTTAACGGTAGACTATGACCGTTTTGCCAGGCTAATGAGCGAAACCGAAGTCAATGTTCAGGTAAAAAACAGTGGCCTCGCACATACCACAGTGGATTTTTCACCCACGTTATTAAGCTATTACCAAATTGGTGATATTCGACCGCAGCCCGATAAAATGTACAGCGCTAACGGTCATCTGATACTGGTTTACAATGAAAATAACAGTGGCGCGCCGCTTTCGCTGTGGTTATCTATCACGCCAAAAACGTTTGGCAAACTTTCCACGACACTACAGGCGAACCGGCAACCTACCGTCACCTTTAGCCAATTTGTCTTTCCTTAGGAGTCACAACGATGGAAATGGTGCTCAGAGCCGTCGCAATCTATCTTATCTTATTGATTATATTTAAAGTTGCTGGCAGAAGAACGCTTATGCAACTCACCAGTTTTGATCTGATTTTACTGTTGATTATCAGTGAGGCCACCCAGCAGGCCATGCTCAGCACCGACTATTCTGTTACCGGTTCAATGCTGACTATTGTCACGCTGGTCAGCGTGGATATTTTATTTGGCTATATAAAGAAGCGCTTTTCGCAGGCTGAGAATTATCTTGATGGTTCGCCGACGATCGTCGTAGAAAATGGTGTTGTCGCTGACGATAAAATGAAAATGGTCAATATCTCTGTGGATGACATATTGCTCGCCGCGCGACAGCACCATGGTATATATCAACTTGAGAAGATTAAATTTGCGATCCTCGAACGTAATGGCCAGATTTCAATTATTCCGACCGAAGCGTAGAGACGTTACTTATCGCGTTCCGGTTGTTTATCGCCTGACTCAGGAGCCCGTGTCGGGTCGTCCTCTTCTTTTTCAGTAACATAATTAATATACATACCACCTCCAACTTTGCGGCATTGAATTATAAATTGTAGCGTTATCATGAAATTTGGCCATTGCCATAATAAATAATGTCGTTTGTTAGCCATAATAAGTACTCTCGGATATTTCCGGCCACCGGCCAGCAATGAATCAATAATACTCAAGTACTCAGTGACCAATACACCATGGCGAAATGCCATGTTCAGACCAATTGAGGCGACTATGGCGGTAATGGTTATCACCGGCGGCAGCGCGGGCGCCGGTAAAGCGACGGCGCTACGTTTTGCTAAGGCAGGCTATGATGTGGCGATTATTGCGCGGGATGAAAGTGGGCTACAGGAGGCCGAAAACGCATGTCGACAGTACGGCGTCCGGACACAGGTTATCAGCGCTGACGTCGCTGATGCTCGCTCGCTGCGGAAGGCCGCGGCGGAAATCGAAACCCAGCTCGGCGCCATTGAAGTGTGGATCAATAATGCCATGACCACGGTGTTAGCGCCCTTCCATTTGATGAGTGATGAGGAATTTCGCCGCGTGACGGAGGTGACCTATTTAGGTTATGTCAACGGTACACGCGCCGCGCTGGAAGTGATGAGCCCCAGAAACCGCGGGATAATAATCCAGGTGGGCTCCGCGCTTGCCTGGCGTTCCATCCCTTTGCAATCGGCGTATTGCGGCGCGAAGGCGGCGATTCGCGGATTTACCGATGCTGTGCGAACCGAACTGATGCATCAACGCAGCCGGATCCAATTAACCATGGTCCAACTGCCGGGAATGAATACGACGCAGTTTGGTTGGGCAAGAAATAAAATGGATAAAGAGATGCAGCCCGTTCCCCCGGTTTATCAGCCGGAGGTGGCGGCAGAGGCGATTTTTAGCGTCGTTCAGCGCCCCGTTCGCGAATTGTGGGTGGGTAAAAGCACCATTCAATCCATCGTTGGCCAATTTTTCTTCCCTTCACTACTTGACCGCCTGATGGTTAACAAAGCCTGGGAAGGTCAGCTGACAGCACAAGCGAAATGCAGCGAAAAGCCAGACGATCTCTATTCTGCCGTGCGGGGCGAGCATAGCACCCGCGGGACATTTAGCGCTGGCGCTCGCCAGCGCTCATTTAACGTCAGCGCCGATTTGCCTGGTAAAGTCGCCTCCGGCGTTGGGATCGCATTTGGACTGATGATATTACGCGGACTACTACGCCGCCCGCGCAAGCGCCGTTAATCGTGCTGGCGGCTAAACCAGCGATAACCATAATCGGCAAGCTGTAACCGGCAGACCTTGCCGCCGGTAAGGCGATCGCGATAACGGTGGTCCTCCAGCACGCAGGACCAGTAACCTGTCTCCTGACGCGGCAATCGTACCTCTACCGGGCGTTCGCTGAAGTTCGCCAGCATCAGCAGATCGCGAGATTGACCGCGGTAGCGCAGCGCTAACACCGATGGCGGCAAGCCGGATACCAGCTCAAAGGGGGTGGCCCCCGGCTCATGGTATTCGGCGCGCAGTTGAACCATCTGCCGCACTCGCTGCAACAACGAGTGGCGTTGACGCAGCGCCAGTTCGACGTTGACCTGCTGATATCGCCAGGGACCGCTGGCAACCGGCCTGACGAGTAATTTTTCCGCCGCGGCGGTGGAAAAGCCCCCATTCACCCCGGCTGACCATTGCATAGGCGTCCTCACGGCATAACGCTCTTTCAGCGACAGATCCTCTCCCATACCGATTTCATCGCCATAGCGCATCACAGGCACGCCAGGCAGCGACAGTAACACCGCATGGCAAAGCGCCAGCCGACGGATATTGCCCTCCAGCATCGGCGCCAGGCGGCGGCGAATGCCACGTTGATAGACTGACATCGACTTCTCGGGGGCAAAACAGCGCAGCACAAACTGCCGGTCTGCGTCCTCAATACCCTCCAGGTCGAGCTCATCGTGATTACGTAGCCAGTTAGCAAAACAGCAACCGGGCGGCAGCTTAATCATCGCTTGCAGCGCGCTAACGAGCGGCTTCGCACTCTGCCGGGCGAGGCTGACGTAAAAAAATTTGTTCAGCCAGAAATTAAGCACCAGTTGCAGACGATCGCTGTGGCCGAAATAGTGACGATAATCATTCACTGCCACGTCAACTTCACCGAGCAGAATGGCTTCAGGATTGGTCTGTTCAACCAGTTGCCGAAGATGGGCCAATATCCAGTACCCCTGCTCTTCGTCGCCATTTCCGGCTTGTTTAACCAGGTGCGAGGCGGCGTCTAGCCGAAAACCGCTCACCCCAACGCGCAGCCAAAAACGCACAATATTGTCAATTTCGTCTATCACCGGAGGGTGCACCAGATTGAGATCAGGCTCGTGGCGATAGAACATGTGACGATAATACTGTCCCGCATGTTGATCCCAGCGCCAAACGCTCTTTTCGACACCAGGAAACATTGGCGGATCGTCCTGTTTGGGCGGCGAATCGGCCCAGAGATAATATGGCCGGAAAGGTGAATGTCTGTTTTTACGCGCCTCTTGAAACCAGGGGTGTTGCGAAGAGGTATGCTGGATAACCAACTCAATGATAACGCGTATCCCCAGTTCCCGCGCGTCATCAATCAGTTGAATAACGTCACGGATTTGCCCAAAACGCGGATCGGGCTGCAGATGATCCTGCACGTCATAACCGTCATCGAGAAATGGCGTCAGATAAAAAGGGGTTAACCACAATACCGTCACCCCAAAGCTACGTAAGTAATAGAGTTTTTGCCTTATCCCGGCCAGATCGCCACAGCCATCACCATTGGCATCATAAAACAGCGAGGTATCAACCTGATAAATTACAGCGTTTTGAAACCACGGTTGCTCTGCCATCTTCGTCCCCTCGTTTTAGACATGCAGCCCCGCCAGCGTCATAAAACCGCGCACCAGCGTACTGATGATTAACACCACCAGAACGCCGCAGCACCAGATCAACAGCAGCCAGCCCAGCCTTTTGGCGATACGCTTGCACATTAGTGATAGCCCTCATCTGCCCGCACCTTGCCGCGAAAGACCCAGTAACTCCAGGCGGTATAGGCCAGGATAACCGGAACAATCAGCAGCGTGCCGACCAACATGAACAACTGGCTGGCCACTGGCGCCGCTGCCTGCCAGAGCGTCACATCCGGTGGGATGATCCAGGGCCAGATACTTATCCCTAAACCGCTAAAACCAAGGAACAGCAACCCAAGCGTAAGAATAAAAGGCGCGGCGTGGCTGTCGGCGTGTTGACTCAGCCGCCATAACCAGAGGCTGAGGGTAAGGACCAGTAGCGGCACCGGTAGAAAATAGAAGACATTGGGGAGCGAAAACCAGCGCTCAGCAATTCGTGCGAGGGTAAGCGGCGTCCATAAACTAATGACAGCCATGGCAATTAGAAAAAGCAGCAGCAGTGTGCGTGTTAACCGACGCATCAAGCGTAACAACGCCCCGTCACTTTTTAAAATAAGCCAGGTCGCCCCCAGTAAGGCATAAGTGGCAATTAACGCTAATCCACAGAACAAATTAAATGGCGTCAACCAGTCAAGCGGCGAACCAGCGAATTGCCGCCCATGCAACGGAAAACCATGCAGAATGGCGCCGACGATGATCCCCTGGCTGAAGATGGCTAATAATGACCCCCACATAAACGCGCTATCCCAAAACCGGCGATGGGATTCCGCGGCTTTAAAACGAAATTCAAACGCCACGCCGCGGAATATCAAGCCAATAAGCATCGCGGTAAGCGGGATGGTCAGGGCGTCAACGATCACCGCGTAGGCCAGCGGAAAAGCGCCAAATAACCCGGCGCCGCCTAATACCAACCAGGTCTCATTTCCATCCCACACGGGCGCCACGCTATTGACCATGGTGTCGCGATGCGCCTTATCGCGGGTAAATAAAAATAGCGCGCCGATGCCGAGATCGAAACCATCCATAACGATATACATCAGCGTGGCGAAGATGATTATCGCAAACCAGATGACTGCCAGATCAACTCCCATCAGAATTTCTCCTCACTCGGTAATTTATCCGGCGCCGATAAAGGACGCGCTGGCGTTCCGGAGGAATTAAGCGCTAATTCCGATTCAGGCTGAGGTCCCAGTTTGAGTAGACGAATAAGATAGAGATATCCCACGCCAAACACCGCAAAATAGACCACCACAAAGGCGGTCAGGCTGACGCTCATCTGCAGCGTACTATGCGCTGAGACGGCGTCCCGCGTGCGCAACAGACCGTACACCACCCAGGGCTGGCGTCCAACTTCCGTCGTGATCCAGCCGGCCAGAATGGTCAGTAAACCGACGGGTCCCATCGCTAACGCAAACCACAAAAATGGTCGCGAGTCGCATAAACGTTTATGGCGACGTAAATACCAGCCAATGGCGCCAAGCACGATCATCAAAAAACCGGCTCCGACCATAAAACGAAACGACCAGAAAACAATCGTCGAATTAGGCCGTTCGTTGGCGGGAAAGTCTTTCAGTGCTGGAACCTGGGCGCTACGGCTATGGGTGAGAATCAAACTGCCCAGGGCGGGGATAGCCAGCGGATATCGTGTGCGCTCTTCTGCCATATCCGGTAGGCCGAACAGTAGCAGCGGCGTCGCTTCGCCGGGTTTATTTTCCCAATGACCTTCAATAGCGGCAATTTTTGCCGGCTGGTGCTTGAGCGTGTTCAGCCCATGCATATCGCCGACTACGGCCTGAATGGGGGCGACAATCAACGCCATCCACAATGCCATTGAAAACATTGTTCGAATGGCTGGCGTATCGTTATCACGTAATAAGTGCCAGGCCGCCGAAGCGCCAACGAACAGCGCGGTACTCAGAAAGGCGGCGATAGACATATGAAGTAAGCGCCAGGGAAACGAGGGGTTGAAGATTATCGCCAGCCAACTATCCGGTATCACCTGCCCTTGCTCAATATGAAAGCCCTGAGGCGTCTGCATCCAGCTATTGGAAGCCAGGATCCAAAACGTTGAGGCCAGCGTTCCCATGGCTACCATACAGGTCGAAAAGAAATGTAATCCCGGCCCGACCCGGTTCCAGCCAAATAGCATCACGCCAAGAAATCCCGCTTCGAGGAAAAAAGCGGTTAAAACTTCATATGTCAGTAAAGGCCCGGTAATGCTGCCTGCAAACTGGGAAAAACCGCTCCAGTTAGTGCCAAATTGGTAGGCCATGACCAGGCCGGATACCACTCCCATACCAAAATTAATCGCAAAAATATTTAGCCAGAAATGATAAAGCTGGCGCCAGAGCAGGCGCCGTGTTTTTAACCACATGCCTTCCAGTACCACCAGATAGCTGGCAAGGCCGATGGTTAATGCCGGAAAAATAATATGAAAGGAGATAGTGAAGGCGAACTGGATCCTCGCGAGATGAAATGCATCAAACTCAGCCATCAGGTTCCCCTTATTGACAAGATAGTCAGACTGATTGACCAAAGAAAGGGTAGCCGCTGGCGGTTACCCTTTCTTTGACGGATGACTTTTATCCCGTGCAGGCGTACTACGTCTGGCCAGTTTATCTACCAGAATTTGCTGCCTCGGGGTCAACGACGGACACTGACAGTGCGCGTCAAAATTTATCTCTAACGTAATATTCCGCCCTGCTGCCGTTAGCGGCGGCGCGCTATCGTTAATACGCGACAAGATAGCAAGGAGACGAATCATTTACAGACCTTTTACCGCTAACGTTTGGCATCAAAACCCGGCGTTTCGGAGCGAATAATATATTGCTCCGTAATATCCGGAATATGTTGTAGCAGCCATTCGGCCATGCCTCTCTCTTCCGCCAAAATACTTTCTAAATCCGCAATCGAATCATGATCGTTGACCTTTTGCGCGGCGGTTAATAAGGAGGTATAACAGGCGACCTCAAACTGCTCGAAAACGTAGCCGCTGATCACCCCTTTCACCACTTCATCTTGTGGAAACATTCCACCAATAGATTGTCCCATCGCGGCAATTTTACTCATTGAGTCTTTAAGAACCGAGCGGGAAATATTGTTGCGCGCAATAATATCATCCAGCACGGTAATTTGCCGACGGGTTTCAAAAAGATGCTGCTCAAGGCGGGTGCATAATTCCGGGTAGCTGTCGATGCGTTTGACCATCGATTCAAGCATCGATTCGGCCTGCTTTTCCATAGCGTGCGCGTCACGCAACCAATCGTGATAATTTTCAATATCAGTCATAACAACCTCTTTATAAAAAGATAATTACTCTTCAGCCTTATCTTCATTTTCTTCTGCGGCCTGGTCGGCTCGTGCTGCGCTATACCCTGATAAGTGGCCGACAATATTTGCATAAATACTAATAATGATGACCCACAGGACACTGTCTTTCCACCATATTACCGACGGTATAGCCAGTACAAACCACATTATCGCCGCGACGAGATGACACCTTTTTATTACAACCGGACTAAGACTCATTTTTTTGCCTGATGCCTTAGATAGGATTAAGCGGACTGTTGGGCATCCTGATTGACGTGTCCAACGGCGATGTCCGTTAATTTCATATCAGCGTCTTTTTCTTCTTCCAGTGTTTCCGCCAGCAATTTCACCGCGGCTTTATAGCCGAGCTGCTCTGCCAGCGTACACAGCGTACCGTAGGCCGCAATTTCATAGTGTTCAACTTTCTGCGCGGCGGCTATCAGCGCAGCATCGCGGATCTCGTTCTTTTCCGTCGCTTCGATCACTTCGTTGGCCTCTTCGATAAGCCCTTCCATCGCCACACACTTCATCCGTTTCAGGCGAATTTGATCATTTTGTTCAAGGAGCTTATCAATACGTTCTATATGGCCCTGTGTTTCCTCAAGGTGAGCGCTGAATGCCGTTTGCAACTCTTCACATGCGCTGGCGCGGGATAGTTTAGCCAGCGCGCGGGTTAACTGTTTTTCCGCGCTGTAGGTATCCGATAATAAATGGATAAAAATATCTTCAATGGTTTGTATTTTCATAAGTCACACCTTTTAAAAACTGCGGGTCGGATGACCCGCAGGGTATTTTTAACAGCAGTTACCAGATCAAATCACTTATATTCACAAGCTAGCTATCACCGGATTTACGGCCGCCGCCATGGCTGTTTTTACCGCCTTTTTTACCGGCTTCGGATGCACGTTCCGGGTCATTTTTAAAATTCCCGCCGCTGTGCTGTCCGCCTTTACGTCCGGCTTCAGATGCTTTTTCCCGGTCTTCTGCAAAATTACCTGAACCACCTCTGTGTTCTGCCATAACGTTTACCTTTTAGCTTGGTTAGTAAAAGATGATTTAACGCTCTAAATCATCGCCGTCGAGAATTAAGTCTGGAGCAATAAGTGAAAAATGCAAATTAAATAAAATATATTAACAGTTGCTACGAAATTAATTAAAAAATAAATAGCGGAGCGGCAAAAATAACCAGACCATCGCTAAGATCATATTAACCAGAAGAAATAAACGCGACGGCGAGACCAAAAATCACCACGAATTGAGCATGAGAAAATAGAACTGTAAATAAGATTAAATATTCTATTTTAAAATATTTCGTTGAATAATCTGAAAAATAACCCAGCGAAAGATTATATATAAATCGCCTTATATCAGTAAGTTGGCTAAGGAAAAGCGGGAATATGTCCATTGGGCAGGGATTTACATTTATCGTAGCGTCCGCATACCTTCTATCATTACTCTTTTCTGTGAAGGAGATTGCTATGGATAATGACAAACTGCGTACCAACCATTGGCCACAACCCCCTTTCCCCGATCAACCGCAAACGCCTCCCGGCCTGGCCGCCGAAATGGAACCCACACCGGATCATGGTGAAGTCAGCTACAGCGGGTCAGGACGGCTACAGGGTAAGAAAGCGCTGATTACCGGCGGAGACTCCGGTATTGGTCGCGCCGTGGCCATCGCCTTTGCCCGCGAAGGCGCGGATGTTGCCATTAACTATCTTCCGGAAGAACAGAGCGATGCGGACGCCGTCATCGCGCTTATCAAAGCGGAAGGCCGTACGGCGGTGGCGATACCGGGCGATATTCGCGTGGAATCCTTCTGTGAAACGCTGGTGGAAAAAGCGGTAAGCGGTCTTGGCGGTTTGGATATTGTTGTGAACAATGCAGGTCGTCAGCAATACTGTGAAAAAATTGAGCAACTTACCACCGCCGATTTCGATGCTACCTTCAAAACCAACGTCTATGCGCCGTTCTGGATAACCAAAGCCGCGCTGCCGCACCTCAAAGCCCAAAGCGTGATTATCAACACCTCTTCGGTACAGGCTTTTAAACCGAGCCCTATTTTGCTGGATTATGCCCAGACCAAAGCCTGCCTGGTGGCCTTCACCAAATCGCTGGCCAAGCAGTTAGGGCCGCGTGGGATCCGGGTCAATGCGGTCGCTCCCGGCCCGTACTGGACGGTACTACAGTCAAGCGGCGGACAGCCGGCGGAAAAAGTGCAAAACTTTGGCGGCGATACGCCGCTGGGGCGGCCAGGGCAACCCGTTGAGATCGCCCCGCTGTATGTGACTCTCGCCTCTGATGCCTGCTCGTATGCCTCCGGCCAGGTCTGGTGTTCAGACGGCGGTGACGGCGTACTTTAATAATGGAATGCCGGCAGCACCAGTTCGCCAATCTCCTGCATCGTCTCGGCCAACGGACGCTGGTTGCGACGAAAATGTAGGCCGATATGGTTCACGCCGGCATCGCGCATCGCATTTAATTCCTGAATGAGACCATGGCGGCCGCTGCTGATGCCGAAACGATGGCGCTGAATCGGCGCATTGGCGTCATCTTGCAGATCCAGATGGATAAAGCTGATATAGGGTTTCTCGCCCGCTACCCGACGCCACAGCTTGACGCGGCTAACGTGCTCGTCAGGCTGGCCAGGATAGGCAAGCCAGCCATCCATATTACTGCCTACCCATTGCGCCGTTTGTTGCGCCAAACCAGCATACCAGCAGCGGCGGGGTCGGTTTGGCTGGCAGCAACTCCAGGCCCGGCTCCAGCTGACGATCGGTCTCGCCCTTCAGCACGCTCACGCCGTGACGGAAACGCTCGCCGCGGCTGGCGTAGTCTTCACCAAATAGCGGGTATTCGACCGGCCTGTCGCCGCTGGCGATGCCCAATAGCAGCCGGTCGCCGCTGAGCGCCTGCACCGTGGCGGCGGCTTTACGTACCAGCCATGGCTGACGTAGCGGCAGCACAACCGCCGCCGTGCCCAGCAAAATATTTTGCGTCAGACTCGATAAATAACCGAGGTAGGTAAAGGCTTCAAAGACGTTAGCCGCATCGCCAAACTGCGGATCGTACAGCGGAACATCGCGGATCCAGGCGGCGCGAAAACCGAGCGTTTCCGCCAGTTTAATGCGCTGCGCGTGCTCGCTCATATCCGGCACGCCAAACGGTCGCCCGTCGCGCTGCCGTTTTAGCTGTCCACTTGTCGACCAGTCATTGTCCAGCGGCAGTTCCACGCCAATCGTTAGCGGCTGCTGGGTTAATTTTTCGATGCTCATGAGTCACTCCGTCAACCGCCGGGCGGTATCACGTTGAAAATATGAGCAAAGTGTTTCATGGAATGCTATTGCGATAAACAGCACTAATCGCAATAGATAATTGCTATTTATGGAATTATCTTTAGTTCTGATTTTGTTTTAATGGACCGCTCACCAACACCAGAGGAAGAAACAATGATAAAAACCGACGCCTGGCTGTGGAAAAGGCACGCCTCCCCGCTTCTGCTTGAACGCCATGAGAAAACATTAGTCACGCCCGCTGACGATCAGGTGCTAATCGAGAACCGCGCCATTGGTCTTAATCCGGTCGACTGGAAGTTGATGGCCGGTCTCTCCGACGCCTGGCAGGAGGATCAGATCCCCGGCGTCGACGGTATGGGGGTGATTACCGCCGTTGGCCGCAACGCCCGCCACCTTCGTCCCGGCACTCGTGTGATGTATCACACCGACCTGCGTTTTGACGGTAGCTTTGCCCGCCATACGTTAGTCAGCGCCCAGGCGGTGATTGCAGTTCCCGACCATATCAGCGACCTCACCGCTGCGGCGCTGCCGTGCCCCGGTCTGACGGCGTGGCAGGCAGCGCAAAAGATCCCCCTTCCGGCTGGCGAGAATGTACTGGTCAGCGGCGCCGGCGGCGCTGCCGGCAGTCTGCTAAGCCAATTACTGATTGAGAGCGGCGCTAACGTCTACGTCACGGCCAGCGCCACGCATCACGCGAAACTACTGGCTCGTGGGGTGATTCAGGCCTTTGATTATCACCATACTTCCTGGCCGCAGGAGCTAAAACGCGCGCTGGCGGGTAAATCGCTGTATGCCGCTTTCGATACCGTAAATCAGCAAAATGCCCTTTCGCTTGCCGGGTTGCTCGGCTACTACGGCCATCTGGTCTGTATACAAGACCGGCTCGAGCACGCGCCGCTACCGGCGTTTACTACCAGTATCTCATTGCATGAGGTCGCGCTGGCGGCAATCCATCCTTACGGTACCCAGAGGCAGTGGAGTCGATTACGTCAGGCCGGGGAAAACATGCTGCAGCAAATTGGCCACGGCGAACTGATGATGCCGCCGATAGAAAGCGTCAGTTTCGACGAGATCCCACAGGCGCTGGAAAGGCTAAAACAGAACAATAACGGTATTAAGTACGTAGCGGTGCTGTAATATTCATCAGCACGATGAATAACCTCAATCCCAAAAACCGGGTAATCAATGCCACATCCAACGGGCCTCTTTCCGCTGGATGAGGCATTCATCGCTTCGCTTCCGTAGGTCGGTCTGGTGCTGAATGGTTACAATAGCCTGGGATTCAGCAGAGTGATTAGCAAAAATATAACAGCTAGATCGCCAACTAATAGTCACACACATCGATTAAAAACTCAGATTGAAAGAATCAAAAAAAGGAGTAACGTTAAAAAAACATTAACAAAGAGGTGCAAAATGTTACGCGATTATTTAAAACTGGATTCTGAAGACCAATTAGTTGAACAACAAAGCGGTCATCAACCTAGCCAGCAGTATACCGAAGTGACTGAGTGGGTGATCCTCAATAAAGAGGGTAAGAAAAAAGGCCGCGTCTCCCTGTTTGATAAATTTAATACTCGCCGCTCGTGGAACGTTAATTTTCGTATTACCCAATTTGATAACAGCGGTAAAGTTATCGTTGACCAACTGACAGACGCTATTTAACAGAATAATTAATAACATAGCGCCCAATCCGTGATGGAAACCACCTGACAAAACGCTGAGGCCAGCAACCGCATTCACGCGGGAAAGCGTAAGAAGTTTTTCAACTCATCAATTAGCCGCTCGTTTTATAATAATAAAATGAGTACTCGCTGCGCCTGAAGAAAAATAAACGCGCCAGTCGGCGCGTTTAATCATTAATTGTTTCTGACCGGCGGCGTCACCCTGACGCCAATAAAGACAATCAGCATGGCGCTTAATAATAACAGCCCGCTGCCGGTAAATACGCCGCTGGCGCCGCTGATATCAAATATTGCCCCACCGCCGGCAGCCCCGGCGCTAATGGCCAGCTGGATCGCCGCGACTAATAATCCCCCTGCGCTTTCCGCTTCATCCGGTACCGTAGTGGCAAGCCAGGTTGACCAGGCCACCGGCACCAGGCCGAATGCAAATCCCCACAGGGCGACCAACAGGCCATCCAGTAGCGCAATATGACCATACAGCACCATCATCAGCGCCAGCAAGCTCATCGCCAGTGGCACCAGCGCCAGCGTCAAACGCAAACTACGCGCCAACAGATGTCCGGCAAGCGAGGTGCCGATAAAGTTGGCCACGCCGAACCCCAGCAAAATCAACGACACCCCTTCTACACTTGCCAGCGCCACGGTTTCGAGAAACGGCCGCAGATAGGTAAAGAAAGCGAAGTGTCCGCCAAAAATCAAAATCGAAGCCAGCAGGCCGCCAACCATTCCCGGCCGCCGCAGTACCTTAAAGAGCGTACTAAAGCTGCCAGCGCTCTCCGGGCGCATCGACGGCAGTACCCATAGCTGCCACAGTAGCGCGACCAGGCTCGGTACGGCGCAGATGATAAAGACGTTACGCCAGCCAATGAGCGCGCCAAGATAGCTACCCAGCGGCGCCGCCACTACGGTGGCAATCGACACCGCCGAGAAGATAATCGCCAGCGCTTTCGGCACCATCGCCGCCGGAACCAGCCGCATCGCCGTCGCCGTCGACATCGCCCAGAAGCCGCCGATAGCGATACCAAGCAGCAAGCGCCCCAGCAGCAGGAACTCCAGTGAACCGGCAAATGCCACGATCAGACTGGAGATGATTTGCAATACGGAAAAGAACATCAGTACCCAGCGACGGTCGATATTGCGGGTAGCGGAGGTAATCAATAATCCCGTCACCAGAGCGATTAACGCCGTGGCGGTCACCGCCTGTCCGGCCATCCCCTCACTCACGCCCAGGCTGCTGGCCATCGGCGTCAGTAAACTGGCCGGTAGAAATTCAGCGACGATCAGGCCAAAGACTCCCAACGCCAGCGCATACACGGCGCGCCACGCCGGGCGGGCGTTAATCGCGCTCTCTTCAGCGACAATGCAAGAACTCATATACATCTCTCCAGAATCATTAACATTCGCCAAGCTTAGTGGCTTCCGTTAAGACGATATATGATACATACTCTGCAATTATTGATTATTCGTCCGGAAAAACGATGAGCCAGCAAACCTTAGATCTGACCAGCGAGCTGTTACAGGGCATGCGACTGTCGGGAGTGAAATACCGACGGATTGAAACCTCGCGTCCTTTCGGCGTGGAGTTTAATTCGGTTCCTGGCAAAGCGCAGTTTCATTTTGTCAGCCGCGGCCCGCTGCTGCTACAAATGAGCAACGGTAAAGAGTTCTCGCTTGAAAGCGGCGATGCGGTGTTCATTCCCAATAGCGATGCGCACGCCCTGCTCTCAGATAGCAAAGCCGCGCGGGTGAACGTGATGGAGCTCGACAGCAAACCGGTCTGCGGGACGGTTTCCTGCATCAAAAACGCAGGCTGCGTTAATACCGAAGAGAATGCGGTTATCTTCAGCGCCTGTATGGATTTTGAATTAGGCGGAATGCAGCCGCTGGTTCGGGCCATGCCGGAGGTAATGCTGGTGAGTAGCCTGTTAAGCGCCCGCCCGGAAATCCAGCCGCTGCTGGCGGCAATGGAGCGTGAATCCCTGACGCGTCAGGTGGGCTATGCCGGCATTCTGGCACGTCTCGCCGACGTCGTCGCGGCGCTGATCGTCCGCGCCTGGGTGGAATGCGGCTGCGGTAACGCTACCGGCTGGGTACAGGTACTGCGCGACCCGAAGCTATCGCGCGCGATATATGCTATGCATCAGCAGCCCGGCGTCAACTGGAAGGTGGAAGACTTAGCCCGCGAATCCGGCCTGTCGCGTTCGGTGTTCGCCGAACGGTTTCTCACCGCCACCGGTACCACGCCGGCCCGCTACCTGACAGAATTACGCATGCGCCTGGCGGTACAATACATCAGCCATGAAGGCGAAGCGCTGGAAAAAGTCGCCTTCCGCCTCGGCTACAACTCGCTCGCCGCCTTTAGCCGCGCCTTTAAACGCATTACCGGCAAAGCGCCGGGAGCGCTACGCAATGGGGTCAATGAACAAGCGGTAACCTGATAAGCGTTACTTCTTCTGCCAGTTGGCCCACGGGCCAGCGTCGGCGGGTTTGTCGATGAGCTCTTCCAGCGAATCGAGATAAAAGTTTTCTACTTCTTTACGCGCCCACGGCGTGCGGCGTAGAAATTTCAGGCTCGACTTAATGCTCGGATCGCTTTTGAAACAGTTGATTTTGATATGTCGGGCCAGTTCATCCCAGCCATATCTGGCCACAAGGTCAGTGAGTAACGCTTCGAGCGTCACGCCGTGAAGCGGATCTTTTGACGTGTGCATTGTCTTTCCTGCATGAAAAATTTCGCTCACCATACGGACCGCGGCGGCATCATGCAACATCCCGCCACTTTTTTTAAATAACGGCTACGCCGAAACCCCTCTCCTTATCTGTTTTTCGCAAAAGCACTGAACCCACCGCGGTCATAAATTAGAAAAGAACGTTATTGGTCGAAAAAATTGCGCTAAGGCAAGCTGAGCGCATCTACCCGACAGAGGAAATCATCATGCGCCGTTGTTGTTGCCGAACCCAGAATCACTTCATAGCCAATGACCCGTACCCCGTTCTCGGAGAACACAATGAACGCCACGACTTTACCGATTCTCGATCTGGCCCGCTATACCAACCCTGCTGAAAAGAGCGGTTTTCTTGCCGACCTCCGCCAGGCCGCGCGCGATATTGGTTTCTTTTATCTTATTAATCACGGCGTGGACGCCGGATTGCAAACCGAAGTTCAACGCCAGGCGCGACGCTTTTTTGCTCTTGATGATAGCGAAAAGCAGCAGGTGGCGATGATTCATTCCCCGCACTTTCGCGGCTATAACCGCGCGGCTTCCGAGCTCACTCGCGGCCAGCCAGACTGGCGCGAACAGTTTGACATCGGCGCCGAACGCCCGGCTTTAACTCTCGCCGAAAACGCGCCACGCTGGCAGCGTCTGCAGGGACCGAACTTATGGCCCGCCGCGCTACCGTCGCTGAAACCGACCCTACTGGGCTGGCAGCAGGCGATGACCGGCGTTGGGATCACCTTGCTGCGCGCGTTTGCCGAAGCGCTACAGTTACCTGCCGACGCCTTTGACGCGCTGTATGGCGAGAAGCCGAATGAACATATCAAACTGATTCGCTACCCCGGTCAGCGTGAAACCAAAAGCGCACAAGGCGTTGGGGCGCATAAAGATTCTGGATTCTTAAGCTTCCTGTTACAGGACGAGCAAAAAGGACTGCAGGTGGAAGTCGCGCCGGAGCACTGGATCGACGCCACGCCGCTGGCGGGCAGCTTTGTGGTGAATATCGGTGAGCTACTTGAGCTGGCGACTAACGGTTACCTGCGCGCCACCGTTCATCGCGTGGTCTCGCCGCCGGCAGAACAGGAACGCCTCTCAATCGCCTTCTTTCTTGGCGCGCAGCTCGATGCCGTGGTGCCGGTGTACCGCCTGCCCGCCCATCTGGCGCAGGAAGCGCTCGGCCCGGATAGCGATCCGCAAAATCCGCTGCTGCGGGATGTTGGCTGGAATTACCTCAAAGGGCGGCTGCGTTCCCACCCGGATGTCGCCGAACGTTATTACCAGGATGTTTTTCGCGAACGTACTGAGCAACTGATCGTTTAATTTAATAAGGATAACAATATGAAATATGCCGCATTCAAACTGGCAGGGGTCGCTTTATCTCTTTCTCTGGCATGGACATCCGCCCAGGCTGCCGCGCTGCGCGTTGCCGCTGACCCGGTACCACACGCTGAGATCCTCAATTACATCAAAAAAATCGATCCCAGCCTCGATATCAAAGTGGTCGAACTCACCAGCGGCGTTAACGCCAACGAGCTGCTGGCAAATGGCGACGTTGATGCCAACTACTTCCAGCACGTTCCGTATCTGAAGGATCAGGAAAAAGCGCTGGGTAAGACCTTTGCCGTCGCCGCTACGGTGCATATTGAACCGCTGGGTATTTATTCCCGTAAGCACAAAGACTTTAATTCCGTCCCGGAAAACGGGACCGTCGCGGTGCCGAACAACACCACCAATCTCAGTCGCGCCTTGTTCCTGCTACAAAGCCAGGGATTAATCAAACTCGGCGCTAAATTCACCAACCCGGCGACCACGTTAGCTACCCCGAAAGATATCGTGGAAAACCCCAAACATCTGAAGATCCTCGAAATTGAATCGCCGCAGATCCCGCGTTCCTTAGACGATGTCGATTTAGCGGTCATTAACGGCAACTACGCGCTGGAGGCGGGACTGGTACCGGCGAAAGATGCGTTAGGGCTGGAGAGCGCGAACAACAACCCTTACGCCAATATCCTGGTGACGACGCCGCAATTGGCTAATGACCCACGCATTAAAGCGCTGGCCAAAGATCTCACCTCGCCGCAGGTTGCCGAGTTTATTCGCAAAAACTATAACGGCTCGGTTATCCCGGTTGCGCCGCAATCATGATTGAGGTCGTCGGGCTGAGTAAAACCTATGCCGGAACAGGCCGACCGGCGTTAAACGACGTGTCGCTGCAGATCCCGAAAGGCGCGATTTATGGCATTCTCGGGCGCAGCGGCGCAGGCAAAAGCACGCTGATCCGCTGTCTCAATTTACTCGAACGGCCCTCTGCGGGCCGGATTGTGGTGAACGGGCAGGATATCACTCAGTTAGACAAAGCCGGTTTACGTCAGCACCGTCTGCGCACCGGAATGATCTTCCAGCACTTCAACCTGCTGCATGCCCGCAACGTGGCTGACAACGTCGCGGTACCGCTGGAAATCGCCGGTGTCGAGAAACGTGCGCGCCGCGAACGCGTGCTCGAGTTGCTGGAGTTAGTGGGACTGGCGGATAAAGCAACCGCCTTTCCATCCCAGCTTTCCGGCGGTCAAAAGCAACGCGTCGGCATCGCCCGCGCGCTGGCGGCCGGCCCGGATGTGCTGCTATGCGATGAAGCAACCAGCGCCCTCGATCCGGAAACCACCGCCTCGGTGCTGGCGTTACTGGCCGATATCAATCAGCGGCTCAATCTGACTATCGTGCTTATTACCCATGAGCTGGAAGTCGTCAAAACGCTGTGCGATCACGCGGCGCTGCTGGAGCATGGCGAAGTCATCGAGAGCGGGAAAATCGCCGATCTGCTGGTGGCGCCGTGGTCCAGATTACGTCAGTCGTTACTGCATAATCCGCAGGCGGAGCAGGATTTCCTCGCCCGCCACGGCTTTCACGGGAGGCCTTTATGCGTAGTCGCATGAGTTGGGAAGATTTATGGCCCTTATTGTGGGAAGGCAGCCTGGAAACCCTCTATATGGTAGGGCTGGCGGCGCTGTTTACCATTTTAATCGGCCTGCCGGTCGGCGTGTTACTGTTTGTCTCCCGTCGCAACGGCCTGGCGCCGATGCCGAAACTGAATGCGCTGCTGGGGGCGATTATTAATTTTGGCCGCTCGCTGCCGTTTATTGTACTGCTCATTGCGCTGATCCCCTTCACGCGTTTGATTATCGGCACCACCTTAGGCAGCACCGCCGCCGTCGTGCCGATTACCATCGGCGCTTTTCCGTTCTTCGCGCGACTGACCGAAAACGCGCTCGACGAAGTGGATTACGGGCGCATTGAAGCCATTCTGTCGATGGGGGGTAATCTGTGGCACGTTATCTTTAAATCGCTGCTGCCGGAGGCGCTACCGACCCTGCTTGCCGGGATCACGCTGACTATCGTGATGCTGATTGGTTTTTCATCCATGGCGGGCGTCATTGGCGGCGGCGGTCTTGGGGACCTGGCGATTCGCTATGGTTATCAGCGTTTTAACGATCAGGTGATGGTCGGTACGGTGCTGATTCTGGTGGTGATGGTCCAGGGCGTACAAATGATCGGCGACAGGCTGGTACGACAGCTTGCCCATCGCCGCTAAGCTCTCATTCGCAGGCGGCTACTCCAGGCCGCCTTCCTCCACGAGAACCCTGACCAACTCTGCCGCCGGCATTTCGCGGATTATCGCCACCCCTTGTCCCGCCCAGTGCGCGCCGAAACCATGATCGCCCTGCGCTTTTGCCGCCGTCGCCAGCGCTTTTCCGGCGTCATAAGCGAGCGGATAGGCGGGAATTTCTCCTTCGCCGATTTCGTGCCAGCTATTTTTAACGCAACGTGCCGGCCGACCCGAAATAGCCGCCGTCAAAAAGGTGACAACGTCACTATTTTGCGTGAGCGCCTGTCGATATCCACTATCTATACCCGCTTCCGGGCACAATAAAAATGCGGTTCCCAGCTGAACGCCCGACGCGCCGAGCTGCATCAGGCTGGCTATCGCCGCCCCATGCATAATGCCGCCGGCGGCGACAATGGGTAAATCGACAGCCTGCTTTAGCGCCTGAAGCAGAGTGAAGGTGCTCATTTGACGATCGTCGCCGTGTGGGTCAAAAATCCCCCGATGGCCACCGGCCTCATACCCTTGCGCAATAACGACATCAATACCCGCTTGCGCAATTAATCGCGCTTCGTCGACGCAGGTGGCGGACGCCATCGTCACCGTTCCCTGTTGCTGGAATCGGCGAATAACCTCTGACGACGGCACGCCAAAATGAAAACTCACCACCGCCGGCTTCTGTTCAAGCAGCATATCGAGCATGGATTGATGTTGATGGAAGGTCTGATAAATCTCGTTAAGCTGTTTCGGCGGCGTGCCGTGATAACGGGCAAACGCCGGAGCCAACCGCGCCAGCCACTGCGCTTCCTGAACGGCATCGCGGCGCGACGGCGTATGACAGAAAAGGTTGACGTTAAAGGGACGATCGGTGAGCTGCCGGGTTTGTTCAATAAGCGCCTGCGCCTGCGTAACCGTCGACGCGCCGAGCCCCAGCGAACCCAATCCTCCGGCGTTGCTTACCGCTGCAGCCAGGGACGGTGTCGACACCCCTGCCATCGGCGCCTGAATAATCGGATAACGAATATTAAGTAATCGCGGTAAATGCTGATTCATTGGCGATCCTGTGCAATTTGCGATGTGAGGCATTAACCATCTCTTTTTAAGATGTTAAGATCAACAATATTGTCATATTGAGAAGAAAAATATGAACCATACCACATTACTGATCTTTAAGCTGGTGGCCGAAACCCAAAGCGTCACTCAGGCGGCGAAACAACTTGGCCGCGCGCAGTCCAATATCACCACGCGCATTCAGCAGCTTGAAGAGGAGCTGGAAGCCGAGCTTTTCGTACGCGGAAACAAGAAGATGCTGCTTTCTCCCGCCGGGCAAAACTTCCTCAGCTACGCGCGGCGAATTTTAAGCCTTGCCGAAGAGGCCAAACTGGCGCTGCACCCGGCACGGCCAACGGGAACGTTAAAGCTCGGCGCGATGGAAGCCTGTGCCGCCAGCCGCCTGCCGGCCATATTGCCTTTGTTTCAGCAACGCTGCCCGGACGCCGACCTGACATTGCGTACCATGCCCACCCGTCAGCTGACTGAACTGGTCGAAAACTCCACGTTGGACTGTGCGCTGGTTTCACTGCCGGCCGGTCCGGACGGCAGCCTTCAATGCCCACAGACGCTTGAATATCTCCCGCTTTTTATCGAACAACTGGTCCTTATCGCCCCTGTCGAGGGGCGCAACTACCGTTTTGCCGCCTTCCCGACAGGATGTTCCTACCGCCAGCACGGCATCGAGTATCTGCAGCAGACGGGAGCGCACGTGGACATCGTCGATGTCAGCTCCTATCACGCGATGATGGCCAACGTCGCCACCGGCCGCTACGCCTGTTTGCTCCCGGAAAGCGTTCTGGCCCTGCTCACGCTACCCGCAGGCTGCCAGACGCAATACGTCACCCAGGCCGCCACCCAGCTTATCTGGCGCCGCGGGTATGTATCGCCGATTCTCGACGCCCTGCGCCAGTTATTGCTGGCGCCGGCCGCAGGCAACCAACCCGGCGGCTCCCAGCAACACGCCGCTGGCCGTCAATAGTGAAGGGTTAAACGATCCCGTCAGGCTGTATAAACCATCGGCGACCAGCGGCCCGATTATCTGTCCGACGCCGTAAGTCGCCGTTAGCGCGGCGATCATATTAAATTTTACCGCCTGATTTAGCCGCTTGCCCTCTGACAAGGCGATGGTTACCGTCCCAAGGAAGGTCGCTCCAACCAGCAGCGCGCTCAACAAACAAAATGTGAATGAGTGGCTCCACGCCGGTAAGGCCACGCCGAAGGCCTGAATAACGAGATTGCTACAAAATGCCCGCTGATAGCCAATTTTCAGCACGAGTTGGTGCCAGATAAAACAGGAAGGTACCGCCGCGAGACCAAATACCGCCCACAGGTGCACCGGGTCGATACCCGAGAGCGCGCCGTGCAAAAACAGCGGCAAATAGGTCGCGGTGATGATGTAGCCGAAGCCCGAGAGACCATAAATCAGCAGCAATTTTACCGCATCGCTCGTGCGCCCATTGTCGCTCGGCATCGTTGTTGCGGGCCCGCTGTTTAACGCCAGCAGCGAATCCGCCGGGCTTAATAATCCGCGCAAGGCGCATAAAAACAGTATCGTCGCCGTGATGGCGCACAGTAGCCAGATTTGCTGACTGCTAAACGCCAGCGCTTTACCGGCGGCAATAAACTCCGCCGACAAAAAGATCCCCATCCCGACACCGGCAAACAGTACCGGCGCGCCGTTATGATGTTTCATATGTTGCAGTAGCCATAACGAGGCGGAGATAAGCGTTACCGCGCTGAGTACCCCGGCCAACCCGCGCAGGATAATGATAGCCAGCGGCGAACGCAGCCAGGCCAGTAGCGCCAGACAAATTAGCGTCAGAATGACCGAGACAATATTCATTCTGGTCGCCTGCTCCGGCTTTGCCTTCGCCAGTAACAATGCCCCCAGCAGGTACCCGGCATAATTAGCGGAGGCGGCCAGATTCCCCTGACGCAGCGTCAGGATCTGATCGCTTAACATCACCGGCAGGATCCCGGTGAAGGCGAAGCGGCCGTAACCCATACCAATCATTAATACCGTCGCCCCTGCCAGCGCTAATAAGAAAGCGTTTATCTGCGGCCTGATTTGTCGCATCTGCGTTACCCCTTGCACAATTTAATCTCAAAAAGAGAATATTATTTAATTTTAATTCTCTTTTTATTATGTATTAGCATGATGCGACGAGCAAGCCGCCGCGCCAGGGCAAAGAGTAAAAGCACCAACCAGAGGATACTTCGGTTAGCGACGAAGGATGGTTGTCAAAAGCGCACGGCCGTTAAACGCCGTACTCGATAATAGGCCGCATCATCTTCAGCGCAGCGCTCAGTTTATCGAGGCTCGGTGACGCCAGCGCCAGACGCAAAGCATGCGGCACATCACGACCGACGCTGTAAGGTTCGGCGGTGGAAATAGCGATATTCATGGTTAGCAGCTGTTTCACGACGCGATCGGCGCGGATCTCCTCGCCCAACGGCAGCCAAAGGAACCAGGCATTTTCATTGCCGATCATTGGTAAGCCAGCCAACGCCTGACGGGCGATGGCCTGCCGCCGCCGCGCATCTGCGCGCATTATGGTTTCGAGCCGGGCCAGCGTCCCATCCTGGATCCAGCCGCAGACCAGCGCCGTCGTTAAGGCCGGCGTATTCCAGCTGGTGGCGCGGATCGTCCGCTCTATCGCCGGCATTAACGCTTCGCGGCATACCACCATGCCAACCCGTAAACCGGTGGCGATGTTTTTTGAAAAACCGCACACATAGACCGTACGCTCAGGCGCCAGCGACATCAGCGGCGGCGGCGCGTTCTCGATCAACCACGCATAGGCGGCATCCTCAATAATGAACAAATCGAACTGGCGGGCAATATCAACCAGTTTGCTACGCTGCGCCAGATTCATTACCCAGCCGAGAGGGTTATGCAGCGTCGGCATGGTGTAAATCGCTTTTACCCGCCGTTTTTCACACAGGCTGCGAAGCATGTCGAGATCCGGCCCTTGCGCTGTGTGCGGGATAGCAACCAGTTCAAGTTGATAGAGCCTGGCGAGGGCGCGAAATCCCGGATAGGTCAAGGCATCTGCCGCAACCACATCGCCGGGACGCAGCAGGCCGCCGAGCGTGACCGCCAGCCCATGCTGAGCGCCGTTAACGATAGCGACCTGCCCGGCGCTGGCCGCCATACCCTGTCTGGTAAGATGCTGGGCCACTATTTCCCGTTCGCTCATGCGTCCGGCGTGCGGTTGATAGCGTAACAACGCCTCCAGATCGCCCGCGCCAGAGAGTTTTTTTAATGCCTCGCGCAGGAGAACGGTTTGTTCCGGCAACGCCGGAGAGTTGAAATTAAGATCGATCATGTCCGGGGCAATGGCGTGCTGATCGACACCCAGCCCCGGCGGCAAGCTCAGTTCACGCACAAAAGTCCCGCGACCCGTTTCGCCGCTGACCAGCCCCATTAACGCCAGTTCACGGTAGACCCGCGTCGCGGTAGCCAGAGAAATTCCGTGTTCAACGACCAATTGCCGATGGGTCGGCAGCTGGCAGCCAGCCGCCAGCGCACCGCTGCGGATGGCTGCCGCATAGCGATCAACCAGAGATTTATAGCGGTTTTTCATCGTCATTGTATCCATGACAATTATTTGATTGTCATGGATTGTGCGACCTACTATCGACCCGGTCAACCACCTTAACTATCACTACAAAGAGGTCACACGTGCACAACCGTCGCGCTTCCACTTCTATATCCGGTTGGATAAACGGTTTTATCGGCGTCGCTATTTTTAGCGGCTCGCTACCCGCCACCCGCATCGCCGTGCAGGAGTTCGATCCTTTTTTCCTGACTTTCTGCCGTGGGGCGATTGCCGGGGGGCTTGCGCTGGGCCTGATCTGGCTTTTACGCCTGCCGCGCCCGCAAGCGGGACAATGGCGTTCACTGGCGCTGGTTGCCGGCGGCGTGGTCATCGGCTTTCCGCTGCTGACGGCACTGGCGTTGCAGCGGGTGACGTCTGCCCACTCAATTGTTTTTATTGGGTTATTGCCGCTAGCGACGGCGATTTTCGCGGTGATCCGCGGCGGTGAGAGACCGCGCCCTGCCTTTTGGGGATTCTCGCTGCTGGGCAGCATACTGGTAGCCAGTTTCGCGCTGGCCGGTAACACCGGGATGTCCATTTCAGGCGACCTGCTGATGCTGGCGGCGGTAGTGGTCTGCGGATTGGGTTATGCCGAGGGGGCGCGCCTCACCCGAGAGCTTGGCGGGCTGGCGGTCATCTGTTGGGCGCTGCTCCTGTCCCTGCCCCTGATGGTGCTAGCCTGCGGGTTAACGCTTCCCGTCAGTTTCCGTGGTATCAGTGCGTCTGCGTGGACCGCGCTGGCCTATGTCTCGTTATTCAGCATGCTGATAGGTTTTATCTTCTGGTATCGGGGACTGGCAATCGGCGGTATTGCGGCGGTCGGTCAACTCCAGCTATTGCAGCCCTTTTTCGGCCTGGCGCTGGCGGCACTACTCCTTCATGAATCAGTGAGCCCGTTGATGGTTGTCGTCACGCTTGGCATCATTTTCTGCGTGATCGGTTCGAAGCGCTTTGCCCGTTAAAATAGTCGGCAGCCTGATTTGAGGCGAGTTCCTCTCTCAGGCTGTCTTTATCATCAATTAAACTGTGGCGCGACCGAATGGCCGCAGGCGCTGTTAGCGTCAATGGTGTCGTTCATGCAGGTCTGCGAATCAAGGCCCTGACCCGGCGCCATCCCCGAGGATGATGAGGAACCTCCTGAACAGGCGGATACAGCAAAAACAATGAGCAATATAAGTAATTTTTTCATCGCGATGACCTCCGGGAAGCAAATAGGTTGCCGTGCTCCATCCTAAGACTGGCCACTCATCCATTTCCCTTTCAAACTCAGGTATCACTCTAAGAAATAATATGGGCGTTATTTATCATCTGTATAGCTATATTATCGGTCATTTTGCCAATAAATGAACCGAGCGTTGGCATAAAATGCTCGCCCGCTCGCCGGAGCCGCCGCGCTTGCGCTATGCTTAACCTCCCTTTCGTTTTAAACACTTAGCGTTATGACTACTTCTGTCAGCACCACTCAGCTTAACCTGCGAATTATTTCCATCGTTGTCTTCACCTGTATCTGCTATCTCTCCATCGGCCTGCCGCTGGCGGTGCTTCCCGGCTACATCCACTACCAGCTCGGGTACAGTACGCTAATCGCCGGAGTCGTTATCAGCCTGCAGTACATTTCAACGCTAGTAAGCCGCCCGCATGCTGGCCGCTATACCGATATCTGGGGGCCAAAAAAGGTCGTTAGCCTCGGCATCATCTGCTGCATGTTAAGCGGACTCTTCACCCTCGCGGCGGTGATGTTGCAAGCTATACCGCTTCTCGCCGTCAGTGCCCTGTTGATTGGCCGGGTTTTCCTCGGCGTGGGAGAGAGCTTTACCGCCACCGGGGCAACGTTATGGGGCATTAAAACCGTTGGCGCGATTCACACCTCGCGGGTGATTTCATGGAATGGCGTCGCGACCTACGTGGCAATGGCCGTCGGCGCGCCGCTGGGGGTGATGCTCAATAGTTATTTTGGCATCAGCGGTTTTGCCGTAGTGGTGGTGCTGGTTGCGCTAATTGGATTACTCTTCGCCCGTACCCGCCAGGATGTCAGCGTGACCGCCGGAGTGAGAGCGCCATTCCATGTGGTAGTGCGCAGAATCTGGCCCTACGGGCTGGGACTGGCGCTGGGTACCGTCGGCTTTGGCGTTATCGCCACCTTTATTACCCTCTATTTTTCGGCTCACCACTGGCAAGGCGCGGCCTTCACCCTCTCTCTTTTCAGCATCGGTTTCATTTGTATACGCCTGATCCTTGGCAACACCATTACCCGCTACGGCGGCGTGCCGGTGTCGCTTGTCTGCTTCGTAGTAGAGTGTCTTGGGTTATTGATTATCTGGCAGGCACCGTCGGCGTGGATCGCCGGTATCGGCGCATTCCTCACCGGTTCTGGTTTCTCGCTGGTCTTTCCGGCGCTGGGCGTCGAGGCGGTGAAACAGGTAGAAGAACAAAACCAGGGTACGGCGCTGGGTACCTATTCAGCCTTTCTCGATTTGGCGCTGGGTTTGACCGGCCCGGTGGCCGGTTGGGTGGCGGGTTATTATGCGCTCGATACGCTGTACCTACTGGCGGCGGTGGTCGTCGCCATGGCGTTTATCCTGCTGCTTTGGGTTCGTCGAGGAATCCGAAGTTCAGTGTAACTAAAACTCGCGTTAAGCCTGTTTTTTTGATTTTCAGAAAAAAACAGAGGAGAATCCTTACAAATAGTAGGCATTAAAATCATGCCCCATCCCTGAATAAAAGGAATTATGGATGAATCCCTATTACAGGACTTTGCTGACCGGTGTCGTTCTGCTGCTTACCGGCTCTCCCGTCGCATTTGCAGGCACTATCGAAGCCATCAACCATACCAAATGGGCGATTAATCATTTCAGCGTTAACGGACAGTCCGGTCTTGATGCCATAGGCCCCTTTCAGGGGGGAGGCGGCGGATGCTGTTACCGCGCACCGCCGTCATGGAAACCCGGCATGACCGTCAGGATAGACTGGGAAACAGGTCTGGGTAGCACTCTTGATATGACAGAACCCAAACCCATCCCACCCAATACCACAGGGATGTCTCAAAAAGACAGAAATCGTGCCTGGGATGAGTACAGTGCTAAAAATAGGGAATGGTTCGCAAAAATCAGGCGGATGAAAAAACAGCATTCACGCATCGTGCCACTCCCGCCCTATACCTCCACAGACAAAACCTGCGGCATCACCGTGCATTTCCAGCCCTGTGACCAGGTAAAAGTCACAACAAGGTGCGCCGATTACGGCAGTCCGGCTTATCCGGTTAAAGACCCCATTCAGATGAAGGAGCCCGCCGTATGTCCGAAGTGAATAGTGCGCCGGTCTGGTATCCACCATTAATCAAAATACAACAGACCAGGGCGAACGTATGATGTATGCCGATTAATCATGATACTGGTAACAATTTAATCAATAATTGACGACGCTTTAATATCCGTGCCACCATTCCGCGAGCATCCAGTCCTGGATGCCGGGCGGTACGGGTGCAGTGATAGAGGTCGTCAACAAAACGATCCCCCCGTGACCTGGCTCCATTCGACTCGTCGCCTGATGCGGCGAGCGGCTTACCCTGGCGGGAAATACCGACATGCATCAAAGTTTCAACCAGCGCGTTCATTTTTACTACTGCATTCTGGTCGCGCTGAAAATCCACGTAAAAACGAAAAAATCGGGCGGAGCGAGAGGGAAAAATAACTTTCTTCTCAAATGGTTGCGTAAAGCGCAGGACAACAACATCTTTCACCCGGATATCACCAGCGAAATCGAATGGCTACGCGGAAAAATTATCCAGGCCGGTCATGATACTGACCTTGAGCCGATGCTGGAATTCGTCTATGCCACCGCCCGGCGCGCCGAAATGCTGAAAGATGCCGACTGATCCTTATTAAGCTAGCTGCAAAATATCCCCTGTAGCCGGCGCCTGTGCGCCGGCGAGCCACAGTTTTCCCCAGGCGCCGGTACAGTGGCAGGCCAAAATTTTCTCCACCTGCAGCTGCTGTAAATAACTTCGGACCTGCCAGACCCTGGCGACGGATGCGGCGCGCAGGTGTAGCCCACCGATCAATGCGTGGACCCGCTCGATGCCGGTGATATTCTGACAATGCCGCACAATGTTCTCTACGCCGCGATGTCCGCAGCCGCAAATGATGACCAGACCGTGGTCGGAAAGATAAATAAGGACGCCTTCATCGACGATATAATCAGGCGTTAACGGCGAGCTGGCTAAAACGCCAAAGGATTGCGGACGGTTTACCACGATCTCGCCCGACCACAACAGACGTTCGCTGATGGCAAACGGCTGCCGGTAGCATTCCATGCGAAAGCGGGAATAGTCGAGCTCAAGCGAGAGTTTTTTGATTTTGCGTACGTGCCGGCCAAGGCTGATAGCGGCATAGCGCGGTTGGGTAAGCAGTGGATGACAAATAATTCGGCTCCCCTCCGGCAGCCAGGGGACGCCACCGCAGTGATCGTAATGGCCGTGTGATAATACCGCCGCGGTCAAGTTATCCAGTTTAATCCCCATCCGCTGCGCATTCTTAAGAAAACTGCCGTCAGGGCCGGTATCAAACAGCACTTTGCTGGTTTCATCTTCAAGGAGCAGGCTAAGTCCGGCTTTGGCTGTCAACGCCGGATCGGCCTGCGCTGCAAGGCGATTTTCCAGCAATACCCTGATGGTTAAGGCCATTATTTCATTCATCCCTGTTATATATGCACTACCAGTGTAACGAAGAAACCCTGCAATCTGTGTGATGGGCGCCGCACCCTTCGCCCCGAAAAAAAGTGACGCTGTCACTAAAAAAACAGCTTCACAACCGCGCTACGTCCTCTATGCTGATAGACGCGGATCGTTAACATGAGGTTATCTATGGCAGACTGGAATCCCTCGCTGTATCTGAAATTTGCTGATGAGCGCACCCGACCGGCGGCTGAGTTAACGGCGCGTATTGCGCAACAGCCGGTCAAGCTGGCTGTGGATCTGGGCTGCGGTCCAGGCAACAGCACGGCCTTACTGCGTGCGGCGTGGCCTGAAGCGCGAATTATTGGCGTTGATAATTCCGCCGCCATGCTGGCACAGGCGGCGCAAGCGCTTCCCGATTGTGAGTTTATCACCGCAAATATAGAAGACTGGCAGCCATCTGAGCCCGCAGACGTGATCTATGCCAATGCCTCTTTACAATGGCTCACAGACCATCAAACGCTGTTCCCGCGACTGGCCGGTCAGTTAAGCGATGGCGGCGTTCTGGCGGTTCAGATGCCGGATAACTGGCAAGAGCCCTCTCATACCCTGATGCGTCAGGTCGCTGAAGAACTGGGATTTCCGGAAAGTGGCCGACAGCCGCTCCCCCGCGTCCAGCAGTATTACGACATGCTGAGCAACAGCAGTTGCGAGGTGGACATCTGGCGCACCACCTATTATCACCCTCTGGAATCGCACCAGGCGATCGTTGACTGGCTGCAGGCGACCGGTCTGCGCCCGTATCTGCAAAATCTTGATGAAGAAGAAAAGAACGTGTTTTTAGAGCGTTATCTGACGCTGTTACAACAACATTATCCGTTACAGTGTAACGGAAAGGTATTGTTATTGTTCCCGCGGCTGTTTATTGTCGCGCGACGCCTGGTTAACGCGTAGTCGCCAGTTCGACATCAACGTTAAGCGCATTCAGCTGATTTACCACACTGCTGCTAAGCCGGTCATCGCTGATGATGACATCAAGCTCGCTCAGCGGCAGGATCAGGTAATTCGCCATTTTTCCATATTTTGATGAGTCGCTTAGCAGGATACATTTTTCACTTACCTTCGCCACGGTCTGTTTCACGATGGCTTTATTTTCGTTGGGCGTCGACAGTCCGCGCAAATTCCATGATGACGCCGAAATAAACGCGACATCGATAAACAGGTTCTCCAGCATTTTTGCCGTCAGGTGGCCAACGGTCGACTGATTCTCACGGCATAAGCGTCCGCCGGTATGGATCAATTCACATTGCCCGCGTTCAATCATCAAATTGGCAATGGCGAAATCATTGGTGATGATCAGCAAGTCCTGACGCTCAACCAGGTTTTCGGCCAGCGCGAGCGTCGTGGTCCCGGCATCCAGATAGACGGTACTGTTGGCAGGAATGTGCTTAAGCGCCGCCAGGCCAATAGCCTCCTTTTCCTGGGGAAACATAAGCGTTTTATCGCGATGCGAAGGTTCATTCAGCAGGCGGGTTCGTTGCGGAAGTGCCACACCCCCCGATACGCTGGCCAGCACGTTAAGCTGCTCCAGGCGCTGAATATCGCGCCGGATTGTCATATGCGACACGCCCAGCGCCTCGACCAGTTCGACGACGCTGACCACCCCTTTGTCTTTAATGATTTCCAATATCTTCTCTTGTCTCTCCAATGGCAGCATCGATTTCTCCTGATGGTGTCTCGCTATCTCATATTTTCACATTTTATCACATCATCCAAGGCTGTACACTGGATTAACAGTGCCTGTTAATGTGAAAAATAGATAATAAATGTTATTTATTGTGATCGTCGTCGCTGTATTCATCACCTCAATCATTGATATTAACATTTAACAACAGATAATACCGTAAATTAACACTCGCTGTATGAGGGGACAGGATATGAGAGCAGGCATAATTGCCGATGATTTTACCGGCGCGACGGATATCGCCAGTTTTCTGGCTAATAACGGAATAGCGACCAGCCTGTTTAGCGGCGTCCCCGGTGAAGATTACCAGGGCGATGCGCGCGCATTAGTCGTGAGTCTAAAATCACGTTCTGTACCAGCCGAAGAATCTGTGACGCTGTCACTTAATGCGCTGCACTGGCTGCAACAACAGGGGTGCGATCGTTTTTATTTTAAGTACTGCTCTACCTTCGATAGCACGAGAAAGGGGAATATCGGCCCGGTAACCGATGCCTTAATGGATGCGCTGGGCGTCGCAACCACGATTATCTCCCCGGCGTTGCCTATTAACGGTCGTACGGTGTATCAGGGACATTTATTCGTAGAAGACCGCCTGCTACAGGAGTCCGGTATGCGCAACCATCCGGTCAATCCCATGGATGACAGCGATCTGCGCCGTTTAATGGAACGTCAGTCACGCGGCACATGCGCCCTTATCAATGTACAGATTCTGGAATCCGGCGAGGCAGCCGTGCGCGACGCGCTCCAAACCCTATCCGCCGCGGGCTATCGCTATATCGCGCTGGACGCATTAAACGAGAAACATCTGCAAATTCAGGGGCAAGCGTTGCACGATATGAAGCTGGTTACCGGTGGTTCCGGCTTAGCCGCGGGTCTCGCGCGTTGCTGGGCCAACGCCACCGAGCCTTCCCTTCCCTTTAGCGTCACCACGCCAGCGGCCTGTACGGTAGTATTATCCGGGTCCTGCTCTATGAGAACTCAGTCACAGGTGGAAAAATACCGCCAACTGGCGCCAGCGCTGGCCGTGGACGTGGCAGGTTTGCTTGATAAACGCTGGACGCTTGATGAGTATTGCGGTCAGATCGTTGAATGGCTGCACCAGCAGTCCGACGCGGCCATGGCGCCAATGGTTTACGCCACGACTTCGGTCGCAGAGCTGCACAACATCCAACAGCGCTATGGCGCCGAGCCAAGTCGGTTGATCGTTGAGACGCTGTTTTCTCAATTAGCAAAACAACTTGCGCAGCAAGGCGTGAGCCGGTTCATCGTCGCGGGCGGAGAGACCTCCGGCGCGGTAACGCAAGCGCTTGATATTCGCCATTTCACTATTGGCGCCGCGGTCTCACCCGGCGTTCCATGGATCAAGGCAGATTCCCGGCCGCTTTTCCTGCTGCTCAAATCGGGTAATTTTGGCGATGACAATTTCTTTGCCCGCGCGCAGACCGCGGAGGCTTGCGCATGAACGAGTCATCCTTACGCCAACAGATGGTCTCTATCGCTCGCTCTTTCTTTAATCGCGGCTATGCAACCGGTTCGGCTGGCAATCTTTCCGTCCAGCTTGCTGACGGCACGATTCTGGCCACCCCGACAGGCTCCTGTCTTGGCGAGCTTAACGCCGAAGAATTGTCGCACGTGACTCTGAGCGGTGAATTGCTCTCGGGTTTAAAACCCTCAAAAGAGGTGAGTTTTCATCTCGCGCTGTACCGCAACAATCCGCAGTGTCGCGCCGTCGTCCATCTGCATTGCCATTACCTGACGGCCCTATCCTGCCTGCAGGACCTGGACCCGGCTAATACCCTGCCGGCCTGTACGCCGTATGTGGTCATGCGGGTCGGCGAAATACCGCTGGTCCCCTATTTCCGCCCTGGCGATCCGCAGATTGGCCAATGGCTCGGCGAACGCGCCGCGAAGCATAAGGCTTTTTTGCTGGCTAATCATGGCCCGGTGGTGGTGGGCAAATCGCTACGCGATGCCGCCGACAATCTGGAAGAGATGGAAGCGTCCGCCCGCCTGTTCTTCACGTTGAAAAACAGCCCGGTGAACTATCTCGATCATCAACAAATGACTGTGCTTCGAGGAATGCAATAATGTTGAAACTTGCTGCCAATTTATCGATGTTATTCGGCGAAAATCCGCCTCTGGAGCGCTTCTCCCTGGCGGCCAGAGCCGGTTTTAATGCCGTTGAGATGTGGTTCCCTTACGAATATCCCGTAGAGACCGTCGCCCGCGAATTAGAGAAACATCACCTCAAGCTTATCGGCATTAATACTCCGGCAGGCAATACCGCACGCGGCGAATGGGGATTATCGGCTTTACCTGGCCGTGAAGAGGAAGCCCGCAAAGCCATTGATTTAGCCATTCACTATGCTGCGGCTCTGCAGTGCCCGGCGATACATGTTATGGCGGGCGTCACCGAAGGGTTCGATCGGCAGCACTGTGCGGACACGTTTATTGACAACGTACGCTATGCGGCGGATCTGGCCAAACCGCATAACATCACCATTTTGCTTGAAGGTTTATCGCCCGCCACCCGTCCGGGTTATTTATTTTCCAGCCAATATCAGGCGATGGAATATATTCGCCAGGCGGACCGCGACAATATTCGACTGCAGCTTGATATTTTCCATGCCCAGCAGGTCGATGGCAATCTAACGTATTTATTGAAAAACTATAAAGAGTATATCGGCCATATTCAGATTGCGTCGGTACCGGCGCGCCAGGAGCCGATTGACGGCGAAGTGGATTATCAATGGATTTTCGCCGTACTCGAGCAGGAAAAATATGATGGTTACGTCGCCGCGGAATATAGTCCTCGCGCCGGAACGCAAGCCGGACTGGATTGGGCGCAAACCTGGTTAAATAACTAAAACCTACATAATATCAATGCCTCAGTGAGCGCCGATGCGCGCTCATTTTTCGGAGATAGAACTATGTCAAACCACTCTGCGTTGAGTCTGGAGGGCGTTGCGCCTGCCATAAATGAAGAGTTAGTGTGGAAGAAAGTCGTCCGCCGCACGCTGCCCTTATTAATGATTTGCTATATTCTGGCCTATCTTGACCGGATCAACGTCAGTATCGCTAAATTACAAATGTCGAGCGATCTGGCATTTTCAGACACCGTTTACGGTATCGGTGCGGGAATATTTTTCATCGGTTTTTTCTTTTTTGAAATTCCCAGTAATATGATCCTTCATCGCTTTGGCGCCAGACGTTTACTTGGCGGTTTACTTATTTCCTGGGCGCTCATTGCGCCGCTGACGGCATTTGTGCGCACGCCGCTGGAGTTTTATACCGTGCGCTTCTTTTTAGGCGTGGCGGAATCTGGCTTTTATCCCGGGGTAATTCTGTATCTTTCGTTCTGGTTCCCCAGCTATCGCCGCGGGCGGATGTTCGCCCTCTTTGCTACCGCCGTACCGCTTTCCGGGATCCTCGGCGCTCCGCTCTCCGGGTGGATTATGGGCCATTTTCATGAGTACGGCGGCCTCGCTGGCTGGAAGTGGTTGTACATTATTGAAGGCGCGCCATCTCTGCTGATTGGCGTGCTGGTGATATTTCTGCTGACCGACCGCATTTCTCAGGCGAAATGGCTGTCAGATGACGAAAAAGCGTTGCTCGAGGCGCGACTGCGCAGCGATGGCAGCCATAAGACCGAACAGCATGGTTCAATGCTGGCTGTATTGAAGAATCCGAAGGTTTGGTTACTGACTTTTATCTATTTCTGCCTGATTGCCGGGTTCTATACCGTCAGTTTCTGGATGCCAACGCTGATTCATAACGCCGGTGAAGGCGATGTGCTGAAAGTCGGATTGTTAACCGCTATTCCTTATGCCGCAGCGATAGTCACCATGATTGCCGCTTCGCGCAGCGCCGATAAACATAGAGAACGTCGCTGGCATCTCGCCGCCATCGCCGTCATGAGCGGCCTGGGGATGATTATTGCGGCGCTGTTCAGCCACGATCTGGTGATTGCGATGATCGGTTTAACAATTGGCGCCGCCGGCGGATTGAGCACCCTACCACTCTTCTGGAGCCTGCCGACGGCCTTTCTTGGCGGCGCTTCCGCCGCGGTCGGTATCGCGGTAATCAACTCCTTTGGCAATCTAGCCGGCTTTGTCGCCCCGTGGATTATGGGCCTGCTCACCGATATGACCCATTCGACGCTAACCGGCACCTTAATCATCTCCGCGACGCTGTTTATCGGCGCTGCTGCGATATTCCGTATTCCTGCCCGTATGGTTAACCATTAATAATATTGAGAAAATCACCATGAATAATACATTAACGATTGCCGTCACCGGCGCCGCCGGATTTCTCGGCACCCAACTGGTCAAGGCGCTGCTTCAGCGCGGTTCGTTGAGCAACCCGCAGGGCGAAACGCAAGAAATCAGTAGACTGATCGCTATCGACCGCGTGGCGTTACAGGGGATCGACGATAGCCGTTTACAGGTATTAACCGGCGACATCAGCGATAGCGAATGGTTACGTAGCGCGATTCCAGCGCAGGTCGATAGCGTCTTCCATTTAGCCGCCATCGTTTCAAGCCAGGCTGAACAAGACTTCGAGCTGGGGATGAAAATCAACGTTGATGCCTTCCGTCAACTGCTGGAGCATCTGCGTCAGTTGCCGAAGAACGTCAAACTGGTGACCACCAGTTCGGTGGCGGTATTCGGCGGCGACTTGCCGGAAAAAGTGTGCGATTCACAGGTATGGTTGCCGCAGAGTTCTTACGGCACGCAAAAAGCCATTTGCGATCTGTTACTGGCGGATTACAGCCGTCGCGGTTGGCTTAATGGCAGAAGCCTGCGCATGCCCACCATCGTCGTGCGCCCGGGGAGGCCCAATCAGGCGGCATCGAGTTTTGCCAGCGGTATTATCCGCGAGCCACTTAATGGGGAATCCGCCGTTTGCCCGGTCGCGGCGGATACCCGTCTGTGGCTGTTATCGCCCCGTAACGCAATTAAGGCTTTAATTCACGGGCATGAACTGGCTGAAGCACAGTTGACGGACGGTCGGGTGATTAATCTCTGCGGGCTGTCGGTCAGCGTCGAACAGATGATCGCGGCGTTGCGCCAGGTTGCCGGCAGTGAAGTCGCGCAGCGTATCACCTTCACCCCCGATGCCGCCATTGAACGCATTGTCAATTCGTGGCCCGGCGATTTCGACACGCGCTATGCTCAGCGTCTTGGGTTTAGCGCCAACCACAGCTTCAGCGAAATGATCGAAGAGTATATGGCGGATTACCTCAAATAGGTTCGGTACCAGCGGCGCCCGACGGCGCCGCTGCATGTCACCAGGGGAAGTCGTGAACCAGCGAAAGATCCCAGGCGGTGGCCAGTAACGACAGAAACATAATCAGATTAACGGTAGTTTCGATTCGTTTTTCCATGCTGCTTCTCCTGTGTCGCACAGCTAGAGCTTCATCAGATACCGAACATAATCGTCCGCAGGGGTGAATTCATCATACAGTCGGCGTGCAGGATTATCGTGACGGGTGTGCCAGTACAGCCGCGACCATCCCTGAATTTTACCTTCAGCCTGCAGGGTTCGAATCAGCGTTCTCGCGACTCCCCGCCCGCGGGCTTTTGGTGCAACAAACAGGTCTTCCAGATAACAGACAGGCGTCGTTACCCAGGTGCCTTCGTGAAGTACGCAGATAGCAAACCCCAGCACCTCGCCCTCAACCACGGCTACCCGACCGATCACCGGAGACTGCGGATCCAGCAGACGTCGCCAGGTATGTTCGGTGACGGTTTCCGGCTGCGGGCTATTATAGAACTGCGTGTACCCCTCCCATAACACTCGCCAGGCGCTGTAATCCCGGTCAGTAGGTTCACGTATGTCTATATTCATTGATGGGATCTCCGCACGCTAAACATCATCGTTAAGTCATTATTTTGCTTTCTGAAAATGACTTCAAGCGCCGAGTGCACATTTCATCCCTTTCCCCGCTGCGAAGCGATGTCGGTACGATGTTACTGCAACGGTTTTCTGCTAACAACAACCAGAATGTTGTAACTAATGAAAGAGATTAACCCGGCAGCATGCCGGGTCATTGCAGAGGAGCGTTTAGCACAGCGGTTTTACGGCGCTGCGCATGCCGTCACGTAAGATAGCATCCAGATTAGCCGTTACCTGCGCCGTCAGTCCTGGCACCTGCGTCAGATCCTGCTGCCAGTGCGATTCTACCGACAACACCGACGTTACCAGATCCTGCGTTGAAAGCTGGCCATCGCGATGCTGCGCCCACAGCGTCTGAAAGCGAGCGATCCATTCCGCGTCGTCCTGAACCGGGTAGACTTCACCGTTACGCTCACCGCGGTAGAAGGCGATCAATGCCGCCAGCGCGAAAGTCAGGCGCGGTGGCAATTTACCGCTTTGCTTCTGCCCTGCCAGCAGCTGCGGCAGGATACGTGTACGGAACTTAGTCATGCCATTGAGGGCGATGGATAACAGCTGGTGTTTGATATAGGGGTTGCGGAAGCGTCCTGTTACCGCGCTGGCGAATGATTCCAGCTCATCGCGCGGCAGATCGAGAACCGGGATAATCTCCTGGTATATCGCTTTTTCGACAAATGCGCAGACTTCCACGTCGTTCATCGCTTCACCGACAGTTTCCAGGCCCGCCTGCCAGGCTACCGGCACCAGTGCGGTATGCGCGCCGTTAAGAATCGCTACCTTCCGTTCTTTATAGGGTTTGATATCGTCAACAATCAGCACGTTGAGCGGTAATTTATTGAGGCGCAGTTCGGCGGCAAGCGATTTCGGCCCCTGGATCACGAACAGGTAAAAGTGCTCGGCGGTATCAAGAAAGGCGTCGTTATAGCCAAGCTGCGTTTCAATCTGCTCCGCTTCATCGCGCGGATAGCCGGTCACGATGCGGTCCACCAGCGTCGAACAGAAGGTGTTCGCCTCTGCAAGCCAGGCGGCGAAAGCTGCCGGCAGCGCCCATTCACGTGCATAGCGCAGCACCAGTTCACGCAGCGCCTCGCCGTTATAATCAATGAGCTCACAAGGGATGATAACCCAGCCTTTATCGGCGGCGCCGGCAAAATGGCTGAAGCGCTCATATAGCAGCCGGGTCAGTTTCGCCGGATAACTTACCGCGGGGGCATCGTCGAAACGGTCGCCCGCATGGTAACTGATACCGGCCTCCGTGGTGTTGGAGAAGACAAAACGAATGTCCGGATTGTGCGCCAGGCGCAGAAATTCATCGTAATCGTGGTAGGCGCTAATTTCGCGGTTTACCGAACGAATAAGACGCGCATCGCTGACCGCCTCGCCCTTTTCATTCAATCCGCGAATAATCGTGGTATAGAGGCCGTCCTGAGTGCTCAGCGACGGCGGGAAATCGCTGGCGATGGGTCGGACGATGACCACGCCAGCATTCAGGTCAGTATGCTCGTTAAGCAGGTCAATCTGCCAGTCAACAAACGCGCGCAGGAAGTTACCTTCGCCAAACTGGATGATACGTTCAGGGTACTGCGCGCCGGGGAAATCACGACGGTTTAAGGTTTTCACAATGGGTTCCCTCTTAGAGTAGTCATACAACCTGAGTAATTGGTCCAATAAGTTATCAGGTTTTATGATTGGCAAAACCCCGTTTTGATCAAACCTCTTCGCTTTATTCGGTCACCGGGAGGATCTTATAGAACAGCGTGGTGCCCGTCATTTCCCCGTCAGGCATTAAGGCAAACTGCGGAATTTCTCCCGCTTTTTGCCAGCCGCACTGCTGATAGAAGCTCTCCGCGCCGCTGCCGGTGGCGGTATCCAGCACCAGCACGGTTTTCCCGTGCGCCAGTGCAATAGCCTCAAGCTCGCTCATCAGTAACCCGGCGATCCCCTGCCGGCGCGCATTTTGGTGAACCAAAAGCTTGGCGACATCGGCGCGATGCGGCTGGTTTTCCGGCTGGTCGATAATCAACTGGACGGTCCCCACTATCTGCCGTTGTTGGTTTTCGGCCGCCAGCACAATCCGCTCGCCGGCAGCGACGCTTTGCGCCATCCGCTGCCAGAAGCGCTCGCCGGTGTCCGGTGAAAACGGCTGCATAAAACTGACCGAAGCCCCGCCGTTAACGCAGCTGGCGAGGATTTCATTTAATTGCGGAAGATGTTCAAGAATGGATTCACGCGTAAGCGTGCGAAGTGAAATAGGTGTGGCCATGGGTTGCTCCCTGATAATGACCACATCACTATGTTTTTAACTAATATTTAACTCAAGCAAAAAGACCATTGGATTTTCTTATCACACGCCGTCAGGCAGCGCTTGCACGCAAACACGATTGCGCCCGGCCTGCTTGGCGTTGACTAACAGGTCATCCGCTTCCATTAGCAGCTGATTAAACAGCTCGGCGATCCGTCCTTCACCCACTTCACGACACTGCAAGCCGAGACTCACCGTCAGGCGAATACGCTGCTGCCCCCAGGTGAACGTTTCCGACTCAATCCCCTGGCGAATTTTTTCCGCCAGCAGATGGGATTGTTGAGCATTATCGAGCAGCGCCGCAACGGCAAACTCTTCCCCGCCGATACGCGCCACCATTCCCTCTTCGCCCGCCAGCTCACGCACGCGCTGGGCAAACTGGGCCAGCACGCAGTCACCGCATTCGTGGCCCCAGGTATCATTCACCCGTTTAAAACCATCGATGTCCAGCACCATCACCGAGAGCTGTTTATCCGGGTGCGGGGCCTGGCGTTTCAGCGCCTCGCCCAAACCGGATCGAGAGTAAACCCGGGTCTGAAAATCGAAGTCAGCGCGGAGCGCCAGTTGTTTTACCAGGTTGTTGATAGCCTCGACGCTGGTCGCCACGATCACCGGGCTAATCAGCATCGCCGCCATGCCAAGACGGGTTGAAAACAGCTGCCACGGCTGCGGACGCGCATCCGGCGACAGATGGATAAGCGAGTTTGCCACCAGCAGAATCTCAGTGATACCGGTAATAAACGTCAGCAGGCAGGTCAGCGGCAATGGATAGCGAATCGCGCACCAGATCAGCGCCGGCAGCGGGAAAGTCAGGCTTCCGGCGCCGCCTACCGCCACGCCGAGCGCCATCGATAGCACCAGCGCTATCACCGGCAGTAGTTGGCTAAAGCGAAAGCGGCCCAGAACCGATGGCAGCGTCAGGGTCAGAATAAACGGCAGGATGAGGACCGCGGTCGAGAACTGCTCGCTAAACCAGTCCGCCAGTTGCGGAATAAAAGTCGCTCGTTCAACATCAACCGAGCCCAACGCGCCAACCGCCGCGCACACCAGCGCCGCCAGCAGGCAATAACAGAAAAGATTCAGAGCGTTAATTGGCCCCGGCATCGAATCGGCACGCCGCTTATCCCACAGCACCAGCTGCGCCAGAATGACGATGAAGACGATATTGGAGAAGTTAATCAGCAGCGACGCAAAGCCCATGCCCCAACGGGAAGTCAGGCCGTCATAAACCAGCATCGCAGCAAAACAAATAGCGTAAAAATAGCTGCGATTTAGCCAGACGTAGCGTGCGAAAATACCTGCCATAACGGCATTGAGCGGCCAAAAGAACGAGAGCTCCTGCACCAGACGTAACATAGCGCCCATAAAGTGCAGCAGGATCGTCAGCGTGAATAACACCAGCGCATCGCGCACCGGTTGATCCTCGCGAAATAGCGTGAATGACCGAATCGACAGTGAAGACATTCAGTAATTATCCGTCTAATTGTTTCAGGCAATTATTATGTAAATAATTAGTTAGCGGATTATCATAGCATGAGAATATTTGTTAGGCATACTGCCATGCCTGAGCGTTATAGGTTAACGGTTGGTAAGCGCGTTCATTTCCATCACCAGCCAGTGGTGAATCACCTGTACCACGTAACGCTGCTCCTCGCCGCTCAGTTCCCGCCCGCGCGGGATCGCATGCCATTTTTCCAGGCATCCGCGGCAGCAGGTCGCCGTAGCGTGCTGGGCGATAAATACCGGGTGCCCGCGCATCGGCGTCTGCTTACCGTCATTAGCAATCTGCGCCGGAGCCAGCCGTTTAGCGATAAAATCCGCCGCGTGGCTGTCGATAATCTCCGGCCCTTTATCATAACAATACTGCCGCTCTTTCACCCCAAGGTGGAAGCGAGAGCGGAACGTTGAACGCCCAAGCCGGGCGAACAGATTTTCCATTGCAGACATCAGAACACCGATCTTCCTAAACGTTGGGTGAGTTTTTCCAGTAAGGCGATCCCCGCCAGCGAGTTACCCGCTTCATCAAGTTCAGGACTCCACACAGCAATCGCCATCTCCTGCGGCACAATCGCCACAATACCGCCACCGACGCCGGATTTTGCCGGCAGCCCGACACGCCAGGCGAACTCGCCGGCGTTCTGGTACATGCCACTGGTCATCATCAGCGCGTTAACCTGCCGTGACTGAATCGGCGCGATGACCGGGTCCGCCAGATGCGGGGCAATCCCCCGATCGGCGAGAAACAGGAAGGTCCGCGCCAGCTCAACGCAGCTCATCTCCAGCGAGCAGTAGTGGAAATAGTTTTGCAGCACCGTGGCGACATCATTATGGAAATTGCCGAAGGATTTCATCAGCCAGGCGATGGCGGCGTTACGCGCGGAGTGTTCGAACTCGGAGCGCGCGACCACCGAATCATAGGCGATATCGTCCACCCCGCTTAGCCGACGCACGATCTCCAGCATTCTCTGACGCGGCGCGCTCAGGCGGCTTTGCAGCATGTCGCAGACCACCAACGCCCCAGCGTTGATAAAAGGATTACGCGGTTTGCCCTGCTCGATCTCCAGCTGCAGTAAGGAGTTAAAGGGCTGGCCGGAGGGATCTTTACCGACACGCTGCCAGATCTCCTCTTCCTGATAATGGTTCATCGCCACCACCAGACTGAGCACCTTCGAGATAGATTGAATCGAGAAACGTTCGTGGGCATCGCCGGCGCTATAGTGCTGGCCGTCAACCGTACAGATGGCGACCCCCAGTTTATTGCCGCTGACCCGCGCCAGGGCTGGAATGTAGTCCGCTACCTTGCCGCGCCCTATCAGCGGCCTGATTTCTGCCAGAACGGCATCCAGCATTGCATTATTAATAACCGTCGCCACACTCGGCTCCTTGCCCACCATCGAAATTCGGGTGGCGAGTATAGCAGAGCGCGACGACGGACGTCAGGCGCTAACGTCGATTAGCGGCGGTCTTTCCATACGGTTTGAATATTGCAGAACTCATGCAAACCGAAATGCGACAGTTCCCGACCAAAGCCGCTCTTCTTCACGCCGCCGAACGCCACGCGAGCATCGCTGGCGCTGTAGCCATTGATAAACACCCCGCCGCACTCCAGACCACGCGCAAAACGCTCCGCTTCCGCGCTGCTTGACGTAAAGACGGTTGCCGAAAGGCCAAACTCGCTATCGTTAGCCAGTTCAAGGGCATGCGCGGCGTCGCGGGCTTCACTGATGGTAGCCACCGGGCCGAAAAGCTCCTGACGGAAACCGGTCATCTCCGGGGTAACGTTGGCCAGTACCGTTGGCGCGTAGTAGTTGCCGGCGCCGGCGATTTTCTCGCCGCCAAGCAATAACGTCGCCCCTTCCTTCAGCGTGGCTTCAACCTGTTGATGCAGTTCATCGCGCAAATCAAAACGCGCCATCGGGCCGATGTAATTTTGCTCGTCGCGCGGGTCGCCCATTTTCAGCGCCGCCACCGCGGCCACGAATTTTTTAGTAAAAGCGTCGGCGATACCCGCCTCAACGATAAAGCGTTTCGACGCCGCGCAGACCTGCCCGCTGTTCTGATAACGGCCGATGACGGCGGCTTTTACCGCTTCGTCCAGATCGGCATCGTTGAGTACGATAAAGGGATCGGAACCACCGAGTTCCAGCACGCATTTTTTCAGCGCTGCGCCGGCCTGAGCGCCGATTGCCCGCCCGGCGCGTACGCTACCGGTCACCGTGACCGCCGCGATACGATCATCATTGATAATTTGCGAGACGCCTTCATTGGTGGCGTTGATCCAGCCAAAGACGCCAGCCGGCAGACCCGCTTTGGCAAACAGTTCGCCCAGCAGCTGCGCGCAGCCCATCACGTTCGGTGCGTGTTTCAGCAGATAACTATTCCCTGCCAACAGAATCGGTACCGCGCCGCGCAGAACCTGCCAGACCGGGAAGTTCCACGGCATCACCGCCAGAATCGGCCCCAGCGGCCGGTATTCAATCACCGCCTTATTATCTTCTACCTGGGTGGCTTCGGTCGCCAGCATCGCCGGGCCATGTTCGGCATACCAGTCGCAGAGATTAGCCGATTTGCTCACTTCGCCGCGCGCCTGGGCGATGGGCTTACCCATTTCAAGGCTGATCATTTGCGCCAGCTCTTCGCCGCGGGCGCGCATTGCGCCGCCGACTTTACGCAGCGCGGCGGCGCGATCGGCGACCGTTACCTGGCGCCACTGGCGAAAACCCTGTTGCGCCAGGGCAATGGCTGAATCCACTTGTTGTTCGGTTGACCACGGCAGAGACGACACGACTTCACCAGTGGTCGGGTTCACGGAAACCGCATGGGTGGCAGATAAATTCATGGTTATTCTCTCTGTAGGGATTGCGAAGTGTGGATAGTGTGGCCTACTCTTCCTTTCATTGAAAATGAATAATATTAAGCAAAACATTCACAAAAGAAGAATGCTATGGACCTTACCCAACTTGAGATGTTTAACGCCGTCGCCAGTACCGGCAGTATTACCCAGGCCGCGCAGAAGGTGCACCGCGTCCCGTCGAATCTGACCACCCGCATTCGCCAGCTGGAGGCCGACCTCGGCGTCGAGCTATTTATTCGCGAGAACCAACGGCTGCGTCTGTCGCCCGCCGGGCACAGTTTTTTACGCTACAGCCAGCAAATCCTGGCGTTAGTCGATGAAGCGCGGATGGTGGTCGCCGGCGATGAGCCGCAGGGGCTGTTTTCCCTCGGCTCGCTGGAAAGTACCGCTGCGGTGCGCATCCCCACCACGTTAGCCCTTTTCAACCAGCGTTACCCGAAGATCCACCTGGCGTTGTCCACCGGCCCTTCCGGCACCATGATTGACGGCGTACTGGAAGGCGCGCTCAGCGCGGCGTTTGTCGACGGTCCGCTGGTTCATCCCGGTCTGGAGGGGCTACCGGTGTTCCCGGAAGAGATGATGATCGTCGCCCCTTATGGCCATGCGCCGGTAACCCGCGCCAGCGAGGTCAACGGCGCGAATGTCTACGCATTTCGCGCCAACTGCTCCTACCGCCGTCATTTTGAGAGTTGGTTTCACGCCGACCGCGCGACGCCCGGAAGGATCCATGAGATGGAGTCCTACCACGGTATGTTAGCCTGCGTAATCGCCGGCGCTGGGCTGGCGCTGATCCCACGCAGTATGCTGGAGAGTATGCCAGGCCATCAGCAGGTTTCCGCCTGGCCGCTCGCCGAAGAGTGGCGCTGGCTGACGACCTGGCTTGTGTGGCGACGCGGCGCGAAGACGCGCCAGCTGGAGGCATTTATTGAATTGCTGAACGAGGACCGTCAGGCGGCAAGCGCGACATGATGGCCGGACGTTAATCGGCGATAATCAGCCGCGGCGAGAGTTCCTGGAGCGCATCACGGGTCTCCCCTGGCAAATGCGCATCGGTGATGATGTCCGTGAGTGAGTCGAGGTGCGCGATATTGAACAGCGACCAGGCGCCGTATTTCGAACTGTCGGCCAGCAGGATCCGCCGCCGGGCGTTGGCGATCAGATCGCGCTTCAGCGCCGCCTTCTCTTCCGTCGGCGCGGTAATGCCCTTTTGCAAATCCCAACCGTTACAGCTGACGAATGCCAGATCCGGCCACACATTCTGCAGCAAGCGTCGCCCATGTTCGCCAATACACGACTGGCTGCTGTCATCGATGCGCCCGCCGATAATCGTCACCTCAATCTGTTTGAATTCAGCCAGAAACAGCGCGATATGCAGATCGCTGGTGATGACCCGCAGCGGCAGATGCGTAATCTGTCGCGCCAGTTCAATCATGGTGGTACCGGCGTCCAGCACAATGGCATCGCCGGCCTTGATAAGCGACGCCGCCGCCCTGGCGATGGCGTATTTCTCCTGAGGGCTACGCTGCGCTTTTTCCAGCGTCGTCGGCTGTGTGGGAATAAATCGGTTGAGCGTCACGCCGCCGTGGGTACGGCTAATGACCCCTTCCTGATCGAGTTTAATCAGATCGCGACGGATGGTCGCCGGCGAGGCGTTAGTTACCGCAACCAGTTGGTCGACCGTTACCAGATTATGGCTTTTCAGGAAGTCCATAATCTGCTCTAACCGATTATATCCCTTCATGTTATTCCTGTGCGATTTGCATGGCGAGCTCAATGGAGGTTGCCATGCTCTCAGACTTCGCTTTACCTGTCCAGGCAATATCAAAGGCGGTGCCGTGGTCCGCGGACGTGCGGATAAACGGCAGCCCGGCGGTGATATTCACCCCATCATAAAATCCAAGCAGCTTGAGCGGAATATGCCCCTGATCGTGATACATCGCCACCACCATATCGTACATGCCTTCGTGGCACTGCATGAAGACGGTGTCCGGCGGGCACGGTCCGACAACATGGATACCCTGCGCCTCCATCGCCGCGACGGCCGGGGCGACGATACGGATTTCTTCATCGCCAAACAGACCGTTTTCACCGGCGTGCGGGTTCACTCCGGCTACCGCGATGCGCGGCTGCGAATACCCCACGCGGCGTAAAAAATCATCGGCAACCCGGATAACCGTCTCCACCCGCGACTGGCTTAGGGTATCGAGGAAACGCCGCAGCGCGATATGGGTGGTAACGTGGATCACCTTAAGCTTATCGGTGTACAGCACCATAGCGTAATCTTTGGTCTGCGTCAGATGAGCCAGCAGTTCGGTGTGTCCAGGGAAATGGTGCCCGGCCAGATGTAACGCCTCTTTATTCAACGGCGCGGTGGCGATAGCTTTGACTTCGCCCGCCAGCGCCAGCGCGGTGGCGCGCTTGATGCAGCGATACGCCAAATCCCCGGCCTGTGCCTGGACTTCGCCTGGCCGCAACGCCTGCGGATCGCTTAACGGTTCATCAATCACGTTAATCGTCGCGGGTGAAAACAGCGCTTCTCTCGGGTGCTCAATAATCCGCAACTCCGCACGCGGGGTAATGTTCAGCGCCAGGATTCGCCGCAGCGTCTGCGCGCAGCCCACGACCACTACCGGCGCACCGCTCAGTTCCCCTTCGCTCAGTGATTTAATAATAATTTCCGGACCAATGCCCGCCGGGTCGCCCATCGTTACCGCAATCATGTTAGACACTCAGTTTCTCCTCAATAAAATTCACGACATCCCGCAGCGTGGTCTCCGTACCGAATCCCCCTGCTTTGGTCATCACCGGACGCGGCCAGCGACTTCCGAGAAAATGGCCGTACGGCACGCATTGCGCCACCCGGCCGGTTATATGAAACCCCTGCGCGCCGAGCGCATGAGCGACGGCGATAGCGACATCGCCGCCGGACAAATAAAGCGCCCCGGGCGCATGTAACTCAACGGCAAGTTGGGTGACCTGCGCGAGATAAGCGCAGATCCGTTCTCCCAGCGACGCGCGGCTCACCCCGCGTTCACGGCACTGCGCCTCAATACCGTGCCGGGCAGCGCTGTCCGCACAGGTGGTAACCACGCAATGATGACTTGCCGCAAGCACCGCGGCGATTCGCCGGGCATCGGCCAGGGCGTCGCCGTTAAAGGCGCGGGCGGTATCAATCCCGATCCGCTCGACCCGCGGATGGCCGGCCAAAGCGGCGACCTGAGCCTGTGCTATTTCGCTCATGGAGCCGACCACCGCCAACAACGGCCCGGCCGCATCCCGGCGCAGATAGCGCGCCAGCGCCTCGCAGATCCCCGCAGAGCCCACCAGCAGCGTTTGCCGCGCGCGGCTGGCTACCGCGGCGATAACCTCATCCAGCTGCTCGTCTTCTTCGGCATCAATAATCAACACTCGTGGTTGGTCGCTCTCTTCCGCGAGGGCGGCTTCCAGCTGTCGCACGTCAAGCGAACGGCACGGCAGTTGGCTCTGCATAGCGAGCAATTGCCCAATATCGGCGCTAGTGACCGGGGTTTTGGGGTCGCTGGCGAATTCTGTTTCATTAAGCGCTACGCCGTGGACATAACAGCGCCCCCCGCGGGTTATACGCCCTGCCCCCGGAAAGGCAGGCGCGACAACAGCGGTCACGCAACTCCGCGCACGCATCATCGCCTCCAGTTCTGCGCCGGGGTTGCCGCGCAGGGTGGAGTCGATTTTCTTCACCTGCCAGACGGCGGCGAAATTTGCCGCATCACGGAGTACTGCGTTCACTTTCTCTGCAGCCTGCGCCCTGGAAAGCGCCCGACTATCGCTATTGAGGACCAACGCCCGGGTGGTGGACTGATGGCCGGCGTTAAAGGCCACCTCAACCGCCAGGCCCGCTTCCGCCAGACTGACACCAGCATCATTGGCCCCGGTAAAGTCATCTGCCAGCACCAGAACAGGGTTATCGCCGCAGCTCATTCTCTTTCCTTCATCGCTTATTTGAATCGTTAATGATTATATTCAATCATATTTGATTAAATGTGAGCAAGCTCAAGTTATTAAACGTCCGTATAAATTATAACTTTTGCTCATTGAAATGAGTGAGAACTAAGTATGTTGATTGAATTCAATCATAACAATAGAGGAGTGAGACGTGGCGACGATTAACAGCACGATTATCAGCGGCGCGGGCGCCATATCAGCCCTGAAGCCAGTGCTGGCAGGTAAAAAAAGCATTTTGCTGGTCACCGATGCGAACGTCGGTAAGTTGGCAGCGACCAAACAGATCCAACATCTGCTGGGCGAGAATAACGTTGATGTGAGGATCGTGGATTCCGTACCGGCAGAGCCCAGCCAACATGACGTGGCGCAAATTGTTGCCCAACTCGCGGGAGCGCAACCGGAGATGGTCGTCGGTATCGGCGGCGGCAGCGTCCTCGACGTGGCGAAGCTGCTCTCGGTATTACTTCATCCCGCCTCCCCTGCGCTCAACGCGCTGATCGACGGCGAGAAACCGCGCCTGCGTCTGGCATCGCTGCTGATTCCCGCCACCGCAGGCACCGGCTCGGAAGCGACACCAAACGCCATCCTGGCTATTCCCGAGCGTAATACCAAAGTGGGGATTATCTCCCCGGTACTGCTGCCGGATTTCGTGGCTCTGTTGCCGGAACTGACCACCAGTATGCCTGCGGCCATTGCCGCCTCCACCGGCATCGATGCGCTGTGTCATCTACTGGAGTGCTTTACTTCTACCGTCGCTAACCCGGTGAGCGATAACGCCGCCTTAATCGGCCTGCATAAGCTGGTGCGGCATATTGAGCGTTCCGTAACCCACCCGCAGGATCTTACGGCGAAACTGGAGATGCTATGGGCCTCGTACTACGGCGGCGTGGCTATCAATCATGCGGGTACGCATCTGGTGCATGCGCTCTCCTACCCGCTTGGCGGCACCTGGCATCTGCCGCACGGCGTCGCGAACGCCATTCTGCTGGCCCCCTGTATGCAGGTCGTACGCCCGCACGCGGTGGATAAATTCGCTCAGGTCTGGGATCTGATCCCGGACGCCGATCTGACCTTGAATAACGAAGAGAAATCTCATGCGCTGGTCTGCTGGCTGGCGCAACTGGTGAAACGCCTGGCGCTGCCGGACAACCTCGCCGCGCTGGGCGTACCACCAGAGAGTATTGAAACGCTAAGCGCCGCGGCGCTGGAAGTAAAACGATTAATGAATAATGCCCCATGCAGCGTGAACCAGGACGAAGTCCAGGCGATTTACCAGACGCTGTTTCCACAGTCATCTCATCAGGGAGAAGAGAAATAAATGCATCATTCCATTCGCGGCGTGTTAACCGCCATTGTTACGCCCTTTACCGCCAGCGGTGAACTGAACCTGACGGCGCTGCGCCAACAGGTAGAACGACAGCTGGCCGCCGGTAATGGCATTTTTTGCGGCGGAACCAACGGCGAGTTTTTCGTCCTCAATGAAGCGGAAAAAATAGCTGTTGCCGAAACCTGCGTCGAGGCGGTTGCCGGACGCGCGCCGGTGGTGGCGCATATTGGCGAAGTGTCGACGCGGGAAACCATTCGTCTTGGCCAGCAGATAGCAAAGTCAGGCGTCGACGCGGTGTCCGTCATCACCCCGTGGTTCGTGCCGCTAAAACAGGATGAGCTGGTAAGCCACTACACGGCAATCGCTGATGCGCTAAGCGTACCGGTATTTCTGTATAACATCCCGGCGCGCACCGGTAACACCATTGAACCGCAAACCGCACGTCAGCTGGCTGCGCATGGCAACATCATTGGCATCAAAGATAGCGCCGGTAGTTATGAGAGTCTTAAGGGCTTTCTTGATGCGGTGAAAGATATCGACGGTTTTAATGTTCTGAACGGGCCGGATTCGCTGATTCATCAGGGTTTCGTTGACGGTTGTTCAGCGTGCATTTCCGGGTTGGCTAACGTTGCGCCACGGGAGATTAACGCGATTTGGTCAACCTTCCAGGCAGGCGATATTGAAGCCTCCAGGCTGGCGCAGGAAAACGTCACCGGCCTGCGTACCGATCTCTACAAAGTCGCCTTTTCCCCCGCCGCGGTGAAAAAAGCATTGCAGCTGATGGGCCATGAGGTCGGCGATAGCCGCTACGCGGTGCAGTTTAGCGCATCTCAACTGCAGCAAATACGTGGAATCATCGCGCAGTATCTTAATTAAGCGCTGCGCTTCTTCAACAAAATAGACCGGGCACCTGCGTGCCCAGGATTCGTACGCCCAAAGAGAGGCTAAGATGAATCATTTTACCACTGAAGATACCTTTATTATTGTTGGCATTGTCATCGCCTATATCTTATTTACCACCTGGCTGACGTTCCGTATTAGAAGTAAAAACTCCGGGGATTTTATGGAGGGCTCGCGCGCGATGCCGGCCTTTATTGTCGGTATCCTGCTGATGTCGGAATATATCGGCGCCAAGTCCACTATCGGAACCGCACAGGCCGCCTTTGAGAGCGGGATTGCCGCCTCCTGGTCGGTGTTGGGCGCCGCCATTGGCTTTCCACTATTTGGCCTGATACTGGTTAAGCGCATCTATAACACTGGCAAAATTACTATTTCCGGGGCGATTGCCGAGAAATACGGCACCAGCACCAAGAATATTATTTCCATTATTATGATTTACGCCCTGTTGCTGGTGAACGTCGGTAACTACGTCAGCGGCGCGGCGGCCATTTCCACGGTATTAAAGATCAATTTACCCTTCGCGGCGTTTATTACCGCCATCGTCAGTACTTTCTATTTTGCCTTTGGCGGTATGAAAGGCGTGGCCTGGGTCACCATGCTGCACAGCGCATTAAAATATGCCGGTCTACTCATTATTATGGGCTTCGCGCTGGCAAAAACCGGCGGTTTTACGCCAATGATCGAGAAAATGCCAGATTACTACTGGACCTGGGATGGTAATATTGGCGCCGGCACGATCTGCGCCTGGCTTATCGGCACCATCGGCTCCATCTTCTGTACCCAGTTTGTCATTCAGGCTATCAGCTCGACAAAAAACGTAAAATCGGCGAAACGCTCTACCTGGATTGCCTTTTTCTTCTGCCTGCCTATCGCCTTCGCGATCGCCATTATCGGCGTGGCGGCGAAGTTTTTACACCCGGAAATCAATAGCCTGTACGCCCTGCCGGTGTTCCTGCAAGATATGAACCCGTGGCTTGCCGGGTTAGTGACAACGTCACTTGTAGCTTCAATTTTCGTTAGCGTCAGTACCGTTGCCCTGGCGATTGCCTCGCTGGTGGTAAAAGATTTTTACGTGCCGTGGCGCAATCCAACGCCGGAGCAGGAGTTTAAAGCCACCCGTTGGGCCTCGCTGATCATCGGTTTTCTGCCGCTTATTTTTGTGCTGCTGGTACCGGAAGTGCTGAAACTCTCCTTCTTTACCCGCGCCATCAGGCTCTCTATCACCGTCGTCGCGGTCATCGCCTTCTATGCTCCGTTCTTTAAGAGCGCCCGCGGCGCGAACGCTGGCCTTATCGGCGCCTGCGTGGTGACTTCGGCGTGGTATTTGCTCGGCGATCCGTTCGGCATCAATAACATGTACATCGCGCTGATCACCCCGGCCCTGATTATGGTGATCGACCGCCTGATCCCCAATAAAGCGCAACAATCATCCCCGGCCCCCATTGAACAACGTGGAGTGTAAAAATGACCACCACCCCAACTTTTGACGGCGTAATTCGCCAACACCAACAGGATCCTCATCTGGCATGGGCAATGTTGCCCTCCGGCTGCCCGCAAAACCATGCCGCCAATCTTCTGCCGCTGCCCGATGGCACGCTGCTGTGCGTATGGTTTGGCGGTTCGCAGGAAGGAAAAGCGGATATTTCAGTCTGGGGGGCGCGTTTAGCGCCGGGCGCCACAACGTGGAGCGAAGCAGTAAAATTATCCGACGATCCGGACCGTTCGGAACAGAACCCGGTACTGTTTCAGGCTCCAGATGGCGTGCTGTGGCTGTTATGGACCGCGCAACACGCCGGCAATCAGGACACCGCTATTGTGCGTTATCGCCAGTCGCGCGATGGCGGAAAGCACTGGGGCACGATCGGCACCCTGCTCGATGAACCCGGCACCTTTATCCGGCAACCCATCAGCGTGATGCCCAACGGCAACTGGTTGCTGCCGGTTTTCTATTGTCGTACCCGGCCGGGGGAGAAATGGGTCGGTAACGATGATGTGAGCGCGGTAAAAATCTCAGCCGATGGCGGCAAGAGCTGGCGCGACGTGGCGGTACCGCAGAGCCTCGGCTGCGTGCATATGAATATCACCCCGCTGGCCGATGGCTCGCTGGCCGCCTTCTTCCGCAGCCGCTGGGCCGATCACATCTGGTACAGCCGGTCGACAGATTTTGGCGAAAGTTGGTCAGCGCCGATCCCCACCACGCTGCCAAACAATAACTCGTCCATTCAGGCTACCACGCTGAGCAACGGCGATCTGGCACTGGTGTTCAATAACATGAGCGCAGCAGGCGCCAGCGAGCGTCGGGCATCGTTATACGATGAAATAGAAGATGATGACGGTCGTAAAGAGCCTGAACGCACTGGCAAAACCGCCTTCTGGGGCGCGCCGCGTGCGCCAATGACCGTGGCGATTTCCGCTGACGGCGGTAAAAGCTGGCCATGGATGCGCAACCTTGATGAGGGCGACGGCTACTGTATGACCAACAATTCCGAACAAAAACTGAACCGCGAATTCTCCTACCCCAGTATTAAACAGGGTGAAGACGGTAATTTACACATTGCCTATACCTGGTACCGACAGGCCATCAAGTATGTCCGCGTGTCGCCGCAGTGGGTGAAAGGAGAAATCGCATGATCATCGGTAATCTGAATGTCCTGCCTCAGGCGGGGTTGCCACTGGCGTTACGGCAAATCCTCAGCCGTCCTGAATGTTCTCTTGCCGCCCTGGCAGCGCGTGAAGATGGTCGCTTTCAGCCTGCTGATAGCGACTGGTACTGCACCATCGGCACCGCGCAAACCCAGGCGGCAGAACAGCGACATACCGAATACCACCACCAGTGGGCCGATATTCAGGTCATTTTAAGCGGAAAGGAGACTATTCATGCCGGTACGCTGTACAGCGGCCAACCCGACGATGAACAACGCAAACCAGATCTCTTTATCAGCCAGCTGACGCCGCAAAGCGTCACGCTGCATTTGCATGCCGGCGACTTCGCGGTCTTTCTGCCCGGCGAACCACACCAGGCGCTGTGCGCCTTTGCAATACCCGCCCCGGTGAGGAAAGCGGTGTTTAAAGTACCGCGCAGCATGCTGGAGGCGCCATGAAGCAGGCACTGGTCACAGGCGCCAGCTCGGGGATCGGCGCGGCGATTGTGGGGCAACTGCTGGCGGAGGGCTGGCAGGTGCTCGGGCTAAGCCGCTCCGCGCCGCCGTTCGCTCATGAAGGCTTCAGGCATCTGGCAGTCGATGTGAGCGATCGCCAGGCGCTGGTTGATGCTCTGTCGTCGGTACCGACGCCGCAGGCGATTATCCATGCCGCCGGTATGATGGCGGCGGCGCCGCTAGGAGAACTTGACGCACTACGTGGCGAGACGTTATGGCGTCTGCATGTGGATGCAGCGCAGACCTTAGCCAACCGCTTTGCGCCCGTTATGAGCCGCGGCGGTCGGATTATCCTTTTGGGTAGCCGAACCTCTCGCGGAGCGGCAGGCCGTTCTCAGTATACGGCAACCAAAGCGGCGCTGGTGGCGCTGGCGAGAAGCTGGGCGGCGGAACTTGCCGCGGCGGGCATTACCGTTAACGTGGTCGCCCCCGGCGCCACCGATACGCCAATGCTGCGCCAGCCAGGGCGGGAGAGTTCGCCGCCGAAGACGCCGCCGCTCGGTAGATTGATTAAGCCACAGGAGGTGGTGTCGCTGGTGAGCTGGCTTCTTAGCGAAGGAGCCGCGGCCATGACCGGACAAGAGCTGGTAATGTGCGGCGGCACCTCGCTTAGTTAGGATTGCCCGGCTAAGCGCTGCGTCAGCCGGGGAAACTATCGTTAACTTTCGCGCAAATAGACCGTGCCGCGCAGATAGGTGGTCGCCTGGCCGCTAATCAATACGCGGTCATCGCGCCACTGGCAGCGCAGCTCGCCGCTGCGCGCCGACACCTGGCGCGCCAGCAGGTCGGTTTTATTGAGCTTCGCTCCCCAGTAGGGGATCAGCATACTGTGGGTTGAACCGGTTACCGGATCCTCCGGCACCCCATCACCGGGACAGAAAAAGCGGCTAACAAAGTCATACTCTTCGTCGGCGGCGCTGATGCAAATCCGCTTATCCAGCGTCTCCAGCAGCGCCATATTCGGACGTACCGCTTCAACCTGCGCCCGGTCGCGTAGCACCACCAGGTAATCACGCCCTTCCCGCACCTCCAGCGCATCATCGATACCCAACCCGGCGAACAGTGCCGTCGGTACGTCATGCACCGGCGTCGTTTGCCAGGCCGGGAAATCCAGCGTCAGCCAATCGCCGCTGCGCGTCACCCGCAGCTCACCGACAAAACGGGTGCTGAATACGATGGTTGCCGAAGGGTGATCGAGATATTCAAAAATCACGTGCGATGCCGCGAGGGTGGCGTGACCGCAGAGATTAATCTCATCCAGGGTCGTGAACCAGCGCAGCTCATAGCCGCTGTCGGTACGAACAAAAAACGCCGTTTCGGATTGATTATGCTGCTGCGCCATTTTTAAAAGCGTTTCATCAGGCAGCCATTCGCTGAGCGGGCACACCGCCGCGGCGTTGCCGCCAAAATTGCGATCGCTGAAGGCATCGACCAGGTAAAAACTAATTTCTTTCATCGTGCTCCCCTTTTTTATCGTCTATCAACATGACACAGAAAGCGCGGGTGCACACTATTAGCTGAAAAATTAAGTTGTTAGCAGGCACAGGCGTCAGCATAAAATGAGACACAGATCACAAAGTGATTGTATTTTCAGCAGCATTCGTTTTAAGATCGCCTTCTCTTCTTCTCATTACTACCAGCCCGGAATTTATGCTTACAAATACGGTCTCACGCAGAGTCGCGTGGCTGCGGGTCGTCACGCTGGCAATTGCCGCCTTTATCTTTAATACCACGGAATTTGCTCCGGTCGGTTTGCTGTCTGATATCGCCGACAGCTTCGGCATGGAAACGGCCCAGGTCGGGATCATGCTGACCATTTATGCCTGGGTAGTGGCATTGATGTCGCTGCCGTTCATGCTGCTGACCAGCCAAATGGAGCGCCGTCGCCTGCTCATTGGCCTGTTCGTGTTATTTATCGCCAGCCACGTCTTGTCGTTTTTCGCGTGGAACTTCACGGTGCTGGTAGTAAGCCGCATTGGTATCGCCTTCGCCCATGCGGTGTTCTGGTCGATCACCTCGGCGCTGGCTATCCGTATGGCCCCGCCCGGCAAGCGCGCCCAGGCGCTAAGCCTAATCGCCACCGGTACCGCGCTGGCCATGGTGTTCGGCATTCCTATTGGCCGTATCGTCGGGCAATATTTCGGCTGGCGAACCACCTTCCTGGCCATTGGTCTTGGCGCTTTAGCGACGCTGGTGTGCCTGGCTAAACTATTGCCGGCGCTGCCAAGCGAACATTCCGGTTCGCTGAAGAGCCTGCCGGTGCTGTTCCGCCGTCCGGCGCTGCTCGGCATTTATCTGCTGACGGTTATCGTGGTGACCGCGCACTACACGGCATACAGCTATATTGAACCCTTCGTTCAAACCGTCGCTGGCCTTAGCGGTAACTTCGCCACCCTACTGCTGTTAGTGCTCGGCGGCGCAGGTATTATCGGCAGTATTATCTTCGGCAAGCTGGGCAATCACTATGCTTCAGGGCTGATTACCACCGCTATCGGCCTGTTGCTAATATGCCTGCTGTTACTGCTACCCGCCTCACGGAACGCCAACCAGCTGATGCTGCTCAGCGTGTTTTGGGGGATCGCGATAATGGTCATCGGCCTCGGCATGCAGGTGAAAGTGCTGGCACTGGCTTCGGATGCTACCGATGTCGCGATGTCGCTGTTTTCGGGTATTTTCAATATTGGTATTGGCGCCGGCGCGCTGGTCGGCAGTCAGGTGAGTACGCAGCTGTCGATGTCGGCGATAGGCTACGTTGGCGCAGTGCCGGCGCTGGTGGCGCTGGTCTGGGCAGTGATGATTTTTCGCCGCTGGCCAACGCCGCTTGATGAACAGCAAGCGCATCACTCATGATAACGACGCGGGCGGTCAATGCCGCCCGCGGCGCCGACATCCTATCCCCAAAAGGCCCGAAACAGACACGTCGCCGGGCCTTTCAGAAAGTTATCGCGATCAGGCGTGATAGTTGGTGATAATCTCCAGCACGCCGTTAATGATGAACTGAACCCCCATACAGACCAGCAGGAAACCCATCAGGCGGGAAATCGCTTCTATGCCGCCTTTCCCCACCAGCCGCATGATTGCCCCGGAACTTCGCAGGCAGCCCCACAGAATGATCCCCACCAGCGCGAAGATAATCGGCGGCGCCGCCAGTACGACCCAATCAGGGAAATCGACGCCGTGCTTCACCGTCGAAGCGGAGCTGATAATCATCGCAATGGTGCCCGGCCCGGCGGTGCTGGGCATCGCCAACGGCACGAAGGCGATATTCGCCGTGGGTTCATCCTGCAGTTCTTCCGATTTGATCTTCGCTTCCATCGAATCATGGGCTTTCTGCTGCGGAAACAGCATACGAAAACCGATAAAAGCCACGATCAGCCCGCCGGCGATACGCAGACCGGGAATGGAAATACCGAAGGTATTCATGACCACCTGGCCGGCATACCACGCCACCATCAGGATCGCGAAGACATACACCGATGCCATCAACGATTGCCGGTTACGCTCGGCGTTGTTCATATTGCCCGCCAGGCCGAGGAACAGCGCCACGGTGGTGAGCGGGTTCGCCAGCGGTAAAATCACCGCCAGACCGATCCCTATTGCTTTAAAGAGTTCCAGCATAGTGAGTCAACATCCCGTTAAGTATCATTTTTTCAGTACAGTTTCACCCCGTGAGTATATCGACAGCAGCAGCGCAGATGCCACACCCCATGAAAAAATCACGCTTATAAAAAATAACAAGCGTTAGTAAAATGGAAAAAAGTGACCACCATCAAATTATCGTTCTTTAGCAAATCGTGGCATCGGCGAATTCATAATGTTGACTTATGATTGCCACGGCAATAATATCCATCGCAACTAAATAATTGCCTGGGCAACTATCATGGAAAACACCAACAATCTGTTCAACGAGATGATCCCTCTCGGCCGATTGATCCAGATGGTTAACCAGAAAAAAGATCGACTGCTCAACGACTACCTTTCACCCATGGATATCACCGCTACCCAATTTCGGGTGCTCTGTTCCATTCGCTGCGAGGTATGTACGACACCCGTTGAGCTGAAGACCGTTCTGTCGGTCGATCCAGGCGCAATGACGCGCATGCTCGACAGACTCGTCTGCAAAGGCTGGATAGAACGGTTGCCCAACCCCAATGACAAGCGCGGTATTCTGGTGCAACTGACTCCAGAAGGCGCAGCCCTTTGTGAGCACTGTCATCAGGTTGTGGGTCAAAAATTGCACCAGGAACTAACAAAAAATCTAACGGCAGACGAAGTGGTCATGCTTGAGCAACTGCTCAAGAAAGTCCTGCCGTAATAAGAAGAGGTAAGATGATGTCCAGACGCAATAACGACGCCATCACTATCCATAGTATTTTGTCGTGGATCGAAGAGAACCTGGAATCTCCATTGTCGCTGGAGAAAGTTTCGGAGCGCTCAGGTTACTCCAAATGGCACCTGCAAAGAATGTTCAAGAAAGAGACCGGCCACTCGCTGGGCCAGTACATCCGCAGTCGTAAGCTGACGGAGATTGCGCAAAAACTCAAGCAGAGCAACGAGCCTATTTTGTATCTGGCTGAACGTTACGGTTTTGAATCGCAACAGACGCTGACGCGAACGTTTAAAAACTACTTCGATGTTCCGCCGCACAAATATCGCATCACCAACGTTCCGGGAGAATCCCGCTACCTGATGCCGCTAAATAATTATTGTTGTTAATCGCCTGCATAAAGACGTATCGAGGAAATCATGAAATTATTCGCTACCGCCGCCATCGTGCTAATGGCGCTGGCTGCAGGCCAGAGTTACGCGGAGCAAACCACCACTCCGGTTCGCCACAATAACCGGGATGCGATGATTATTCCTTCGGAACATAACGACTCGCCGTTTGATTTTAATCACATGGCTGCCGGCAATGATAAATCGGATGAGCTGGGCGTACCGTATTACAACTAATGCTCCACTTGTTCTGATATCTCCTGGGCCCCGCTAACGCGGGGCTTTTTTATCCCGCGCCGCGCCCGGGCGCACCAGCCGCAGACCAAACACGTTAATGTAGAGCCCGCCCATAATCAGCGCCGCCCCCAACAGCTGCAGGCCATTGAGCCGTTCACCGAGTAGCAGAGCCGCGCTGGCCATCCCGACCACCGGCACCAACAGCGACAACGGCGCCACCCGCCAGGTTTCATAACGTCCCAGCAGCACTCCCCAGATACCGTAACCAACAATAGTGGCGACAAACGCCAGATACATGAGCGATAGCACGGTCGTGGCGTCGATATTCACCAGGCTCTCCGCCATCGCCTGCGGCCCATCAACAATACCCGACGCCAGCATAAACGGTAAAACCGGAATCAACGCGCTCCACACCACCAGCGACATAATCGGCGGCCTGTGCTGCTGAGACATAATCTTCTTGTTGAAAATGTTACCGCAGGCCCAGCTAAACGCCGCCGCCAGAGTCAGCATAAAACCGACCAGCGGCACGTGCTGGCCACCGAGGCTGGCCTCAACCAGTACCAGGACGCCAAAAATCGCCAGCGCGATACCGGCAACCTGCTTTCCCTGTAACCGCTCGCCAAAGACAAAAGCGCCCAGCACGATTGTGAAAAAGGCCTGCGCCTGCAGCACCAGAGAAGCCAGCCCGGCCGGCATACCGAGGTTGATCGCGCAGAATAAAAAGGCGAACTGGCCGAAACTGATGGTCAGGCCGTAGCCCAGCAGCAGACGCAGCGGTATTTTGGGCCGCGCAACGAACAGCAGCGCCGGAAACGCCACCAATAAAAAACGTAACCCCGCCAGCATCAGCGGCGGCATATTGTGTAACCCGAGCTTAATCACCACAAAATTAAGCCCCCACACCACCACTACCAGCATTGCCAGCAGTCCATCTCTGCGCGTCATACGAAGCCCCTGTCTTCCTGGTCAACGATGACCACCGTCAAAGTAACCAAATTCCCGCCGCTCGAACAGATCATTATTTTTAGCAGGTGCTGAAGGCACTTTCCGACACGGAGCCCGCTATACAAGGCTCAGTTAGCATGCTATTTGTGATCGGGCACAACAAAAATAAAACACATCATCGGGCAAGGAAAAAATGACAACCACCATCAGGCGCTCAACGGTAGCGCTGTTGGCGTCGTCGTTGCTGTTAACCATCGGCCGCGGCGCAACGCTTCCTTTTATGACGATTTATCTCACCCGTCGGTTCCAGCTGGAAGTCGATGTCATTGGCTATGCGCTCTCCGTCGCGCTGGTCGTCGGCGTTATCTTCAGCATGGGCTTCGGTATTCTTGCCGATAAGTTCGACAAAAAACGCTATATGCTGATCGCCATCGTGGCGTTTATCGTGGGCTTTATCGCCATCCCCGCGGTCAATAGCGTGGCGCTGGTGGTGTTCTTTTTCTCATTGATCAACTGCGCCTATTCGGTTTTCTCCACGGTACTGAAAGCCTGGTTTGCCGACGTGCTGACGCCGGAGAAAAAAGCGCGCATCTTTTCGCTCAACTATACCTTCCTCAATATCGGCTGGACCGTTGGGCCGCCAATCGGCACCCTGCTGGTAATGCAGAGTATTAACCTGCCTTTCTGGCTGGCCGCGCTGTGCGCCGCTTTCCCGCTGGTGTTTATTCAGCTCTTCGTCGAGCGCACCTCTGCCGCCAGTGCGGAAGGCATCACGCCGCAGTGGACGCCGTCGGTGCTTTTGCGCGACCGCGCCTTGCTGTGGTTTACCTTTTCCGGCTTGCTGGCGTCATTTGTCGGCGGCTCTTTCGCCTCCTGCATTTCGCAGTATGTGCTGGCCGCAGGCACCAGCGACTTCGCGGAAAAAGTGGTCGCGGTAGTGCTGCCGGTCAACGCCGCGGTGGTCGTCGCGTTGCAATATGCCGTCGGGCGACGGCTTTCGGCGCGAAACATCCGCCCGCTGATGACCTTCGGCACCCTGTGCTATGTGTTGGGTCTCGGCGGGTTTATCCTCTCCGGTAATAATCTGCTGATGTGGGGCATTTCCGCTGCCATCTTTACCCTTGGCGAAATTATTTATGCGCCGGGCGAATATATGCTGATCGATCAGATTGCCCCACCCGGTATGAAAGCCAGCTACTTTTCCGCCCAGTCATTAGGCTGGTTAGGCGCGGCTTTCAATCCGATGCTAACCGGGATAATCCTCACCCATCTGCCGCACTGGTCGCTATTCTTCATTTTAATGCTGGCGATCGTCGCCGCCTGGCTGATGATTTTCCGCGGCATGAACGTGCGTCCGTGGCAAACCGTACAGGCGTAAGCCGCGCGTCATGCGGCTGTCGGGTTGCTGTCGCCTGTCTGTCGGGTGCCTGTCGTGGCGCCCGGCAGGCTAAAAAACCACACTGGTCTCAGGTTCCCATCCGGAGATTAACATCATGAATAGCAGTACCCGAGTCAAACAATTACGTCTGCAGCGCGCCTGGTCCCAGGAACAGCTTGCCGAACTGGCTGGCGTCAGCGTTCGCACTATCCAGAGGATCGAAAACGGCGATCGCCCGGGGTTAGAAACCCTGAGCGCCCTGGCGGCGGTGTTTGAGATAAATGTGGCTGAACTCAGCGACGATGCGCCTGTCGGTCACGAAGCGTCGCTCGATTTACGGATCGAAGAAGCGAAAAGCCGTCTGCATCAGGAGAGCCGTTTTTTCCGCTCGCTGAGCGTGGCGGTCACGGTTTGCGTTTTGTTGCTGGTGATTAATCAATTCACCCAACCGGATGTCTACTGGTCAGTATGGGTGGCGATCGTCTGGGGTGCATTATTGCTACTACGGGGATTACGTCTGTTTGTCTTTGCCGGGTGGATCCGCCACTGGCGACAGGCACGCCTACAGCGCCTGCTGCGCAAATAGAAAAAGCCCGCTTAATGCGGGCTATCTCCTTACCAGACCTGGGCGGCGATCCCTGTGACCAGCCGCACTTTATCCCACTGCTGGGCTTCGCTTAACGAATTGCCCTCTTCGGTGGAGGCAAAGCCGCACTGCGGGCTCAGGCAAATCTGCTCCAGCGGCACATACTGCGCCGCCTCCTGCAGGCGCGCCTTCACGCCTTCCGGGTTTTCCAGCTCGCCATTCTTGGTGGTAATCAGCCCCAGTACCACCTGCTGATGACCTGGACGGATAAAGCGCAGCGGGGCAAAATCACCGGAACGGTCATTATCATATTCGAGGAAGAACGCATCGATGTTGACGCCGCCGAAGAGAATTTCCGCCACGGGCTCGTAGCCGCCTTCTGAAATCCAGGTCGAACGGAAGTTACCGCGACAGACGTGCAGACCAACGGTCAGATCCTGCGGTTTCCCTTCCAGCGCTTTATTCAGCACCCGGGCATAGGTACGCGCCAGTTCGTCCGGATCGTCACCGCGCTCGCGTACCTGCTGGCGTTGTTCGTCTGAACATAAATAGGCCCAGACGGTGTCATCGAGTTGCAGATAACGGCAGCCAGCGTCATAGAAAGCGCGGATCGCGTCACGCCAGGTGGTTGCTAAATCGTCGAAGTATTCGGCCAGGTCCGGGTATACCGTGCTATCGATATCTTTACGCCCGCCGCGGAAGTGCAGCACGCTGGGGCTGGGTATGGTCATTTTCGGCTGCGCATTGCCACTGACGCTTTTCAAAAAGCGGAAATCTTCCAGCATTGGATGGTTGCCGAAGCCCAGTTTACCGGTCACGCGCACGCCGTGCGCTTTAGTCTGCACGCCGTTGAACTGAATACCTTTCTCTGAATCGTAACGTTCCACGCCTTCCAGACCGTCGAAGAAGTCGAAGTGCCACCACGCACGCCGGAACTCACCGTCGGTCACCACGTGCAGGCCGCAATCGCACTGCTGCTGAACCAGTTGGCGGATGGCTTCATTCTCAATTTCACGCAGATGGCCGGCATCAATATTGCCTTCCGCCAGCTGCAGGCGCGCCTGCTTAATAGCGTCAGGACGTAAAAAACTGCCAACAATATCTGCGCGGAACGGGGCCTGGTGACGTTGCATGTTCTCTCCTTAACGGCAGGCAGGTAGTTGCCCGCCGTGATAATTCATTATTTGAATTTTTAGACTTCTGGATGTCTATATGTCCAGATACTGTCATGCGGAGAGAGCATCGGCAAACGAGAAAAATTCATGGCTGTTGAATTTATTTCATGTTGCTCGTTTCGCTGACGCTAAATGCGAACCCCTCATCCGCCCAACCGGTGAGGCCGCCGAGCATCATTTTTACCGGTCTGCCAAGCTGCGCCAGCTTCAAGGCGGCAATATCCGCGCCGTTGCAGTGCGGCCCGGCGCAATAGACAACAAACAGCGTTTCCGCGGGCCACTGCGCCATTCGCGCGGCATTGATCTCGCGATGCGGCAGATGCAGCGCGCCAGGCAGGTGGCGACGGGCAAACACATCATGACTGCCAATCACGTGCAGTAGCACAAAGTCCTGTTCGCCGTGCTGCATGGCGTGATGGACATCCGCGCAGTCGGTTTCGAAACTCAGTTTATGGGCAAACCAGGCAGCGGCATCGACCGGGGCGGCTGGTGTAAATTGGCTTACAACACTCATGGCGTATTCTCCTTGTCTGTGGTAACACTACTTTAACCACCACCGTACCCGGACCACCGCCCCTATTGATGACAGAAAACGCTGAAATCCTGACAACCCGCAATGTGACACTGTCACCACCAAAAGTCGTCGTTCTGGCCTATGACGGCCTGTGTACCTTTGAATTCGGCGTGGCGGTGGAGATTTTTGGCCTCCCGCGCCCGGAAATGGGGGAAAACTGGTATCGGTTCGCGGTCGCCGCCGTCGATGATGGCGAGCTTCGCGCCACCGGCGGTATCCGTATCGTCAGCGATGGCGGGCTGGCGCTGCTTGATGAAGCGGATACCATCGTGGTGCCCGGCTGGCGTGGCATAGAAAGCGATGTTCCTCAAGCGTTGTGCCAGGCGCTGGCGGCTGCGTACGCGCGCGGCTGCAGAATCGTTTCTATCTGTTCCGGGGTGTTTGTGCTCGCCGCCGCCGGATTGCTCAATGGGCGGCAGGCCACCACCCATTGGCGTTATACTGCCCGGCTGCAGCAGCGTTTTCCGTTGATTGAGGTGGTGGAAGACGTGCTGTACGTTGGCGATGCGCGGCTGATGACCTCCGCCGGCAGCGCCGCGGGCATCGATCTCTGTCTGCATCTGGTGCGCGAAGATTTCGGCCATGAAGCGGCGAATATCGTCGCCCGGCGGCTGGTGGTGTCGCCGCACCGCGACGGTGGGCAGGCGCAGCAGGTGATTCGCCCGGTGGCTACAGCGCGTGAAAGCCAGCGCCTCGGCCAGCTGTTTGATTACCTGCATCAGCATCTCGCTGAGAGCCATACCCTCGCCTCGCTGGCGCAACGGATGGATATGAGCCCGCGCACTTTCTTGCGCCGTTTTCAACAGGCGACCGGCAAATCACCGGCCCGCTGGCTGCTCGATGAGCGGTTGCTTCGCGCCCGCCAGCAGCTCACCGACAGCCGCCTCAGCATCGACAGAATCGCCGAAATATGCGGTTTCGCTAATGCCAGTACGCTACGTCATCACTTTCGCCAGCATTTCGCCGTGAGCCCGCTGCAATATCGAAAAAAGTTTTCCACCCGTCAGTGATAATATTAAGATGGCCAGCGACAATAATTCGCGTCGTTGATTTACACCTGCAAGGATTAAGCTGATGAAAAAAGAGTGTCGCGTCGTTATCTATAAAGAGGGGCTGCTGGGCAGTATGTTTTTTGGCGAAGCGAAAGCCGATCCCGACAAAATGAGCCGGTTCCTCACTGAGTACACGCAGCAGGGCTGGGAAGTCAAAACCATGGCAGTCGAACGCCGCCGCAGCGCACTGTTCTGGTCGCGCGAAGCGTATTTATTTGTGCTTGAACGCGCCATCTGATGCGTTAATTTATTTCATATACCCTAACGCCATTCTGGTTAATCGTTTGTTTAGATTGACCAGGATATTATCTATTCAACAACCGTAAACCCTGTTCAATGAGGACAACATTAGCGCATAAATAAGATGGAGGTAGACCATGCTGGGAAACATGCATGTTTTTATGGCCGTACTGGGAACAATCCTGTTCTTTGGTTTTCTGGCCGCGTATCTAAGCCACAAATGGGATGACTGATGAACGACGATAATCCCCACCCGTAAGCGCCCCCTGCTGCTGTTGCACCAGGGGGCGTTCTGTTTTTAAAGACCGTTATTGCCGTTGTTGCTGCCAGATAGTGATTTCGTCAAAAAGCCAGCCGATAAACAGCGCTGCCTCCTCCTTTTCCTCCGCCAACGGAGAGACCGCCAACCAGTAGTGCCAGGGATAAGGCGCAGTAATTGCCGTTATCTGCACCAACTCTCCTCTATCCAGCGCCCCCTGAACCAGAGATCTACGCTCCAGAGCGATACCTTCGCCCAGCCGTACCGCATCAAGAACCAGATTTGAATCATTAACCCGTAGTCCGCCTGGCTCGATCTCTTTCTCCAGCCCAGCGTTCAGGCACCAGCTTTTCCATGATTCCATCGAATAAATAATGTTGCTCGCAGCCACCTCCTCCGGCGTCGCTGGCAGCTTGCCGCCGTTATAATTTGGCGCGGCGACAACCATTAATTCATCCGCAAAGAGAAAATGACTTTTAACCCCTTCCCATTCACCACGCCCCATACGGATAGCAATATCAATCCCTTCCTGTTCCAGATCGCTCACCGTCAAGCTGGCCTGAAGCCGCAATAAGATATGAGGATATTTCTCGCGAAATCTCATTAGCCGCGGCAATAGCCAGTGACAGCCAAATGAAGGTAGTGTTGACAACGTAAGTTCCAACGTCCGAGGTTTAATTTGTACCAGCTTTGTCGCCTCTGCGATATGCTGCAGAGCCTCGCGAATTTGCAGCGCGTACAGCCGCCCTTCTTCATTGATTTGTACGCCACGCCCCTGGCGGATAAAGAGTTTTACCCCAACAAGCTCCTCGAGGATTTTGATTTGCTGGCTAATCGCCGAATGTGTCACATTCAGTTCCTTCGCCGCTAGCGTCACGCTGCCAAGACGGGCGACGGCCTCGAAACTGCGTAAACTTGCAATGGGTGGATAATTCGACATCTGTTGTTCTCTGCACCTTGCCGGCTAATGTCAGAAATACTTACGCTCTGTATAAGAAAACCATGATATTCGTCGCTATCGGTTTACGCTAATCTGCGGTGGTCTGCTTATCGGCAGCGCCTGAACACATGATTTCCCGATAATAGAATGATGTTAATCTGGAATAAAAAAATGACGATGAAACTTATTGGTATGATGGATTCGCCTTACGTTAGGCGTGTTGCAATCTCACTGGAACTATACGGCATACAATTTGTGAGCGTTCCTTTATCAGTATTCAGCACCTTTGATGCGTTTTCACAAATTAACCCGGTTGTTAAAGCGCCAACGGCGGTACTGGATAACGGTTTGTTATTAATGGACTCGACACTGATTCTACAATATTTCGAAATGCAGGCCGAACCCAGGCGTAAACTGTTAGCGAAAAATCCGCATCGGTTAGCGGAGGATCTGCAACTGTTGGGGTTTATTCTCGCTGCCAGCGAAAAGGCGGTACAAAATATTTATGAACATCGCCTCCGTCCGGCGGAAAAACAGCATCAGCCATGGATTGAGCGTGTAACACAGCAACTGCTGGCAGCTTGTCATGAATGGGATGCAAGATTGGCCGGCCGCACTACCGCCCAACAGCTTGATCAGGTCATGATAACCAGTACTGTCGTCTGGTCATTTATTCAGGCCATGATCCCAACGACGATCCCGCCCCACGATTTTAAACATATACATGGTTTAGCCGAAGCATGTGAGGCTTTAGCCGCTTTTAAAAAATATCCTCTGGCGGAATAATCGCGTTTATAAGGTTTTCCTACGCTTGCGCGAATACATCACTTCATCGCTTTGTTTTAGCATATCCCCGAGCATCGGATAACGGCTGACATCGCTCTGTAGCTCGCCGTAAGAGTAATTAATGTTATAGGGTTTTCCTGACGTCTGGTTGTAATGATCGACACTCTCACGCAGCTTTTGCAAGAATGTGTCGGCACGCCCGTTGCGGGTAATGATGGCGGCGAACTCATCGCCGCCTAAACGGCCGACAACCTCGCCTGGCAGCAGATGTTGCGCCAGAAACGCCGCGAAGGTTTTTAGCACCTCGTCACCTTCCGCATGCCCCCACAGATCGTTAATGGGTTTGAATTTATCGAGATCAAAAAAGACCAGGCTAAACGGCGTTGCATTGCTGGTAAGCGTACGGAAACGTTTATCGCCGATGCGGTAAAAGCCGCGCCGGTTAGCGATGCCGGTCAGACTGTCGGTCATCGCCATGCCAATCACCTGGAACTCATCCTCGACGATATACGCCAGATCCTTGAGTACGGCGATCTCTTCATCGTTAAACTCGCGCGGCGTGGTATGAATCAGGCATAGCGTACCGGCCACGGCGCCATCGGGCAGATGGACAGGATAGCCCGCGTAGAAGCGGATATAGGGTTCGCCCGTCACCAGCGGGTTATCATAAAAACGATCGTCATTGACCGCATCGTTAACGATGAAGGCGCCGTCCTGCAAGATGGCGTGGGCGCAAAAAGAGATATCGCGCCGGGTCTGGCGAATCCCCAGCCCCTGACAGGCGAGCAGCCACTGCCGTTCCCGGTCGAGCAGGCTGATAAGTACCACCGGCACCTGAAAAATTTTTTTAGCCAGCCGGGTGAGGCGTTCGAAACGCTCATCATCACGGGTATCGAGCAGGTCCGCCAGATATAGCGATTTCAGTCTTTCTTCTTCATTTTCCGGTACGCCAGGGAATTTCATAAAGCCTCATTGCACTAAAGCGAAAAAATCAGGTGGCGGGATTAATGAGCAGCCGATGAAAAGCGCGTCAGCGCCCCATACCAGTCATAGCTGCCCTGGGTGCCAATTTCGCGTTCCCCCTCTTCCAGCTTCAGCAGAAAACGTCGTTTGTTAAGCTGATCGAGGTTGTGGAAGTAAGTTGCCAGCCGTCGGGCTAAATCTTCATACATGGCAAAAGCCACCGCGGTCCCTTGCGCCGCATCGGCATACTTCGCAAATTCGTTCTTAATCGCCTGAAAATCATCGTTCATTGAAAGCACCACCACCTGTCACAATGTCATCAGTATGGTTAGCCCTGACCGTTTTTTCCATCCCGATAGCTATCAGCATTTTATGCTGCCTTAAAAAATACAGACCTGGGAATCGCCGAGACCCACGCCATGAAAAACAACGTATTTACGCCGCCATCAGCGCAAATTATCAACAAACAGCAGAAGATAATAAAATCGACAAGCGACGAGACCGGGGAAATGGGCAAAAAAAAACCGCCATGTGACTGGCGGTGAATAAATGCTTGCATGGATAGATCGTAGATTGTATTTAGCGTTTTCGTAGAAAAGCGTCGTGAGTTCCTACGTCTGACTCGCAGGCTAGCACGCCCTTGTTCAATAAATCTTAAACCGCAGACGTACTCATAGCTTCTCTACCAGCGCTTTGAGTTCAGCGATCAGCGGCGCGGTATTGCCCTGCGCCGCGAGCGGCCACGTCGACTGGCGTACCACCAGCCGCGCCGGCAGCAGTTCGCGCAGGCGGCCGGTCGGCGCCGCCATCTGCTGCATCAGTAACTCCACCGCCCGGCGGCCTAACAGATCAAAATCCTGGGCGACGGTGGTAAGCGGCGGCTGAAAGTAAAGGCTATCGGCCGTATCGTCATAGCCGGTCACCGAAATCGCCTGGCTGCCGCGCCGATTAAGCTGCGCCAGCGCGCTTAACACCCCGAGCGCCATCTGATCGTTGGCGACCACGATCGCGCTTAATTTCGGGTTTTTATGCAGCAACTCGAAGGTTTTTTGCCAGCCGCTGGCGGCGCTCCAGTCGCCGAACACCGTAATCGATTGACTGACCCCCAGCCGGTGCAGCGTCTCGCGCCAGCTGCCAAGGCGCATACGCGCCGATACCGAGCTTTCCGGTCCGGCCAACAGGCCAAACTCGCGATGCCCTAATTCCCAAAGGTGGCGCACGCAGGCGCCGCAGCCATCACGATGATCAAAACGCACGCAGGAGACATCCGTCTCCGGCGAGACATCGAGAAACAGACAGGCGATATCCGTATTTTCCGCCGCCAGCCGTTCGGCGACGCTGCTCTCCAGCGGCAGGCTGATAATGGCGCCTCGAATATGCTGGGCGCGAAACTCATCCAGCCGCGCCTGCAGCGCCGGATAATCACTTTGCGCCGGCATGGCGATGGCGACCTCCAGCCCCTGCTCACCGGCATACCGTTTCACCGCCGCGGCAATTTGCGACGGCGCGTGTAAGGTCAACGACGCGGTGATAAGCCCTATCGATGCCGCCGCTTTGCCCGCCAATAGCTGTGCCGAACGGTTAGGTACATAGTGCAGCGTCTGCATCGCGCGCAGCACCTTTTCACGGGTGCGCTGCGCCACTATCTGTGGGTTATTGACCACCCGCGACACCGTCTGCTGCGAAACGCCCGCCTCGCGGGCGACATCTTCTAAAGTGGCTGAACGGCGCTGCATCGCGTACTCCTGTCAGTGAAAACGGCTTAATGTCTTACGCTAACATTTTATGTCTTCCTTACGACAAAAATCTGCTATTTGCGCCGTGATTCGTGATCGTGAATGGGTTTCATTTTCGCCAACGTTGCGGGCCTGCAAAAAATACCCGATAACCCGATGAGATTGTTTAGCGAATAACATTTATTACCATTATCCGTCAGGTATGCGTATGCAACGATATGATTCAGGCGCCGCTCGCGGCCCCGCTTTTCACGAAGTCCTGGCCCGCGAGGACTGGCAGAACCAGACTATCACCCACCTCAACCGCCTGCCCGCACATCCCACTTTTGCCAGCTGGCGCGATGCCGATGCGGCGCGCGACAACCGCCCTTCCGACCGCCGTCGTCAACTGGACGGCGAATGGCAATTTTCCTATGCCCGCAGTCCGTTTCAGGTTGATGCCAGCTGGCTGCAGCATGACCTGCCTGACAGTCGCCCGACGCCGGTGCCTTCAAACTGGCAAATGGAGGGCTATGACGCGCCGATATACAGCAACGTCCGCTATCCGATTGATACCGTGCCGCCGCGGGTGCCCGAAGACAACCCTACCGGCTGCTATTCGCTACAGTTGACCGTCGATGAGGCGTGGCGGGCCGAAGGGCAAACGCAAATTATCTTTGACGGCGTCAACTCCGCCTTTCATCTGTGGTGCAACGGCGAATGGGTTGGCTACTCCCAGGATAGCCGCCTGCCCGCCGCCTTTGATTTAAGCCCGTATCTGCAGCAAGGCGCCAACCGCTTGTGCGTGATGGTGATGCGCTGGAGCGCGGGCAGTTGGCTTGAAGATCAGGATATGTGGCGCATGAGCGGTATCTTCCGTTCGGTCTGGTTATTGCATAAACCGCAGGCCCGCCTCAGCGATGTGCAATTAACCCCGCAGCTCGATGCGCGCTATCGCGATGCGCAATTGCAGGTCAAACTTAGCGTCGAGGCCGCGTCTGAAGCGCTGGCGGCGCTGGAAGTGGAGGTTGCGCTGTGGGATGGCAAAACGCGCCTTGCCAGCCAGCGCCAGCCGCTGGGTACGCCGATTATTGATGAACGCGGCAGCTACGGCGAGCGGGCAATCATCAATCTCGACGTCGAACGCCCGCGGCTGTGGAGCGCCGAGCAGCCTCATTGCTACCGCGCGGTGGTATCGCTATGGCGCGGCGAGACGTTGCTTGAAGCGGAAGGCTGGGATATTGGTTTTCGCCAGGTAGAAATCCGTGACGGGCTACTGTTGCTCAACGGCAAGCCGCTATTGATCCGCGGCGTCAACCGCCACGAACATCATCATCAGCGCGGCCAGGTGGTCAACGAAGAGGATATGGTGCAGGACATTCTGCTGATGAAGCAGAACAATTTCAATGCTGTGCGCTGTTCGCACTACCCCAACGCCCCGCGCTGGTACGAGCTATGCAACCGCTACGGCCTGTACGTCGTGGACGAAGCCAATATCGAAACTCACGGCATGGTGCCGATGAATCGGCTGTCTGACGATCCGGCCTGGCTTGCCGCTTACAGCGCGCGCGTCACCCGTATGGTCCAGAGCAACCGCAACCATCCCTCGATCATTATCTGGTCGCTGGGTAATGAGTCCGGCTGCGGCGACAACCATCAGGCCATGTACCAATGGTTGAAGCACAACGATCCTTCGCGTCCGGTACAGTATGAAGGCGGCGGCGCCGACAGCAGCGCCACCGATATTATCTGCCCGATGTACGCCCGCGTCGAGCGCGACCAGCCCTTCCCGGCGGTGCCCAAATGGTCGATCAAAAAGTGGATCGGTATGCCTGGCGAACAACGCCCGCTAATCCTCTGCGAATACGCCCACGCGATGGGCAATAGCCTTGGCAATTTCGCCGATTACTGGCAAGCCTTCCGCGACTATCCTCGCCTGCAGGGCGGTTTTATCTGGGATTGGGCCGACCAGGCAATCGAAAAAACATTCCCGGATGGTAGCGTCGGCTGGGCCTATGGCGGCGATTTCGGCGATAAGCCTAACGACCGGCAGTTCTGCATGAATGGCCTGGTATTCCCCGACCGGCGCGCTCATCCTTCGCTTATCGAGGCCAAACATGCGCAACAGTATTTCCAGTTCGCCTTGCTGGAACAAAATCCGCTGCGCATTGCTATCACCAGCGAATACCTGTTCCGCGCCACCGACAACGAAACGCTGCGCTGGCGAGTAGAGTGCGCCGGAGAAACGATAGCCAGCGGCGACTTAGCGCTGGCGCTGCCGCCGCAAGGGCGGGCGGAATTGATTCTTAGCGACAGCCTGGCCCTGCCGCGCGGTGCCCGCGATGTCTGGCTGCTGCTCGAGGTGATCCAGCCGCAGGCGACGTCATGGTCTGAGCCCGGTCACCGCGTCGCCTGGCAGCAGCTAGCGCTTACCGCGCCTCTGGCGCTAGCTGAGACCTCCGCCGAAGGCCCGGCGCCGGTCCTGACCATCAAACCCGCGATCTACGAGGTTAGCGTCGGATCCCAGCGCTGGGTTATCGATCGCCAGAGCGGGCGTTTAAGCGAATGGTATTGCGCGGGAGAACAGCAGCTGCTGACCCCGCTGGAGGATCAGTTTGTCCGTGCGCCGCTGGACAATGATATCGGCGTCAGCGAAGTCGAACGTATCGATCCGAACGCCTGGGTCGAACGCTGGAAGAGTGCCGGTCTGTATTCGTTGACGACCCGCTGCGTAAAATGCGAGGCACAACAGCTGGCACGGGAGGTGATCGTTGATAGCCACTGGCACTATCTGCGCGACGAGGAGACGGTCATTGCCAGCCACTGGCGCATGACCTTCACCGCCGACGGCAAGCTCCAGCTCACCGTTGATGGCGAACGTGCAGCCACGTTACCGCCGCTGGCGCGCGTCGGGCTGCGCTTCCAGGTCGCCGATCAACACACTGAGGTCAGTTGGCTGGGATTAGGGCCGCACGAAAACTATCCGGATCGCAAAAGTAGCGCCTGTTTTTCACGCTGGCAACAGCCGCTGCGCGACATGAGCACGCCCTATATCTTCCCCAGCGAAAACGGTCTGCGCTGCGATTGCAAAGCGCTGGACTGGGGATGCTGGCACGTCGCAGGCCAGTTCCACTTTTCGGTGCAGCCGTACAGCACGGAACAGCTGATGACGACCGATCACTGGCATCGCATGACGCCGGAAAAAGGCGTCTGGATCACCCTCGACGGCCAGCATATGGGCGTTGGCGGCGATGATTCCTGGACACCAAGCGTTCTGCCACAGTGGCTGCTGCTCGAGACACACTGGCACTATCAGGTTACGCTTCATTGTCAATAATAACGGGGGCCTCGGCCCCCACCGCACAGGTATAATAAGATATGAAACTCTCTGAACTCACGCCCCGCGAACGGCACAATTTTATCTATTTCATGCTGTTCTTTTTCTTTTACTATTTCATTATGTCGGCTTACTTTCCCTTTTTCCCGGTATGGCTGGCGGAAGTAAACCATTTAACGAAAACCGAAACAGGGATTGTTTTCTCCTCCATTTCGCTGTTCGCGATTATTTTCCAACCGGTGTTTGGCCTGATTTCCGATAAGCTCGGGCTGCGTAAACATCTGCTGTGGACCATTACCGTACTGCTTATTTTATTCGCCCCGTTCTTTATTTTTGTCTTCTCGCCGTTGCTGCAAATGAACATTATCGCCGGCGCGCTGGTGGGGGGCATTTATTTAGGCGTGGTATTTTCCAGCGGTTCCGGCGCGGTCGAGGCCTATATTGAACGCGTCAGCCGCGCCAACCGTTTTGAATACGGCAAAGTGCGCGTCTCGGGCTGCGTCGGCTGGGCCCTGTGCGCGTCAATTACCGGCATCTTGTTCGGTATTGATCCTAATATAACCTTCTGGATAGCCTCCGGTTTTGCGCTGGTGCTTGGCGTGTTGTTATGGCTATCGCGCCCGGAAGCCAGCAGCAGCGCGCAGGTTATTGACGCCATCGGCGCCAACCGCCAGGCCTTTTCTCTGCGTACGGCGGCCGAACTGCTGCGAATGCCGCGTTTCTGGGGATTTATTATTTATGTTGTGGGCGTCGCCAGCGTATATGACGTTTTTGACCAGCAGTTCGCAAACTTTTTTAAAGGCTTTTTCGCCACGCCGCAGCGCGGGACCGAAGTTTTTGGCTTTGTCACCACCGGCGGTGAATTACTCAACGCGATGATTATGTTCTGCGCCCCGGCAATTATTAACCGCATCGGCGCGAAAAACGCCCTGCTGATCGCCGGTATAATTATGTCGATGCGCATTCTCGGATCTTCATTTGCGACTTCGGCGGTGGAAGTGGTCATTTTAAAAATGCTGCACATGTTTGAATTACCGTTCCTGCTGGTCGGGACCTTCAAATATATTTCTTCCGCATTTAACCCTAAGCTTTCCGCCACCCTATTTTTAATCGGCTTTAACCTGTCGAAACAGCTTTCCGGCGTAGTGCTTTCGGCCTGGGTCGGGCGGATGTACGACACCGTGGGTTTTCACCAGGCCTACCTGATCCTCGGCTCAATCACCCTGAGCTTTACCCTGGTATCGCTATTTACCTTAAAAGGCGGTAAGACGCTGCTGCCCACGGCAGAGTATAACAACGCGGCCTGAGAGATTAACGTTCCGTCAGGGATGACGGCAACGCCGCTCTAATTTGCGTTTGCCCACCGTTATTTTCCAGTTCGTAGATGCGGCTCTGCGCACGCGCCGAGATCAATTGCGCCAGTTCCGCCGAGTGGCTGGTGAGCCAGATCTGGCTATAGCGTGATGCTTCGACAATCAGTCGCGCCAGCGCCGGGAACATCTGACGATGCAGGCTGTTTTCCGGCTCATTAATGGCGAGAAAGGCCGGTGGCCGTGGGCTGAGCAAGGCAACCGCCAGGCATAAAAAACGCAGGGTACCGTCAGACATCTCCGCCGCCAGCAGCGGCCGATAAATTCCCTCCCGGCGCATCTTCATCACGAACCGCGAGTTGTCGTTCTCACAGAAAAAGGTACAGTCAGGGAACGCTTCGCCGAGGATTTCATGCAGCAACTCCTCAGCGCCAATTTCGACGATAGTCTGAAATGCCGCCGCCAGATTGCCGCCATCGCTATCGAGCACCGGCGAACGGTAGCCGACCGTCGGCTGGCGCAGCGGTGAAAGCCTGCCGATGGCAAATTCATGGTAAAAACGCCAACGGCGCATGGTCTCCCGCACGCGCGACACTTCCGGAAAACGATGCGGTTCGCCAAGCTGGCCGAAAATAGATTCGTTTTCGTAAATGGTATCGGTGAAGGTACTTTTTTCACCGTTGACGTCGACCAGGAACGCTGCCTGGTTTTTCCGCTGCAGTACACGCGATGATGGTCGGCGGTTAAAGCCCGACAGCCAGATATTCTCTTCTTTAACGATCGGGTCGAGCATGAATTGCGTCGGATACGGCAGTTTTTCCGGAAACCCCACCTGCAGTTCATATTCAAATTCATCGGTCAGGCAGGCGATTTGCAGACGCCGTGGGTGGCGGTCGGTCGGCGCCTGCTTGCCTGACCACATGATGTTCTCCAGCCCGCCCTCCTCGCTGAGATAGCTGGAGAACTGGCCGTTAGCCGAGGCGGTTAACAGATGGATTGCTTTGTAGATATTCGATTTTCCGCAACCGTTAGGGCCAAACACAATGTTCAGCGGCCCCAGTTCCAGTTCAATCTCTCTGACTGAACGGAAATTATTGATACGAATACGGTTAATCATGCCATTCCTCAGGCGTGCCGACGCTCAACTGAGCGATTTTTTCATCCCGCGCGTCAGCGCGACTCTGGCGAGCTTATCGGCATCCAGGTGTGTATCACTAAACACGCCGAAAAACAGGCGTTCATTATCAATAACCTGCGACACCACCCGGTAGTTCAGCGGAAGCCCGGATGGCGCACCGTACTGCGCAGGCGTGACGGAAACTTCCGTCGCGGTGTCGGCGACGCTGACCAGCAGACCATCTGCTTTGCCGCCCACCAGCATGACCTTAATTAACGGGTGCACTGTGTTCCTCCCGAGTGGGGTCAAAAATGTCATTGAACAAGTCCCTGGCCACGCCCAAGCGCCGCAGGAAAAAACATCATCGTAAGTACTTTTTTATAGTTCATAGCGGCCAGGAATATAAAAAAAAACAAATTGCACTTTGTAAGTACGCATTATTAGTAGTAAAGGCCGACAAATGATGAAGGAAAAAAGTGGAATTGTGAATCTTAACAACTCTTATTTGTTGCTCCGGGCGTTGAGAATGGTCGCAAAATGTACATTGGTGACAGTAGCATGCCGTGCGTTTTGGTTGCCCGAACAAGGCGCAATGCGCCGCCGCCGGGAAAAACCCTGGCGGCGGCGGGTAGCACAGTATCTACAAACCGCGATTTTTCAACATCGGCTCGATCAGCGGATCGTGCCCGCGCCAGTCGCGATACAGCGCTTCGAGATCGCAGCTGTTACCGCGCGATAAGATCGCCTCGCGGAAACGTTGACCGTTTTCCCGGGTTAATCCCCCCTGCTCGACAAACCACTGATAACCGTCGTCGGCAAGCATTTGCGTCCACAGATAGGCATAATAGCCCGCCGCATAACCGCCGCCGAAAATATGTGAGAAATAGCTGCTGCGATAGCGCGGCGGAACCGCCGCCAGATCCATCTGCTCCTCGCGCAGAGACTGCTGTTCGAAAGCATCGACATCCTGCGGCAGCCCCTGCGGGGTGACGCTGTGCCAGTGCATGTCCAGCAGCGCCGCCGCCAGCAGTTCGCTCATGTCATAACCCTTATTGAACGTTGAGGCGCGGAACATGCTGTCTCGCAGATCGTCCGGCATGGCTTCGCCGGTCTGGTAGTGCTTCGCATAATGGGCGAAGACCTGCGGCTCGCGGGCCCAATGTTCGTAAATCTGCGACGGAAATTCGACGAAATCGCGCGGCGTATTGGTGCCTGAAAGGCTCGCATAACGCTGGTTAGCGAACAGGCCGTGCAGCGCATGGCCAAACTCGTGGAACAGCGTGATGACGTCATCCCAGGATAGCAGCGCGCAGCCGCCGGCTTTTGGTTTCTGGTAGTTGCAAACGTTGTAAATCACCGGACGCTGGGCACGCAGCGTCGATTGCTCGACAAATACGTCCATCCAGGCGCCGCCGCTTTTGCTATCACGCGAGAAATAATCGCCGTAAAACAGCGCCATGCCTTCGCCGTTGGCATCAAAGATTTCCCAGACCCGCACATCGGGATGGTAAAGCGGAATATCAAAACGTTCGACAAAACGGATGCCAAACAGTTGGGAGGCGGTCCAGAAAACGCCATCTTCCAGCACCCGGTCCAGAGCGAAATAGGGTTTTAGCTGCGCTTCATCGATGGCGAATTTAGCGCGCCGTACCTGCTCGCCGTAATATAACCAGTCCCAGGCCGCGGCCTGAAAATCACCGCCCTCTTCATCAATTACCTGCTGGATGTCGGCAAGCTCCTGTTCGGCGCGTCGGCGGGCCGCAGGCGCGATGCGGCGCATAAAGGCAAGCGCCTCAGACGGCGTTTTCGCCATTTGATCGGCCATCGACCAGCTCGCGTAATCGGCGACGCCCAGCAATTCGGCCTTACGGGCGCGGATTTCCGCCAGCCGCAAAACCAGTTCACGGGTGTCGTTGGCATCGCCCTTCTGGTTACGCGTCCAGCCCGCGGCGAACAAATTGTGCCGGGTCTGGCGATCGGCAAGTGCCTGCAGCGCCGGTTGCTGGGTAGTATTGGTCAGCGCCAGCAGCCAACGGTCGTGCAGGCCTTTGTCGCGCGCGGCATCGGCGGCGGCGGCAATCTCATCCGCGGCCAGTCCGTCAAGCTGGTGTTGATAATCAACGACCAGACCGCCAGACTTCACCGCCGCCAGCAGACGCTGCTGGAACTGACTTTGCAGTAACGCTTCCTCGGTATTCAATGCTTTTAGCGCGGTTTTCTGCTCTTGCGCCAATGCGGCTCCCGCCAGCTGAAAACGCTGCCAGCTCACTTCGAGCAGACGACGCGACTCCGGATCCAGACTCAGGGCGTCTCGCTGCTGCCAAACCTGTTTGACTCGCTGGTACAGCGCATCGTTGAGCCAGATATCGTTGCCAAGCTCGGCGAGCTCAGCGGAAAACTGTTCGTCCAGTTCCTGTATCAGCGGATTGGTATTCGCCCCGGCCATGGCGAAAAAGACCCGGGTCACCCGGCCCAGGAGCTGGCCGCTCTGCTCCAGCGCGACCAGGGTATTGTCAAAATCCGCCGGCGCCGGATTGTTGACGATTGCCGCAATCTCCTCGCGCTGGCGCCGAACGCCCTCATCAAAAGCCGGGCGATAATGACTATCTTCAATCAAATCAAAATGCGGCGCCTGGTACGGCAGTAGGCTGACGTGTAAAAAGGGATTATTGTCCGTCATCATTCTCTCCTGAACGCGGGTATCCACTAAGATTAGGCAACTCGTTGATTGGTCGCAATGATTTATCCTGCCAGCGCGTTATACCAACAGATGACGATACGATTTTCCTTTACCGCGCGGCGTTATCGCGTGCTATGTTATGACAACACAAAAAGCGTTGAGGAACAGTAAGATGATTATTCTGGTGACTGGTGCAACTGCTGGATTTGGCGAATGTATTACTCGTCGTTTTATTGCTAACGGCCACAAAGTAATCGCCACCGGGCGTCGTGAAGAACGCCTGAAGGCGCTCAAAGAGGAGCTTGGCGATAACCTGTATACCGCGCAACTCGATGTGCGTAATCGCGCCGCCATCGAAGAGATGATCGCCGGGTTGCCTGCACAGTGGCAGGCTATTGACGTCCTGGTGAACAACGCCGGCCTGGCGTTAGGTCTGGAACCCGCCCATCGCGCCAGCGTTGAAGATTGGGAAGACATGATCGATACCAACAATAAAGGCCTGGTTTACATGACCCGCGCGGTGCTGTCGGGGATGGTTGAGCGTAATCGCGGCCATATTATTAATATCGGTTCGACCGCCGGCAGTTGGCCCTACGCTGGTGGTAACGTCTACGGCGCGACCAAAGCGTTCGTGCGCCAGTTCAGCCTGAATCTGCGCACCGATTTGCACGGCACTGCGATTCGCGTCACCGATGTCGAGCCGGGCCTGGTTGGCGGCACCGAGTTCTCCAACGTACGTTTTAAAGGCGACGATGCAAAAGCCGGTAAAACGTATGAGAACACCCAGGCGCTGACGCCGGAAGATGTCACCGAAGCGGTGTGGTGGGTCGCGAATCTGCCGAAACACGTCAACATTAATACGCTGGAAATGATGCCGGTCAGCCAGAGCTTTGCCGGTCTCAGCGTCCATCGTCAGGGCTAACGTCCTCTGCGGCCTGGCCTGCAGGCCAGGTCTGGGCGGAACGGTAAAAAACGAGTAAAATAATGCTCATAACCCATTAAAAAGTAATCATCAATGGCCGCAGAAACGCAACTGAATCCGACCCAGCCCGTCAATCAGCAAATCTATCGCATCCTTCGCCGGGATATTGTCCATTGCCTGATCCCGCCGGGAACGCCGCTGTCGGAGAAAGAGGTGTCGGTGCGATTTGATGTCTCTCGCCAGCCGGTACGCGAAGCCTTTATCAAATTGGCGGAAAACGGGCTGATTCAGATCCGCCCACAGCGCGGCAGCTATGTGAATAAAATCTCGATGACCCAGGTACGCAACGGCTGTTTCGTGCGTCAGGCCATTGAGTGCGCGGTAGTACGCCGCGCAGGTTCGATGATCAACGATGAACAGCTCTATCAGCTGGAGCAAAACCTCAACCAGCAGCGAGTGGCGGTAGAGCGTCAGCAGCTCAATGATTTTTTCCAGCTCGATGACGAATTTCACCAGAAATTGTCTCTTATCGCCGACTGCCAGCTGGCGTGGGACACCATTGAAAATATTAAAGCGACCATCGACCGGGTTCGTTATATGAGTCTCGATCACGTGACCCCGCCGGATATGCTGCTGCGTCAGCATCTCGATATTTTTCATGCGCTGGAAAAACGCGATCTTGATGCCGTCGAACAGGCGATGAATATCCACCTGCATGAGATTAGCGAGTCGGTATTATTAATTCGTCAGGAAAATAGCGAGTGGTTCAGCGAAGAATAATGGGATAAGCGGCAGCCAACGTTGCGTCAGCTGCCGTAAAATAGATTACCGCACCACTAACACCGGAACGTTGGCATAGCGTAAAACGGATTCAGCGTTTGAACCAAGAAGGTGGGTTGAAATACCCGGTTTACGTGAGCCAATAACGATAACGTCAAACTTTTCTTTTTCGCTCAGCGCTAATATTTCATCGCGCACATTACCAAAAACAATGTGGGTATGGATCCGCGAAGCCGGGGTAGAAAACAACCGCGAGAGATCGCGCATTTTCTTTTCCGACTCCTCTTTCATATAGGCTTCAAATTTACGAATATCCGCCGTAAAGCCGCGCAGCAAAGAACTGGTGCTGTTTGGCAGCACGTTCAGCAACGTGATTTCACCCTCTTCGGCAGATGCTAAAAAATCGGCGTGACGAACGGCCTTATCGCTTAAATCCATTTCAAAAACATCGACCGGCAACAGTATTTTTTTGTACATAGCCTGAGCTCCTTAGTCCTGAAGAAACCGTTGGGATGATTTTATTCTGCCATATTTAAACGTATGGGAATACGATCAATCACCCAAATAAATACTTCAGAGATAAAAATAAATTTCAGAAATGTATAATTAATTATAGATTTTTAGAGTGATGTACAGGCGGGAAATATCAAAAGGTATTCGTATTGCTAATACAAAAATAGCCCGGCACGCTATATGTTGCCGGGCTACTAGTGGAATGATGGTTTTTTACTGGGCTTTAGCCCATTCGGCAACGGTCGCCTTCGCGCCGTGAATCTGCAAAGAGAGATACGCCGCCGTCACCGCATCGACAAAACGCGCTTCCTGCGGCAGGCTATCGCCGAAAATGGCCTTAATACCCAGCAGCGCCTGCACGCGTTCGCTACCCTCTTTACTGCCCTGCACCGCCTGTTGAATTACCGGCAGCAGCGGATCGCTGATTTCAATCGTCTGCCCCTGATCATCGACGCCGCTCACGTAGCGCATCCAGCCGGCAATACCCAGCGCCAGCAGGCTGAAATCACTGTGATGCGCCAGGTGCCAGCGCACGGAATCAAGCATACGCTGCGGGAGCTTCTGACTACCGTCCATCGCAATCTGCCAGGTGCGATGCTTAAGCGCCGGATTACTATAACGCTCAATAAGCAAACCAGCATAACGCGCCAGATCGACGCCCTGTACTTTTAGCGTCGGCGCTTGCTCTTGCAACATTAACGCCTGCGCGGCGCGGCGGTAGTTATCATCCTGCATGCAATCATTGATATGCTGATAACCGGCGAGATAGCCCAGATAAGCAAGGAACGAGTGGCTGCCGTTGAGCATACGCAGCTTCATCTCTTCAAACGGCACCACGTCAGTGACCAGCTCCGCACCAGCTTTCTCCCACTGCGGACGACCGGCGACGAAGTTATCTTCGATAACCCACTGGCGGAACGGTTCGCAAGCCACACCGGCCGGATCGCGCACCCCGGTGAGTTGTTCAATTTTATCCAGCGTATCAGCGGTCACGGCAGGAACAATACGGTCGACCATTGTAGAAGGGAACGTCACGTTCTGCTCAATCCACTGTGCCAGTTCGTCATCAACGGCGCGGGCAAACGCACAAACTACGTTGCGCATTACGTGGCCGTTTTCCGGCATATTATCGCAGGACATGACGCTGAAAGCCGGCAGACCGGCGGCGCGACGGCGCGCCAGCGCTTCTACCACCACGCCCGGCGCGGATTTTGGCTGGTGTGGAGTTTGCAGATCGGCGGCAATCAGCGGGTTATCGAGCTGCAGCTGGCCGGTGGCCGGAGAGTGACAGTAGCCTTTTTCGGTGATGGTCAGCGAGACAATCGCCACCTGCGGCTCGCACATTTTCGCCAACACGCTTTCCAGGCCATCGACCTGCGCATGCATCGCCTGCTTCACCACGCCGACGACGCGCGCGGTCCAGGCATCGGCGGACATTTCAGCCACCGTATAGAGCAAGTCCTGCTGTTGCAAATCGGCAATCTGCTGCTCGCCGCCAATAAGGTTCACTTCGGTATAACCCCAGTCGCTGCCGTGTTCGGCGGCAAGGATATCGGCATACACCGCCTGATGGGCGCGGTGAAAAGCCCCAAAACCGAGATGAACGATGCGAGAAACCAGCTTGCTGCGATCGTAAGAAGGAAGCGTTGCCCTGGCGTTTAAAAGCGTGTTTTCCATGGTGTCTCTCATTTTTATGATGACTGATAAATCATTCTCAAACAGAATGTTTTGGTGAGGTAAACCATCGCACGCAATTGGTATGACATCTTTGATTTCCATCAACTACCATACAAGAAGATCCGACGCTGTCGCGTTTCGTGATCCTGCGCGCAATGGTGGGAATGAGCCGGGAATAAACCCGGCTGGATAGCGTTAACGATGAGATTAGGATTTCGCGTATTGGCCGTTCGCGCTCAGCGCCTGGCGTGTACCAGCGTCCGCCGCATCGTGGTCCAGACTCAGGTCACGGTCGCACACTTCCGGCATCAGCAAGGACGAGATGAGACCGATAGCTGAATAGCAGACCAGCATCGCGACAATCGGCCACCACGAACCGGTTACGTTACAGAAGATACCGGCCAGCACCGGCCCGAATCCCACCGCCACCAGACCGCCGGCCTCTTTTGAGATAGCCATTCTGGTGAAACGATTACGCGATCCGAACATTTCCGCCATAGTAATATTTTCCAGCGCGAACAAGCCCAGCACCGCCACGTTATGAATGACAATCAGCGATAGCATAATTGTGCTGGCGCTATAGCTTTTATCGACAATAATGGCCAGCATCGGCCAGGCCAGAATAATGGCCGAAATATTCACGATAATATAAGGCAAACGGCGCCCAACTTTATCCGACAACCAACCTAACAGCGGAATAGTAATAAAACCAATCACTGAGCTAATCATTAAGGCATCGGTCGGAATCGCTTTATCAAATAATAGGGTTTGAACCAGATATCCCGCGAGAAATGTTTGTAATAAACCGGAATTACCGGCCTGGCCAAAACGTAAACCGGTCGCCAGCCAGAATGATTTACTTTTTAACATTGCGCCGAACGTGTTTTGCGCGGCGGCGGCTTTAGCCTGAATTTCATCGGCTTCGTTGACCTGTTCAAATACCGGGCTTTCTTTCAGATTCAAACGCAGCCAGATGGCAAAGATCATTACCACGACGCTCGCGAGGAACGGAATACGCCAGCCCCAGGCGATGAGTTGTTCGCGATCGAGCAGGAAGAACATTATCGCCCAGATGGCCGTGGCGCTCAGCGTCCCGCAGTTGGTGCCCATCGCCACCAGAGAAGAGATGATGCCGCGTTTGCCTTTTGGCGCATACTCCGCCAGCATGGTTCCGGCGCCGGAAATTTCAGCGCCCGCCCCCAGCCCCTGGATAATACGCAGGGTCACCAGTAACACTGGCGCAAAAATACCGATCTGCGCATAGGTAGGTAAAACGCCGATCAACGTGGTACAAATTCCCATCATGGTGATGGTAATAAACAGAACCTTTTTACGCCCGATGCGGTCCCCCATTTTACCGAATATGAAAGCGCCAACGATCCGCGCAATATATCCTGCGCCATAGGTTCCCATCGCTAATATCAGCGCCATAGCCGCCGACTGCTCCGGGAAAAATATCTCATGAAAGACCAGCGCGGCGCCTAAAGAATAAAGCTGAAAATCCATAAACTCCAGTGCCGTGCCAAGCCAACCGGATACCGCGGCGCGAATTAGATCCGAGGTGCTTCTCTCTTTTTTAGCTGTCGTCATAATAATAATCTCTAAAGTAGGATACAGCGAGGTTATTTATATTTATGCGTTGAAGGTTAATAACACCTTACAACAATGCTTGCGATCTTCTTCAAATAACGTCATGGCATCGACAACATCCTCAAAGGCAAACTGATGGGTGATGAGCCGATCCGGATTTATTAATCCGTTTGCCAACCATTCAAGAACCAGCGGGAATTTATTGGCATTGAGTCTGGAAGAATAAATAGTGAGTTCTTTGCCGGTAATCCCCTGCTGCGCCACCATTGAAGGTTCGGTAGAAAAGCCCATCAATACGATCCTGCCCGCCGGCGAGGCCAGTGCGATGGCCTCTGCGAAAATCGCCGGATGGCAGGCGGCGTCGATAATCAGCGTCGGCCGGATACCCTGCGCTTCCAGCGCCTGCGCCAGCGGCTGTTCCTTATTATTGATGGTCAAGTCGGCGCCGTTTTGCTGCGCCATCTGCAGCCGCTCGGGGATCTGATCGGCAACGATGACCTGCCGCACGTTATAGACGCGCTTGAGCACCTGAATGGTGGTCAGCCCCATTGGCCCGGCGCCGTAGACCAGCGCAATATCCTGTTCGCGTGGTTTAGCCTGCCCGGTGACATTCGCCGCAATGGTAAAGGGCTCCACCATTACCGCGTGATGGTCGCTCACGTTCTCCGGCACCGGCCAGGCGTTTTTGGCCGGTACCACCGCGTATTCGCTAAACCCGCCATCGCGATGGACGCCCAGCACCACCAGCGAAGCGCAGACGTTGGGCTTACCGACCGAGCAGGGATAACAGTGGCCGCAGCTGATAACCGGATCAACCGTCACCCGCTGGCCTACGATTTTATCCGTCACGCCCTCGCCCACGGCATCAATCACGCCGAAAAACTCGTGGCCGATGACCCGTGGATATTTGGCGAACGGGTTATGTCCACGATAGATGTGGCTATCTGAGCCGCAAATTCCCGCCAGTTTCACCTTTACCCGCACTTCTCCATTTCCCGGCTGCGGCAGCGGCCGTTCTTCAATCGCCAGCGCGTTTGGCTGTTGGATAACAATGCTCTTCATTTTTCTCTCCTTACCAATTCCACAGCGTGCCATCTTCGAGGCGCGCCACCGGCAGACAGGCGGGTTCATAGGGATATTTCGCCGCCAGCTTCTCGTCGAATTCGATGCCCAGCCCCGGTTTATCGCCCGGATGCATATAGCCATTGTCAAAACGCCAGCTATGCGGGAAGACCTCCAGCATCTGTTCGGAATAGCCCATGTACTCCTGTACACCGAAATTTGGCACCCACAGGTCGAAATGCAGCGCCGCCGCCATGCATACCGGAGAGAGATCGGACGGCCCGTGAGAACCGGTACGTACCTGGTACAACGAAGCAAAATCGGCGATGCGCCGCATGCCGCTGATCCCGCCAGCGTGGGTAATGGTGGTGCGGATATAATCAATGAGCTGCTCTTCAATCAGCTGTTTGCAGTCCCAAATGCTATTGAAGACTTCGCCCACGGCAATCGGCGTGACGGTATGCTGACGGATTAAGCGAAAGCACGCCTGATTCTCTGCCGGGGTCGGATCTTCCATCCAGAACAGGCGATACTCCTCAATGCTTTTACCAAAACGCGCCGCCTCGATTGGCGTCAGGCGATGGTGCATGTCGTGTAGCAGGTGCTCGTTAAAGCCAAATCTTTCGCGCACGGCGGCAAACAGCCGCGGGGTAAAATCGAGATATTTTTCCGTTGACCACAGCTGTTCTTCCGGCCACACGCCTTTGGTCGCCGGCTCGTATGCCTGACCTTTGCCCTTGGCCATGCCGTAAGTGGTTTTCATCCCCGGAATACCGCACTGCACGCGGATCGCCTTAAAACCCATTTCCTGATGGCGGGCGTAGTCGTCCAGCACTTCATCAATGGAATGACCGGTGGTGTGGCAATAGACCATCACCCCTTCGCGCGAGGCTCCACCCAGCAGTTGGTAAAGCGGCATTCCGGCGGCTTTGGCTTTGATATCCCACAGCGCCATATCAACGGCGGAAATCGCCGACATGGTCACCGGGCCGCGGCGCCAGTAAGCGCCTTTGTAGAAGAACTGCCAGATATCTTCGATGCGGTGAGCATCACGGCCAATCAGCTGCGGACAAAGGTGATCTTTCAGGTATGAGGCGACCGACAATTCACGGCCGTTTAGCGTGGCATCACCGAGGCCGACAATCCCTTCATCGGTGGTGATTTTTAAGGTGACGAAGTTACGCCCTGGACAGGTAACAAACACGTCGGCGGCAACGATCTTCATGGATAATTCCTTACATCTGTGCGGTTAGTGATCAAAATTAAATCACCAGACCTACTACCATACAAGTATGATATTTAAAAAAGATGCGAAGGATCACAAACGGATGTGGTTGCGGGGGGCGACTGGCGCCCCCCGTTAGCGATTAATTGATGCGGTCTTTTACGATGAAGAAATAACACAGCGCGCCGGCAAAGGTCACGCAGGCGGCGATAACCAAGGCCAGGTTGAAAGAGTGCGTGGTATCCACCACCCAACCGGTGACGACCGGTGCAAAAGAGGCGAAAACAAAGCTGCCGAAGTTCTGAATCGCCGCCACCGACGCGACTTTATTCTCGCTGACCATCACCTGTACCAGCCCCCAGGCCGAGGTCCCGGCAAAGTGGACGCAGAATAGCGCCATGGAGATAAACGCCACCGCCTGGGTCGGCGAGTTTGATTGCACCACCAGCAGCGTGCCGAGCGCGGAAAGTGTCAGCCCGACTACAATGGCTGTTTTGCGCGTTTTTGCCAGATCGTAACCGCGGCGCGCCAGCGCATCGACTACCAGCCCATTGACCCACATGCCCACCGCCGCGGCCAGGAACGGGATCGCCGCCACCCAGCCGGTTTTCGCCAGGCTCAATCCCTGCTGCGCCTGCAGATAACCCGGCAGCCACGCGATATACAGCCAGCCGGTATAGTTCACCCCGGAGAAGCCAAAAATCATGCCCCAGGTGGTGCGCCGTTTGAACAACGCCAGCCACTCGCTGAATACCAGCGTTGGGCGCGCTTTTTCCGGCGCCGCCAGATACTGGCGCTCCTCCTGTTGCAGATCGAACTGCGCGCGGTTGCGATACCACGCGTACCAGCACAGGCCTACAACGATCCCGGCAAGGCCGATAACCACAAACATGGTGCGCCAGCCCCAGGCTATCTGCATCAGCACCAGCGCTGGCGGCGCAATCGCCTGGCCAAGCACCGTTGACGAGTTAAAAATGCCGACCGCGGTGCCGCGCTCTTTTTGTACGTACCAGTCGGTAATGGATTTTACCCCCGCCGGCATAAACGGCGCTTCGCCAATTCCGAGGCCAATGCGCAGTAAAATAAAGTGGCTAAAGGAGTTCACTACCCCGGTCAGCGCCTGCATCAGTGACCAGAAAATCAGCCCTGCCCCCAATACAATTCGCGGGCCGAAGCGATCGAGCAAAATACCCGAGGGCAGTTGAGCAAAGCCGTATGACAGAGAGAACGCCGACAGCAGCACGCCAAATTCGGTCGCGCTAAGCCCGAGATCGCCGCGAATAGCCTCACCGGCGACGCTTAATGACGAACGATCGAGGAAGTTGACGATACCGGCGATAAACAGCAGCGTCAGGGTGACTTTTTGCACCCGGCCAATGCGCACGGGTTTGGCGCCAGCTTCGCTGGCAAGGGTTTGTGTAGCCATAATTGCCTCTTACGATAAACAGCACGATGCGGTTAGAGTAAGTAAGGCAACTAGTCGGCTACCATACAAGAATCAAGGTTAAAATTAGCGTGGAAGATCACAAAGGGCATTTTTTATGCTGCTGCCAGACGTTATACCCGCCCCCAGCCAGCAACGATGATCAGCATGCCGCACAGCGCAATCGCCGCCCCCGCCCAGTCAAAGTGGTTTAGCTTCACGCCGTCAACGAAACGCAGCCACAGCAGCGCAGTACAGACGTAGACGCCGCCATAGGCGGCATACACCCTACCGCTGGCCTCCGGATGCAGGGTCAGCAGCCAGACGAACATCGCCAGCGCCATCGCCGTCGGGATCAACAGCAGCGGAGAACCTTCCCGCTTCAGCCATAGCCACGGCAGATAACAACCGATGATTTCGCACAGCGCGGTAGCAAAGAAAAGTAACGTGGTTTTCAGCATTAAAGTTTGGTAAATGAGACAATTTGTTGCACCAGTGTACGCGATAATGTTCCTGAACCCATGCCATTTTGTCAGGTAGGCGTGGGTAGCGAGTTGTAGTAAACTTGTCCAACTGGTTAACCCTTTTTATCACTCAAAGGAAATCGTGATGAAAATGACACGCAATAAACGCTGGTGCCTGACCGCCCTGCTGGCGGCAAGCGCAATGGTCTATACCGCTTCGTCCTTCGCGCAAACCGACAAACTGGTGATCGAGTCCGGCGACAGCGCGCAGAGCCGTCAGCAAGCCGCAATGGAAAAAGAGCAGTGGAACGATACCCGCTCGCTACGGCAGAAGGTGAATAAACGCGCGGAGAAAGAGTGGGACAAAACCGACGTCGCCTTCGATGCGCAGGATAACTGCCAGAAGAGCGCCAACGTCAACGCCTACTGGGAACCTAACACCCTGCGCTGTCTTGACCGCCGTACCGGTCGCGTTATTACGCCATAATTCCCCGGCGCCCGTGGGCGCCATCCTCTATTTCTATTCATGCACACAGGATTTCCCATGTCTGACGCCCCTCACGTCAAACTCCGCCCGCTTGAGCGCGAAGACCTGCGCTTCGTCCACCAGCTTGATAATAACGCCAGCGTAATGCGTTACTGGTTTGAAGAACCTTACGAGGCCTTCGTCGAACTCTCTGACCTTTACGACAAACACATTCACGATCAAAGTGAACGCCGTTTCGTTATCGAATGCGATGGCGAAAAAGCCGGGCTGGTTGAACTGGTGGAGATAAACCACGTTCACCGTCGCGCCGAGTTCCAGATTATCATCTCCCCGGAATATCAGGGCAAAGGGCTGGCGACGCGCGCCGCTAAGCTGGCAATGGACTACGGCTTTACCGTTCTGAATCTGTATAAGCTGTATCTGATTGTCGATAAAGAAAATGAAAAAGCGATCCACATCTACCGCAAACTCGGTTTTATGGTCGAAGGCGAGCTGATTCACGAGTTCTTTATCAACGGCGAATACCGCAATACTATTCGCATGTGCCTGTTCCAGCATCAGTACCTTGAGAAACATCGTCCTCAAGGCCAGACGCTACTCAAGCCCACGGCTCAGTAATAGTCGATACTGTTTTTGATGCTGTAGTGTCGCGTCACCGCCGGCTGGACGCTTTCATCGACAACCTGCATCTCGCAGCGGATCGGGTTGTCATGATCGTCATAGTCGCAGGTTTGATTGACCTTGCCTAACGCGCGGTCGTTAAATACGCTCACCGCGCTGTAATCGAGCTTTTTACGCGGATCGGTGGACGGCGTCGATACGACGCTGAAGCGCTCATCTTTCGCGGTGGTGGTTTTGCCCAGCGGATAACCTTCGCTGTCGTAGCGATAGCTGGAAGTACTCTCTTTCCCGCGAGCCGTCACCACAAAGCCGTTGTCATCGGTCTCCCAGCTGACGCCCGCCGCCGGCATCTCGGCGAGCTGGCATTTCCCCTGCAGCCGCAGGCGTTTCTCCTGCGTTTGCGCATCCAGATAGTAATTCGCGTCAAGTACCAGCGTCGCGCCGGTTTTATTTTCGAGGTCGGTAAAATCCAGCAGATCAAAACAGCCTTCTGCCGACACCTGGGCACGCACCCGTTTCACCATTTCCCCCTGGTCGTCGAACAGGATCTGAGTAAAGGTTTTAACCGGGCCGCGCAGCGGATCGAACTCAAACTCATTGGAAAAACTGGCCATCTCCGGGGTAAACGCCGCCGGCGCTGACGGCTTATCGCAGGCGCTGAGCAGCAACGCCGCCGGGATCAGCAAAAACAGTTTATTCACAGCCGCTACCTTTTTGGGAACATTCCAATCATTTTAGCAAATACAATTGTTTACACCAATTCTGCTATGCTTAAAACTGGATGACATCAATAAGGAGCTTATGATGAAACTATCCTCATGGTTGTGCGCGGCCCTGCTGCTGGGTTCGGCATCCGCACTGGCAGCGCCGGACTCCTGCGAGCGGGTAAAGGGCGAGATCCAGCAAAAGATCATCAACAACGGCGTTCCGGCTTCTGGTTTTAGCCTGGCCATTGTACCGAACGATCAGCCTGACCAACCCGGCGCTCAGGTGGTGGGCCACTGCGCTAACGACACCTTCAAGATAATCTATACCCGCAACGCCGACGCGGCGGCCACCGATTCAGACGGGCAATAACCGCCGCTTTCGAGTGAAGGATCTTATCTCTGGTTGACCGGAGATAAGATTCGCCTACCCCTATTTAAGTATTATTCCTCACCCATGCGCCAGCACCCCCGCGGTTGCCAGCGGCATTTCGCATAATAAAAATCATGGAGTGAGCACAATGTCCTACCCAGAACATCCCGGCGGCGTCAGCCGTCGCAACCTCATAAAATCCTCAGCAATCGGTTCCCTGGCCCTGGCCGCCGGCGGCCTGTCGCTGCCTTTCAGTCTACGCGCCGCGGCCGCCGCCGTGCAGCAAGCCACCGGAGCAGAAGAAAAAACCGTATGGGGAGCCTGCTCGGTTAACTGCGGCAGCCGCTGCGCGCTGCGCCTGCACGTTCGCGACGACGAAGTGGTGTGGGTGGAAACCGATAATACCGGCCACGATATCTACGGCGATCATCAGGTTCGCGCCTGCCTGCGCGGACGTTCTATCCGCCGGCGTATCAATCACCCCGATCGTCTTAACTACCCAATGAAACGCGTAGGCAAACGCGGCGAAGGAAAATTCGAACGCATTAGTTGGACCGAAGCGCTGGATACCATCGCCGAAAGTCTGAAACGCGTGGTAAAAGAGTACGGCAACGAAGCGGTCTATATTAACTACTCTTCCGGGATTGTCGGCGGCAATATGACCCGCTCTTCCCCTTCCGCCTCGCCGGTGATGCGGCTGATGAACTGCTACGGCGGATCGCTCAACCAGTACGGCACCTACAGTACGGCGCAGATCGCCTGCGCCATGCCCTATACCTACGGTAGCAACGACGGCAACAGCACTTCGGATATTGAAAACAGTAAACTGGTGGTAATGTTCGGCAATAACCCGGCGGAAACCCGCATGAGCGGCGGCGGCATTACCTGGTACCTGGAGCAGGCCCGTGAGCGTTCCAACGCCCGCATGATCGTCATCGACCCACGCTATACCGATACCGCGGCCGGGCGTGAAGATGAGTGGATCCCCATTCGTCCCGGTACCGATGCCGCGCTGGTCGCCGGTATCGCCTGGGTATTGATTAATGAAAATCTGGTAGACCAGCCGTTCCTCGATAAATACTGCGTCGGCTACGATGAGAAAACCTTGCCGGCCGATGCTCCGGCCAACGGCCACTATAAAGCCTATATTCTCGGCCTGGGCGACGACGCTACCGCCAAGACACCGCAGTGGGCCTCGCGTATTACCGGTATTCCCGCCGATCGCATCATTAAGCTGGCGCGCGAAATTGGTATGACCAAACCCGCCTATATCTGCCAGGGCTGGGGCCCGCAGCGCCAGGCGAACGGCGAACTCTCCGCGCGCGCTATCGCCATGCTGCCGATTTTAACCGGCAACGTCGGCATTAACGGGGGTAACAGCGGCGCCCGCGAATCGACCTATACCATCACCATTGAGCGCCTGCCGGTGCTGGAGAATCCGGTAAAAACCGCCATCTCCTGCTTTAGCTGGACCGACGCTATCGCTCGCGGGCCGGAGATGACCGCCACCCGCGACGGCGTGCGCGGCAAAGAGAAGCTGGCGGTCCCTATTAAATTCCTGTGGAACTATGCTGGCAACACCATCATTAACCAGCATTCCGACATCAATAAAACCCACGATATCCTGCAGGACGAGAGCAAATGCGAGATGGTCGTGGTTATCGAAAACTTTATGACCTCGTCGGCAAAATATGCCGATATTCTGCTGCCGGATCTGATGACCGTCGAACAAGAAGATATCATTCCTAACGACTATGCCGGCAATATGGGCTATCTGATTTTCATCCAGCCCGCCACCACGGCGAAGTTCGAACGCAAACCTATCTACTGGATCTTAAGTGAAGTAGCAAAACGCCTTGGCGACGATGTGCATCAGCGCTTCACCGAAGGACGAACTCAGGAGCAGTGGTTACAGTATCTGTACGCCAAAATGGTCGCCAAAGATCCGGCGCTGCCGGGTTATGACGAGCTCAAAAAAATGGGCATTTACAAGCGTAAAGACCCGAACGGCCATTTCGTCGCCTATCGCGATTTTCGTCGCGACCCTGAAGCGCATCCGCTAAAAACCCCCTCCGGCAAAATTGAGATTTACTCCAGCCGCCTCGCCGATATTGCCGCCCGCTGGCAACTGGAAAAAGACGAAGTCATTAGCCCGCTGCCGGTCTATGCCTCCACCTTTGAAGGCTGGGACGATCCGTTGCGCAGCCAATTCCCGCTGCAAATGTTTGGCTTCCATTATAAGGCGCGTACCCACTCCAGCTACGGCAACGTCGATGTCTTACAAGCGGCCTGCCGCCAGGAAGTGTGGCTTAACCCCATCGATGCCGAAAAACGTGGGATTAAAAACGGCGACATGGTGCGCGTCTTTAATCAGCGCGGCGAACTGCGTATTCCGGCAAAAGTTACGCCGCGTATTATGCCTGGGGTAACGGCGATGGGTCAGGGAGCATGGCACGATGCCAATATGGCTGGCGATCGCGTCGACCACGGCGCCTGCATGAATACCCTCACCACCCACCGGCCTTCACCGCTGGCGAAGGGAAACCCGCAGCATACCAACCTGGTCGAAATCGAGAAGGTTTAAGGAGTAAACCATGAGCGCTCAGTATGGATTTTTTATCGATTCCGCCCGTTGCACCGGTTGCAAAACCTGCGAGCTGGCCTGTAAAGACTACAAGAACCTGACGCCGGACGTCAGCTTCCGTCGTATCTATGAATATGCAGGCGGCGACTGGCAGGAGGACAACGGCGTCTGGAATCAGAACGTTTTTGCCTACTACCTTTCCATCGCCTGTAACCACTGTGAAGACCCGGCGTGCACCAAGGTCTGTCCGAGCGGGGCGATGCACAAGCGCGAAGATGGTTTTGTGGTGGTCAATGAAGAGGTGTGCATTGGCTGTCGCTACTGCCATATGGCCTGCCCGTACGGCGCGCCGCAGTACAACGCCGCTAAAGGGCATATGACCAAATGCGACGGCTGTCACGAACGCGTCGCACAAGGCAAGAAACCGATTTGCGTCGAGTCCTGCCCGCTGCGGGCGCTGGACTTCGGGCCGATTGCCGAACTGCGTGAAAAGCACGGCCAGCTGGCCGCCGTGGCGCCGCTGCCGTCGGCGCACTTCACCAGGCCGAGCATTGTGATAAAACCAAACGCCAACAGCCGTCCGTGCGGCGATACCACCGGCTATCTGGCCAATCCGCAGGAGGTCTAAAATGGGAAATGGATGGCATGAATGGCCGCTGGTTCTGTTTACGGTACTGGGGCAATGCGTAGCTGGCGCGATTATTGTCAGCGGCCTGGGCTGGGTGTCGCTCTGCGATCAGCGCGAAGCGCGACAGCGGCTGGTGCGCAGCATGTTCTTTATCTGGCTATTGATGGGAATAGGTTTTCTCGCTTCTGTCATGCATCTCGGCTCGCCGCTACGGGCATTTAACTCATTGAACCGCGTTGGCGCTTCAGCGCTCAGTAATGAAATCGCCAGCGGCGCCCTCTTCTTCATCGTCGGCGGATTCTGGTGGCTATTGGCGGCGGTGGGAAAAATGCCCTCGGCACCTGGCAAAATCTGGTTGTTTCTCACCATGTTGCTGGGGTTGCTATTTGTGATGGCGATGACCCGGGTCTACCAAATTGACACCGTGCCAACGTGGTACAATGGCTACACCACCAGCGCGTTCTTCCTGACGGTACTGCTCGCCGGGCCGCTGTTCGCTGCCCTGCTGCTAAAGCTGGCGAGAGTCGATTTCAACGGCTGGTTTTTTGCCGCTATTAGCGTGGCCGCACTCATCATCAGCGTGGCCGTAGTTGTCTTGCAAAACGCGGATCTCAGCACGATCCACAGTTCAGTACAACAGGCGAACGCCCTGCTACCGGATTACGGCAGACTGCAGGTTCTACGGCTGAGCCTGCTGGCGCTCGGTCTCGGCTGCTGGCTGTGTCCGCTGATCCGCCGCCAGCCGCCGCGCGCCGCCGGGTTATTGTTCGGGCTGATAATGGTTTTAGTCGCGGAGTGTATAGGCCGCGGCCTGTTTTATGGCCTGCATATGACCGTGGGTATGGCGGTTGCGGGTTAACGAGACGGCGCGCCTGTGCGCGCCGCAGTAAGGAATAGGGTAATGATGCAGATCCCAAATCGCGACGCCGTCGCACTAAGCGCCCGCACGTTGGGCGCGCTGTTCTCTTATGCGCCGAATAGCGAGCAAAACGCGCCGCTGGTCGCCGCTTTTCTCGATGGTAGCTGGCAGCCGCAGTGGCCGTTCCCGGTCTCCGATTCACTGGCAATGGAATTCGCCGCCAGCAGCGACGAGGCGCTGCCGCAAGCCTGGCAGCGTCTGTTTATCGGTCCATGGGCGCTTCCCGCTCCGCCGTGGGGTTCGGTGTGGCTGGATAAAGAGTCGGTGTTATTCGGCGACTCAACGCTTGCGCTGCGCGAGTGGATGCGCACCAGCGGTATCGCGCTGGATCTTGAGCGCAACGAACCCGAAGACCACTTCGGAACACTGCTGCTGCTGGCCGCATGGCTGTGTGAAACAAATCAGGATGAGTTGTTTGCGCAACTGCTGGCCTGGCATCTACTGCCGTGGTCCGGGCGTTTTCTGAGCGTTTTTAAGGAAAACGCCGGGCATCCGCTCTATCGGGCGCTGGGCCAACTGGCGCAGTCGACGCTGGCTAACTGGCAGGAATATTTACCCATCGCGGTGGCGGAAAAGCAGCTGTATCGTTAACTCACCCGCCGCGTCGATCCCTGGCGCGGCACTTATAGCTTTTGCATCTAAGGTTATTCCCTATCACAATAACGCTATGACTCCCAATTTCATTCCCGCTAATGCATCGTCTTCATAACTACCCTGATGTGCAGGTGATGTTCCGTCGCCTGATCATCGCCACGCTCGTCGGCATCTTTGCGGCGCTGGCCGTGGCGCTGTTTCGCCACTCGATGGTGGCACTGGAAACTTTATTTCTCGGTAATGATAGCGGCAGTCTGGTGAACGCCGCGCAGTCGCTACCGTGGTGGCGTCGGCTGCTGACGCCGGCGCTTGGCGGAATCGCGGCGGGGACATTGCTCTGGTTATGGCAACGGCGCAACGTGTCGCGTCCGCACGCCCCGACCGATTACATGGAAGCGCTGGAAACCGGCGATGGCTGTTTCGATACGCCGGCAAGCCTCGTCAAATCGCTGGCATCGCTGCTGGTGGTCGTGACCGGCAGCGCCATTGGCCGCGAAGGGGCCATGATCCTACTGGCCGCGCTGGCCGCCTCGCTGTTTGCCCGCCGTTTTACCCCGCGCGCTGAATGGAAGCTGTGGGTCGCCTGCGGCGCCGCCGCCGGGATGGCCAGCGCCTATCATGCGCCGCTGGCGGGGAGCCTGTTTATCGCCGAAATCCTCTTCGGCACCCTGATGCTGGCCTCGCTCGGGCCGGTGGTCATTTCAGCGGTGATCGCCCTACTGCTGACCAATTTACTCAATGGCGGCGCCGCGCCGCTGTACCACGTCGTCTTGCAACAAAACCTGACCGCGCTGCATTACGGTTTAATGCTGGCAACCGGCCTGCTGGCCGGGCTGTGCGGGCCGCTGTTCATCTGGCTGATGGACTACAGCCACCGTGGTTTCGTCCGGCTGAAACTGTCGCCGCCGTGGCAGCTGGCGCTGGGGGGACTCATCGTAGGCGTGTTATCGCTTATTACCCCGGCAGTATGGGGCAATGGTTATAGCGTGGTGCAAAGCTATCTGCTATCGCCGCCGCTATTTAGCGTCATTATCATCGTCTTTGTCTGTAAGCTGTTGGCGGTGCTGGCCAGCAGCGGCTCCGGCGCGCCGGGCGGCGTCTTTACCCCGACGCTATTCGTCGGGCTGGCAATAGGAATGCTATTCGCCACTTTTAGCGGGCTGTGGTTAGATAACGATCAGAACATAGCTATTATGATTGGGTTAACCGGAATGGCGGCGTTTCTCGCCGCGACAACGCATGCGCCGATGATGTCGACGCTGATGATTTGTGAGATGACCGGGCAGTATGTGCTGCTGCCCGGTTTATTGATCGCCTGTGTACTGGCTTCGGTAGTGTCGCGAACGTTACGCCGGGATTCGATCTATCGCCATCACGTTGCCGAGCACGTCTAAGTCAACATACTGGCTGAGTTCGCGCTGTTCGGCGCGCGGCAGATAAGGCAGCTCGCCAATCAGCGGCGCAGGCAGCTTTTTGCTCAACACATCGATGATTTCAGCGTAGTGCGCAAGGCCAGGGTTAATGCGGTTGGCGACCCAGCCGATTAACGGCAGACCATCGTTGGCGATCGCCTGAGCGGTCAACAGAGCATGGTTGATACACCCTTCCTGAATACCCACCACCAACACTACCGGCAGTTGTTCCTGCACTACCCACTCGGAGAGCGGGCGTAAGTCGTTCATCAGGCTGCGCCAGCCGCCGGTACCTTCCACTACGACATGATCCACTCTGCCGCTGAGCTGCTGCAGGCCGTCACTGAGTAAGCCGTAGTTGATCGGGCAGCTGTGCGCCACGCTGCTTTCTTCTTCGCTTAACGCGATGGGATTGACAGCATCATACGGCAGCGACAGCGTCGACACGCTCTGTAATACCAGCGCATCTTTGTTACGCAGTCCTTCCGGCGTCTCTTTGCTGCCCTTCGCCACAGGCTTATACCCGGCGACGCTTTTACCGCTGGCAGCAAGTGCCTGCAGCAGCGCGCGGGATACTACCGTCTTCCCGACAGCAGTGTCAGTACCTGTTATAAAGAAACGCTTAAACATCACTAACCCCAAAGTTGTGTATACGAAAAATACATAAGAGAAATAATCAACAGTGGGAAAAGTCTACGCGAAGCCGTCGGGGCCCAGATTGAGATAGCGCAATTTTTGGTGCGACTATGAAAAAATGTTAACCCTGTAACAGTCGGATAAGGAGCGATCCGTTATAGAGGGCGTCTTTCACCAAAGCCGCGCCAGCCATCGTTCCGCGGTTTGAGAACTGGGTACTCTCAACCGCGATATGACGACTATATGCCGGTAGCGCCTGTTGCCGAATACAGTCAGAAATTGCCGGAAACAAAATATCAGACGCCTGATTGAACGGCGAACCAATAAGGATTTTTTGCGGGTTAAACAGATTGACCATGATAGCCAGAATACGCCCTACATGAGCGCCAACGCCGGTAATGATATCCCGCGCCAGTAAATCGCCCTGCTGCGCCGCCTGACATAACCATTCAACGCTCAACTGCTGTTGATGCAGCATAGAGCTCATCGATTTTGCCATGCGCATCTGCGCCAGTTCCAGCACGCTTTCGACGCTGGCGATGGTTTCCAGGCAGCCGTGATTGCCGCAATAGCAGCGTTTACCATAGGGGTCAACCTGGGTGTGGCCGATCTCCACCAGGCTGCTGCTGCCAGCGTGCAACAGGCGGCCATCGGTGATCACTCCCGCGCCGACGTTGTGGTCGATTACCACCTGGATGACGTCGCGCGCCCCCCGCGAGGCGCCAAACAACGATTCGGCCATGGTCCAGGCGCTGATATCGTGCTGTATATAGACCGACACTCCGGTGTGATTAGCCAGAGCCTCACCGAGCGGCATATCTTTCACGTCATCATAAAACGGCATCCGGTGGATGATACCGTTTTCAGTATCAATGATCCCCGGCAAGGTGATGGCGATTGCGGTAAGTCGTTCGAGCTTGTGCTGATGGCGAATAAAAAACTGGTCGATATGCTCGATGATCCGCGTCAGCAGTGGTTGCGCATGCTGCAGCGGCAGTTCCAGTTGTTCTTCCACCACCAGCTTGCTGCTCAGATCGCGCAGCGCCAGGTGGATTTCCCCCCGGCTGATGCGCAACGACAAATAATGCCAGGCTTCCGTTTCAACCATCAGCCCGACCGCCGGGCGGCCGCGGCTCCCCGGCTCCTGGATTTCGGTCTCCTGCACCAGGTGCGCTTCCAGCATCTCGCGAACAATTTTGGTAATGCTGGCCGGCGCCAGTTGCGCAAATCGGGAAAGGTCGATACGCGACACCGGGCCAAGCTGATCAATCAGGCGATATACCGCGCCGGCATTGGTCTGCTTTATTTGATCGATATGGCCTGGTTGACTGTCCGCTACCACCGTTGACTCCCTTTATTTTCGCGCTTCGAAATAAACTTTTGGCTATGGTGAAGCACTTCGATGGTGCACGTCAAATTTTTACTTAGCCTTGTGATTTGCCGCACATTTTTACCCCGTTTTTGTCTTAATTCGCCAGGGCGGCGGCAGCGAGAAGATAATCGCGAAAGCGCTGCGCCGCCAGACCCTGTTCACGGTGTTTGGCCCACACCAGCCACATTTCCGACACCGCATCGGGTTCACTAATCGGCAGCCAGCGCATTTCATTTAACTGCACCCGCTTAAACGAGGCCGGTAGGATCGATACCCCAAGACCTGAAGCCACAAGGCCAATGATGGTCATTGCCTCGCCGACCTCCTGGGTGATAACGGGCGTGGTACCGTAGCGGCGCATCAACCCGAGAATATCGTCATACAGGCCGGTACCCACGTGCGGATCGAAAAAGACAAACGGCTCGCGCGCCAGCTCAAGCAGACTGACCGATTGCTGACGGGCCAGGGGATGATCGCTGGGCACCATCGCCAGTAGCGGTTCGCGCAGCACCCTTTCCCAGCACAAGGTATCCGGCAGCTGCGTGTTGCGCATCAGGCCAAGGTCAAGCGCCCCTTCATTCAGCGGCACGATCTGTTCGCGGGTGTTGGTTTCGCGGGTCTGGATATGGACATCGGGAAAGCGGCGACGAAAAGTGGAAAGCGTATCGGAAACCGCTTTGATAAATGGCGCCGACGAGGTGAAGCCGATACGCAGTTCACCGGTTTCGCCGTGGTGCAGGCGCCCGGCGCGAGCGGCGGCATCTTCAACCTGCGTCAGTATTTGCCGACTATCGGCGAGGAACTGCACTCCCGCCGCCGTCAGGCTGACGCTGCGATTAGTGCGGGCAAACAGCCGCGCGCCAATCTGTTGTTCGAGAATCTGAATTTGCTGGCTTAACGGCGGTTGAGAGATATTCAGGCGCGCCGCCGCGCGGCCAAAATGCAACTCTTCCGCCACGGCGACAAAGTAACGCAGATGACGCAGCTCGATATTCATATTTAAAACGTCTTATTTGAGATTATTAATATATTAGACGGAATATTTACAATTTTATACCCTAAAAATGTGAGCTGAATGGTCACATCAGTTTGTTTGTAATCCAGCTGTATATAAGCAAGGAATTCTCCGTGAGTAACACAACAACCGCTGACACCGCGCCGGCGAGCGATGTCAGGGATAAGGTCGCTTCCCAGCCAAATCAATTTATTAAACGCGGCACCCCGGCGTTTATCCGCGTCACCCTGGCGCTATTTTCCGCCGGACTGGCCACCTTCGCCCTGCTCTATTGCGTGCAGCCCATTCTGCCGGTGCTGTCAGGCGAGTTCGGCGTAAGCCCGGCCAGCAGCAGTATTTCGTTATCGATTTCCACCGCGATGCTCGCCATCGGCCTGCTATTTACCGGTCCGCTGTCGGATGCCATTGGCCGTAAACCGGTAATGGTCACCGCCTTACTGTTGGCGGCGTGTTGCTCATTATTATCAACGATGATGACCAGCTGGCACGGTATTCTGATCATGCGCGCGTTGATCGGCCTGTCGCTCAGCGGCGTAGCCGCCGTAGGGATGACTTATCTCAGCGAGGAGATCCACCCAAGCGTGGTGGCGTTTTCAATGGGGCTTTATATCAGCGGTAACTCGATAGGCGGCATGAGCGGCCGCCTGCTCACCGGGGTCTTTACCGATTTCTTCGGCTGGCGCGTGGCGCTGGCGGTGATAAGCGCCTTCGCCCTCGCTGCGGCAATCATGTTCTGGCGTATTCTTCCGGAGTCACGCCACTTCCGCCCTATTTCGTTGAAACCGAAAACGCTGCTGATTAACTTCCATCTGCACTGGCGCGATCGCGGCCTGCCGTTGTTGTTCCTCGAAGGCTTCCTGCTGATGGGCGCATTTGTGACCCTGTTTAACTATATTGGCTACCGTTTGATGATGTCGCCATGGTCGCTGAATCAGGCGGTGGTTGGCCTGCTGTCGGTTGCTTACCTGACCGGGACCTGGAGTTCGCCAAAAGCCGGCGCGCTGACGGTGCGTTATGGCCGCGGTCCAGTAATGTTGTTCTTTATTGCGGTGATGCTTTTTGGCCTGCTGATGACGTTATTCTCGCCGCTGTGGCTGATTTTCATCGGCATGCTGCTATTCTCCGCCGGCTTTTTTGCCGCGCACTCGGTCGCCAGCAGTTGGATCGGACCACGGGCGCGTCGCGCGCGCGGCCAGGCATCTTCGTTATACCTGTTCAGCTACTATCTTGGCTCAAGTATTGCGGGGACGCTCGGTGGAGTCTTCTGGCATCATTACGGCTGGAATGGCGTCGGCGGCTTTATCGCCCTGCTGTTAATGGCCGCGCTGCTGACCGGCGCCTGTTTGCACAACCGCCTGAAATAATCGTTAAACGACGTGACCTTATTGGTCACGTCCGTTCACCACAGCCCGAGTACCGATGGTAACCCCAACAGTTCTCTGAGAGCATCCATAGAAAGCAGTGCGAAAAACACCCACGTGAACGGATTCATACTCGCCTCCGCTGACAGCCAGCGCCTGTTTTCAGTGTAGCCGCTGGCGAAGCGCACCGTCCGTTATGGTTATCACATGCGCATTTTTCGATACACGCAAAATGTCGTTCCAGCGACTCGACCAAATCACCCCGACGCGCTAGTGTACCCACTGACAACAGATTTATTTCACTCGCCACAGGCCAGCAGAGACTATGACTGACAACAACAACTATCAGCAGCTCACCCGCACTTTCCAACGGCTCTCCCGCTTCTCTCACCTTGCCGCCATCGCCGGCTGGGATATGTTCGCCATGATGCCGCCCGGCGGCAGCCGCGCGCGCGGCGAAGCGCTGGCGGAGCTCGGGGTGCTGCAGCACCAAATTTTGACCGATAAGAAGGTTGGTGAATGGCTGGAAAACGCCCTGCAGGAAGATCTTAACGATCTGGAACAGGCTAACCTGCGCGAAATGACCCGCCAGTACCAGCAAGCGGCGCTACTGCCGGAAAGCCTGGTGGAAGCGAAATCGCTGGCCGGCAGCCGCTGCGAACACGCCTGGCGCAGCCAGCGCCCGGCTAACGACTGGCAGGGGTTTGCCGAAAACCTGCGCGAGGTCGTTAAGCTCAGCCGCGAAGAGGCGCAGATCCGTGCCGATGCGAAAGGCTGTTCACGTTATGATGCCCTGCTGGATATTTTCGAACCCGATATGACCAGCGCGCGTCTTGACGTGCTTTTCGCCGATCTGAAATCCTGGCTGCCGTCGCTGCTGGCAAACGTCGTCGATAAGCAAGCGCAGAAGACGCTGCTCGAGCCACAGGGGCCCTTCGCCATCACCGACCAACGCGAGCTGGGGCTGGAAGCAATGCGGGTTTTAGGCTTTGATTTTGATGGCGGCCGCCTGGATATTAGCGCACACCCCTTCTGCGGCGGCGTGCCTGAGGACGTTCGTATTACCACCCGTTGTAACGAAAACGATCTACTCAGCGCGCTATTTGGCGTGATCCACGAAACCGGCCACGCGCGCTATGAACAGAACCTCCCGCGTAACTGGCTCGATCAGCCGGTTGGGCTGGCTCGCTCAACGGCGATTCACGAATCTCAGAGTCTGTTCTTCGAAATGCAGCTTGGCCGCAGCGAAGCCTTCCTCAACCGCCTGCTGCCCGCCGTGCGTCAGCGCTTTGGCGACCAGCCGGCGTTCAGCGCGGAAAACTTTATCGCCTGGAACCAGCGCGTGAAGCCGGGCTTCATTCGCGTCGATGCCGACGAAGTCAGCTACCCGGCGCACGTCATTCTGCGCTATGAACTCGAGCGGGCGCTGATCGACGGCGATATTGAAGTAGACGATATTCCCGCCCTGTGGGATGAGAAAATGCAGAGCTGGCTGGGTATTTCGACCCTCGGCAACTATCGCGACGGTTGTATGCAGGATATTCACTGGACTGATGGCGGTTTCGGCTATTTCCCTTCCTATACGCTGGGGGCGATGTACGCCGCACAGCTGATGGCGGCCGCCAGACGCGCGTTACCGAATCTCGCACAGGATATCGCCTGCGGCGATTTTAACGCTCTGTTCGACTGGTTGCGGCAAAATATCTGGCAGCACGGCAGCCGCTTTACCACTTCGCAGCTGATTAAGAATGCCACCGGCGAAGATCTCAACGGTGAGTATTTCCGCCAGCATCTTACCGCGCGTTATCTCTAAGCCTGCGCGCCGGGGCCTGCTCCGGCGCGTTATACCCGTTCGCTTCGCGTTGTACATATGGTTACACGCCGATACCAAACACTCACGGAAAGCTCGAAAAGACAAGCATATAGTTACCTCAACGGCCCCGCAGTGGGGTTGAAATGAAGAAACCTTTTCGAGGATATCAGAATGAAAAAAGTATTAGCTCTGGTCGTTGCCGCTGCTATGGGTCTGTCTTCCGCTGCTTTCGCTGCTGATGCAGCAAGCACCACTCAGGCACCTGCTGCTGCAACTCACAGCACCACTGCCAAGACAACTCACCATAAAAAACATCACAAAGCTGCCGCCAAACCGGCTGCAGAACAGAAAGCCCAGGCTGCCAAGAAACACAAAAAAGCCGCGGCGAAACCCGCTGTAGAGCAAAAAGCTCAGGCTGCGAAAAAACACCACAAAGCCGCCACTAAACCGGCTGCACAGAAAGCCCAGGCTGCCAAAAAGCACCACAAAACTGCCGCTAAACCAGTAGCGCAGAAAGCTCAGGCTGCGAAAAAACACCACAAAACCACTAAACACACCGCTGCTAAACCTGCTGCTCAGCCGGCTGCATAATCGTTTCGGTTAGTCTGGTATTGTATAAATCGGCGCTGTTTCAGCGCCGTTTTTTTCTGGAGAGCGCTATGCTGCGACGCTATCGTTTTGAGCTCATCCTGATACTGCTGATAATATGCGCGCTGGTGGCAACCCGCTTTTTCCTCTATTAGGCGCCGCTAATCATCCCCCTCAATAGGAAAACCGGCTTCACGAATTGCCTGACGGCAATCGCTGACTCCCGCAGCATATCCCGCTTCAATTTCGCATACCGGGCTCGCACTGGAGAAAGGTAAGCGAATCGGCGTCGCCAGTTGACGTTCCAGCTCGCCAATTTTTACCCGCGCCGCCAGCAATTCCTTCGCCAGTTCTGGGGGCGACACTTCGGTTTTTTCCCCCGTAATGATCGCCCGCAATTGCTTCTCATCGATAGTCATCATATCCGCCAGTTTGCATTCATTGACAGATATTATAGCCAACGCCACCTCAGTGGCGTTGGCGTGCCGCTACATGGCACGTACCGCCTCAATCACGAGATAGCCCATCGCTCCCCACATAAAAAAAGAAACCAGCGAAACATAAACTAATGCGCGAATACCTTGTTTAGACATACACCCTCCCACTACGGGAAATGACCTTGCGCTTATAATGGCCGGGACAACCTCACATTTCACTCAACGGGAATCGCCAATGACAATGTTTACAGTGAGAAAATGTTTCGTAGTGAAAATAATTGAGAAGATGGTAAAAAAACGCCAATGACCATGAACTTTTGCGGTCTTAAGGCGACTAAAACACCCTCGAAAAATTGCGCTTTGCGAATGTCCTGTAAGGCAAAGTGATTATTTTGCCGTCGTTTTACGTACGTTCCGATACACGAATTATGTTGCGTTGCACGCCGCTTTCTGCGGAAATGACGACAGCAGAGATAATGCGTTAACCATCTGAATTAACATGGTTCTTGCATAGATGAAATGTCTTCAGGAGTCATTTTAACTGCCGTTTGGCTTAATAAAAATTATTCTTAACTTTCATAAACTTAAATCTCCTGCTACTTTCAATAGACATAATTATCTCCCCAGAGAGTGATATGCGTAGAGACGTACTGTTATTACTGTGTTCGTTTTGTGTATTTCCCCTGTTTGCTCACGCCGATGATGACGGCATGAGCGCGAAAGATATCAAAACGCTTTTTTTCGGCCATGACGATCGTAAAGCGGTCAGCGATCCGGCCAGTTCCCCCTGGGATGCCATCGGCCAGTTAGAAACCGCCAGTGGTAATCTGTGTACCGCAACGCTGATTTCGCCGCATCTGGCCCTCACCGCCGGTCACTGTTTGCTGCAGCCGCCGAAAGGAAAGCCGGACAAGGCCGTTGCGTTGCGTTTTATCTCGCGTAAGGGCAGTTGGGTCTATGAAATTCACGGGATTGACGGCCGTACCGACCCATCGCTAGGCAAACGGCTTAAAGCGGACGGCGATGGCTGGATTGTCCCCTCTTCCGCAGCCCCCTGGGACTTTGGCCTGATCGTCCTGCGCTACGCGCCCGGCGGCATTACGCCTGTTCCTGTGTTTCGCGGTGATAAAGAAGCGCTGACCGCGGCGCTGAAAGCAACGGACCGCAAAGTGACGCAATCCGGCTACCCGGAAGATCATCTCGATAGCCTCTATAGCCACCAGGATTGTCTGGTGACGGGATGGGCGCAAGCCTCAGTTCTATCACATCAATGCGATACGCTACCGGGCGACAGCGGTTCTCCGCTGCTGTTAAAAACGGACAACGGCTGGCAGGTCATTGCAGTGCAAAGCTCGGCGCCGGGACCGAAAGATCGCTATCGCGCCGATAACCGGGCTATTGCCGTAACCGGTTTTCTCGACAAGCTGGAAGCGCTGGCTAACGAGTGATTATCCCTGCTGCTGGCGCAGTTGAAGCAATGAATCGATCGGCATCGGTTGGCTGAAATAATATCCCTGAAGTCGATCGCATCCCGCCCGCCGCAGCAGCGCCAGCTGCTGCTGAGTTTCTACCCCTTCAGCAACCACGGTGATCCCCAGCGCATTAGCGATACGTACCGTGCCGCGCACCAGTTCTGCCGCCTGCGGGTCGACATCCACCACCCCGGCTAACGACTTATCAATCTTGAGGCTATCAAAACGACAGCTGCGTAGATAACCAATACTGGAATAGCCAATGCCAAAATCATCCAGCGCGACGGCGATACCTAACGATTTCAGGTTCTCGATAGCCACGCGAGCGCGCTCCGGGTTTTCCAGTACGTAGCTTTCGGTTACCTCAAGCTGCAGGCGGCGGGCAGGAAACTGACAGCGTCCCAGAGTTTGTACCACCCGCATTTCGAATTCCGGGTCGCGGAACTGCGCCGGGGATATATTGACGGAAAGGAGTAAATCCCCCATCGTCTGGAGATCGTAACAGGCTTGCGACAGCGCAAACTGGCCCAAGGCATAAATCAATCCGCTGCTTTCGGCAATGGGGATGAAAGCATCCGGCGCCAGCGGGCCTTCAGGACGTCGCGGCCAGCGCAGCAAGGCCTCTACGCCTTCCATCACCAGCGTTTCGGCATTGACGATCGGCTGATACCAGACATCAAATTCGCCTTTTTCGAGACCTTCGCGGATACCATTTTCAATGTGCAGCTGGTGCTGACGCGTTTCGTTAAGGGTGTCATCATACCAGGCCGCTCTTCCCTTACCGCTTTTCTTCGCGTGGTACATGGCCATGTCCGCACGGCGAAACAACTCAGTACTGGAACACTGCGTCGGCACCCCGCTGGCAATACCAATACTGGCGCTGATATATATTTTCCGGGCGCTGAGCGCAACGGGAGTTTTTAATAATTCGAGCACCGCCAGGGCGAATGCTGAGGCCTGATTAACCGCATGTTCGCCGCTCATGGTCATGGCGAATTCATCCCCGCCCATCCGCGCCAGCATCGCCCCCGCCGGAACCCGATCGCGTAATTCGCGGGCGATATGGGCAATCAGCGCGTCGCCAGTATCATGGCCGTAGTTATCGTTGACGTCTTTAAAACCATCGAGATCGATAAATACCACGCTCTGCATTTCATTCTTACCGCATTCGCCCATCGCATTTAAACGTTCAATCAATGCCCGACGGTTCGGCAAAAGGCTCAGCCAATCGATAAGCGCATTTTTTCGCGCCTGCTGTTCGCCGCGCGCCAGCTTGTAAAGCCCCAGGCTACTCAGCATGATAAACAGCAAAATTAAACTTGCCGCCAGAATGGCGATGAGCCTGATGCTGTTTGACGCGGCGCGCGCCGCTTCCGCACCGGGAAGGCGCGGTTGCCAGCTCAGATAGGCCAGCGTCTCCCCGCCCTCTGTGCGTAATGGTACGCTGTATTCGCCGGCAAACTGCGTCGTATGCAGACGATTAATCTGGAAAGTGTTCCCCAGGGTTTCCAGCATGGTTGGATTAATGTGGCGGGTAATCACCAGATAGCGACGGGTTTTATCATAAATCGGTAAGCGGCCGATTGTCGGGCGAATCAAGCCGATACCGACAAACGCAATGCCCGCGCGGGTACGGGTGATTCCGGCAAAGGCATTTTTACCGCGTCTCAGCGCATCCGCGTGCTGCTCGATAAGGGTTTGTAACCCGCTGCCGAAAAAACCAATATCGGATTCGGTAAATGGCTCGCTGCGAAAAGCCCCCCACAAGATGCGATAGTTTTCATCCAGGATAAAAGTGCCGTCGTAGAGATTATTAATCTTAAAACCCGATCCCCACGAATCATACAGCCAGTGTGCATCAAGATGGGGCGTATAGGTTTGTTTAACCGCATCATCCCAAATCGAATTATCCAGTACCAATGACAGCACCCGGTTCACCGATGTCTGCACGGCGCCTTCTACCGAAAGCATCGAACGGTGTTTATCTATTTCATTAGTTTTAATACTGACCAGATGTTGCGACAAATAGAAAAGAGAAATCACAGAGACGACCAGGCCCAGGCCGGCAAGAAATACCAGAATGGAAAGGATTTTGGCAGAGGGAATATTCCGCCAGCCAGGCAAAGGAATCATGTGCTGTCCTCATAGCGGCGTACAGAAAGATGCCGAATCTGCTTTTTTAAGCGTAATACAGAGAACAGAATTTGCCGCCTGCGAACGCAGGCGGCATCATATCAGGCCAGTTTTATCAATACCATACCGGCCACCAGCAGCACGACGCCGACCCAACCTTTATGGTTCAGACGCTGACCAAAGAGGATCCAGCCAGCGGCAATGGTGGCCGCAATCCCGAATCCGCCCCACAGCGCATAAGCGACGGACAGGTCGATACCTTTTACCGCCTGCGACAGGGCGCTAAAGGCCCCTAACACTGCCGCCAGTGACAGAATACCGTAGATCTTACGACGGAAGCCGTCGGAAAACTTCAGAAATACGTTCGCGGTAATTTCCAGTACGATAGCCAGCGCCAGCCAGGCGCCGTGAATCCACTCAAACTGTTCCATGAGCTGTCTCCTCACGCTGTTTCACCGCTTTCTTTGTGCCGGACTTAATCAGCACAATACCCGCGACCAGCGTTGCCAGCCCGGCAAGTTTTACGATAGACAGGCTTTCATCGAACAGCAGCACGCTAAATACGGTAATCAACAGAATACCGATACCTTCCCATAGCGCATACGCCACACCGAGAGCAATTTTTTTAACGGCGAAGGCCAGGAAAATATAGGAAAGCGCAATCATTGCCAGCATTAAAATATAACCTGTATGACCGCCGCTGACGCTTGCCCATTTCATAGACAACGTGCCGGTAATTTCAGCGACGATAGCTAAGGCTAATAAAATCCAATAAAACATAATCCCTTCTCCTGCTTGAGAATACAATCCATGACGGCTTACGAGAGTAAACCGAAAAAATTCTGACGTAGTTTTAGCCGTGCGCGGTGCGCCAGCTCAGGCAGAGAGAATGGGACTATAGCGCGGAGCGCCAGTGCTGTTCGCCAGCAAATCGGGAAAGGATGAAGGGTAATGCGTGATGAGTCGAAAAATAAAGGCTGAACTGATTGTTCATAAAATTACAATTATCCGCGGTGTTGCTTCTCGTCATTGCGGAAAAAAATTGTCCTCGGTAGTTAAACACAAGTAAATTTGTACCATAGTGTTAATATTAACTCAAAGAATTTGCAATTCTTTACGTCTAACGCGCGATTTCAATTAGTATTTTCTCAAACTGATCTCCATCATAAACGTGTATAGCAAAGTCGCTATGATCAAGGACGTTTTCATCTTCACCGTAAGGAACCCAATGGCCAAACCCATCATCACCCTAAATGGACTCAAGATCGTCATCATGCTGGGCATGTTGGTTATCATCCTTACCGGCATCCGTTTTGCCGCCGACATTATCGTCCCCTTTATCTTAGCGCTATTCCTTGCGGTGGTGATCAATCCGCTGGTCCAACTGATGGTACGCTGTCGGGTGCCGCGAGTGCTGGCGATTTCGCTACTGGTGGGCGCTATAGTGCTGCTGGCGGTGGTACTGCTGGCGTCGCTTGGCACCTCGCTTAACGAACTGGCGCGCACCCTGCCGCAATACCGCACGTCGCTGGCCGAACCGCTAAAGACGGTCACCCCATGGCTACAGCGCTTTGGTTTTACCGTCTCCGCCATTGAGCTGAATAAGTATATCGATCCCAACGCGGTGATGACCCTGGTTACCAGCTTGTTGACCCAGTTGTCGAATGCGATGTCGTCCATTTTTCTGTTGCTTCTCACCGTGGTATTTATGCTGTTGGAAGTGCCGCAGCTGCCTGCCAAGCTTCAGCAGCTAATGTCGCGGCCGGTTGAGGGAATGGGCGCCATTCAGCGGGCGATAGATAGCGTCTCACATTACCTGGTACTGAAAACCGCGATTAGCCTGGTCACCGGGCTGGTGGTCTGGGGTATGCTGGCGCTGCTGGACGTCCGCTTCGCCTTTATGTGGGGGCTACTGGCCTTTGCGCTGAACTATATTCCCAATATCGGTTCGGTACTGGCGGCCATCCCGCCGATTCTGCAGGTGATGGTATTTGGCGGCCTGTATGAGGCGCTGATCGTCACTGCCGGTTACCTGATTATCAACCTGGTGTTCGGCAATATTCTCGAGCCACGTATCATGGGCCGTGGGCTGGGGCTCTCCACGCTGGTGGTGTTCCTGTCGTTAATATTCTGGGGCTGGCTGCTGGGCCCGGTCGGCATGCTGCTGTCGGTGCCGTTGACCATCATTGTGAAAATCGCCCTTGAGCAAACCAACGGCGGGCAGAGTATTGCCTTCTTACTCAGTGACTTAAGTAAAGAATAATCGGCAATCTGGCTGGCCTATCCGCCAGCCTTCCCTCCTTTCATCTTTTCCGCTTAGACCGTTACTCCTTTTTTATTATTGATCCCCATCACAAATGGGCACATCCAATCATTACTCTAAAGCTAACGATTAGCCGGCGTGCTTAATTGATGCACAGCGCCGCGCATCGCACACTAACTTCCACCAGGACAAACGAAACGATTTGTCGAATCAGGAGGTTAACAATGAATGCTGAACAAACGACGGGACGGGTCTGGAACCGTCGCCGGACGGAAAAACAGCGGCGGCTGGCCGAAACGAAGATTGCCGGCAAAGTCATCCCCACTGACCAACTGGTCAGCGTACTGGAAAATCTGCTCGCCCCTGGCGACCGGGTAGTACTGGAAGGTAACAACCAGAAGCAGGCTGATTTCCTCTCCCGCATGCTCGCCGAGGTTAATCCGCAGAAAATCCACGACCTGCATATGATTATGCCAAGCGTCGGGCGCAGCGAGCATCTGGACCTGTTTGAAAAAGGCATTGCCCGTAAACTGGATTTCTCTTTCTCCGGCACGCAAAGCCTGCGCATCTCGCAACTGCTGGAAGATGGCCTGCTCGAAATCGGCGCCATCCATACCTATATTGAACTCTACTCCCGCCTGTACGTCGATCTGTCGCCAAACGTCGCGCTGATCGCTGGCTATAAAGCGGACCGTAAAGGCAACCTGTACACCGGGCCAAGTACCGAAGATACCCCGGCGCTGGTCGAAGCCGCCGCCTTCCACGACGGCATTGTGATAGCCCAGGTCAACGAACTGGTGGACGACGAATGCGACCTGCCGCGCGTCGATATTCCCGGCTCGTGGATTGATTACGTGGTGGTCGCCGACAAACCGTTCTTTATTGAACCGCTGTTCACCCGCGACCCGCGTCTGATTAAGCAAGAACACATTCTGATGGCGATGATGGCGATCAAAGGCATCTACGCGGAACATCAGGTGCAGTCGCTTAACCACGGCATCGGCTTTAATACCGCCGCCATCGAGCTGTTGCTGCCCACCTACGGCGAACAGCTCGGACTGAAAGGCAAAATCTGTAAACACTGGACGCTGAACCCGCATCCGACCTTAATCCCGGCCATCGAAAGCGGCTGGGTGGAGAGCGTGCACTGCTTCGGCGGCGAACTGGGGATGGAAGAGTATATCCGCGCCCGCCCGGATATCTTCTTTACCGGCCCGGATGGCTCAATGCGTTCCAACCGTGCCTTCTGTCAGCTGGCAGGTCAGTACGCGGTAGATATGTTTATCGGCTCGACCCTGCAGGTTGATGGTCTGGCTAACTCCTCAACCGTCACCCGCGGTCGTCTTTCCGGTTTCGGCGGCGCGCCGAACATGGGCCATGACCCGCACGGTCGCCGCCACGCCACCCCGGCCTGGCTCAATATGATCACCGAACCAGACCCGATGCAGCGCGGTAAAAAACTGGTGGTGCAGATGGTCGAAACCTTCCAGGCCGGCGTAAAACCGACCTTCGTTGAAACGCTCGACGCGGTCGACGTCGCCAAAACCTCCGGCATGCCGCTGGCGCCGGTGATGATTTATGGCGATGACGTGACCCACGTGCTGACCGAAGAGGGTATCGCCTACCTGTACCGCGCGGAGAGCCTTGAAGAGCGCCGGGCGATGGTCGCCGCGGTGGCCGGGATCACCGATATTGGCCTCGGGGTGGACGCCAAACGCGTCGCCGCGCTGCGCCAGAGCGGCAAAGTGGTGTACCCGGAAGATATCGGCATTCGTCGCAGCGATGCCACCCGCTCGCTACTGGCCGCCGGCAGCGTCGCCGAGCTGGTGGAGTGGTCCGACGGACTGTACAACCCACCGGCAAAATTCCGGAGCTGGTAATGAAAAATCTCTCCCCCCTACACGCAGAAAGCCGCGTCAGCTGGTTGGCGCATACCGCCAGCGCCTGTCTGATTGACGAAGCCCGCCTGAGTCCGAAACCGGGTCTGGTCGATAGTCGCGGCAACGGCGCGCATCAGGATCTCAATCTGGACCTGATGGAACGCTCCGCCCGCAGCCTGCAGCCAACCTTTCACGCGCTGGCGCAGCAAAGCTGGCAGCGTCCGGCTGATATCGCCCTGCGCGAAACCGTCGGCCGCCTCGGTCGCGAAGGTGAAGAGCAGATGATGATGGCGACAGGTGGCGTTAACACCCACCGCGGCGCCATTTGGGCGCTGGGCCTGCTGGTCAGCGCGGTGGCGATGTTGGGTGGAGAGGGTCAATCACAGGCGATCGCCGGGACCGCCGCCGCCCTTGCCCGCCTGCCTGACGGTTTCGCGCCAAAAAGCTTTAGTAAGGGGCTGCGCGCCAGCCGCCGTTGGCAGGTGCCGGGGGCACGCGAGGAAGCGCAGCGCGGATTTCCGCATGTTACCGCCCTGGCGCTGCCGCAACTGCAGCAGAGCCGGGCGCGAGGCGCCAGCGAGCAGCAGGCGCGCCTTGATGCGCTGATGGCCATCATGACCTCGCTGAGCGATACCTGCGTGCTGTCGCGCGCCGGCATGAACGGCCTGCATGCCATGCAGCAAGGCGCCCGCGAGGTTCTGGCGGCGGGCGGTTGCGCCAGCGTCGCCGGTCGCGCCGCGCTGGCGCGCCTTGATGCGCAGATGCTGGCGCAAAACGCCTCGCCGGGTGGCGCGGCCGATCTCCTTGCCGCCACCCTGTTTCTCGACCGGGTTTCCGGCTAACGCATTCAGAGGATGTTATGGAACAGATTACATTGTCATTTCCTGCCAACCGCGCCCTCAGCGGCAAAGCATTGGCAGGAGTCGTAGGTTCAGGCGATATGGAAGTGCTTTATACCGCCGCACAGGGCGCCACGCTCAACGTACAGATCACCACCTCAGTGGATAACAGCCAGGCGCGCTGGCAGGCGCTGTTCGACAGGCTGAACCTGATCAACGGTCTGCCCGCCGGGCAGTTGATTATCCACGACTTCGGCGCCACGCCGGGCGTCGCTCGTATTCGTATTGAACAAGTATTTGAGGAGGCCGCTCATGCGTAACGATCGCAGCTTTATCGAACTGCGCGCTCGCGAACGCGCCCACGCCCTGCTGGACGACGGCAGCTACCGCGAACTGCTGGATCCGTTTGAAGGCATTATGTCGCCGTGGCTCGGCGCGCAGGGCATCGTCCCACAGTCCGACGACGGTATGGTGGTCGCCAAAGGCACGATCAACGGCCAACCTGCGGTGGTAATTGCCATCGAAGGCACCTTCCAGGGCGGCAGTATGGGTGAAGTCTCCGGCGCCAAAATGGCCGCCGCGCTGGAGCTGGCGGCGGAAGATAACCGCAACGGTATCCCGACCCAGGCGGTGCTGTGCCTCGAAACCGGCGGCGTACGTCTGCAGGAGGCCAACCTCGGTCTGGCCGCCATCGCCGATATTCACGCCGCGATTGTCGACCTGCGCCGCTACACCCCGGTGGTCGGCATTATTACCGGTACCGTCGGCTGCTTCGGCGGCATGTCCATCGCCGCGGCGCTGTGCAGCTACCTTATCGTCACCCGTGAAGCCCGTCTCGGCCTCAACGGCCCGCAGGTTATCGAGCAGGAAGCCGGCATTGAAGAGTACGACTCCCGCAACCGTCCGTTTATCTGGAGCATGACCGGCGGCGAAATTCGCGCCGCCAGCGGGCTGGTTGACGCGCTGGTTAACGATGGCGTTAACGCCGTTAAAACCGCAATGAATGAGGCGATCGCCAAAGGCGTACCGGCACAGCACCGCAGCGACAATTATGACGATTATCTGCGTCGCTTGAGCCAGTTCGATACCCGCCAGCAGGCGGATACCGCGCAGATTAAACAGCTTTTTGCCCGGGAGGATAAATAATGAGTCAGTTCCCAAACCGCGCCGCGCTATGGCTGAATAAACTGGCGCCCAACGCGCCGCTGATGAGCGGGTTATGCGCCTCTGTACAGGTCGCAGATGGCCAGATTGATGGCGAAAACGTCCGCTTTATTGCCGTGGTGCCTGACGCCAACAACCACTACCCGCGCGCCGCCGGCGGCGAAGTCGGACTGCTGGAAGGCTGGACGCTGGCGAAAGTGGTCAACGAAACCATCGCCGCCGACGCCGATCGGCCTGTCAAACGGCCGATCGTCGCGGTAATTGATGTCCCGAGTCAGGCCTATGGCCGCCGCGAAGAAGCCTTTGGCATCCACCAGGCCCTGGCCGGGGCGGCAGGCGCCTACGCCAAAGCCCGTCTTGCCGGCCATCCGGTGATTGGCCTGATTGTCGGAAAAGCGATGTCCGGGGCGTTTCTGGCCCACGGCTATCAGGCCAACCGCCTGATCGCTTTTAACGATAGCGGCGTGCTGGTTCACGCGATGGGTAAAGAATCGGCAGCGCGCATTACGCTGCGTACCGTAGAGGCGCTGGAGAAACTGGCGGCGACGATCCCGCCGATGGCCTACGACGTCAGCAACTACGCTACGCTCGGCCTGCTCTCCGCCCTGCTCGATATCAACCATCCGGATGCGCCAGACGAAGGCGATCTGTCGCTGGTCAGCCGTACCCTGCGCGACGCCATCGCTGACGCGCGCACCGATACCTCACTGAAGTGCCGTTTGGGCGCGGAAAACCGCCGCAGCTCGCAACTGGTTCGCGATCGCATGCGCGCCAGCTGGTAAGACGTTCGTACGTAAGTAGTAGAAGAAAACCTGCCGGAAGCAGTCTCCCGGAGCGCGGAATAAACGCTCCGGGAAGGGACGGCTTTTAGAAAAAATAACAATCGCGCCAGTACTCTATTTTATTTACAGGTGATTTATGACTTATGTGATTATTCATGCTCTTGCCCCGATTTTCGTCATTATGCTGCTGGGCTTCTGGGCCGGTAAGGCCGGGATGGTAGATAACAAAAACGTCTCGCTGCTTAATATTTTTGTAATGGATTTTGCCTTACCCGCCACGCTGTTTAGCGCGACGGTACAAACGCCGTGGGCCGGTATCGTCGCCCAGTCGCCGCTGGTGCTGGTGCTGACCGGCGCGATGTGGATCACCTATGCCGCGATCTACTTCCTCGCCACCAGCGTGTTCAAACGCACGCCGCAGGATGCCGCGGTGCTGACCCTCACCGTCGCCCTGCCAAACTATGCCGCGTTAGGTCTGCCGATCCTCGGCAGCGTGCTGGGTGAAGGCGCGTCAACCTCGCTGTCGGTGGCGGTCTCTATCGCCTGCGGCTCGGTACTGATGACCCCGTTCTGCCTGCTGATTCTGGAGCGTGAAAAAGCCCGCGCCGCGGGTGAAAACAGCGGTTCTACACTGGCGATGCTGCCGGTGCTGATGTGGCGTTCGGTGAAAAAACCGATCGTCTGGGGCCCGCTGCTTGGGGTGGTGCTTTCCGCGATCGGCATTAAAATGCCGGACCTGTTGCTGGCGTCAATCAAACCGCTGGGCCTGGCCGCCACCGCCGCCGCGCTGTTCCTCACCGGGGTGATCCTGTCGGCACGTAAACTGCAGCTCAATGCGCTGATCGCTACATCAACCATCGTAAAACTGCTGGTGCAGCCGTTTATTGCCTGGGGTCTGGTGATGTTACTTGGTCTGCACGGTTCTATCGCCATTACCGCGATCCTGATGATTGCGCTGGCCGCCGGCTTCTTCGGCGTGGTCTTCGGCAACCGCTTCGGCGTGCAGTCTCCGGATGCTGAAGCCGTGCTGCTGTTAAGCTCGGTTCTGTGTATCCTGTCGCTACCGCTGTTTATCTCTTTAACTTCAGGACTGTAAACCATGTCATCAACGCCGCGTCCCCACGATTTAGTTTGGTTAAACCACGCCAGCGCCCTGGAAGACATTGCCGAGCCATGGGTGGCTCAACAGTGGCGAGCCGCGCTGCCGGTGGTGGTGAGGCGCGACGTTGACGGCCAGGCCCGCATCCCGGTTGGGGTGCGGGGCATGAAGCGCGAACAGCGCGCCGCCGGCTGGGTTCAGCCGCGCAATATCGTGCGCAGCGTCACCCCAGAGACGCTTGTCGAGCGCGAAGCATTACTCTGCTCGCCGTTTGTCTCGCAGCCGCCGGTTCAGGCGGCTATCGCCCTCACCTTACACCGCTGGCCCTGGGGCTGGGGCGTCACCGGCAGTACCGGCTACGCGCTGGCAACCGAAATCCCGGTGCTGCATGCGGCAAGCGATCTGGATTTGCTGATCCGCGCGCCGCAGCCGCTGGACCGCGAGGCATTGCTGGAATGGCAGGCCCGGGTGGCCCTACTACCGTGCCGCGCCGATACCCAGATAGAAACACCGTACGGCGCCTTCGCCCTTAATGAGTGGCTGCGCGATGGCCGCGCGCTGCTGAAAACATCCCGCGGCGCGCGTTTAACCGCGACGCCGTGGCACAGGGAGGACTGATGAAGATTATATTTACTTTTCCCGGTCAGGGCGGCCAGCGCCCCGCAATGCTGGCGGCAATCCCCGATCGCGAGGCTATCCTCACCCAGGCGCGCGCCGTGCTGGGGGATGAAGTCGATACCCTCGATAGCGCCGACGCGCTAAAGCATACCCGTGCAGTACAACTCTGTCTGCTGATCGCCGGGGTAGCCTGGGCGCGCGAACTACAGCGCCAGGGCGTGGATCCGCAGATGGTCAGCGGGCTCTCTATCGGCGCGTTTCCGGCAGCGGTGATTGCCGGCGCGCTCGATTTCGCCAGCGCGCTGCGGCTGGTGGCGCTACGCGGCGATTTAATGGAGCAGGCTTATCCCGAAGGTTACGGGCTGACGGCGATTACGGGGCTGACCCGCCCGCGGGTTGAGGCGCTGATGCAGGGCCACGAGGTTTATCTCGCCAACCTGAACGCCGAAACGCAAATCGTGATCGCCGGGCGCGATGAAGCCATGGCCGAGGTGGCGCAGCTGGCGCTGCAGGCTGGCGCCAGTAAAGCCCAACGGCTGGCGGTCAGCGTGCCGTCGCACTGCGCGCTGTTGGATAAACCTGCCACAGCCCTGACAAAAGCCTTTGCCGACGTCACCTTAACGCGCCCTCAGCGCGCCTATTTAAGCGGCTCGACGGCGCGCGTGCTGTGGGATCCGCAGCGGATCGCCGACGATCTGGCGATGAACATGGCGCGCACCGTGCATTGGCAGGAGGCGATGATCGCCGCTGATGAACGCGACGCGAGGCTGGCAATCGAGATGCCGCCCGGCGGCGTGCTCACCTGCCTGACCCGCCAGGCGGGCTGGCGCGGCGAGACAATTTCGCTGGAGCGCAGCGGCGTAGACGTCGCCCGCCATCTGGCGCAGCGGCTTAGCGATTAATACTGCGGGCGTACATGCGCCCTTCCGCCGCCAGCGCCAGCAGGTCGGCATCGCGCTCGCGATGGTGTGAATAGACGATAGAGATCAGCTGGCGCATCTGATAGGGTTCCGCCAGCTTTAACAGCTGCACATCGTTTTCGTAAACCTTCTTCATGCGCCCCGGCAGCAGCGCAAACCCGACGCCCGCCTGCACCAGGCTTATCATCGAAAAGATATCATTCACCCTGGTCACGATTTCCGGCTCAAAACCGGCTACATGAAAGGCCTCCTGAAATCCGGCATACGTCGCAAACCCTTCCGCCAGCGAGACAAATTTACGATCGGCGTAATCGCGCAGGTCGGCGAGCTGAGTGGTATCGAGCTGTTCCGTCGCCGGCGCGGCGAGGAAGATATCATCTTCAAACAGCGGCACCACGTCGAAAGCCGAATTATTGTATTCGCCTTCATTGGTGGCGATTAAGATAGCGTCAAGGGCATCGTCTTCCAGCATATCCAGCAGCATCTGATTGGAGCCCATCGTCAGATCCAGTTCAAGCTCCGGGCGACGCAGCTTCATCCCCATGATGATGCGCGGAACGGTTTCCAGCGTCAGCGAATAGAGGGTACCGATGCGCAATCGCCCCTGACCAACGCCGGCGACTTTACGCGTCGCCTCAAGCCCGCGGCTCATCAGACTCATCACATCCTGGCAGTACTCGAGCAGCGTCCATGCCGCCTGCAACGGCAGCAGGTTGCGCCCTTTGTGAACAAACAGCGGGCAGCCGACTCCCTCTTCGAGCGTATGCAGCGCGCGGTGAACGCTAACGCTGCTGAGCTTCATGGCTTCGGCGGTTCTGGCGATATTGCCCTTCGCCATAAACATCATAAAGACCGATAGCTTGCGGAAGGTGATCTCCTGGTTGATATCGTCTTTCATAACCCTTCCACACCCCTGGTTTAATTTTCTTATTTCAATTCAAACCAGTATATCTTTTATGAGGCCAAAGTTGCAGGCAGCGCGCGGCCTCAGCCGGTAAAAAACGCAAAAAGGGAAGACCATGGTCTTCCCTTTTGTTCACTGCCTGGATGCGTCGTTACAGCGCCATATCGTGCTGCGGCGAGGCTTCGCGCGGCGTCTCTGCCGGTTTGGCGGTCGCGGTCGGCGCCGTCTCTGGCATCTGAATGACCGGAGGTTTGGTCAGTTGCAGCGCCGCGGCGGTGTCATCCCAAACCTGCTGGGTCAGGGCCACGTTGCCGTTTAACTTCTCGCCGTAGCTCGGTACGATAGCGCGAATGCGGCTCTGCCATTCCGGCGAGTTAAACTGCTGCGGGAACATCTGCTTGAGAACGTTCAGGGTGATCGGCGCGGCGGTGGAAGCACCTGGCGATGCGCCGAGCAGCGCAGAAATCGTTTTCTGCTGATCGACCACCACTTCGGTACCGAGCTTCAGCACGCCGCCCTTCTCCGCGTCTTTTTTGATGATCTGCACGCGCTGACCGGCCTGAATCAGTTTCCAGTCTTCTTTACGCGCGTTCGGGTAGTACTCTTTTAGCGCCGCAAAGCGGTCATCATCGTTGAGCATAACCTGGCTAATCAGGTACTTCACCAAATCGAAGTTGTCGAGGCCAACGTGGGTCATCGGCAGTACGTTGCTGGTGGTGGTGGTACTCAGCAGATCGAAGAACGAGCCGTTTTTCAGGAACTTGGTGGAGAAGGTGGCGAATGGCCCGAACAGCACCACGCGCTTACCATCGAGGTAACGAGCATCCAGGTGCGGTACCGACATCGGCGGCGCGCCAACTGAAGCCTGACCATAAACTTTCTGCTGGTGCAGTTTAGTCAGCTCCGGGTTCTCGGTCATCAGGAATGAGCCGCCTACCGGGAAGCCCGCATAGTTGTCCGCTTCCGGAATACCGGTTTTCTGCAGCAGCTTCAACGCGCCGCCGCCGGCGCCGATGAAGACATATTTGGCGTCGATAGCCTGCTCTTCACCGCTCTGCACGTTCTTAATCGTCACGTGCCAGGAGTTGTCGGCATTGCGTTTAAAATCGGTGACTTCAGAAGAGGTCTGCAGCGAGAAGTTGCTGCTCTTTTTCAGGCTGCCGATCAGCTGACGGGTAATTTCACCGTAGTTCACGTCGGTACCGACCGGCGTCCAGGTCGCGGCCACTTTTTGCTGCGGATCGCGTCCTTCCATCACCAACGGCGCCCACTGTTTAATTTGCGCGTGATCGGTGGAGAATTTCATTCCCTGGAATAAGGTGGTCTGCTGCAGCGCGTTATAACGCTTTTGCAGATAATCCACATTATCGCCCCACACGAAACTCATATGCGGTGTGGAATTAATAAACGAGTGCGGGTCGTGCAAAATACCGCGTTTGACCTGCGCCGACCAGAACTGGCGCGAAATCATAAACTGTTCGTTGATATCCAGCGCTTTGCTGACATCAATAGAACCGTCTGCACGCTGCGGCGTGTAGTTCAGTTCCATATTTGCCGAGTGACCGGTACCGGCGTTATTCCAGCCGTTGGAGGACTCCAGCGCGACGCCGTCGAGTTTCTCCACCATCACCTGTTTCCACTCCGGCTGCAACTCCTGCAGCCAGGTGCCCAGCGAGGCGCTCATGATGCCGCCGCCGATCAGCAGAAAGTCAGTTTTTTTCGAGGTATCGCCATTTGCGTAGGTCGCCGTACTGACGAACATCGCTAATGCGGTCATAGATATAATCGTTTTTTTAATTGCAGGCATAATAGAAATATCGCGTAGCAAAAGTGTAATAAGAGCCGTCATATTAACGCACTTTTACTTTATTTTAAAATATCATTTACACTTCGATGTTTTAATCAAACAGTTTTTTAACTTAAAAAATCAGCTTATTTATTTCGCTGGCAGTCATTGTGAAAAATAGCGACGGAAAATCAGGATCATTCGGGCGATAAGAAATATAGCGCCGGTTTATTTAGTTATTTAACAAACCGGCGCGGCGAGGAAATTAATTAACGTTACTGAGCGTTTTCTCTTGCGCTTCAGCCAGGGCGACACGCAAATGGTTGTTGTTTTCGCTGAGCAGATCCCGCGCCTGCCAGGCATCTAGCCCCGTCATCAGCATCAGAATCGCCGTCCGACAATGCTGATTGCAACTGGCCAGCGCGGCTTTGGCTTGCGCGCGCGTACACTCTGCGGCGGCCATCACCATGGCGATTTGCCGCTCCTCCCAGCGCGGGCTGGTTGCCTGTAGATCAACGCGCAGGTTGCCGAACACTTTCCCGCTGCGTACCACAAGGCCGGTGGTTAACAGGGTGAGGATCTGCCGCTGCGCCAGTTGCGCTTTCGGATTGCCATAACCCGCCACCGCTTCCGGCCCGGTCTGCGGCGCAATCATAATATCCGCCAGCTGCGCGGCTTCGCTATCAGGCTGCTGCGTCAGGATCGCAATCGGCGTCCCCAGCGACCAGGCGTGACGCATGGCTCCCCACACCCACGGCGTTTTGCCGCTGACGGTGAGCGCCAGCAGCATATCGTTAGCGCTCAGGGACAATAGCTGCATATCCCGTAAGCCCGCGTCATAATCGTTAGCCGCCCGCTCGGCGGCCTGCAGCGCGCTCCCTTCGCCACCGGCGATCATTGCCACCAGTGAGTGATTGGCTTCAGGGGAATAGTCATTAACCGTTTGCAACGCCGCCTGCCCGGATGCCCCGGCGCCAACGATCACCAGCCGTCCTCCCCGGCTCAGGGTCGCCGCGGCGTTATCCACCAGCCGGGTAATCTGCGGCAGGCAGGCATCGATGGCAACGGCTATCTGTTTGTTATCCTGCTGCAGCAGGGTCAGCATATCGTGGGTGGCGAGCGTATCGATATGGCGCGTTTGCGGGTGGCGTCGTTCCAGCATTGATGCGGTTGGCTTACTGCTCATAAAACCTCCATTTAAAACCGAACTCACTGCGGCGAAATCAATAGCGGTGACATATCCATTCATTCATCACGGCTATTTGATTGATGCAGCCAGTGTAAAGCCTTCATTCACGGCTTTACCGCCACGGGGGTCACAGTTTGTTCACCCGACACCTAATCGCAGCGCGATTGCGCGTTATCCGAGCATGAGGGCTACGCATGTCAGGCAGCGGATACCCGGTACGCCGGTTTTACTGTTATTACACGGCTTTATGAAAGCCGCCCTATCGGCGATAATGATCGTTCAACGAATCGATCGGGGTTGTCATGAAGGAAGCCGAGCTACAGCCGCCCGCCCGCAAGCGCGCCCGCAGCCTGAAATTAAGTACCGCCGTCACGCTGATGATTGGCAGCGTTATCGGCGCGGTGCTGCTGCTGGTCTACGCGCTATGGTTTATGCAAATCAGTAACGCCACCCGCGACGGCTTAAAAGAGACGGCGCTGGCGGTGGCGCGCACCATGGCCGATATGCCGCAGGTAAAGCGCGGTCTCGGCGAGCCGCCGCAGAGCAATATTATTCAGCCGCTGGCGCAGGCCATTACCCGGCGTAACGACCTGCTTTACGCGATTGTGACCGACATGCGCGGCATTCGCTATTCGCATCCGGATAGCGCCATCATCGGTAAACCCTTTATCGGCGAGGATATCCGCCCGACCCTCGCCGGGCGGGAAAACGTGGCGATTAACCACGGCGTCCTGGCGCCGGCGCTGCGCGTGTTTACCCCGGTATTCAATGAACAGCATCAGCAGATAGGCGTGGTAGTGGTAGGTATTTCGCTGAGTAAAGTCGACGAACAGATCGCCAATAGCCGCTGGGACGTTCTGCTGACCATTCTGTTCAGCGCGCTGGTCTGCGCTATCGGCACCTGGAGCCTGGTGCGCGGCTTAAAACGTATTCTGCTGGGGCTGGAGCCGCAGGATATCTCCACCCAGTTCCAGCAGCGACAAGCGATGCTGCACTCGCTGAAAGAAGGCGTGATCGCCGTGGATAGCAGCGGCCAGGTCACGCTGATTAACCCGGCCGCCCGCGGCATGTTACTTAGCGGGCCGGATAAAAGCATCGATCGCACCCCGCTGCTGGCGGACCTGCAGGAAGTTCTGCGTAGCGGCGAGCCTATCTATGACCGAGCGCTCGGCTGTAATGGCTTATTGCTGATCAGCAATACCGTCCCGGTGCGCAGCCAGAACGCCATCGTCGGCGCGATCAGCACCTTCCGCGATAAGACCGAGATGAGTCAACTGGTGCAGCGGCTGGACGGCATGATGAGCTACGTCGATGCCCTGCGCACCACTTCGCACGAGTTTATGAACAAGCTGCACGTGATCCTCGGCCTGCTGAATATGAAAAGCTATGACAAGCTGGAAGAATATGTGCTGCAAACCGCCCATGCCTATCAGGCCGATATCGGTGAAATTCAGCACCGGATAAAATCGCCGGTGGTCGCCGGCTTCCTGATTGGTAAAATCCAGCGCGCCAAAGAGCGAGGCTTCACGTTGAACCTCGCCGAAGAGAGCCTGGTGCCGGATTGCCCCAATGAAAAACAGGTCACCGTACTGGTGACGGTGTTAGGCAATCTGATTGAAAATGCGCTGGACGCGATGAGCGGCCAGGAGGAAGGCGAAGTGAGCCTGCTCTTGCACTATCAGGATGGCTGGCTAAGCGGTGAAGTGAGCGACGATGGCCCGGGGATCCCGGCGGCCAATATTGACGCCATCTTTAATAAGGGCTTCTCCACTAAAGGCGAAAATCGCGGCGTCGGCCTGTTTCTCGCCAACCAGCAGCTGCACGAACTCGGCGGCACGTTGTCCGTCGAGTCCGAGCCTGGCGTATTTACCCAATTTTTTGTTCACCTGCCCTGGGATAGTAAAAGGAAAAAAGCGTGATAAATGTATTAATTGTTGACGACGATGCGATGGTTGCCGAGCTGAACCGCCTGTACGTGGCGCGCATCCCCGGTTTCAGCTGCTGCGGCACCGCGTCGACGCTCGGCAAAGCCCAGGAGATGATTAACGACCCGCAGATGGCGATCGATTTGGTGCTGCTGGACGTTTACATGCAGCAGGATAGCGGACTCGATCTGCTGCCGACCATTCGCGCCAGCGGCCGCGCCATCGACGTGATTATGATAACTTCCGCCGCCGATGCCGCCACCGTCCAAACCGCTATGCACTATGGCGTGGTGGATTATCTGATTAAGCCCTTTCAGTTCCCGCGCTTTGAAGAAGCGCTGACCGCATGGCGTGAAAAACGCAAACTGATGACCGGCCAGCCCTATTACGAGCAGGCGGATGTCGATCGTCTGTTGCACGGCGGCACGCCGGAAGCGGCTGACGCGCGTAAGCTACCGAAAGGCTTAACGGCGCAAACTTTACGCACGCTGTGCCAGTGGATTGATAGCCACCCTGATGTGGAATTCTCTACCGATGAGCTGGCGGCGGCGGTGAATATTTCGCGCGTCTCCTGCCGCAAATATCTGATCTGGCTCGCGCAGATCAATATTCTCTATACCACCATCCATTACGGCGCGACCGGCCGACCGGTGTATCGCTACCGGCTGGTCGCCGAGCAGTACGGCCTGCTCAAGCAGTACAGTCAGTAATCTGGTAGCCGCTGTCGAGCAGTTGAAAGCGGATGCGCTGCGGTGACGACAGAATCACGTTGCGGTTTTTGGTGACAAAAATCGCTTCAATGTCGTCCCGCTGGCGCAACGCCGCACAGCCCTTCTCCACGCCAAGGCCATACAGCAGCGTGGTCCAGATATCGCCGTCCAGTGAATCCGCGGAAATGACCGTTACGCTATCGAGTTCGTTATCCAGCGGATAGCCGCTGCGCGGATCGAGGATATGGTGCCAGCGTTTGCCATCCTGCTCGAAATAGCGTTCATAGGTGCCTGAAGTGACAACCGACTGCCCGCTAACGGCAATAGAGCCAATAAGTTCCTGCGCCGCGGCAAAGGTTTTTTTCAGCCCAATCGCCCATTCCCCTAACGTATGTACATTGCCGCCGAGATTAATCAGCGCCTGTTCGATCCCCTGCTGGCCCAGGTAATCGTGTACCCGGTCGGCAATATATCCTTTGGCGATTGCGCCAAGGTCGATTTCCATTCCGGCCTGCGCCAGCCACACGCTCTGCTTTTCGTCATCAAGAATGACATCCTGCGGGCGGATTAACGGCAGCCGGGCCGCTATATCCGCCGCCGACGGCACGCTATGCCCCTGAAAGCCAATGCGCCACAGTTTAACCAGCGGACCGATAGCCAGATTAAAGGCGCTGTCGCGCACCATACTGGCGGCTTTAGCGCACTTAATCAGTTGGTACACCGGACGGCTAACGGTGACGGGATGACGCCCGGCGGCATGGTTGATATCCATCACCTGCGACTGCGCGCGGTTAACGGTGAGCAGATCTTCGTAGCGTTTAATTAACTGAAATACGCGGGAGGCCAGCGCCTCATCGTGGGAATAGAGTTTGAGCAGGATGGGCGATCCCATCAACACGGCGGAGTAGCTATAGACGCGGTTATCGGACATTGGGCTCTCCTTAGAAGGGATAAGCCGGGCGGCTAAGCCAGCCCGGCATCAGCAATTACCTATTATCCTCTGGCACGTTTCGCCGCCTGATGGCCCGCGAGGGTACCGAAGATGATGATATCCGCGACCGCGTTACCGCCGATGCGGTTACCGCCATGGATACCGCCAACCACTTCACCCGCGGCGTAGGCGCCGCGAATCGGCTGCTGCGCCACATTCAGCACTTCGCCATCGGTATTAATGGTCACGCCGCCCATAGTGTGGTGCACCCCTGGGGCAATACGAATGGCGTGGAACGGGCCTTCGTTAATCGGCGCGCGCAGCGCGGTTGTGCGGCCAAACGCTTCATCGTGCTGTTTTTCCACCGCGCCGTTGTAGCATTCCAGGGTAGCGAGGAACGCATGGTAATCCATCCCCAGTTTCTCCGCCAGTTCACGCGGCGAGCTGGCGCTGGTGACGAAGCCTTTGGCGATATACTCGTCGGCGGCTTTGTTTTTCGCCCGCACATGCTCGTCGAAGACGATGTAAGCATAGTGTTCCGGCAGCGCGATAATCGCCGCAGACACTTTATCGCGGGTCTCCATCTCGTTGAAGAAGCGGTTCCCCTGCTGGTTAACGAGAATAGCGCCGCCGCCGCGAATCGATTCGGAAATCAGGTACGAGGTCTGCTGCTCGACGGTCGGGTGAATTTGAATTTCGCCCATGTCCACGGTGCCGGCACCAATGCGCTCCAGCAGCGCAATACCGCTACCGGTCGCCCCTTTATGGTTGGTGGTCACGAAGCCTGCGAGGTCGGGACGATATTTCACCACCATCGCGCTGTTGGCGCTGAAGCCGCCGGTCGCCACGATGATACTTTTGGTCTGCACGTCGATTATCTCTTGTTCATCGTTGATAAGACGCACGCCGCTCACTTCGTCGTGGCGCATCAGGATCTCTTCTACCGAGGTATCCAGCAGCACATCGATACCGCGTTTGGTGATATTACGCACCAGACCGCTAATCAGGTAGCCGCCAACCGCCGATCCGTCGCGCGGACGGTGGGTACGGTCGATACTCATCCCGCCGGTGGTGGTGATATCGTTAAGCATAATCCCACGGTCCGCCAGCCATTCAATGGCTTGCGGCGCGTTTTCAACGAAACGGCGCAGCAGCTGCGGGTTGTTTTTGTTGTGGCCGCCCTTCAGGGTTTCCTGATAGAACAACTCTTTACTGTCCTGAATACCTTTGACGCGCTGGAAGCGGGTTTCCGCGGCGTTCATCCCGGCGGAAGCTTTGATGGTGTTGCCGCCAATAGTCGGCATTTTTTCAACGATCAGCACGCTGGCGCCTTCGTCGTGGGCCTGAATCGCCGCAGCCAGACCGGCGCCGCCGCTCCCTACCACCACCACGTCATAGCTTTTCGGCGCGGCATCGTTGCCGCCCTCTTCCGCAGCCAGCGCTTTGCTGGATTTCAGCATCGCTTTGGACACCGCTTTTTTCACCGCTTCGCTCTGGCTAGTCGCGCCGGAGATAGCGTCGACGTGCGGCGTGTTGGCGGTCAGAATACGTTCGCGGATCTCTTCGAAGCTGGTGGTAAATTCAACGCTCTGTACTGGGCTTGCGGCCAGCTCGATATCCGCAATGCGATCGTTTTCGAGGCTGACGTTAATGACCAGTTCGTTGGCATCGTCCTGAACGGTTTCGACAAACATCCCCGGTTTAAATTTCGCGTCGCCCATGCTCATGTCGCGGATCATCGCTTCGACCAGCGAGAAACGCCACAGCGGTTCCGGAATGTGCAGCGCCTCGCGCTGGGTGCTGTCGATAAAGAGTTCCAGCTCTTCGCCGGCGGCGATACGTGAAGCCCAATCCGGATAGGCGATGCAAGCGCGGCCGACGGCCATCAGGTCATAACCGTGATCGAGGCCCTGTTCGGCGTCGGCTGCGTTAACCACTCCGCCGACGCCCATCACCGGCACCTGCGCCAGCGTTTCAGAACGCATCGCGCAGTATTTTTCAATCAGCGGCGTCGGATCGCTGGTATCTACGATAGACGGGCGCAGCGTCGCGCCAACCGAGAAGTGCAGGTAATCGACGCCGCGGGCGGCCAGTTTCTCCAGCAGATACATGGTGTCATCGAAGCGGATCCCCGGGACTTCCATCTCTTCCGGCGAGAAGCGATAGCCGATAATAAAGGCATCATCAGCGTACTGACGGGCCATTTTATGCGTGATGTCCAGTACCGCCAGCGGGAATCTGGCGCGGTTGTCACGGCTGCCGCCCCACTCATCGTCACGCTGGTTGGAGTTCGGCGAATAGAACTGTTGAATAAGATAGGTGTTGGCGCCATGGATTTCGACGCCGTCGAAACCGGCGAGAATGGCGCGGCGTACGCCGTCGCCAAATTTGGCAATCATGCCTTCGACTTCTTCACCACTGAGGGCGCGCGGCATGGCGGCGCCGTCGCGCGGCGCGGCAATGGCGCTCGGCGCCACCGGCTGGCGACCACCAATCAACTGTGGGTCAACCATGCGGCCGCCGTGGTAAATCTGCAGAATCGCTTTCGAGCCTTCCGCTTTTATCGCTTCGGCGATTTTCGCCAGTCCGGCGATTTTTTCATCGTTATCAATGCCAATAGCGCCCGGGAAGGCCAGACCATAATCATCAATAAAGCAGCATTCAACGATGATAGTCCCGATGCTGCCGGCGCGGGCGCGATAGTATTCAACGAGCTCGCTGGTGACGGTACCATCGAAATAACCGGTGCAGGTGGTCATTGGTGCCATTAGCAAACGGTTTTTCAGTTCAGTCCCATTCGGTAAAGTAAATGGCTGCAGAATTCGTTCGTTACTGGTCATATTAATACTCCAGATTTTAAATATTGAAATTCAGAATTGGGTGACGGAAATTTTATTGATTGTTTATTTTCATTCCTGTTGTCATGCCAATAATATAGCGCGTTTTTTAGTTACCAAATTAATTACGTTAGTTAAAAAACTATTTAATACCTGCAATAACAGCAATACCTCTATTGTATTATTAAATTTATATATCGCATTTACATAATACAAATGAATGATAACATTTCGGTCACTTTTGTTAACGTATTAAAAGCACAAAGAGGCGGAAATAACTCATATATATCAATTGGTTAAAATAAACACCCACTATATAATGCGTTATAATTCTCGCGACTATTTAACAATTTCCATTTCTTTATGATAATAACCACATCATCATATGTGGTTATTGCCAAACGAAAAAAAGATCCAGATCACCTGTTTTTTTTGATCTCGATCAATTGCAATGCAACGTGAAAGCGCAATATATAAATACCCAATGAATTTAATTTAACGCCGCGAAAAACGCGTTAAATAACCGTTTAAGCAATAAGCAATCTCGACCATTAATAATTAAAGAAACTTTCGCAACTAAAAAAATCGAGAATTGTAAGCGAAGACGGAACCGTATTTTCAACTACTAGCAGATACTCATTATGAAAGAGAAAAAGACAACCATACCGCCTGCCGGTGCCGCGTCTAACGCGGCGTATAAACGTCTGATCATGATGGCGTTGCCCATTATCGTCGCCGCACTGCTGCTGTTCGTCCCGGTGCCTGACGGCTTACCGCCATTCGCCTGGCACTATTTTGCTATCTTCGTCGGCGTTATCGTCGGCCTTATCTTCGAACCGCTGCCGGGCGCCGTTATCGGTATCACCGGGGTGGTGGTGATTGCTTTATGTAGCCAGTGGCTGCTGTTCAGTCCAGAACAGATGGCGGCGCCGAGCTTTAAGCTGGCCGGCGCGTCATTTAAATGGGCGGTGAGCGGCTTTGGCAACTCTACCGTGTGGCTGATCTTCGGCGCGTTCATGTTCGCCGCGGGTTATGACAAAACCCAGTTCGGCCGCCGTCTGGCGCTGATTCTGGTAAAATATCTTGGCCGCCGCAGCCTGACGCTGGGCTACGCCATTACCTTCGCTGACCTGCTGCTGGCGCCGTTTACCCCGTCCAACACCGCACGTAGCGGCGGGACCATCTACCCGATTATTGCTAACCTGCCGCCGCTGTACGGTTCTAAACCTAACGATCCGAGCGCACGCCGTATTGGTTCTTATCTGATGTGGGTAGCTATTACCGCCGCCTGTATCACCAGTTCCATGTTCCTGTCGGCGCTGGCGCCGAACCTGCTGGCGCTGGCGCTGGTAAAAAGCATCGTCGGTATCAACATCTCCTGGGGTACCTGGTTTATCGCCTTCCTGCCGCTCGGTATCCTGCTGATCCTGGCCATGCCGCTGCTGGCGTACTGGTTCTACCCGCCAGAAGTAAAAATCAATAACGAAGTGCCGCTGTGGGCCGCTCGTGAACTGGAAAAACTGGGCAAACTGTCGCGCAATGAAATCCTGCTGCTGGTGTTTGTTTGCTTCGCGCTGATGATGTGGATCTTCGCCGCCGACTGGATTGAACCGGCGCTGGCTGCCCTGCTGGTTATCGTGCTGATGCTGTGGACCGGCGTGCTGTCCTGGAGCGATATCACTAACAACAAAGCGGCATGGAATACCTTTGTCTGGTTCGCCACGCTGGTCGCGCTGGCTGACGGTCTCTCCTCCACTGGCTTCATCGCCTGGTTGGGTAAAGAAGGCGGCGCGCTGATGAGCGGTATTTCTCCGGGCGTTGCGACCATCGTCCTGCTGCTGGCGTTCTATCTGCTGCACTACCTGTTCGCCAGCACCACCGCGCACACTACCGCGCTGCTGCCGGCCATGCTGACCATCGCTTCGACTATCCCGGGCATGAATATGGAAGTCTTCGTCCTGCTGATGGTGACCTCGCTGGGCGTGATGGGCATCATCACCCCGTACGGTACCGGTCCGAGCCCGATTTACTACGGCAGCGGCTACCTGCCAACCAAAGACTACTGGCGCCTCGGCACCATCTTCGGCGCCATCTTCCTGGCCGCCCTGCTGCTGATTGGCTATCCGTGGATGTCCATGATGTTCTGATTCATAACCGCCGGGTCTTCCCCCGGCGGTTTTTATCTTTATGGAGTATGTGAATATGTCGACGAAACCCTTTGTTTATCAAGACCCGTTCCCGATGGCGCATGACGATACCGAATACTATTTGCTCAGCAAAGAGCACGTCTCCGTCGCCGAATTCGCTGGCCAGGAAGTATTGAAGGTTGAACCGCAGGCGTTAACTCTGCTGGCGCAGCAGGCCTTCCACGATGCCGCTTTTATGCTGCGCGTCTCTCATCAGCAGCAGGTCGCGGCCATTCTGCTCGACCCGCAGGCCAGCGAAAACGACAAATACGTCGCGCTGCAGTTCCTGCGTAATTCCGAAATCGCCGCCAAAGGTGTGCTGCCCACCTGCCAGGATACCGGCACCGCCATCATCATGGGTAAAAAAGGCCAGCGCGTTTGGACCGGCGGCGGCGATGAAGCCGCGCTGGCGCAGGGCGTCTATAACACCTATACCGAAGACAACCTGCGTTACTCACAGAATGCGCCGCTGGATATGTATAAAGAGGTCAACACCGGCACCAACCTGCCGGCGCAGATCGATCTCTACAGCGTCGACGGCGACGAATATAAATTCCTGTGCATGGCGAAAGGCGGCGGTTCCGCCAACAAAACCTATCTGTACCAGGAAACCAAAGCGTTAATCACCCCGGCGAAGCTGAAAAACTACCTCGTCGAGAAGATGCGTACCCTCGGTACCGCGGCCTGCCCGCCTTACCACATCGCCTTTGTGATTGGCGGCACCTCAGCGGAAGCGACGCTGAAGACCGTTAAGCTGGCTTCCGCCCGCTATTATGACGACCTGCCGACCACGGGTAACGAACACGGTCAGGCGTTCCGCGATGTGCAGCTGGAGCAAGAGCTGCTGCAGGAAGCGCAAAATCTCGGTCTCGGCGCGCAGTTTGGCGGGAAATATTTTGCCCACGATATCCGCGTTATCCGTCTGCCGCGCCACGGTGCGTCCTGCCCTATCGGTATGGGCGTCTCCTGCTCCGCCGACCGCAACATCAAAGCTAAAATCAACCGCGACGGCATCTGGATTGAAAAACTGGAGAGCAACCCGGGGAAATATATCCCTGAACACCTGCGCCAACAGGGCGAAGGCAAGGTGGTTAGCATCAACCTGAATCAGCCGATGAGTGAGATCCTGACGCAGCTGTCGGCGCACCCGGTCTCCACGCGTCTGAGCCTTAACGGCACGATTATCGTGGCCCGCGACATTGCCCACGCTAAGCTGAAAGAGCTTATCGATAACGGCGAAGCGCTGCCGGAGTACGTGAAAGATCACCCTATCTACTATGCCGGCCCGGCAAAAACGCCTGCCGGTTACGCCTCCGGCTCCCTCGGCCCGACTACCGCAGGACGCATGGATTCCTACGTCGATCTGCTGCAATCGCACGGCGCCAGCATGGTGATGCTGGCCAAAGGTAATCGCAGCCAGCAGGTGACTGACGCCTGCCATAAACACGGCGGTTTCTACCTCGGCAGCATTGGCGGCCCGGCGGCAGTACTCGCCCAGCAGAGTATTAAGAGTCTCGAGTGCGTGGCTTATCCGGAGCTGGGAATGGAAGCTATCTGGAAAATCGAAGTGGAAGATTTCCCGGCCTTTATCCTCGTTGATGATAAAGGTAACGACTTCTTCCAGCAGATCCAAAATCAGCAGTGCGCCGGTTGTAAACAACACGGCTAATTCCCTCCACGCCCGGCGGCTCATCGTCGGGCGTATTCTCCCCCTTTATTCTTGAATTCACCTGACGCTGAACTATGCTCAATCCAGCAGCCGTTCAGAGTTTGACCAGCTGAAAAATAACAATAATTCCCCCTTTTCCGGTGTCGCATATGAACAGGATCCAGGCGTTATTAACGGCGTGTTTTCTGCTATGGCTGGCCTTTCCGCTTTCGGCGGCAGAACCGCGTCAGCAGCCCACCGCTCGCGAGCAGGCGCGAACCGTCGCGATTTTCCATCAACCGATCGTCATGCTGCAGGCCACCTTCGGCCAGACTACGCCGGAAGAGCGGGTTCTGCGCATCCGCAATACGCTACGCGCCTTTACCGAGGCCGATATCAGCCAGCCGCTGCAGGTGGTGCCAGTCACCCGCTACAACCAGCCGGGGCGGCTGTTTCTGATGAATGGCAAACCTATTATGTTGCTAAGCCAGGCCGACCTCGATGAAGGCGACGATCTTACCCTCGATCAGGCGGCGCAGCGCGTTCTTGCCCGTATGGAAGCGCAGCGGACGTCGCTACGCGAACAGTACAATACCCGCTATCTGCTGCTGGCGGCGCTAAAATCCGCCGCCGGCGCGTTGCTCCTCGCCCTGGCCTGCTATCTCGCTTTCCGTTCGTGGCGGCGAGTGAGGCGCTTTTTCCATCTGCGGATCCTCGAAAAGCGCAGCCTGATCCCGCATAACTGGCGGCGTTTTCTCGGCAACATTGAAAGCCGGCTATACGCGCTGCTGGTCATACTGCTTGGGGTACTGGCGGGTTATGTCTGGCTGAGTTGGGTATTCAGCCTGTTTCCGTGGACCCGGGTATGGGGAGAGTCGCTCGGTGAGTGGTCGGTAGGGGTGATTCGCGATATTTCGCTGTCCATCGTGTCGGCGCTGCCGGGACTGATGATCGTACTGCTTATCTTTCTGATTACGTGGTTTATCATCCGCCTGCTGAAGGTGGTGTTGGATCAGGTCGCCGCCGGGCGTCTGCAGATCCCCGGACTGCATCCGGAAACCGTCGGCGCCACGCGAAAGCTTATCGCCGTGGTTATCTGGCTTTTTGCGCTCTCCGCCGCCTATCCTTTCTTGCCTGGCGCAAACTCTCTGGCCTTCAAGGGGATTAGCGTGTTCTTCGGCCTGATGTTGACGCTGGGCTCAGCGGGGGTGATGAATCACGCCATGAGCGGCCTGGTGCTGATTTATACCCGTGCGCTGCACAAAGGCGACTGGATCCGCATCGCCGATAACGAAGGCCAGGTCAGCGAGATCGGCATGCTGGCGACCAAAATCCTGACCCGCGAAAACTATATTGTCACCCTGCCGAACGCGGTGGTGGTCAGCGGTAAAATCACCAATCTCAGCGCCAGTGACCCGCAACAGGGAATCAACCTCACCACCGGTGTGACCATTGGTTACGACACGCCGTGGCGGCAAGTACAGGCGATGCTGGAACTGGCGGCCCACCGCGCCCAGGGAGTGGATCATCAGGTGGCGCCGGTGGTTCGCAAACTGGGATTGCTCGACTGGTATACGTCGTATGAACTGCAGGTGCGGCTGTTACCGGAAACGACGCTGCCGGAGGGGCGCAACGCGCTGCACAGCAGCATTATCGATGTATTTAACGAATTTGGCGTGCAGATTATGTCGCCCAATTTTGTCATGCAACCGAAAGGCGCGGTGGTGGTCGCCAAAGAGGATTGGTATACCGCCCCGGCCGTCGCGCCGCAGGAAGGCGACAGATAACGTCATCCAACGCCAACGCAGCGTCACCAGGTAATGCCGGATGGCGCTGCGCTTATCCGGCCTACAACTCAAAATCCCCGGTGGCGCTACCGCTTACCGGGGCTACAGCGCCGTGCGATTTAGTAGCCCGGACAAGGCGCAATGCGCCGCCCCCTACGCCTGCGCGGCGTCGATCTCGGCAAACACCTGCTGCGCAAGGTGCAGCGTGGCGTTTGCCGCCGGTAAACCGCAGTACAGCGCCGAATGCATAATCAACTCTTTCAGCTCATCACGGGTCACGCCGTTATTAAAGGCGGCGCGCAGATGCATCTTAAGTTCCGCCTCGCGGTTGAGCGCAATCAGCATCGCAATAGTGATCATGCTGCGGGTATGGTGATCGAGCCCCGGACGCGTCCAGGTTTCTCCCCAGGCGTAACGGGTGATGAAATCCTGAAACTCCTCATTCAGCGGCGTGAGGTTCTGCAGCGTACGGTCAACGTGAGCATCGCCTAATACCTTGCGGCGAACCTCCATTCCCTGCTGATAACGTTGTTTATCTTCCATTTTGCTCCCCCAGCAAAAAGCCGTTCAGCGCGGCGTTAAAGGCGGCTGGCGCTTCGATATTCGACAGATGCGACGCGCTCAGCACCACCACCTGGGAATCGGCAATCTGCTGATGCAGAAAGTTAGCGTCGGCGACAGTGGTGACAGGGTCACTTTCTCCAGCAATAATCAGCACCGGAATCGCAATTTGCCCGACCTCCCCCCGCAGGTCTGCCGCCGCCAGCGCTTCGCAGCAGGCGGCGTAGCCTTCAGCGTCGCTATGGGTCAACTGGTGACATAACGCCTCGACCACCTCCGGCGCGCGCTGGCGGAAATTATCACTAAACCAGCGGTCCGCCGCCCCCGCGGCAACCACATCCATCCCTTCCTGACGCACCGCGCGGGCGCGGGAAAGCCAGCCCGACTGATCGCCGATCCGCGCCGCGGTATTAGCCACCGCCACCGCATAAAAACGTTCCGGCGCAAAGCGCGCCAGCCATAATCCCGTCAGCCCGCCCATCGAAATACCGCAAAACAGCGCCTTACCGATATTAAGGTGATCGAGCAGCGCAAGTACGTCTTCGCCCAGTTGCGCCAGGGTCACCTTGCCGTTTTTCGTCGTTTTACCATGGCCATGGGTGTCATAACGCAGTACGCGAAAATTCGCCGTCAGGGCCTCCATTTGCGGCTGCCACATGGCGCGCGTGGTGCCAAGCGAGTTCGACAGCACGATAACCGGCGCGCCTTCCGGCCCGTCGAGTTGATAATCAAGATTCATGATGTTGCTCCTGATAACGCGCCAACACCTGGCGCACAAAGCGTTCGGCGCTACCGGTGGCCGTTGCCGGATCCAGTAGCGAGTTTAAACGTTCGCGGGAGAGATACTGACTGACCAGCGGGTCGGCCGCCAGCAGATCGACAAGCAAGCCATTGCGATCCAACGCCTGACGACACAGCGCTTCTACACGATGATGCGCCTCGGCTTTGCCAATAAACTCCGCCAGCGCCAGGGTCACCGCTTCCGCCATAATCAGCCCGTGAGTGATATCAAGGTCGGCACGCATCTTATGCACGAAAACCTGCATCTCGCGCACCAGCATGTCAGTTTGCGCCAGCGCCCCGCCCACCAGCATGATCAGTTCCGGTAGCGTTTCCCATTCGGCCTGCCAGCCGCCGAGCGCGCGCTCATGCTGTTGGATTTGGCCGGCGTAGAGGGTGGCGACCAGCCCCGGCGTGCGCTGCGCCGCGGTTAGAATCGCCGCGCAGGAGACCGGGTTACGTTTGTGCGGCATGGTCGAGGAGCCCCCGCGCCCTTCCGCCAGCGGCTCGCCGACTTCCGCAACCTCGGTTTGCATCAGCAGCGAAAAATCATTGGCGAATTTTCCCAGAGTGCCGCAAACGCCGGCGAACCAGGCGCCGACCTCGAGGAAACGGTCGCGCTGGCTATGCCATGGCGTATCCGGCAACTGCAGGTCGAGGGTTTGCGCCAACGCCTGCGCCACCTGCGGCGCCTGCTGTTTCAATGAATCAAGCGTGCCCGCCGCGCCGCCAAACTGCAGCGCCAGCACCCGTGGGCGCATCTCAATCAACCGCTGCTGCCAGCGCAGCAGCGCATCCAGCGTCCCCGCCAGTTTAAGGCCAAACGTGACCGGTAGCGCATGCTGCATCCAGGTGCGCCCCGGCATCACCGTATGTTGATAGCGCTGCGCCTGTTCGGCGAACGCGTCAATCAGGCTTTGTAGCAGGCTATCCGTCGCCGCCAGCGCGCCCCGCAGTTGCAGAACAAACCCGGTATCGATAGCGTCCTGGCTGGTGGCGCCCCAATGGACATAGCGCGCGGCGTCCGGATCCTGCGCTTTCACCCGCGCAGTCAGCTGTTTAACCAGCGGAATAGCCAGATTGCCGGCGCTGGCCGCCGATTGTCCCAGCGCGTCGAAATCGATAAGCGCATGCCGGCAGGCGTTGACTATCGGCGAGACTGCCGCCTGCGGCACCAGCCCGCAGGCGGCCTGCGCCTGCGCCAGCGCGGCTTCGAAATCCAGCATACCCTGTACCCGCTGCGCATCGCTGAACCAGTCGGTTAGCGGACTGCTACGCAACATGGGCGTCAACAAACTCATCGCGACTCCTTAAACGCGTTCAATAATCAGCGCAATCCCCTGGCCCACGCCGATACACATGGTGCACAGCGCATAGCGGCCGCCGGTACGCTTCAACTGATAAGCGGCGGTCATCGCCAGACGTCCGCCGGAAGCCCCCAGCGGATGACCCAGCGCAATGGCCCCGCCGTTGGGGTTAACGTGGGCAGCATCATCCGGCAGGCCTAAATCACGGGTAACCGCCAGCGCCTGCGCGGCAAAAGCCTCATTCAGTTCGATGACATCCATCTGCGCCAGCGTCAGCCCGGTTTGCGCTAACACTTTGCGCACCGCCGGTGCCGGGCCGAAGCCCATAATCCGCGGCGCCACCCCTGCCGTCGCCACGCCGACAACCCGCGCCAGCGGCTGTAAATCATTCGCCGACATCGCCTGTTCACTGGCCAACAACAGCGCACAGGCGCCGTCGTTGACGCCGGAGGCGTTACCGGCGGTAACGCTGCCGTCGGCGCGGACCACGCCGCGCAGTTTAGCCAGCGCCTCCAGCGAGGTGCTGCGCGGATGTTCATCGCGGCTGAAACGCAGCGGCTCACCTTTGCGCTGCGGCACCGATACGGCGATCAGTTCATCGGCGAAACGCCCCGCTTCCTGCGCCGCCGCGGTACGTAACTGACTGCGTAGCGCAAAAGCGTCCTGGTCGGCGCGAGAAATGGCAAACTCATCGGCGACGTTTTCCGCAGTTTCCGGCATCGAGTGCACGCCGTACAGCGCTTTCATCTGCGGGTTAATAAAGCGCCAGCCGATGGTGGTATCTTCCATCTGCATCGAGCGGCTAAAGGCGCTCTCGGCTTTGCCCATCACAAACGGCGCGCGCGACATACTCTCCACCCCACCGGCGATCATCAGTTGAGTTTCGCCGCTTTTAATCGCCCGCGCCGCGACGCCGATCGCATCGAGACTGGAACCACAGAGGCGGTTAATCGTGCTGCCGGGAACGCTCTGCGGCAGCCCGGCCAGCAACAGCGCCATGCGCGCCACGTTACGGTTATCTTCTCCGGCCTGGTTGGCGCAGCCGTAGATCACATCGTCGATCAGCGCCGGATCGAGTCCCGGGTTACGCTCCAGCAGCGCTTTCAGCGGCAGCGCCGCCAAATCGTCGGCGCGCATACTGGATAATGCGCCGCCAAAACGGCCAAACGGCGTACGCACCGCATCACAGATAAATGCCTGATTCATCATAGGTTCCTTACGCACTTTCCGCCAGTTGTTCAAAAGTCAGCGCCAACGGAGTGATGCGCTGTAGCTCTTCAAAGGAGAGGCCATTAAAGATTTCGCGCACCACCGGGCCGCGGTCGGTAATATCGATGACCGCCAGATCGGTATAGATACGGCTGACGCAACCGACGCCGGTCAGCGGGTAGCTGCACTGTTCGACCAGTTTGCATTCGCCATCGCGGGTCAGATGGTCCATCATCACAAACACCTGGCGGGCGCCGATAGCCAAATCCATCGCCCCTCCAACCGCCGGGATCGAATCCGGCGCGCCGGTGCTCCAGTTAGCGAGATCGCCGCTGGCGGAAACCTGATAGGCGCCCAGCACGCAGATATCGAGATGCCCGCCGCGCATCATGGCGAAGGAGTCGCCATGGTGGAAAAAACAGCCGCCCTGCAGCAGGGTGACATACTCTTTACCCGCGTTGATCAGTTCCGGGTCCTCTTCGCCGGGCTGCGGCTTCGGCCCCATTCCCAGTAGCCCGTTTTCACTGTGCAGGAACACCTCTTTATCGGCAGGTAGATAGTTGGCGATACGGGTCGGCAGGCCAATACCGAGGTTGACGTAAGCGCCTTCCGGAATATCGCGGGCGACGCGCTGGGCCATTTCGTCACGAGTCAATTTTTGCATCTTCGGCTCCTCAGGCGCTTTGCGCGACGGACAGATTTTCCAGCGAGAATACACGCTGGACGAAAATCCCCGGGGTGATGATGTTTTCCGGGTCGAGTTCGCCAAGGGCGACCAGCTGCGAGACTTCAACAATGGTGGTTTTGGCGGCGGTCGCCATAATCGGGCCGAAGTTGCGCGCCGCTTTGCGGTAGACCAGGTTGCCCCAGCGGTCTCCCTGGTGGGCCTTAATCAAGGCGAAGTCAGCTTTAATCGGATACTCAAGCACATAATGGCGGCCATCTATTTCCCGGGTTTCTTTGCCTTCCGCCAGCGGCGTGCCGTAGCCGGTTGGGGTAAAGACCGCGCCGAGCCCCGCGCCAGCGGCCTGGATCCGCGCCGCCAGATTGCCCTGCGGCACCAGTTCCAGCTCAACCTTGCCGCGGCGATAGAGGTCATCGAAAATCTGTGAATCCACCTGACGCGGGAATGAGCAGATCATTTTGCGCACCCGTCCGGCTTTGAGCAGCGCCGCCAGCCCCACTTCGCCATTGCCCGCGTTGTTATTAATAATGGTTAGGTCGCGGGCGCCCTGTTCAATCAGGGCATCAATCAGGTACGTCGGCTGCCCGGCGGGGCCAAACCCGCCAATCATGATGGTCGCGCCGTCGTGGATCCCGGCAATGGCCTCACTCAGCGTCGACACGCTTTTATCAATCATCAGGTCGCTCCTTAACGTGCGGTAATCGCACTTATATGCGTTGTTCGCACAAAATGTGACCCGCTTAACGATGCTGGTCAAGGGCGATAATCGAAATATGGTGCGATAATCGAACATCGTATATCTTTAGCGAAAGAATGTGATCGATGGCAAATACGGAGAACAAAATGGACAAGCATCCAGATGATGTAGTAGCGGGCGACGGCGATCCGTTTAAGGGCGATCCGAACTTTATGGCATCGCTGGCGCGCGGGCTGGAAGTGATTCAGGCTTTTACCCCGCAGCGCCCGGTACTGTCGATTTCGCAGATCAGCCAAAAGACCGGCATCCCCCGAGCGGCGGTACGTCGCTGCCTGTATACCTTAAGCAAACTGGGATTCGTCTACGCCGAAGACGGTAAGAATTTCCAGCTGCGTCCACGGATCCTTGCCCTCGGTCACGCCTGGCTGGCCTCAACGCCGCTGGCGCGCTCGGCGCAGCCAGTGCTCAAGCATCTGAGCGAAATGCTCAATGAATCCTGCTCAATCGCCACCCTCGATGGCGACGATATCCTGTATATCGCCCGCGCCTCCAGTTCGCGAATTATGACGATCGATCTTGATATCGGCAGCCGCCTGCCGGCGTGGGCGACCTCCATGGGCCGCGTGCTGTTAAGCCATCAGCCGGAGGAACGGCTAAACGACATGCTGAGCCGGGTGACGATGATTCGCTACACCCCGCAGACGGTAGATTCGGTAAATAAGCTGCGCGCGGAGCTAAAACGCGTGTATCAGCAGGGATATGCGTTAAACGATCAGGAACTGGAAATGGGGCTGCGTTCGCTGGCAGTGCCGCTATATAACCCGCAAGGACAGGTGGAAGCGGCGCTGAACGTCGGGGTTCACGCGGGCCAGATGTCGACCCGCGAAATGCTGGATCGGGTGCTGCCGGAATTACAAAAAGCCGCCCGCGAGCTAACGCTGCTGCTGCGCTAGCGGCTGCGTTTGGCGTGTAGCTCCCAGTTCTCCTGCTTAGCCTGTTCGGATTTACGCAGCGCCACGTAACAAGCGCCGCTGCCGCCGTGGTGCGGTAGCGCGGCGCAAAACGCCTGTACCTCGGGCAACTCTGGCAGCCAGCGCGCCAGGTAGCTGCGAATAATATTGGCGTGGGCCTGGTCATCACGGCCTTTGCCGTGGATGATAAGTAAATTACGCAGCCCCTCTTTTTGCGCCTGTATCACGAAGGCGAACAGCATTTGCCGACACTGTTCGACCGGCTGGCGCAGTAGCGACAGGCTTGCCTGCTGGCTGTATTTTCCGCGCCGCAGTTTTTCCAGCACTCCGCTTTGCAGCCCTTCCCGTTTGAACTCCAGCGGCACGGCGAGCGGCACAATATCGAGGTAGCCGGTGGTCAGATAATTATCGAGCTGCAGGGTATCGATACGCTGCGGGGCGCGCACGTTGCGCTCACGGTGCCAGTGTACGTCATTATTGCGTTTCAGAGGCTGGACATCCTCCATGGCGTCAAGAAACAGGGATTTGTCGTCAAGGTTCATGGTCTCTCCTCCAGCGGCTATCGCCTGCTACTATAGCCGCCTCGCGCCTCCCCCTCAACGCGTTTAGCCGCCACTGCCGGCAAATAGCCCCACGCAGGATTTTTAAGGAAACAATTGACGGCTTTGACGACGAAACAAGGTGATTAACGAAGCCGTTAACGGCGTTGGTCGCGTATCGCGCCGCTGAATCAGGTAGTAGGTTGCCCTGGGCAACGTTTCACGTATGGGAATCATCACCAGTTTATCCGCCATCATCGGATCGTTTCCGAGCTCTACCGGCAGAATGCTGAGGAAATCGCTCTTCACCACCAGACTGATGCACGAAGAGAAGGTTTCACACACGATATCGACCTTGGGCGCCAGCCCGGCCTGGTTAAACATCTCCTGCAGTTGTTTAAAGTAGCTACCGCGCGGCGTTGGCATCGTCCAGTGGTGATCGAGCAATTCAGTCAGGGAAGTGGCGCGCGCCGCCGGATGTCCGGCGCGGGCGAATACCGCGAATGGTTTCTCAAACAGTTTTTCAAAGCTGAATTCATGATCGTACGGGCCGGGATAGTAGGTGTTGATAGTGAAATCAAGCTCACCCTGACGCAGCTCATTAATCATCGCCAGAAGTTGCCCTTCCATAATCCGCACCTTCACCAACGGATGCTGCTGATGAAAGCGGCAGATCACCGATGGCATCAGCGAACGGGCGACGCTGGCGCCGAGACCAATATTAATCTGCCCGGCCTGCTCGCCCTGACGCTGCAGAAGTTCGTCCTGTGCCGCCCGCAGCTCTTCAAGGATCAGGCTTGCATGTTGGTAAAAACTTTCGCCGTTTTCCGTCAGCGCCACCCCCTGGCTGCGGCGGACAAACAGTTGGGCGGAAAGCCCCTCTTCCAGCTCTTTAATCGCCTTGGTCAACGCAGGCTGCGAGATCGCCAGCGCCCGGCTGGCGCCGCGAATACTCCCCTCGCGGGCAACCTCAACGAAAGCGCGAATTTGATGAAATTTAATCTGAAATGACATGCTTTAGGTGATAACCATTGTTTATCAGACAGAAGAAAATGACATCTACTGTAATCGAACATGCTGTGGCAGGTTAAGGGTGAGATTGCATGAAAGGCGTATGTGATAAGCAAAAGCTATCACTTCGTGAACGCCGTCACACTTTTTTAATTATGACAGGAAGGGTTATGCCGCAACTTCATGAATTCATCAGCCAACTGGCGCCGGAAATGACGCAATGGCGTCGTGATTTTCACCTGCACGCGGAGTCCGGCTGGCTGGAATTTCGCACCGCCAGCAAGGTTGCCGGGATCTTAGACGGCCTCGGTTATCAACTGGCGCTGGGGCGCGACGTTATCGATGCCGACAGCCGAATGGGGCTGCCCGACGACGCCACCCTGGCACAGGCATTCCAGCGAGCCCGCGAACAGGGAGCGCCGGAACGTTGGCTAACGGCTTTTGAAGGCGGATTCGCCGGCGTCGTCGCCACCCTGGACACCGGCCGCCCCGGCCCGACGCTGGCGTTTCGCGTCGATATGGACGCGCTCGATCTTAACGAACAACACGACGATTGCCATCGCCCGCATCGCGCGGGTTTCGCCTCCTGCAACGCCGGGATGATGCACGCCTGCGGCCATGACGGCCATACCGCCATTGGGCTGGGTTTAGCGCATGTGCTACAGCAGTATGCCGATCGGCTCAACGGGATCATCAAGCTGATTTTCCAGCCTGCCGAAGAAGGCACCCGCGGCGCGCGCGCGATGGTGGCGGCAGGCGTGCTCGATAACGTGGACTACTTCACCGCCATTCATATCGGCACCGGCGTCCCCAGCGGCACCGTGGTCTGCGGCGGTGACAACTTTATGGCGACCACCAAATTCGACGTGCAATTCGAGGGCGTCGCCGCTCACGCCGGCGGCAAACCGGAAGATGGGCACAACGCGCTACTGGCCGCCGCGCAGGCCGCCCTCGCCCTGCACGCCATCGCGCCGCACAGCGCCGGCGCCTCACGGGTTAACGTCGGTGTTATGCAGGCCGGCACCGGGCGCAACGTGGTCCCTTCTTCCGCGCTGATAAAAGTGGAAACCCGCGGCGAGACGGAAGCTATCAACCAGTATGTGTTTGAGCGGGCGCAAAACGTGATTGCCGGCGCCGCAGCGATGTATGAAGCCCGCTATGAACTACGGCTCATGGGCGCGGCGACCTCCAGCGCCCCCTCTCCGGCGTGGGTGCAATACCTGCGTGAGCAGGCAGCACAGGTGCCAGGTGTGATAGAGGCGGTGGATCATATTGCTGCGCCGGCGGGATCCGAAGATGCCACTTTGATGATGGCGCGGGTACAGGAGCGCGGCGGACTGGCTTCATACATGATTTTCGGTACTGAACTGAGCGCCGGACATCACAATGAGAAATTTGATTTCGACGAAGGGGTCATGACCATCGCGGTCGAGACGCTGGCGCGCATCGCGCTCAACTTTCCCTGGCAGCGAGGTGTGTGATGGAAAAGATCTATCAATTTGTTGATGACATCATTGAATCGCGACGCGACGATTTTTGCGCTATTGCCGATGATATCTGGGATCATCCGGAAACCCGATTCCAGGAATTCTGGTCCGCCGCGCGGTTGGCCGACGCGCTGGAAGCGGAAGGTTTTCAACTAAGCCGTCACGCTGGTGGAATCCCCAATGCGTTTATCGCCAGCTTTGGCGAGGGTAAACCAGTCATCGCCCTGCTCGGCGAGTTTGATGCGCTGGCAGGACTCAGCCAACAGGCGCACAGTGCTGAACCAACATCCGCGACGCCGGGGGAAAATGGCCACGGCTGTGGGCATAATCTACTTGGCACCGCAGCGTTCGCCGCTGCTGTCGCTGCGAAACAGTGGCTGCAGCAGCATGGCGGCTCGGGCACCCTGCGCTTTTATGGCTGCCCGGGTGAAGAAGGCGGCTCGGGTAAAACCTTTATGGTGCGCGAGGGGCTATTCGATGATATCGACGCCGCCCTCACCTGGCATCCGGAAGCCTGGGCCGGGATGTTCAGCACCAGCACGCTGGCCAATATTCAGGCGGCGTGGCGCTTTACCGGAACCGCCGCCCACGCGGCAAACTCACCGCATCTTGGGCGTAGCGCGTTGGACGCCGTCACGCTGATGACCACCGGCAGTAACTTCCTCAATGAGCATATTATCGAGAAAGCGCGTGTGCACTACGCCATTACGGATACCGGCGGCGTGTCGCCCAACGTGGTGCAGGCGCAGGCTGAAGTGCTGTATTTGATTCGCGCTCCGGAAATAGCCGACGTGCAGCAAATCTTTGCCCGTATTGAGAAAATTGCTCAGGGTGCCGCGCTGATGACCGAAACCAGCGTCAGCTGTCGTTTTGAAAAAGCCTGTTCCAGCTATCTCCCCAATCGCACGCTGGAAGCGGCAATGTATCAGGCCGTATGTCATTACGGTACGCCGCAATGGAGTAACGAAGAGCGCGCTTTCGCAGCGGATATTCGCGCCACGCTCGGCGTGAACGATATACAGAACAGCCTGAAGAATATTGCCGGCACCAGCGGTGAAGAAGGAAAAGCGTTTGCCCGCCGCCATCACGACACGGTGCTGATCGATGAAGTCGCGCCGTGGGCGGCGACGGAAAACGTGCTGGCCGGCTCTACCGACGTCGGCGACGTGAGCTGGAAAGCGCCGGTGGCCCAGTGTTTTAGCCCCTGCTTCGCCATCGGTACGCCGCTGCACAGCTGGCAACTGGTAAGCCAGGGAAGAACCTCTATCGCCCATAAAGGGATGCTGCTGGCGGGTAAGATACTGGGAGCAACGGCGATTCGTTTGTTCAGCGACAGGCCGTTACTCGAAGCAAGCCAGCAGGAACTGGCTCAGGTACTGGCGGTAAGCCCATACCAGTGCCCGATCCCGCGTGACGTCGTACCATCAATTTTAAAATAAGAAAAATTAGCCTCTGGGATAACGCACAGCGTGATGGCAATCGCCAATAAAAATAACAGCTGACAACCCATGAGGTATGCCGCAACCAACACAACAACGACAACTGAGGAACGCCCATGAGTATGTCATCCATACCGTCGCATTCCCCCACCGGTAAGCTGTATGGCTGGGTTGAAAAAATAGGTAATAAGGTTCCGCATCCATTTTTGCTGTTTATCTATCTGATAGTGGCGCTGATGGCCGCTACCGCCATCTTGTCGGCGCTAAACGTCGGCGTACAGAACCCCACCGACGGTTCGCGAGTGGTGGTAAAGAATCTGCTCAGCGTTGAAGGGTTGCACTGGTTTCTGCCGAACGTGATTAAAAACTTTAGCGGCTTCGCGCCGCTGGGGGCGATTCTGGCGCTGGTGCTCGGCGCCGGTTTTGCCGAACGCGTCGGCCTGCTGCCATCGCTGATGGTCAAGATGTCATCGCACGTTAGCGCGCGTTACGCCAGTTATATGGTGCTATTTATCGCCTTTTTCAGCCATATCTCTTCCGACGCGGCGCTGGTCATTATGCCGCCGCTAGGGGCGTTGATGTTTCTCGCCGTCGGTCGTCATCCAGTGGCGGGGTTACTGGCGGCAATCGCCGGCGTTGGCTGCGGATTCACGGCAAATTTACTCATTGTCACCACCGACGTGTTGCTCTCCGGTATTAGTACCGAAGCGGCGAAAACGCTCGATGCCTCGCTGCATGTTAGCGTCATCGACAACTGGTACTTCATGGCTACCTCAGTCATCGTACTTACTCTGGTCGGCGGATTGATTACCGATAAACTGGTCGAGCCGCGGTTAGGAAAGTGGCAGGGTAAGAGCGATGAAACGCTGCAGACGCTGACGGCGGAACAGCGCTTCGGGCTGCGCATTGCCGGTATTGCGGCGCTGTTGTTTGTGGCGGTTATCGCGCTGATGGTGGTGCCGGACAACGGCATTCTGCGCGATCCCATCAAGCATACCGTGATGCCCTCGCCCTTTATTAAAGGCATTGTGCCGCTGATTATCTTTTTTTTCTTTGTCGTGTCTTTAGCTTACGGCATCGCCACCGGCAAAATTCGCCGTCAGGCTGACCTGCCGCAGTTAATGATCGAGCCGATGAAGGAGATGGCCGGATTTATCGTGATGGTCTTCCCGCTGGCCCAGTTTGTCGCCATGTTTAACTGGAGCAACATGGGGAAATTCATGGCCGTTGGTCTGACCGATGTGCTGGAGAGCGCCGGGATGAATGGGGTACCGGCATTTGTCGGCCTGGCGCTACTGTCGGCGTTTTTATGTATGTTTATCGCCAGCGGTTCAGCTATCTGGTCGATTCTGGCGCCCATTTTTGTACCAATGTTTATGCTGCTGGGCTTTCACCCGGCGTTTGCGCAGATCCTGTTCCGAATCGCTGACTCTTCCGTGCTGCCGCTCGCGCCGGTATCGCCGTTTGTGCCGCTGTTTCTCGGCTTTTTACAGCGCTACCGGCCCGATGCCAAACTGGGCACCTACTATTCGCTGGTATTACCCTACCCACTCATTTTCTTAGCCGTCTGGCTACTGCTGCTGGTGGGCTGGTATCTTGTCGGGCTGCCGATAGGTCCCGGCATCTATCCCCGTTTACCCTAACGCAGCGACAGGCCAGGGAGGGCCTGCGTGAGTTAACGAATTGTGGTGCGGTTCAGGAGCGTTTTACACAGACTTTCGATGGCTAACGACAGCAAATTGATAGCTAACCCACTGATAATCAACACAACAACTCCCGTTAATATGTATTGCATATCGCCACCTTTCTGTTGGTTAAAAAAAACCAGCGCCAAAGCGCTGGAAAATAATTGACTCAAGGAATGCCTGTATATTTATCTGCGACGCCGGGTGCCTCCCGGTGAATTAGCCAGTTCACGCTAATTCGCGTGCGTATGACAAACTGCATAGAGATTTGAACTGAACGCTCCTCCGCACAGGGGAATTCGCCGCCAGACAAAGGTAGCAAAATGCTCTTTCTGCCGCGCCTGCTAGTTAATGCAAAAATAAACATTGCTCCCCGTCCCTTTATTCCAGCATTTTGCGATTGGGCAATCGAATGACGGAATTTAAATGACTGCGATTCGTATTTATAAATTAATAGTACAGCCTTTCATTATTTGCTGACCTTTCGGAGGTATAGTTGGCAGAGCGCACGTCATGATATGGTGTGCTCTTGCCGAAATAACCTCGTAGAAGGAAGACCGATGCTGACGCTACTGCAAGATAAAATCGATACCCCGCTGGGGCCGCTGTGGGTCATTTGCGATGAACAATTTAATCTGCGCGCCGTGGAGTGGGATCAGCACCGTGACCGTATGGAGCAACTGCTCGACATCCACTACCGCCATGAGGGTTATGTACGTCTTGATGCGCGCGATCCGGGCGGGCTGAGCGCGAAACTGCGGCAATACTTCGACGGCGATCTCGCGATTATCGATACCCTGCCGACCGCCACCGGCGGGACGCCGTTTCAACGTCAGGTCTGGCAAGCGCTGCGCACGATTCCCTGCGGGCAAGTCATGCACTACGGTCAGTTAGCCGAGGCTCTTGGCCGCCCAGGCGCGGCCCGTGCGGTCGGCGCGGCAAACGGTTCCAATCCGGTCAGCATTGTGGTTCCCTGCCATCGGGTGATTGGCCGTAACGGCACCATGACCGGCTACGCCGGGGGCGTACAGCGCAAAGAGTGGTTATTGCGCCATGAAGGCTATTTGCTGCTTTAACAGATAATGCCTTTTTTGGAAATTACAGGTAACTTTACAATAATTGATCGCTTAATAAATTTCTTGTTATCAAAGAGATAGGGTGAAAGGTATATTTCCCCTTCTAATATTGCGTCTTTCCGGGTTTCGAGACTTACTTGCTCCTCAAAAAGATGTTAAAATTGACCAATATCAATTAAAGCTTGAGCAGACATATGATCCCGGAAAAGCGAATTATACGACGCATTCAGTCTGGTGGTTGTGCAATCCATTGTCAGGATTGCAGCATTAGCCAGCTCTGCATCCCCTTTACTTTGAACGAACATGAGCTGGATCAGCTTGATAATATCATCGAGCGTAAGAAGCCTATTCAGAAAGGGCAAACCCTGTTCAAAGCGGGTGATGAGCTGAAGTCGCTGTACGCTATCCGTTCAGGGACCATCAAAAGCTACACCATCACCGAACAAGGCGATGAGCAGATTACCGGCTTCCACCTGGCGGGTGATTTGGTCGGTTTTGACGCCATTGGCACCGCCCTGCACCCAAGCTTTGCGCAGGCGCTGGAAACCTCAATGGTTTGTGAAATTCCGTTCGAAACGCTGGATGATCTTTCCGGTAAAATGCCGAACCTGCGTCAGCAGATGATGCGCCTGATGAGCGGCGAGATCAAAGGCGATCAGGACATGATCCTGCTGCTTTCCAAAAAGAACGCAGAAGAACGGCTGGCGGCCTTTATCTACAACCTGTCCCGCCGTTTCGCGCAGCGCGGCTTCTCACCGCGTGAGTTCCGTCTGACCATGACCCGTGGCGACATCGGCAACTATCTGGGCCTGACGGTAGAAACCATTAGCCGCCTGCTCGGTCGTTTCCAGAAAAGCGGTATGCTGGCGGTGAAAGGGAAATATATCACCATCGAAAACAGCGATCTGCTGGCGCAACTGGCAGGCCAGGCGCGCAACGTCGCCTGATTTATCTCCGCTATACTTTCTTCTACCTTGTGCCGGATCGACATTTTTTTCTAATTTGTTGATCTGGCCAGGGTCATCCCCTGTTTCAATTCATCCATATAGGTTATCTTTTTAATGACTGACTGTAGCTACAGCTGTAAGGAGACCCTGTATGGCGAAGTATCAGAACATGCTGGTAGTAATCGACCCTAACCAGGACGACCAGCCTGCATTACGGCGCGCGGTGTATCTGCACCAACGGATTGGTGGACGCATCAAAGCCTTTTTGCCGATCTATGATTTTTCCTATGAAATGACCACCCTGCTGTCGCCCGACGAGCGGACGGCGATGCGCCAGGGCGTGATTAGCCAACGCAGCGCCTGGATCCGTGAACAGGCCAAGTTTTACATTGAATCCGGGGTGCCAATCGATATCAAAGTGGTGTGGCACAACCGCCCCTTTGAAGCCATCATTCAGGAAATCATCAGCGATAAACACGACCTGCTGCTGAAAATGGCCCATCAGCACGACAAACTCGAAGCCGTCATCTTCACCCCGACCGACTGGCACCTGCTGCGCAAATGTCCATGCCCGGTATGGATGGTTAAAGATCAACCGTGGCCGGAAGGCGGTAAAGCGCTGGTGGCGGTTAATCTGGCCAGTGAAGAGAACTATCACAACGCCCTCAATGAAAAACTGGTGCGGGAGACCATCGCCCTCGCCGATCAGGTTAACCATACCGAAGTACATCTGGTTGGCGCCTATCCGGTGACGCCTATCAACATCGCCATTGAATTACCTGATTTTGACCCGAGCATCTATAACGATGCGATTCGCGGCCAGCATCTGCTGGCTATGAAAGCGCTGCGCCAGAAATTCAGCATCGATGAAAACCGCACCCACGTAGAGAAAGGGCTGCCGGAAGAGGTTATCCCTGATTTAGCTGAACATCTGCAGGCCGGGATTGTGGTGCTGGGCACCGTTGGCCGCACCGGTATTTCTGCCGCGTTTCTCGGCAATACCGCGGAACAGGTTATCGACCACCTGCGCTGCGACCTGCTGGTACTGAAACCGGAAGCTTATCAAACCCCGGTTGAACTGGACGATGAAGACGACGACTAACGGCGTCTCATGAGGTTTGAAATTATATCTAACATCCCCCGCCCGTCGGGGGATTTTTTTGTCGGCCCGCTAAAATAGAAAAAGGGCCATACGGCCCCGGATATCAACGCTAATTTAACAAGCTTAGAGAATGCGTTAGTGGATACCTAAACGCCAGGCCAGGTCGATCTCTTCTTTCAGTTCCATCGACGAAAGCGACATCAGATCGGCAAACTCGAGCTCGAGGAGTTTGAGCTTCTTCAGGTACTGCGCGGGGGTCATAACAGCGGTATCGCGGCGCAGGTACTCGATGGCCATCTGCGTGGGGGTTAACTCGGTATCCATAATATCCTCAGTGTGGTGAAAAAACAGGCATAGTATAACACCCATCGCCGTTCACTTTATGAGCAAATCATGGTTTCACTGTCTATATAAAAAAGCCGTCTCAACAGAGACGGCTTAGAGCGTTGCGCTATTACAGCGCTTTCAGAATGGCATCCACGCTGGCTTTAGCGTCGCCAAACAGCATGTGGGTGTTCTCTTTGAAGAACAGCGGGTTCTGCACGCCTGCATAGCCGGTGTTCATCGACCGTTTAAAGACCACCACGTTTTGCGCCTTCCACACTTCCAGCACCGGCATACCGGCGATCGGGCTCTTCGGATCGTCCTGCGCCGCCGGGTTCACCGTGTCGTTCGCGCCAATCACCAGTACAGTATCGGTATCGGCGAAATCATCGTTAATTTCATCCATTTCCAGCACCACATCGTACGGAACCTTCGCTTCCGCCAGCAGCACGTTCATGTGCCCCGGCAGTCGTCCGGCGACCGGGTGGATACCGAAGCGCACCTTGATACCGCGCGCACGCAGCTTCTCAGTGATTTCCGCCACCGGATACTGCGCCTGTGCCACCGCCATCCCGTAGCCCGGCGTGATGATCACGGAATGCGAGTTTTTCAGCATTTCCGCCGTCTCTTCAGCGCTGATTTCGCGATGCTCGCCAACTTCTTCATCGCCGCTGGAACTGCCGCCATCGGTGCCGAAACCGCCGGCGATAACGCTGATAAACGAACGGTTCATCGCCTTACACATAATGTAGGAGAGGATGGCACCGGAAGAACCGACCAGCGCGCCGGTCACGATCAGCAGGTCGTTGCTGAGCATGAAGCCCGCCGCCGCCGCCGCCCAACCGGAGTACGAGTTCAGCATCGATACCACCACCGGCATATCCGCGCCGCCGATAGACGCCACCAGGTGCCAGCCGAACGCCAGGGCGATAATGGTCATCACCAGCAGGCATAGTACCTGCGTTCCGGTGCTGTCGGTACGCACGAAGGCCACCAGCAGCAGGAAGGAGATGACTAACGCCGCCAGGTTCAGCTTGTGGCGATTCGGCAACATCAGCGGTTTTGACGAAATTTTGCCGCGCAGCTTACCAAAAGCAACGATCGAGCCGGTGAAGGTCACGGCGCCGATAAAGATGCCAAGAAACACTTCAGTCAGGTGAATATTCGCCAGCACCTGATCGAGGCCCGGTCCATGGTCGAGATAACTGTTGAAGCCGACCAGCACCGCCGCCAGACCAACGAAGCTATGCAGCACCGCCACCAGCTCCGGCATCTCGGTCATTTCGACTTTCTTCGCCAGACGGATACCAATCGCGCCGCCGATAACCATCGCCACGATGATCCAGCCGACGTTACCGCTGTCCGGCCCAAAGATGGTGGCAATCAGCGCAATCGCCATCCCGGCGATGCCGTACAGGTTCCCCTGCTTCGACGTTTCGTGCTTTGACAGCCCCGCAAGGCTAAAGATAAACAGAATAGCGGCAACAATGTATGCAGCTGTAACTAATCCTCCAGACATGTGCTACCCCTTAGTTTTTGCGGAACATTTTCAGCATGCGCTGAGTGACGGTGAAACCACCAAAAATATTAATGCTGGCGATCAACACCGCGATAAAGCTTAAGAAGCTGACCCAGCCGCCATGCCCTATCTGCAGCAATGCCCCAACGACAATAATCCCTGAAATGGCGTTGGTTACCGACATGAGTGGCGTGTGCAGCGCGTGCGACACGTTCCACACCACGTAGTAACCGACTACGCAGGAGAGCGCGAAGACGGTAAAGTGACCCAGAAACTCTTTCGGCGCGACGTTCGCCAGCCAGCCAAAGAGGATAATCGCCAGCGCCATCAGCGCGTATTTACGCCACGGCGAAGCTGGTTTAGCCTCTTCTTTTGGCGCTTCGACGGTTTTCGCCGCCGCCTGCGGCTGCGCGGAGACCTGAATCGGCGGCGCCGGCCAGGTAATTTCGCCCTCGCGGACCACCGTGACGCCGCGCACCACTACATCGTCGAAATCGATGGTGATATTGCCGTCTTTTTCCTTGCACAGCAGCTTCAGCAGGTTTACCAGGTTGGTGCCGTAGAGCTGAGAAGATTGCGTCGGCAGACGACCCGGCAGGTCGGTATAGCCGATAATTTTCACGCCGTTGGCGGTGGTCACGACTTCACCCGGCACGGTGTATTCACAGTTGCCGCCGTTTTGCGACGCCAGATCGACCACCACGCTGCCTGGCTTCATGGTGTCAACCATTTCGCGGGTAATCAGCTTCGGCGCCGGTTTACCCGGGATTAAAGCCGTGGTGACAATGATATCGACATCTTTCGCCTGCGCGGCGAACAGCGCCATCTCGGCTTTGATAAAGGCTTCAGACATGACTTTGGCATAACCGTCGCCGCTGCCCGCTTCTTCTTTGAAGTCCAGTTCAAGGAACTCGGCGCCCATACTCTGCACCTGTTCTTTCACTTCCGGACGGGTATCGAAGGCGCGGACGATGGCGCCGAGGCTGTTCGCCGCGCCAATCGCCGCAAGGCCGGCGACGCCTGCGCCGATTACCATCACCTTCGCTGGCGGTACTTTACCCGCCGCGGTGATCTGGCCGGTAAAGAAGCGGCCGAATTCGTGCGCCGCTTCGACAATCGCGCGATAACCGGCGATGTTGGCCATCGAACTCAGGGCATCTAACGACTGGGCGCGGGAAATACGCGGCACCGAGTCCATTGCCATGACGTTGATACCGCGAGCGGCCAGCTTTTCCATGAGATCCGGATTCTGCGCCGGCCAGATGAAACTCACCAGCGTGGTGCCCGGATTGAGCTTCGCAATCTCCGCATCGTTCGGCGCGTTAACCTTGAGGATAACGTCGGAGTGCCAGACGTTATCCGCGCTGACGATTTCCGCGCCCGCCTGTTCGAAGGCTTCATCGTCGAAGCTCGCCAGTTTCCCGGCCCCGCTCTCGACCGCCACGCTAAACCCGAGCTTAAGCAGCTGCTCGACCGTCTTCGGCGTCGCAGCGGCCCGGGTTTCCTGAGCTAAGCTCTCTTTTGGTATCCCAATTCGCATAGTTTTCCCTTCCATCGGTTTTTGATGATGGTTTATTTTTTTCACAAATGCGCCAGCGGCGGCGCAAAAACGCCGCTCAGGTATTCATCTGGAAAATGAAACAGTAACAAACTTTTTATAACCTACTGAAAATACCGATTGTGATCTACATCGTTAAAACAGAATTTTTGATTTTATTGAGAAAAATTAGTCCTGACTGCGTCAGGCAGCAATATTTGCCTTAATTTTATGCCAGAACCTGATAATTCGCTTACCTGAGGGATTAATTCGCCATTTATTACCGTCAGTATCATTGCATTAACATTACGTTAACTTATAAAAGTGATATTGATTATCGACTTTGCTGTTCAAGGGGCTGTTTTTTCAACATATCGGTATTTGTTATATTTTTGTAACGAACGATTCGGGCGGGAAGTGAAAAATGACGCAGACAGTTACGTTGTTTAAATGCAATAATCACCTGTTTTCAGTCAACAACAATACCAGTACATGGTTTGCGCAAGGCAAAGGATTATTTTTATGAAGCTTAAGAACACACTCCTGGCGTCTGCTCTTCTGGCTACCACCGCGTTGTCTGCCCATGCAGCGACCGAGCTGACTCCGGAGCAAGCGGCAGCGCTGAAGCCCTATGACCGCGTCGTCGTCACTGGCCGTTTTAACGCGATTGGCGATGCCGTACAGGCGGTTTCCCGCAAGGCGGATAAAGATGGCGCAGCTTCCTTTTATGTTGTCGACACCTCAGATTTCGGCAACGGCGGCAACTGGCGCGTAACGGCGGATTTCTATAAAGAAAACGCCCCGCAGGCGGATACCCCGAAAAACCGTATCATTAACGGCGTGATGGAACTGCCGAAAGACCAGGCCGTCACGCTGATGCCGTATGACACCGTGACCGTACAGGGCTTCTACCGCAGCCAGCCTGAAGTCAACGACGCCATCGCCAAAGCGGCGAAAGCCAAAGGCGCGTATGCCTTCTTCATCGTCCGTCAGGTTGACGCCAACCAGGGCGGCAACCAGCGCATCACCGCTTATATCTATAAAAAGGATGCGCAGAAGCGCGTACTGCAGAGCCCTGATGCGATTCCAGCGGATTCCGAAGCCGGTCGCGCCGCTCTGGCGAAAGGCGGCGAAGCGGCTAAAAATGTCGAGATCCCAGGCGTGGCCTCCTCTGCGGCCGTCGGCGCCGGCACCGGCGTAGGTCTGTTCTACGAAACCCAATCGTCGAAAGGCGGACGTTACACTGTCACCCTACCGGACGGCACGAAAGTCGAAGAAGTGAACAAGATCACCGCCGCGCAGATGGTGCCGTTTGATAGCATCAAATTCACCGGTAACTACGGCAATATGACAGAAATCTCCTACCAGACCGCGAAACGCGCGGCGAAGAAAGGGGCAAAATACTACCACATCACCCGCCAGTGGCAGGAACGTGGTGGCAACATCACCATTAGCGCCGACCTATATAAGTAATCGGTTTCAACTGCTCAAAAAGGCGACATCGGGTCGCCTTTTTACATTTTTTCGCCCGCCGCCATTGCATGCGTTCAAGACACTCCGTAAAATCCCGCGCCTTAGCGTAATCCTCCATTTTTATGCGATTTCGCCAAATAAATATTCTTGATTCACTGTTGCCACCTCGGGAATACAATGGAAAAGAAACTGGGCCTTAGCGCCCTGACCGCACTGGTACTCAGCTCCATGCTGGGCGCGGGCGTTTTCAGTTTGCCGCAAAACATGGCTGCCGTTGCCAGCCCATCCGCTCTGCTTATCGGCTGGGCCATCACCGGCGTCGGGATTTTATTCCTCGCTTTCGCCATGCTATTGCTGACCCGAATCCGCCCGGAACTGGACGGCGGAATCTTTACCTATGCCCGTGAAGGTTTTGGCGAACTGATCGGTTTCTGTTCCGCCTGGGGTTACTGGCTGTGCGCGGTGATTGCCAACGTCTCCTACCTGGTTATCGTCTTCTCTGCCCTCAGTTTCTTCACCGATACGCCGGAGATGCGTATTTTTGGTGACGGTAACACCTGGCAGGCGATCGTCGGCGCGTCCGTGCTGCTCTGGGTGGTGCATTTTCTGGTGCTGCGTGGGGTCCAGACCGCGGCAGGCATTAACCTGGTGGCGACGCTGGCTAAACTGTTGCCGCTCGGCGCATTTGTGGCGCTGGCCGCTATCGCGTTCCGGCTAGATACTTTCCGCCTCGACTTCAGCGGTATAGCGCTCGGCGTACCGGTATGGGAACAGGTGAAAAACACCATGCTGATCACCCTGTGGGTATTTATCGGCGTGGAGGGCGCAGTAGTAGTCTCTGCTCGCGCGCGCCACAAGCGCGACGTTGGCCGCGCGACGCTGCTGGCGGTGGTCTCGGCATTGGCGGTTTATCTGCTGGTCACCCTGCTGTCGCTGGGCGTTGTCGCCCGCCCGGAACTGGCTGAAATGCGCAACCCGTCGATGGCTGGCCTGATGGTCAAAATGATGGGGTCATGGGGCGAGGTCGTGATCGCCGCGGGATTAATTATCTCCGTCTGCGGCGCCTATTTAAGCTGGACCATTATGGCCGCCGAAGTGCCGTATCTGGCGGCGACGCATAAAGCGTTCCCGCGCCTGTTCGCCAAAACCAATAAGAATAACGCCCCCTCTTCCTCGCTGTGGTTGACCAACATCAGCGTGCAGATTTGTCTGGTGCTGATTTGGCTTACCGGATCCGACTACGGTACCCTGCTAACCATCGCCTCAGAAATGATTCTGGTGCCCTATTTCCTCGTTGGCGCTTTCCTGCTTAAGATTGCCGTACGTCCGTTACATAAAGCCGTGGGTGTCGGCGCGTGCGTTTATGGCTTATGGTTATTGTATGCGTCCGGTCCTGTGCATTTGTTATTGTCGGTGGTACTTTACGCTCCGGGTCTTCTGGTTTTCCTGTACGCCCGCCGTACGCACCAGCACGATCGCATGCTCAAACGCCGTGAAATGGCATTAATTGGTTTTTTGCTGGTTGCCGCCGTTCCGGCAACGTGGATGCTGGTGGGGTAAGCGGTTGCCCTACCGCTGAACTTGAAAGGAGATACCCATGGCTGAACCACAGCCTCGTCCGGTCCTGATCACAGGAGCAGGCCGCCGTATCGGCCTCGCTCTGGCACACCATTTTTTAAACCAGCAGCAACCGGTGATCGTCAGCTATCGCCAGCATTATCCTTCGATTGACACCCTGCGCGAAGCCGGCGCGGTGTGTCTGCAGGCCGATTTCAGCAGCGACGACGGTATTCTTACCTTCGCGGAAGCGGTGAAGGCGCAGACCAGCGGGCTGCGTGCGATTATTCATAACGCCAGTGATTGGATGGCGGAAAAACCCGGTGTGCCGTTATCCACGGTGATATCGCGGATGATGCAGATTCACGTCCACGCGCCCTATCTGCTTAACCATGCGCTGGAGAGCCTGCTGCGTGGTTTTGGTCACGCCGCCAGCGATATTATTCACATTACCGACTACGTGGTGGAACGCGGCAGCGATAAGCATATCGCCTATGCCGCCAGTAAAGCGGCACTTGATAATATGACCCGCTCTTTCGCCCGTAAGCTGGCCCCGGAAGTGAAGGTCAACGCCATCGCGCCATCGCTGATTATGTTTAACGAGCATGATGACGCTGAATATCGTAAACAGGCGTTGGATAAATCGCTGATGAAAATCGCGCCGGGTGAAAAAGAGATAATCGACCTCATCGATTATCTGTTCACCAGTTGCTACGTGACCGGCCGCTCTTTCGCTGTCGACGGCGGCCGACCGCTGCGCTAGTGGAAACGGCTCCAGCCGAGAATGAGCAGCCAGGCAGCCAGACTCCAGCAGATCACCGCGCCTGCCAGCGCGTAAGGCAGGCGCATTACGCCAGTGAAGTACCATAATGAAAGTAAGTAGATAAAATACGGGATGATTGACCACATGCCGAAGACAATAGTCGTGCGCAGCGCTTCAATGCCGCGCTCGCTGGCGACGATATAATGGGCAATCAGCGCGAAGGTCGGAAATAACGGAATTAAACCGGCAATATAGTAATTTTTGGTTTTTGACAGTACGCCTATCAGTACCACCACCAACGCTCCCAGCAGCGCTTTAATCAACAGCCCCATTTTATGCCTTAACATTTGAACAACAATTTCCACCAGCATAACGGAAGAACATTTGTTTATGAAAGATTAATGGCAGGCAATTTGCGGGCGGTGTATGTTAGCTTTTTAATTTATACGCGTAAGATATGAATAAGATCGTTTTTGTTGAGGATGAGCCCGAAGTTGGCGCGCTTATCGCCGCCTATCTGGGAAAACATGATATGGACGTGGTTGTTGAGCCGCGCGGCGACCGGGCCGAAGAGGTTATTGCTCGTGAACAACCCGATCTGGTACTGCTGGATATCATGCTGCCTGGCAAAGACGGGATGACGCTGTGCCGGGACCTGCGCAGCCAGTGGCAGGGTCCGATCGTGTTGCTGACCTCGCTCGATAGCGATATGAACCATATTCTGTCGCTGGAGATGGGCGCCAGTGATTATATCCTCAAAACCACCCCACCTGCGGTGCTGCTGGCCCGCTTACGTTTGCATCTGCGCCAGCACGTGGCTTCGCCGTCGATGCCAGCTCCCGCAACCCTGACGCCGCATAAAGCCATTGTCTTTGGTTCACTGTCGATCGACCCGGTTAACCGTCAGGTCCTGCTTGGCGGCGACAACGTCGCTTTGTCCACCGCCGATTTTGACCTGCTGTGGGAGCTGGCGACCCATGCCGGGCAGATTATGGATCGCGATGCGCTGTTGAAAAATCTCCGCGGCGTCAGCTACGACGGCATGGATCGCAGCGTCGATGTCGCCATTTCACGCCTGCGTAAAAAGCTGCTCGACAACGCCACCGAGCCCTACCGCATCAAGACGGTGCGCAACAAAGGCTATTTGTTCGCCCCGCATGCCTGGGATAATTAATCCGCGTCAGGAATAGACCGACATCACGCCGTGTAGTCGGTCTTGAAATTCAGCGTATTTCTCTCTGAATGCCTTTTCATCGTTTTCGTCATACCAGCGTACGACCTCACGGCTGGCAAGGAAATGATCCAGTAATTCACCGCTTGCCAGAATCCATTGCGGTAAACCATCGACCTGTAGGCTCCAGCCCCCTGGATGATAGTGGATGAAATCATTGCGCAGCTGGTGAAGCTTGTCCATCGCCACCGTACAGTCTTCGCTGGGTGTGAATCCGCTGCTCTTCCTCGTCGCACGGTATAGCGTCATGAAGGACGGCAGCTGCAGTTTATTGATGTTGGTGAAATCGTCGTTGCAAATTTGCTGGAAAATATCTCGAGTCGACGCTTTACCGTCGACCAGGTAGACCAGAAAGTCATTGCCCTGACACAGCGCCAACACCATCGCGTTCTGCAGGATGCTGTGCCAGCCGGTAATCACCCACTTCCACTGATAAGGGTCGGCGATCGCCTGCATATGGCTCAGAACCATATCGAAGGTTTTTAAAATCTCAACATTATTATCAGTATGCAAATACACGGGATTAGTCATCTGGCGCTCTCCATCATTTAAGGGGCGCTTAAATTAACAGAGAGGCTGGCACGTGACAGGACGGGCAGTCGGCTTAAAATGGCTCTCGGTCATTCGGCCTGGCGCGTCGGTGAGAACTTTGCCGAGCGGGATCCTTCTCCTGTAGAATCTTTTGTTGCGAGATAACCCAGTTAATGACCGGTGATGATTAATGAAAAAACTGTTTGTGCAGTTTTACCTTTTGCTGTTCGTCTGCTTCCTGGTCATGACCATGCTGGTCGGCCTGGTGTATAAATTCACCGCCGAGCGCGCCGGACGCCAGTCGCTGGACGATCTGATGAAAAGCTCGCTGTATCTGATGCGCAGCGAACTGCGCGAGATCCCCCCGCGCGACTGGAGCAACACGCTGAAAGAGCTGGACCTCAACCTCTCTTTCGATCTGCACATTGAACCGTTAAGCAAATTCAAGCTCTCGGAAAGCTCGATGCAGCACCTGCGCGCGGGCGATATCGTGGCGCTGGACGATCAGTACACCTTTATTCAACGCATCCCGCGCAGCCATTACGTATTGTCAGTCGGCCCGGTGCCCTATCTCTATTTTTTGCATGAGATGCGCCTGCTGGACGTCGCACTGATGGCGTTTATCGCTATTTCACTGGCGTTCCCGGTGTTTATCTGGATGCGTCCGCACTGGCAGGATATGTTGCGAATCGAAACCGCCGCACAGCGCTTCGGCGAAGGCCATTTTAGCGAGCGCATTCATTTCGATAGCATGTCGAGCTTCGAGCGACTCGGCGTGGCCTTTAACCAGATGGCCGATAATATCAACGCCCTGATAGCCAGTAAAAAACAGCTTATTGACGGTATCGCCCATGAATTGCGCACGCCGCTGGTGCGCCTGCGCTATCGCCTGGAGATGAGCGAAAATCTGACCGAGGCGGAGTCGCAGGCTCTCAATCGCGATATCGGGCAACTGGAAGCGCTGATTGAAGAACTGCTCACCTACGCGCGCCTCGATCGCCCGCAGAACGAACTCAACCTGACCACCCCGGATTTCCCGGCCTGGATCCGCGCGCACGTCGAAGATATTCAGCTGGTCAATCCGCAGCGTGAAGTCGCGTTGCGCCAGCTTACGGCGGGCGACTACGGTGCGCTGGATATGCGTTTAATGGAGCGCGTGCTGGATAATCTGGTCAATAATGCCCTGCGCTACAGCCATCAACATATTCATATCAGCCTGTCGCTGGCCGGTTCACGGGCGACGCTGCGCGTGGAAGATGATGGCCCGGGTATCGCCCTTGAGGAACGCGAACGGGTATTCGAGCCGTTTGTCCGTCTCGATCCCAGCCGCGATCGCGCCACCGGCGGCTGCGGCCTGGGGCTGGCTATCGTACACAGTATTGCCCAGGCAATGGCCGGTGAAGTCCGCTGCGACGAAAGCTCGCTCGGCGGCGCGGCGTTCATTTTCAGCTGGCCTATTTACCACCAGCTTCCCGCTTTTACTTCTGCTTAGCCGAACTTGCGCAGGCGTTACGGCCTGCGTATAGTTTATACTCAAACAGTATGTTGTAACTAAGGCGGTAATCATGGCAAGCTACGACCTCGTTGCGCGCTTAAATGACACCTTTCGTGAGCTTGAGCGCGAACTACAAACCTTCAAAGCGTCGCTGAGCCGCTGTCGCCTGCTGGCGGCGCGGGTTTTCGAATTGCCGGCGGTAAGCAAAGAGGCGGAGCACGCGCCGCTGGATACCATTCAGGTCACGCAGCATGTTGGGCAAGACGCGCTGGAGATGGCGCTCAGGCACTACAGCCATCTGTTTATACAGCAGCAGTCGGAAAACCGCAGCAGCAAGGCGGCGGTACGCCTGCCTGGGGCGATTTGCCTGGCGGTTGATACGCAACAGCAGGCGGAGCTACTGGAGAAAATCAGCGCTATTAACGCGCTGAAAGCGGCATTTGAGAAAATAGTCACCGTCGATTCCGGATTGCCGGCCGCCGCGCGTTTCGAATGGGTTCACCGCCACCTTCCAGGCCTGATTACCCTCAGCGCCTATCGTACGCTGACGCCGCTGCGCGATCCCAGCACCATCCGCTTCGGCTGGGCCAATAAGCATGTGATTAAAAATCTGACCCGCGATGAAGTATTAATGCAGCTAGAGAAGAGCCTGCAATCGCCGCGCGCGGTGCCGCCCTGGACCCGCGAACAGTGGCAAAGCAAGCTGGAACGGGAATTCCAGGATATCGCCGCCCTGCCGCAGCGGGCAAAATTGAAAATCAAACGCCCGGTCAAGGTACAGCCGATTGCCAGGGTGTGGTATGCCAGCGAGCAGAAGCAGGTGCAGTACGCCTGCCCCGGCCCGCTGATTGCGCTTATCTCCGGCACGCACGGGGTAAGCGTGCCGGATCTTGGTGAACTCTTGAATTACGATGCTGATAACGTGCAGTATCGCCACAAACCGCAGGCGCAGTCGTTACGATTACTGATCCCGCGTCTGCATTTATGGCTGGCTAGCGAGTAGCGAGGCTGCCAACCATATCCTGCGGACGCACCCAGCTATCGAATTCCGCTTCCGTCAGGTAACCAAGCGACAACGCCGCGGCTTTCAGCGTTAACCCTTCATGGTGCGCTTTTTTGGCGATCTCCGCCGCTTTATCGTAGCCGATATGGGTATTGAGCGCGGTCACCAGCATCAGCGACTCATTAAGCAACTGGCCGATCCGCTCGCGGTTCGGCTCAATGCCCACCGCGCAGTGCTCATTAAAGCTCTCCATGCCATCCGCCAGCAGGCGTACCGACTGCAGGAAGTTGTGGATGACCATTGGCCGATAGACGTTGAGCTCAAAGTTCCCTGACGCACCGCCGATATTCACCGCCACGTCGTTACCCATCACCTGGCAGCACAGCATGGTCAACGCTTCGCACTGCGTCGGGTTGACCTTGCCGGGCATAATGGAGGATCCCGGTTCGTTCTCCGGAATGGCGATCTCACCGATGCCGCAGCGCGGCCCGGAGGCCAGCCAGCGCACATCATTGGCGATTTTCATTAGCGAAGCCGCCAGCCCCTTCAGCGCGCCGTGGGCATGAACCAGCGCATCCACGGTGGCCAGCGCTTCAAATTTGTTTGGCGCGGTGACGAACGGCAGTCCGCTAAGCGACGCCAGTTCCGCCGCCACCCGCACCGCATATTCCGGGTGCGTGTTCAAGCCGGTGCCAACCGCCGTACCGCCCAGCGCCAGCTCAGCGAGATGCGGCTGGCTGTGTTCAATATGGCGGAGATTATGTTCCAGCATCGCGACCCAACCGGAGATCTCCTGCCCTAACGTCAGCGGCGTAGCGTCCTGTAGGTGCGTGCGGCCAATTTTAACGATGTCACCGAAGGCCAGCGACTTTTCCTGTAGCGTGGCGCGCAGCGCCTGTAGCTGCGGGATCAGCTTTTCGCGCAGCGCGATTAGCGCCGCGACGTGCATGGCTGTTGGAAAAACATCATTCGAGCTCTGGCTTTTATTGACGTCATCATTGGGATGAATTTTGCGCGCCATGCCGCGCTCGCCGCCAAGCAACTCGCTCGCACGGTTTGCCAGCACTTCGTTCATATTCATGTTGCTTTGGGTACCGGAGCCGGTTTGCCAGATAGCTAACGGAAACTCCTGCGCATGCTTGCCGGCGAGGACTTCATCTGCGGCAGCGATGATGGCGTCCGCTTTGTCCGCCGCCAGTAAGCCCAGGTCCTGGTTAACCTTCGCCGCCGCTCGCTTGGTCAGCGCCAGCGCATAGATCAATTCATCAGGCATTTTCTCCGTTGAGATACGGAAATGCTCAAGCGAGCGCTGGGTCTGCGCGCCCCAAAGTTTATCGGCCGGGACGTCGATTGCGCCCATCGAGTCTTTTTCACTGCGATGCGTTGTCATTACTTTCTCCTTGGATTCAAAGTGCGTCATAGCGACAAAGCTCACCTGCTTAAAGGATTAAGTATTAACCAGATTTATTAGTTGTTTTGGTCGTTCGTGCCGCTAAGCGGCCCAAACAAAAACCGCCCCGAAGGGCGGTCTCGTTTACTTCACGCAGCGCGAGCACTGCGACGTCTGGATCTGCTGGAAGAAGTCGTTACCTTTATCATCAACGAGGATAAAGGCCGGGAAATCTTCCACTTCGATTTTCCAGATAGCTTCCATTCCCAGCTCCGGATAAGCCACGCACTCGAGGCTGCGGATACTCTGTTGCGCGAGAACCGCCGCCGGGCCGCCGATACTACCGAGATAGAAACCGCCGTGTTTATGGCAGGCATCGGTCACCTGCTGGCTACGGTTACCCTTGGCCAGCATGATTTTACTCGCCCCGTGCGATTGCAGCAGATCGACATACGAGTCCATGCGGCCAGCGGTCGTCGGCCCCAGAGAACCGGAGGCGTAACCATCCGGCGTCTTCGCCGGGCCGGCGTAGTAGATCGGATGATCTTTGACATACTGCGGCAGCGCTTCGCCGTTATCGATAAGCTCTTTCAGCTTGGCATGGGCAATATCGCGGGCCACGATGATCGTGCCGCTCAGCGACAGACGAGTCGACACCGGATACTGCGACAGCAGCGCCAGAATCTCGCTCATCGGCTGATTGAGGTTCACCTTCACCGCTTCGCCTTCACCGGCCTGGCGCAGGTGCTCAGGGATATATTTGCCCGGGTTGCTCTCCAATTTTTCCAGCCAGATCCCCTGACGGTTAATTTTGGCTTTAATGTTACGGTCGGCGGAACAGGAGACCCCCATCCCCACCGGACAAGACGCGCCGTGACGCGGCAGGCGGACCACGCGGATATCGTGGGCGAAGTATTTCCCGCCGAACTGCGCGCCGAGGCCGAGGTTCTGCGCTTCCAGCAGCAGCTCTTGCTCCAACTGCACATCGCGGAACGCCTGGCCATGTTCGTTACCTTCGGTCGGCAGGCCATCGTAGTATTTGGTCGAGGCCAGTTTTACCGTCTTCAGCGTCGCTTCCGCCGAGGTGCCGCCAATCACAAAGGCGATATGGTACGGCGGACAGGCTGCGGTGCCGAGGGTGCGCATCTTCTCGACGAGGTAGTTTTTCAGCTTCGCCGGGGTGATTAACGCTTTCGTTTCCTGGTAGAGATACGTTTTGTTAGCGGAGCCGCCGCCCTTGGCGATACAGAGGAATTTATACTCATCGCCATCGGTAGCATAAAGATCGATCTGCGCCGGCAGGTTGGTACCGGTGTTAACCTCTTTATACATATCCAGCGGCGCGTTCTGCGAGTAACGCAGATTGTCCTGGATATAGGTGTTGTACACGCCCTGCGCCAGCGCGGCTTCATCGCCGCCGCCGGTCCATACGCGCTGTCCCTTTTTGCCCATGATGATCGCGGTGCCGGTATCCTGACAGGTCGGCAGAATGCCTTTAGCGGCGATATCGGAGTTACGCAGGAATTGCAGCGCGACGTATTTGTCGTTTTCGCTGGCTTCCGGGTCGTTGAGGATATCCGCAACCTGCTGCTGATGTGCCGGGCGGAGCATAAAGGAGGCGTCGTGGAACGCGTGTTGGGCCAGTAAGGTTAGCGCCTGGGGTTCAACCTTCAGAACCTCCTGGCCGGCGAATTCGGCGACGGAGACGTAATCACTGCTGAGGAGATAATACTCGGTGTCATCCTTTTTAAGCGGAAAAGGATCCTGATAAACAAACGGTTTGTTCGACATTGTACTCTCACTTACTGCTTGGCTGATTATGTTTCAGGCAGACACTCCATTTGCCTGTAGAAAAGCGAGTCGATCAATCTTACACAATTTTTTAACAAAAACTGAGACAAGGACGACTTTTTCTTTCAGCAGTTGCTTCTCGACGATTTGTTGGTTTAATAGAGCCAACATTTATATGTGAAAACAGGGATTGAGAATGCAGAAGCTCATTAACTCAGTGCAAAACTATGCATGGGGAAGTCACACCGCGTTAACCGACCTTTACGGTATCGCCAATCCGGACAACCTGCCGATGGCGGAACTGTGGATGGGCGCACACCCAAAAAGCAGTTCGCGGATCCTTAACGCCGACGGCCAGCCGCAGTCGCTGCGCGACGTGATTGAGGCCGATAAAAACGCCCTTCTCGGCACTAACGTCGCAGAGCGTTTCGGCGAGCTGCCGTTCTTGTTCAAAGTACTGTGTGCCGCCCAGCCGCTCTCCATCCAGGTTCACCCGAATAAACGCGCGTCGGAAATTGGCTTTGCCAAAGAGAACGCCGCGGGTATTCCGCTGGATGCCGCCGAGCGCAACTATAAAGATCCCAACCATAAGCCGGAGCTGGTCTTCGCTCTGACGCCGTTCCTCGCCATGAACGCGTTCCGCGAATTTAATGAAATTGTCGCGCTGCTGCAGCCGGTTGCCGGGGCGCATCCTGCCATCGGCGAATTCATCCAACAGCCGGACGACGGGCGTTTAAGCCAGCTGTTTGCCAGCCTGCTGAATATGAAAGGCGAAGAAAAAGCGCATGCTCTCAGCGTGCTGCAAAAAGCCCTCGACCGCGAACAGGGCGAGCCGTGGCAGACCATTCGTCTGATCGCTGAATTCTACCCGGACGACAGCGGCCTCTTCTCCCCGCTGCTGCTCAATGTGGTGAAGCTGAACCCTGGCGAAGCGATGTTCCTGTTCGCCGAAACCCCGCACGCCTACCTGCAGGGCGTCGCGCTGGAAGTGATGGCCAACTCAGATAACGTACTGCGCGCCGGTCTGACGCCGAAGTACATCGATATTCCGGAACTGGTGGCGAACGTGAAATTTGTCGCCAAACCGGCCTCTGAGCTGCTGACCCAGCCGGAACAACACGGCAGCGAGCTGGATTTCCCAATCCCGGTCGACGATTTCGCATTCTCGTTGCACGATCTGACCAGCAACGAAGCCTCTCTGGCGCAAGAGAGCGCCGCGATTCTGTTCTGCGTGGAAGGCGAAGCAACGCTGCGTAAAGGCGAACAGCGTCTGACCCTGCAACCGGGTGAATCGGCGTTTATCGCCTGCAACGAATCACCGGTACAGGTCAGCGGCCAGGGTCGTCTGGCGCGCGTGTTCAATAAGCTTAAGTAAGTTACTGAACTTTTAATCCGCAGTTGCTAGACTTCCCCCATCATGACAACACCACCAGGCGGCATGTTCCGCCTGGTTTCATTTATGGACAAATGCTATGAAAAAAACATTGGTCGCTGCGGGAGTTATCGTCGCGCTCGGCGTCGTCTGGACAGGCGGGGCCTGGTTTACCGGTAAGCAACTGGAAAACCGTATTGCCGAAATGGTGCAGCAGGCGAATGCCCAACTACAGAGCAACGCGCCGGAAGCTGGCGTAGAGCTGAGCTATCAGGACTACCAGCGCGGGTTATTCAGCAGCCACCTGCAATTGGTGGTGAAGCCGCAGGCCGGTAAAGAGCACAGCCTGTTGGCCGCCGGTCAGAGCCTGATTTTTGACGAAAAGGTCGATCATGGTCCCTTCCCGCTTGCCTCGTTAAAATCTTTTAACCTGGTACCGGCAATGGCCTCGGTCAACACCACTCTGGTGAATAACGATGCCAGCAAAGCGCTGTTTGATATCGCCAAAGGGCAGTCGCCGTTTAACATCGACACCCGTATTGCCTACAGCGGCGATACCCAGTCGGCCATCTTCCTTAACCCGCTGGATTACGCTAAAGACAATGAAAAAGTTATCTTTAGCGGCGGTCAGTTCCAGCTCAATGCCGATCGCGATGGCAAAACGATCAGCCTGAGCGGCGAAGCGGCCAGCGGGCAGATCAACGCGGTCAACGAATACAACCAGAAAGTCCAGCTCAGTTTCAGCAACCTGAAGGCTGACGGCGCCACCGAAATGACCGCCTTCGAAGAACGTATCGGCAAGCAGAAGATTTCCCTTGATAAACTGGCTATCGGCGTTGAAGGTAAAGAGCTGGCGCTGCTGGAAGGCATGAATATCGACGGCCGCTCGACGCTCTCCGATGACGGCAAACGTATCAATAGCCAGCTTGATTACAACCTTAACAGCCTGAAACTGCAAAACCAGGATATGGGCCGCGGCAAACTCACCGTTAAGCTGGATAATCTCGATGGTCAGGCGTGGCATCAATTCAGTCAGCAGTATAACGCCCAGGCGCAGGCGCTGATGGCGAAGCCCGAGCTGGCGCAGAATCCGGAGCTCTATCAGCAGGCATTAACCGAGATCTTCTTTAGCTCGCTGCCGATTCTGTTGAAAGGTAATCCGTCGCTGACGATTTCCCCGCTGAGCTGGCAAAACGCTAAAGGCGAAAGCACCCTGAATCTGTCGGTGCTGATGCAGGACCCGGCGCAAACGACCGCCGCGCCGCAGACCGTCGCCGATGAACTGGACCGCAGCGTTAAATCGCTGGACGGCAAACTGGTGATCCCGGTGGATATGGCCACCGCTCTGATGACGCAGATTGCCGGGCTGGAAGGCTATCAGCCGGAGGACGCGGCGAAACTTGCCGATCAGCAGGTTAAAGGGCTGGCGGCGATGGGCCAGATGTTCCGTCTGACCACGATGGAAGATAACGCGATTACCTCCAGCCTGCAGTACGCCGACGGCCAGGTAACCCTAAACGGGCAGAAAATGCCGCTGGCTGATTTCGCCGCCATGTTCGGCCTGACGCTCCCCACCGCCGAACCGCAGCAGTAAAAAACGTCCCGGGCTGCGGTCAGGTAGCCCGGGAATCACCTTAATCGATGGCGGCCCCTACTTTCTGATAACCAGCCGCGGCGGCATAATCTGATTACGCGCGCTGCCTTGCCCCTCCTCGAGGCGGCGTAAAATACACTCCGCCAGGCTGTTCCCCATCTCACGCGCCGGGGTGGTCACCCAGGTCAAGGGGACATCATCGAGCGCCGCTTCCGGCACTTCGGCAAAGGCCGCCAGCGCGATGCGTTGCTCAAAATAACTTTCCACGCTACCCTCGCCGCTCTGCCGCCCGGCGCGCAGCAGACCGAACCACGCCCCGGTGGCGATGACGCTGTTATAGCAAAGTACCGCGCTGATGGTCGGGTTTTGCCGCAGCAGCGCGATCATGGCTTCCGCCGCCTGCTGCTGACTGGAGCCACACTCGACAACCCATTCACTATGAAACGGCAGGCCGTACTTCAATAAGGTGGCGCAATAGCCGCCCACCCGTTCGGCGCGGGTCAGGGACGCGCTTTGTCCGCCAAGCCAGGCGATGCGCTGATGACCGCGGCGAATCAGATGTTCCGTTACCATTTGCGCCGCCTGCATGTTATCCGGGCGGATCAGGTCGATATCGTCCAGATAGCTGGCGCGGGAGGCAAAAACCAGCGGCATCCCCACTTCGTCGGCACGATCGCGCAGTTCGCCGCCCTTGTCGATAGCGCCAGCGATAATCACCCCGTCCACGCCCTGTGAGACCAGGGTTTCGAAGCGCTGGAGCATTTTCTCGCCGCGATGCCCGCCCTGGGTGAGAAATACCATTTTACCCTGTGATTCCAGCGCATCGGTCAACCCGGCGGTTAGCTCGGCATAAAACGGCTTCGACAGATCGCTAACGATAAGGCCAATTACCCCGCTTTGCCCGCCGCGTAGCGACGCCGCCTGGCGATTACGCACAAACCCGAGCTGCTCAATGGCCTGATTGACGCGCTCGCCGGTGGCCGAAGAGATGCGCCCTTTACCGCTGAGCACCAGCGATACCGTACTGACCGAGACGCCAGCCGCCAGCGCCACATCATTGATGGTTGTCTTTTTTGCGATAGCCATAACGACTGGCTGACTCCCTTTGCCTTTCGATAAAACGTTTTATCAGTATGTTATCTTTATAAACCTTATTATCGCTTGATTATGTGATTTTTATCGCACTAAAAAATGGTAAAACGTTTTATCTTGCCGCTACGTTACATCCTATCGACCCTTTTCAGAACCAGGATTCGTGTATGACGGCGAAAACAGCACCAAAAATTACCTTATGGGAGTTTTTCCAGCAGTTAGGAAAAACCTTTATGTTGCCCGTGGCGTTGCTCTCGTTTTGCGGGATCATGCTGGGGATTGGCAGCTCGTTAAGCAGCCACGATGTGATTACGTTGCTGCCGTGGCTGAACGTGCCGCTGCTGCAGGCGATTTTTGTCTGGATGAGTAAAGTCGGCTCCTTCGCTTTTAGTTTCCTGCCGGTCATGTTCTGTATCGCAATTCCGCTCGGCCTGGCGCGTGAAAACAAAGGCGTCGCCGCTTTCGCGGGCTTTGTCGGCTACGCGGTAATGAACCTCGCGGTCAACTTCTGGCTGACGGCGAAAGGCATCCTGCCGACTACCGACGCGGCGATCCTCAAGGCCAACAACATCCAGAATATTATCGGTATTCAGTCGATCGACACCGGGATCCTCGGGGCGGTGATCGCCGGGATTATCGTCTGGATGCTGCACGAACGCTTCCACAACATCCGTCTGCCGGATGCGCTGGCCTTCTTTGGCGGCACGCGCTTTGTGCCGATCGTTACCACCGTGGTGTTAGGCCTGGTCGGGCTGGTCATTCCGCTGGTGTGGCCGGTGTTCGCCATGGGTATCAACGGACTGGGCCACGTTATCAATAGCGCCGGCGATTTTGGCCCGATGATCTTCGGTACCGGAGAACGCCTGCTGCTGCCGTTCGGTCTACACCATATTCTGGTGGCGCTGATCCGCTTTACCGAAGCGGGCGGCACCATGGACGTTTGCGGCCACAGCGTTAGCGGCGCGCTGACCATCTTCCAGGCGCAGCTGAGTTGCCCGACGACGCACGGCTTCTCTGAAAGCGCGACCCGCTTCCTGTCGCAGGGTAAAATGCCCGCTTTCCTCGGCGGCCTGCCCGGCGCGGCGCTGGCGATGTACCACTGCGCCCGCCCGGAAAACCGTCATAAAATTAAAGGGCTGCTCATTTCCGGCGTCATTGCCTGCGTGGTCGGCGGTACCACTGAGCCATTGGAATTCCTGTTCCTGTTCGTCGCTCCGGTGCTGTACGTTATCCACGCCCTGCTGACCGGCCTTGGTTTCACTATCATGGCGGTACTTGGCGTCACCATCGGCAACACCGACGGCAATATTATCGACTTCGTGGTGTTTGGCATCCTGCACGGTCTGGCGACCAAGTGGTATATGGTGCCGGTTGTCGCCGCCATCTGGTTCGCGGTGTACTACGGTATCTTCCGTTTCGCCATCACCCGCTTCAATCTGAAAACGCCGGGCCGCGATATCGAAACGGCGGCTAACATCGAAAAAGCGGTTGCCGGAACGATTGGCAAATCAGGTTATAACGTGCCGGCGATTCTGGCCGCACTCGGCGGTGCTGATAATATTGTCACGCTCGATAATTGTATTACCCGCCTGCGCCTGTCGGTGAACGACATGAGCAAAGTCGATACCGCCGCGTTAAAAGCCAACCGCGCAATCGGCGTGGTCCAGCTTAACGATCACAACCTGCAGGTGGTCATCGGCCCACAGGTTCAGTCGGTAAAAGATGAAATGGCCACCCTGATGAATACCGTTCAGGCCTAAACATACGCCCCCTCTCACCCGGAGGGGGCTCTCGCGAAGGACGTTCAGATGTTTGATTTTGCCACACCAGTTGACCGCCACGGGACCTGGTGCACCCAATGGGATTATGTTGCCGACCGTTTCGGCGCCGCCGACCTGCTGCCGTTCACTATCTCCGATATGGATTTCGCTACCGCCCCTTGCATTATCGACGCCGTCAGCCAGCGACTGGCGCACGGCGTTTTTGGCTATAGCCGCTGGAAAAATGACGAGTTTCTCGGCGCCATCAGCCACTGGTTCGCCAGCCGTTTTCATAGCCCCATTGACCACGAGGCCATCGTTTACGGCCCGTCGGTTATCTATATGGTGGCCGAAATGATTAGGCAATGGTCCAATCCGGGCGACGGTATCGTGGTCCATACCCCGGCTTACGACGCGTTTTACAAAACTATCGACGGCAACCAGCGCCGCATTGCCCCGGTGGCGCTCAAGCTTGATGAGGGTGAGTGGCGCTGCGACATGAACGAACTGGAAGCCGCGCTCGCCCGTCCCGACAACCGCATTTTGCTGCTATGCAGCCCGCATAATCCGACGGGCAAAGTCTGGAGCCGCGACGAACTGACCACCATGGCGCAGCTGTGCGCGAAGCATAACGTCCGGGTTATTAGCGATGAAATTCATATGGATATGACCTGGGGCGAACACCGTCATACCCCCTGGTGCGCCGTTGCGCAGGGCCCCTGGGCGCTGTTCACGTCGGGCTCAAAAAGCTTCAATATCCCGGCATTTACCGGCGCCTATGGGCTCATCGCCGATACTGCTTCGCGCGATGGCTATCTGCAAGCGCTGAAAGGCCGCGATGGTCTCTCATCACCTTCGGTTCCGGCGCTGGTCGCGCATATCGCCGCCTATCGTCAGGGGGCGCCCTGGCTGGATGCGCTACGTGATTACCTGCAGGATAACATGCGCTATATCGCCGAGCAGCTGAATCAGGCCTTCCCGCAGCTACGCTGGCAGCCGCCGCAGGCCACCTATCTGGCATGGATCGATCTGCGCCCGCTCGGCGTCGACGACCGTGCGCTGCAACGCGCGCTAATTGAAGAGCAAAAAGTCGCGATTATGCCGGGTTATACCTATGGCGAAGAGGGTAATGGTTTCATCAGGCTAAATGCCGGCTGCCCGCGGGAGAAGCTTGAGAAAGGGATTCAAGGATTGATTGCCGCGCTGTCGTCATTGCGCCCGGAATTAAAATAATTTTGATATATCTCAAAACTTTTTTAACCACGGAGGAGTATTAAAACAGCGCTGAACTATCACGTCCGAATGACAATGCAGAGGAGGAAATGATGAAAACCTACGATCGTAACCGTAATGCTATTGATGCCGGCAGCCGGGTCATGGTCGCCGACAGCGGCGCGACGGGAGTGATTAAGGCTATTCATGGCGCCAATAAAAACAGCGAACAGCTGCGCCGCAGTGACTGCGTAGAATTAGACGGTAGCCATGAATTGTATTGCCCATTGAATCTTATTCGCCTGGGCTTTAATTAATTCCAGCGTTGTTGATTTAAGGCCGCCCTGACTGGCGGCCTTTTTCATAAGGCATTCTTCCCGCTTTTGATCTCGTCGAGTGATTCTGAAAGCTAAGCGGCGTATTATCGCGGCTCTTCACGCCCTTTCGGGGCGAATTACCTTCTGAGTTCAGAGGCATTTCTATGACATGGCAACAATTCAAACAAGCCTGGTTAATCAAATTTTGGGCGCCGGCGCCCGCGGTGATCGCCGCCGGTATTCTTTCTACTTACTATTTTGGCATTACCGGTACTTTCTGGGCAGTCACCGGCGAATTTACCCGCTGGGGCGGCCAACTGCTGCAGTTGATGGGCATCCCGGCCGAAAACTGGGGTTACTATCAATTAATCCATCTCGAAGGCACGCCGTTAACGCGTATTGACGGTATGATGATCCTTGGCATGTTTGGCGGCTGCCTGGCCGCCGCGCTGTGGGCTAATAACGTCAAGCTGCGGATGCCGCGTAGCCGCATTCGCATTTTCCAGGCCCTGGCCGGCGGGATTATTGCCGGCTTCGGCGCCCGGCTGGCAATGGGCTGTAATCTGGCGGCCTTCTTTACCGGGATCCCGCAGTTTTCCCTGCACGCATGGTTCTTCGCCATCGCCACCGCCATTGGGACCTGGTTCGGCGCGCGCTTTACGCTGCTGCCTGTTTTCCGTATCCCGGTTAAAATTGAGAAAGTCTCCGCAGCCTCACCGTTAACTCAAAAACCCGCGCAGGCGCGTCGTCGCTTTCGTCTGGGAATGCTGGTATTTGTCGCTATGATCGGCTGGGGGCTACTGACCGCCGCCAATCAGCCTAAACTTGGCCTGGCCCTGCTGTTCGGCGTTGCTTTTGGCCTGCTCATCGAGCGAGCGCAAATCTGTTTCACCTCCGCCTTTCGCGATATGTGGGTCACCGGGCGCACCTATATGGCCAAAGCAATCATCTTCGGGATGGCGGCCAGCGCTATCGGTATCTTTAGCTATGTGCAGCTCGGCATGGAGCCCAAAATCATGTGGGCCGGGCCAAACGCGGTAATTGGCGGTCTGCTGTTCGGTTTCGGCATCGTACTGGCCGGTGGTTGCGAAACCGGTTGGATGTATCGCGCCGTTGAAGGCCAGGTACATTATTGGTGGGTCGGGTTAGGCAACGTTATCGGCTCCACCCTGCTGGCTTACTTCTGGGATGATTTATCGCCGGCGCTTGCCACCCACTGGGATAAGATTAACCTGCTGACGACTTTTGGTCCGTTCGGCGGCCTGCTTATCACCTACCTGCTGCTATTTATCGCGCTGATGTTGGTCATCGCCTGGGAAAAACACTTCTTTCGCCAGAAAACCACCTCAGCGACCCGTATTAAGGAAACCGCATGAAAGAGTTCGTTCCTGATTACCGCCTCGATATGGTTGGTGAACCTTGCCCCTATCCAGCTGTGGCCACGCTTGAAGCGATGCCGGCACTCAAAAAAGGGGAAATACTTGAAGTGGTGAGCGACTGTCCGCAGTCCATCAACAACATCCCGCACGATGCTAAAAATCACGGCTATACCGTGCTGGATATTCAGCAGGACGGGCCGACGATCCGCTATCTGATTCAAAAATGACGCGAAGGGCCGGTAGCGCGCTACCGGCTGTCATTACTTGCCCGCCATCCAGCGCCGATAACGTTTAGCCTGCCGTTTTGCTGTCAGTTGCGCCGTCAGCAGCGCCCACAGCGGTGAGACCTGCGGCCGCACCGCGCGGTGGCGGCTTAGCCGCTGCAGCTGATATTTCACCGCCGCCATATGCGCGGTGGCGGCAATAGCCTTGTTCTTCCAGTTACCCTGACGCAGCAGTGGCGCATCGAACTCCCCCTCACGCCAGTACTGCGGTAAACCGGGGGCTATCGCCATTGCCGTAGCGATGCCCACCAACGCAATCCCGCTATTCACTACCCTCTCCGCCACTTCACGCCGCCGCACGCCGCCGGTAACCATTAAAGGAATCGTCGCGACCTCGACAATTTGCTCGGCAAACTGCAGGAAGTATGCTTCCCGCTCCAGCGTCCGTTCATCGCGCATGGCGCCCATCATCGCCGGCGCTTCGTAGCTGCCGCCGGAAAGTTCGACCAGATCGACGCCGCTTTCCGCCAGCAGTTGCACCACCGTCTTCGCATCGTTAATCGAAAAGCCGCCGCGCTGGAAATCCGCTGAATTGAGTTTAACCACCACGGTAAAACCCGCCGCCACCGTCTCGCGAACGCCGCGCACAATATCCAGCAGTAAACGGGCGCGATTTTCAATGCTCCCGCCATACCGATCGGTGCGCTGGTTACTGAGCGGCGAGAGGAACTGGCTCAGCAAATAGCCGTGGGCGGCATGGATTTCGACGCCGTGAAATCCGGCGCGCTCCGCTAACCGGGAAGTGGTGATGAACCGTCGTGTCACGTCGGCGATATCTTTATCATCCATCGCCCGCGGCAGGCGAAAGCGTGAAGACTGCGAGCCAAGATCCAGCGCCAACGCCGAAGGGGCCAGCGTCTCCTGCCCAAGGCCACCGGGCATCTGCCGTCCAGGATGGTTTATTTGCATCCACACCTGTGCGCCCTTCGAGCGCGCCGCCTGCGACCAGGCGCGGAACTTATCCAGATGCTGTTCATCTTCCAGCACCACGCCTGCCGGGCCGGTCATCGCCCGGGCGTCCACCATCACATTACCGGTAATAATCACCCCGGCGCCGCCCTGCGCCCAGGCCTGATAAAGTGTGAGTAATTCCGTTGACGGCGCATGATCGGCATCGGCCATATTTTCTTCCATCGCCGCTTTAGCGATGCGGTTGTTAATGACGACGCCAGAGGCCAGTCGCAGAGGGGTAAAAAGGGTCATGTCAGGGCTCCAGTCAGTGAACTGGACAAACCATAACCTTAAAGTTAAGTTTAAGGTCAAGCAGCTTATGAGGAATAAAAATGAACATCGGAACTCTGGCAAAACGCAGCGGCCTGGCGCCTTCGCGGATCCGTTATTACGAGCGCGCGGGGATCCTCAAAACCGTGCAGCGTAAAGCCAATGGCTATCGCAGCTATCCGGAAGAAACGCTGGTGGTGCTGGGGCTAATTACCACCGCTCAGGCAGCGGGTTTCAGCCTCGAAGAGATATCATCCCTATTGCCGTCAGACCTCAATCACTGGGATCGACAAACGCTACTCGCCACCCTGCAACAAAAAGTGGCGGATATCGAAAAGCTGGAACAGAAACTCGCGCACAGTAAAGCGCAACTGGTCAACGTTATCCATGAGATACAACAGAAGCCGGATGACATTGACTGCGCCGCGAATGCGCGGCGCGTATTAACTCAGGTGCTGGATGTGCAGCACCAGACGGGGAAGGAAGAATAACTACCAGCCTTTCACCGCATCGCCTTTATACAATTCGGCGGCGGCGTTGGCGACTTCGTCGGTCTGGTAGGCTTTCACCAGATTCTTCACTTTTTCGCTGTCTTTATTATCTTCGCGGCTGGCGAAAATATTGACGTACGGCGAATTTTTATCCTCGATGAACAGACCATTGCGCGTCGGCGACAGGCCAACCTGGCTGGAGAACGTGGTATTTATAATAGCCATGGTCACCTGTTTATCATCCAGCGCACGGGTCAGCTGCGGTGCTTCAATCTCGACGATTTTCAGCTTCTTCGGGTTATTCACGATATCCAGCGCGGTTGGCAGCAGGCCAACCCCCTCTTTCAGAGTGATCAGCCCCTGCTGCTCCAGCAATAACAGAGAACGCCCAAGGTTGGTTGGGTCGTTAGGCACCGCTACCTGGGCGCCGTCCGGAAGCTGTGAAATGGCGGTGATTTTCTTTGAATAAGCGGCAATCGGATAGACAAAAGTAGTACCAACATCTACCAGCTTATAGCCGCGCTCCTGGATCTGTTTATCAAGATAGGGTTTATGCTGGAAAGCATTGATATCGAGATCGCCATTATTCAGCGCCTCATTGGGCAAAACGAAATCATTAAAAGTCACCACCTCGACATCAAGGTTATATTTCTGTTTAGCGACTTTTTGCACTACCGCCCAGACTTGCTGATCGATACCCGCGCTAATTCCCACCTTAATATGATTAGGATCCTGATCTTTTGGCCCACAGCCCGCTAGCAGCAACGCGCTAACGAGGGCCAATGAATGAGTTAAACCTTTAAGTGAAAAAGCCATTTTCCCGGCGTCCTTTTAATATAGCCTGCTAACGATGGCAGGAATGTCAGTCCGGGACACTATATAAAAGCATCTTTCTAATATTAAATACTGATTCACTATGACTAATAGCGAAACGCTATTGATAAGTCGCCACGCTGCTTATACTCACCCGCCAGTGGAACTGCTGTTTTCTTGCGCTAAAGCAATACTTTGTAACACTTGAAACACTGTTCCAATACCATTACACACATTAAAATTAAGATTATATTATTAGCATTATAATAAATAGATAAGTGAACGTTTCGTATACATCAGCTGTATAGGAAGCCGTTTCGCACGCACACACGACCCACAAGGAAAATCATGGAGCTTCTGGATTTGCTCAGAACCATTTTTGAGCGAGTACGCACTGATGCGGATTTTATTTCATTTACTGAAGTACTTCTGGAGAACAATGTCTCTTATTACATCTATTTTGTCGCTACAGGGAATGTGAATTTTGTTATGTCATCAGATACTTTCGTTTCCCTGAAAAGCAACAGAAAGTTGTTGCGGGTTAATTCCCAGTCCTGCAGAGCGCTCACCCGAGATGCCGCCCGGCGCCACTTTAGCGGTATTACCACTTTTGATAACTATTGCGCCGAACTGGCAAATGCCGGGGTATTCAAGTGGGTGGTTGATCTCAATGAAAAAACGCGACACTACTGGTCAAAAGACAATACGTTATTGCATATGGAAAATATGATTCTCCCCTTTTAATCGCAGAAATTATTAAACGCTCATCCAGATATTCAGACGGCCCGGAAGTTAGTTTACGCTTGGGGCCGCTCAACACCTCAATTTGCGCAACAAAAAAGGGAAATGGCTTTCTATTTGCGCAAAAACAGACTTTGCACCAGCCATCTCCCTGTATCCATAGGATTTTTTCCGTACTTTTAAACGGTTACGCTACTGATGTATAATATCGTGCACTTCAACTAAAAAATGAGTGCGACCATGATTGATTCAGCTTTGCCTTTAACAGACATTCACCGCCATCTTGACGGCAACATCCGTGCCCAAACCATTCTCGATCTTGGCCGCCAGTTCAATATTACTCTCCCGGCAGATACCCTTGAAACGCTGCGTCCGCATGTGCAGGTCACCAGCAATGAACCAGACCTGGTTAGCTTCCTGGCGAAACTTGATTGGGGCGTGAAGGTGCTGGCTTCTCTGGAAGCCTGCCGCCGTGTTGCCTGGGAAAACGTTGAAGACGCCGCGCGCAACGGCCTGCACTACGTTGAACTGCGTTTTTCTCCGCGTTATATGGCGATGACCCATCAATTACCGGTCGCTGGCGTCGTCGAAGCGGTGATTGCCGGGGTACGCGAGGGCTGCCGTGATTTCGGCGTCGAAGCGCGTCTGATTGGCATCATGAGCCGCACCTTCGGCGAGGCGGCCTGTGAAGAGGAACTCGACGCCCTGCTGGCGCATCGCGATGGGATCACCGCGCTGGATCTGGCTGGCGACGAGCTGGGATTCCCCGGCGCGCTGTTTATGGATCATTTCCGTCGCGCGCGTGACGCGGGTTGGCGTATCACCGTCCACGCTGGTGAAGCCGCCGGGCCGGAAAGTATCTGGCAGGCCATTCGTGAACTGGGCGCCGAACGCATCGGTCACGGGGTGAAAGCCGTGCAGGATCCGAAGTTAATGGACTTCCTCGCCGCTGAACGTATTGGCATTGAATCCTGCCTGACGTCGAACATCCAGACCAGTACCGTCTCCTCACTGGCGCAGCACCCGCTGAAGACCTTCCTCGATCACGGCGTGCTGGCCTGCATTAACACCGATGATCCGGCGGTACAGGGGGTGGATATTATTCACGAGTACAATGTCGCCGCACCGGCGGCGGGCCTCAGCCGTGAGCAGATCCGTCAGGCGCAAATTAACGGTCTGGAACTGGCATTCCTCAGCCGTCAGGAAAAAGAGGCGCTGATCCAACGCGTTCTAAAGGCTAATTAAGCCAAAGCTCCGCCGTGCAGGCGGAGCATGCTGTTAAATCAGGCACAGCGCCGCCCGGTGCCGTGCCGATTCAATCCCCAGTTCAATCAGTTCCATAATCTGAATCGCCTGGCTTGCGGGTACCGGGTTTTCTCCGCTGCCGTTGAGCGCATCGCGAATCGCCGCATAATAAGCGGGATAGTTCCCGGGCAGCGTCAGCCAGGTTTCCTCGACGCGCTCCTCGCCTTCAACGCGGGTCAATATGCCGTCGCGCATATCGTAGCCCCAATCCTCCTGCGGCAGTCGCTCGCCGCTTTTCAATCGCTCTTCCTGCGGATCGAGACCGTATTTTACATAGCTTCCTCGTGAACCATGGACGATATAACGCGCCGTTTCCGCCGCCGCCAGCAGCGTACTGTGCAAAATCACTCTCCGTTGCGGATAAACTAACACCGCGTGGAAATAATCCGTCGCCTGCGCACCGGGGCGCTGCTGCGCCAGATCGACGGCAATACTTACCGGTAGGCCAAACAGGTTGACCGCCTGATCCAGCAGATGGGGGCCTAAGTCATACCAGATACCGCTGCCAGGGCCACCCTGCTCACGCCAGCGGTCACGAACCTGCGGGCGAAAACGATCGAAATGTGATTCAAAATAACTGACCTCCCCCAAATCCCCTGCGGCAATCAAGGCCTTCAGCGTGAGAAAATCGCTATCCCAACGGCGATTATGGAACACCGATAACAGCCGCCCGCGGCTTCTGGCGATAGCATCCAACTCACGCGCCTGTGACAGTGTCACGGTAAAAGGTTTGTCAACAATGACATGTTTGCCCGCCTCCAGCGCCGCTCGCGCCAGCGGGAAATGAGTATCGTTGGGAGTTGGAATAACAATCAGATCGATATCAGGGTCAGCGTATAGCGAATTCGCGGAAGTCACCACCTGGGTCGCCGGCCAGTCCGCCAGCACTTTCTGCGCATCGCTACTGACCACGGTCGTCAGGGCCATGCCCGGCGTACCGGAAATCAATGGCGCGTGAAATGTCTTGCTTGCATAACCATAACCTATCAGCCCTACCCGTATAGCATCACTCATGACCTCATCCTCGTGCGCAACCATGACTTCAACTATAAACCGCAATCTTCCGCTTATCCGTGTACGCTGTTTATCTTTGCGCCAGTTGCGCAATCTACGGGCGGTAATACTTGCGTTGTTTCCGCGGTTTAGTAACATTTCAATCCATTTTAACTTTCCGCTTTAGAATTATGACGACTGTTTTTACCCGTATTGTAGAACTTATTGGCTGGGTTGTTTTTGGCGTTTCGGCTGTGCTGTTGGTGGTTGCGCATCAAATTGATGATTACCAGTCCCCGCCTCCGGCCAGCACTGTACAGGCGAAATAACGGCAAAGAGTGATGCTCGCCGCAAATCTGCAACCGGTTTCAGAAACCGGTTGCAGATTTGTCGCGCCATTCAATACACTCTCTTTATCACTTGATAAGGAGTTTTTTTGATGGCCGCATTTCCGCAAGATTTTCTCTGGGGGGCAGCAACGGCCGCCTACCAGGTTGAAGGCGGGCACGATGCCGATGGCAAAGGCCCTTCTATTTGGGATATCTACTCGCACCAGCCGGGAACCACCTTTCAGGGCACCAATGGCGATATCGCCGTCGATCACTATCACCGCTTTCGTGAAGATGTCGCCCTGATGGCTGAAATGGGGCTACAAAGCTACCGCTTTTCTATCTCCTGGCCTCGGTTATTGCCTCGTGGCCGTGGTGAAGTCAATGAACCAGGCGTGCAGTTTTACAGCGATCTGATCGACGAACTGCTGGCGCACAATATTGAACCGATGATCACCCTTTATCACTGGGATTTGCCCCAGGCATTGCAGGACGAAGGGGGTTGGGAGGCTCGGAGCACAGCGGAAGCCTTCGCCGAATACGCGCGACTGTGCTATCAGCGCTTCGGTTCCAGGGTCAAGCTGTGGGCAACCTTTAACGAAACCATTGTATTTATTGGCCACGGTTATATTAATGGCTGCCATCCACCGGCGGTACGCGACCCGGCTCGCGCCATCCAGGCTTGCCACCATGTCTTTATCGCCCACGCGCTGGCGGTTAAGACCTTCCGTGAAATGAACCTTAACGGCCAGATTGGTTTCGTTAACGTACTGCAGCCCCATACGCCGTTGACGCAAAGCGCCGAGGACATTGAGGCCACCGCGTTGGCCGATGCTATCCATACCCACTGGCTATACGATCCGGTACTCAAAGGCGCCTATCCAGACGCTTTACTTCAACAGGCTCAGGCGCTGTGGAACGTACCGCGCTTCGCACCGGGCGACGACGCGCTGCTCAGGGAAAACCGCTGCGATTTTATCGGCCTGAATTATTATCGTCGGGAGACGGTCTCCGCCACGCCACAGGATGGTCCAGGCGTTGGCGAGTCCGGCGTGGATGGATTATTTTATTTTGTCCGCAATCCGCAAAGTACTTATACCGAATGGGGTTGGGAAATTTGGCCGCAGGGATTAACCGACGGCATCATGATGATAAAAGAGCGTTACGGCGATATCCCAATCTATATCACCGAAAATGGTTTGGGGGCGAAAGATCCGATTATTGACGGTGAAATAGTCGACGATCCGCGAATTGACTATCTGAGTAGCCACATTAATGCGCTGGAAAAGGCAATAGCATTAGGTGCGGATGTCCGCGGTTTTTACCCATGGTCCTTTATTGACCTGCTAAGCTGGCTCAACGGCTATCAGAAGCAGTATGGCTTTGTCTACGTCGATCACCAGCAGAACCGCGCCCGCAAACGAAAAAAGAGTTATTTCTGGTACCAAAACGTTATTGCCAGCCGAGGCGAACAGCGTTAATCTTCTTCCCTCAGGCGCCGTCCGGCGCCTGAACTGGTTGTAGAATATTCTTAAATTTCTTTTTACGATGCCAGGATCCTAATCAGTTCTTGTTTTTAGTATTGGCAACCGAAATAATTCCGCCGGCCCATCAAGAAGGCGCTGTTAGTTGAAACACGGTTTACAGAAAATTGGTAATATTCGACTTAATTCCGATTATTAAATGGATACACAAATGACCGTACAGGATTATTTATTAAAATTCCGCAAAATTAGTTCGCTGGAAAGCCTGGAAAAACTTTTTGATCATCTTAACTATTCTCTCTCTGACACCAATGAAATCGTCAACATGTATCGCGCCGCCGATCACCGCCGCGCCGAGTTAGTCTCTGGCGGAAAACTGTTCGATGTAGGCCAGGTGCCGAAGTCGGTGTGGCGTTACGTGCAATAAAGACTGTTATCATTCACGCCAGTTGCTTATACTTCCCGCCCTGAAATTAACTAACTGGCGTTGAATCCGGGGGTTAGGATGTCCTCTCAATCTGCAGAACGTATCGGCGGATGGCTACTGGCGCCGCTGGCGTGGTTACTGCTCGCGTTGCTCAGCACCTCCCTGTCATTAATACTGTACGCGAATGCGCTGATGGCGCCGCAGACCTGGGCATTGCTGAAAGCCATGAGCTTTGGCCATCTGGCGCTCTGGCTGGCTTCGCTGCTGTTCGCCGTCGCGATGTGGTATTATACCCTGTGGCTGACGATAGCGTTTTTCAAACGCCGCGCGGTGGTACCCAAACACTACATTATCTGGCTGCTTATTTCTCTGCTGCTGGCGATTAAGGCGTTCGCTTTTTCGCCGATTTCGGATCTTCTGGCCATGCGCCAGCTGCTGTTTCCGTTGCTCGCTGCGGCACTGTTTGCGCCCTATTTTCGACGCTCTGCGCGGGTTAAGCGGACCTTCGTCAATCCGTAATAACCACACAGTTCGCCTGTTGTCGCCGGTATCGATTTATTCGATAATAGGCGGCTTTTTTTCGTTTCAGGTCCAATAATGGCTGATTATTTACTGCTCTTTGTCGGTACTGTCCTTGTTAATAACTTCGTGCTGGTGAAGTTTCTTGGATTGTGCCCGTTTATGGGGGTTTCCAAAAAGCTGGAAACCGCTATGGGGATGGGACTGGCCACCACCTTTGTGATGACGCTGGCCTCAATTTGCGCCTGGTTGATTGATACCTGGATCCTTATCCCGCTGAACCTTGTTTATCTGCGCACCCTGGCCTTTATCCTGGTCATCGCGGTGGTGGTGCAATTTACCGAGATGGTGGTCCGTAAAACCAGTCCGGCGCTGTATCGTCTGCTGGGGATCTTCCTGCCGTTAATCACCACCAACTGCGCGGTGCTGGGCGTGGCATTGCTGAATATTAACCTCGGGCATAATTTCCTGCAGTCCGCGCTGTACGGTTTCGCCGCCGCCGTTGGTTTCTCGCTGGTAATGGTGTTATTCGCCGCGATTCGCGAACGTCTGGTGGTTGCCGATGTTCCCGCGCCGTTTCGCGGTAACGCGATTGCGCTGGTGACCGCTGGATTAATGTCGCTGGCATTTATGGGCTTTAGTGGTTTGGTGAAGTTGTAATGAGCGCTGTCTGGATAGCCGTGATCGCCATCAGCCTGCTCGGGCTGATTTTCGGCTTAATACTGGGATACGCGTCGCGCCGTTTTGCGGTGGAAGACGACCCGGTGGTAGAAAAAATTGATGAGTTACTGCCGCAAAGTCAATGCGGCCAGTGCGGCTTTCCTGGCTGCCGTCCCTACGCGGAAGCCGTGGGCACTCAGGGTGAAAAAATCAACCGCTGCGCCCCCGGCGGTGAAGCGGTCATGTTAAAAATCGCCGCATTATTGAACGTCGACCCGCAGCCTATTGACGGCGATGAGCAGCAGCAAGAGCCGGTTCGCATGTTGGCGGTGATTGATGAAGCCAACTGCATTGGCTGCACCAAATGTATTCAGGCCTGCCCGGTTGATGCCATCGTTGGCGCGACCCGCGCTATGCATACGGTGATGAGCGACCTGTGCACCGGCTGTAATCTCTGCGTAGCCCCCTGCCCGACTCAGTGTATTGACCTGCGTCCAGTCGCTCAGACCACCGAAACCTGGAAATGGGACCTGCAGGCCATCCCGGTACGCAATATTCCTGTGGAACAACATGTTTAAGTTATTTTCCGCTTTCCGAAAAGACAAGATCTGGGACTTCAACGGCGGTATTCATCCGCCGGAAATGAAAACTCAGTCCAACGGCACGCCGCTGCGTCAGGTTCCTCTGCCGCAGCGTTTTGTCATTCCGCTGAAGCAGCATATCGGTGCTGAAGGCGAACTGTGCGTCCAACCGGGCGACAAAGTTTTGCGCGGTCAGCCGTTAACCCGCGGCTTTGGCAGGATGCTGCCGGTTCATGCCCCGACTTCCGGAACGGTGACGGCTATTGCCCCCCATTCCACCGCCCACCCTTCCGCGCTGGCGGAACTCAGCGTTATTATCGACGCCGATGGCGAAGACTGCTGGATCGAGCGCGACGGCTGGAGCGACTACCACAACAAGTCGCGTGAAGAGCTGATCGAGCGTATTCACCAGTTTGGCGTCGCCGGACTCGGCGGCGCCGGCTTCCCCACGGGAACAAAACTGCGCGGCGGCGGCGATAAAATCGATACCCTGATTATCAATGCTGCAGAATGCGAACCCTATATCACCGCAGACGATCGCCTGATGCAGGATTGCGCGGCGCAGGTTGTTGAAGGGATCCGCATCCTTGCGCATATTCTGCAACCCAAACAGGTGCTGATTGGTATCGAAGATAACAAACCGCAGGCCATTTCCATGCTGCGCGCGGTGTTATCCGACGCCCACGGCATAGCGCTGCGGGTGATTCCAACCAAATATCCCTCCGGCGGCGCGAAGCAACTTACGCAAATTCTCACCGGTAAGCAGGTGCCGCATGGCGGCCGCTCCTCCGATATTGGCGTCCTGATGCAGAACGTTGGCACCGCTTATGCTGTTAAACGCGCGGTGATCGACGGCGAGCCGTTAACCGAGCGCGTCGTCACGTTAACTGGCGAAGCGATTAGCCGGCCGGGCAACGTTTGGGCGCGCCTCGGTACGCCGGTGCGCCATCTTCTGAACGATGCCGGTTTCTGCGCCAGCGCCGAGCCGATGGTCATCATGGGCGGCCCGTTGATGGGCTTCACTCTGCCCTGGCTCGACGTTCCGGTCGTGAAAATCACTAACTGTCTGCTGGCGCCGTCGGTGACTGAGATGGGCGAAACACAGGAAGAGCAAGGCTGTATCCGCTGTAGCGCCTGCGCTGATGCCTGCCCGGCAGATCTCCTCCCCCAGCAGCTGTATTGGTTCAGTAAAGGCCAGCAGCACGACAAAGCCACTACCCATAACTTAGCCGACTGCATCGAATGCGGCGCCTGCGCCTGGGTCTGTCCGAGTAATATTCCGCTGGTGCAATATTTCCGCCAGGAAAAAGCGGAAATTGCCGCCATCCGTCAGGAAGAACAGCGCGCCGCCGAGGCGAAAGCTCGGTTTGAAGCGCGACAGGCGCGTCTTGAACGTGAAAAAGCCGCGCGCCAGGAGCGGCACAAAAAAGCAGCCGTACAACCGGCGGCGAAAGATCAGGATGCCATTAACGCCGCGTTGGCCCGCGTGCGTGATAAGCAGCGTGATGCGGCGCAGCCGATTGTTATTCAATCCGGCAGCAAACCAGATAACAGCGAAGCGATTGCCGCCCGCGAAGCGCGTAAAGCCGAGGCCCGGGCGCGCAAAGCTGAACAGCAAGCCGCTGTTGAATCGACAACCGATGCAAGCGATCCGCGCAAAGCCGCCGTTGAAGCCGCTATCGCTCGCGCCAAAGCGCGTAAAGCCGCGCAGCAGGGTGAAAACGCCGCTCCCTCTGCCGAAAGTGAAACTACCGCTGAAGCTGCGCCCGCGGTCGATCCGCGTAAAGCCGCCGTTGAGGCCGCTATCGCTCGCGCCAAAGCGCGCAAAGCCGCGCAGCAGGGTGAAAACGCCGCTCCCTCTGCCGAAAGTGAAACCACGGCTGAAGCTGCGCCCGCGGTCGATCCGCGCAAAGCCGCCGTTGAAGCCGCTATCGCTCGCGCCAAAGCGCGTAAAACCGCGCAGCAGGTTGAAAACGCCGCTCCCTCTGCCGAAAGTGAAACCACGGTTGAGACAGCGCCCGCGGTCGATCCGCGTAAAGCCGCCGTTGAGGCCGCTATCGCCCGCGCCAAGGCGCGTAAAGCCGCCCAACAAGCAGAACAACAAACCGCGCCGGACGCCGCCAATGACGATCCGCGTAAAGCGGCCGTCGCGGCAGCTATCGCTCGCGTTCAGGCACGTAAAGCAACACAGCAGGCAGTTAACGAGGAATAAATGGTTTTCAGAATCGCAAGCTCCCCTTATACCCACAACCAGCGCCAGACCTCGCGAATTATGCTCCTGGTGCTGCTGGCGGCGATCCCTGGTATTGTCGTCCAGAGCTGGTTTTTCGGCTGGGGTACCCTGTTGCAGATTATCCTCGCGGCCTTCACCGCATGGGGAACCGAAGCGGCTATTCTCAAGTTGCGCAAACAGAATATCGCGGCAACCCTTGCGGATAACTCTGCCCTGCTGACCGGGCTGTTGTTGGCCGTCAGTATCCCGCCGCTGGCGCCGTGGTGGATGGTGGTGTTGGGCACCGCCTTTGCGGTGGTGATTGCCAAGCAACTGTACGGCGGATTAGGACATAACCCCTTTAACCCGGCAATGATCGGCTATGTCGTTCTGCTAATCTCTTTCCCGGTGCAGATGACCTCCTGGTTACCGCCGCACGAAATTGCCGCTCAGGTTCCTGGCTTTATGGATGCGCTGCAGGTTATTTTCAGCGGCCATACCGCTAGCGGCGGCGATATGAACAGCCTGCGCATGGGAATCGACGGTATCAGCCAGGCCACGCCGCTGGATACATTTAAGACTTCGCTTCATGCCGGACACAGCGCAAAAGAGATCCTGCAGTATCCAATTTACGGCGGCCAACTGGCCGGCCTTGGCTGGCAATGGGTTAACCTCGCCTGGCTGGCTGGCGGTCTGTTCCTGCTTTGGCAAAAAACCATTCGCTGGCATATCCCGGTGAGCTTCCTGCTAAGCCTTGCCGTCTGCGCCACTCTCGGCTGGATTTTCTCGCCGGAAAGCCTGGCATCGCCGCAAATGCATCTGCTTTCCGGCGCCACCATGCTCGGGGCGTTCTTTATCCTTACCGATCCGGTGACGGCATCCACCACCAACCGCGGACGCCTGATTTTCGGCGCGCTGGCAGGTTTACTGGTGTGGCTGATCCGCAGCTTCGGCGGTTATCCGGACGGCGTCGCCTTTGCCGTGCTGCTAGCGAATATAACCGTCCCATTGATTGACTACTACACGCGTCCGCGCGTGTATGGCCACCGTTAAGGAGTCGTCATGTTAAAAAGCATGCGTAAACACGGCATCACGCTGGCGCTCTTTGCCGCTGGCTCTACCGGACTAACGGCCGCCATCAATGAGTTAACCAAAAACACCATCGAGCAGCAGGCCGCGCTGCAGCAAAAGGCCCTGTTCGATCAGGTCCTGCCAGCGGAGAGTTATAATAACGACCTGCTGCAAAGCTGTTATCTGGTGACCGCGCCGCAGTTAGGCAAAGGTCAGCATAAAGTATGGATTGCAAAGAATAACAATGCGCCGGTCGGCGCGGTGATGGAAGCCACGGCACCAGATGGTTATTCCGGGGCGATTCAGCTGCTGGTAGCAGCCGACTTTAAAGGCACCGTTCTCGGTTCACGTGTCACCGAGCATCATGAGACGCCCGGGCTCGGTGATAAGATCGAACTGCGTATTTCTGACTGGATTACCCACTTCAGCGGCAAGGTTATCCATGGTCAAAATGATAGCCACTGGGCGGTGAAAAAAGACGGTGGCGATTTCGACCAATTCACCGGCGCGACCATTACCCCACGCGCGGTGGTAAATGCCGTTAAACGCGCGGGTCTGTATGCGCAAACGCTGCCCGCGCAGATCCCTGAATTCACCGCCTGCGGAGACTAAGCCATGAGCGAAGTAAAAGACGTCATTGTTCAAGGGTTGTGGAAGAATAACTCGGCGCTGGTTCAGCTGTTAGGGATGTGTCCCCTGCTTGCGGTTACCTCAACGGCTACCAATGCCCTGGGCCTCGGCCTGGCGACCACGCTGGTACTAACGCTAACCAACCTCACCATCTCCAGCCTGCGCCGCTGGACGCCGGCGGAGATCCGTATTCCGATCTACGTGATGATCATCGCCTCGGTAGTCAGCGTGGTACAAATGCTTATCAACGCCTACGCTTTCGGCCTGTATCAATCGCTGGGTATCTTCATTCCGCTTATCGTCACCAACTGTATCGTGGTGGGGCGCGCCGAAGCGTTCGCCGCCAAAAAAGGGCCGTCGCTGTCGGCGCTCGATGGTTTTTCCATTGGTATGGGCGCGACCTGCGCCATGTTTGTGCTGGGGTCGCTGCGCGAAATAATCGGCAATGGCACACTGTTTGATGGCGCCGATAGCTTATTAGGCAGTTGGGCGAAAGTCCTGCGTATTGAAGTTTTCCATACCGATACGCCGTTCCTGCTGGCGATGCTACCGCCGGGCGCTTTCATTGGCCTCGGTATGATGCTGGCGGTAAAATACCTCATTGATGAGCGTACTAAGCAGCGTAAGGCGAAAGCGGCGCAGGCCGTCTCCGTCGCCCCAACTGATGTGACAGGGAAAGCGTAAGATGAATAAAGCCAAACGCCTGGAGATCCTGACCAGGCTGCGGGACAACGACCCGCACCCAACCACCGAACTCAATTTCACCTCACCGTTCGAGCTACTTATAGCGGTGCTGCTGTCGGCGCAGGCCACCGATGTGAGCGTCAACAAAGCGACGGCGAAGCTCTATCCGGTCGCCAATACGCCGGCGGCGATGCTGGAGCTTGGCGTTGACGGCGTGAAGTCCTATATCAAAACCATTGGCTTGTTTAATAGTAAAGCCGAAAACGTCATTAAGACTTGCCGCATCTTACTGGAGAAACATAACGGTGAGGTGCCGGAAGACCGGGCGGCGCTGGAGGCATTACCGGGGGTCGGACGTAAAACCGCTAATGTCGTGCTGAATACCGCCTTTGGCTGGCCGACTATCGCCGTCGACACCCATATCTTCCGCGTTTGCAATCGGACACAATTTGCTCCCGGCAAGAACGTTGAACAAGTCGAAGAAAAGTTGTTAAAGGTGGTGCCGGCGGAGTTTAAAGTTGACTGCCACCACTGGCTTATTCTTCACGGCCGTTACACTTGCATCGCGCGAAAACCGCGCTGTGGTTCCTGCCTGATTGAAGATTTGTGCGAGTATAAAGAGAAGGTAGAGTCCTGATTTCTGCATATCTTGTGAATATGACCGCTCCCCCCCGTAGACGCCTTTTTCATCATCGCCAGCCTGGAGCCATAACCTAACCTGTGGTTATGGCTCTATGTTTTACCATCCACACCGATAATCACTCCATAGTTTTGCCATTTAGATGGATAATTATGCGGTTATATAACGAACGATCAGCGCATTCGTTTTTTACCGGCGAAAATTTTCTATGTATTTGTGATCAAGATCATCCATGCAACTCATCGTTAAATAACTGTTGCAAAAATGATGCAAAAAGCCAGCAATTTCAATATCAGAGCCTTAGACAACAGGACAATAGCCTGCTTATTTTTCGGAATATAGGCCATCCCACTACCTTCAAGGTCAAAAAGCAGAATATATCGCCTTTATCCCCTCAGTAGCCGCCCGCCACAGATTAAAATATCAGGTTTAACGAATAGGTGAAATTTAACTCTGTATAACATTTGCATGACTGGCTAATTATAGTGGCTTGGTTATGTGTAACAGAGTATTACAAAGCTATTGCCTGATGGGGCAGGATAGTGAACATTACTTGCCGTTTTCCCTCCAAGAATAACTATAAAGGCGGCGGTCCTTCGCGATTGCGCCCCAAACAGCCCCCGTTAATATGGGATGTAAAAAAAGAGGTATATGTGTCAACTGCAAACAATAAACCAGCAGAAAGCGTGAGTCTGAACGCTTTCAAACAACCAAGAGCGTTTTATCTCATCTTCTCCATTGAGTTATGGGAGCGTTTTGGTTATTACGGCCTGCAAGGGATCATGGCCGTTTACCTGGTAAAACAGCTGGGTATGTCGGAAGCGGATTCTATCACCCTGTTCTCTTCCTTTAGTGCACTGGTTTATGGCCTGGTCGCTATCGGCGGATGGCTCGGCGACAAGGTACTTGGCACCAAACGCGTCATCATGCTTGGCGCGATTGTCCTGGCTATCGGCTATGCGCTGGTTGCCTGGTCCGGTCACGATGCCGCCATCGTCTATATGGGTATGGCGACTATCGCCGTCGGTAACGGCCTGTTCAAAGCTAACCCGTCCTCCCTGCTCTCTACCTGCTACGACAAGAACGACCCGCGTCTGGACGGTGCATTCACCATGTACTACATGTCCGTCAATATCGGTTCCTTCTTCTCTATGCTGGCTACACCGTGGCTGGCAGCGAAGTTCGGCTGGAGCGTGGCGTTCGCGCTGAGCGTCGTGGGCATGCTGATTACCGTGGTTAACTTTGCCTTCTGCCAGAAGTGGGTTAAACAGTACGGTTCCAAACCTGACTTCGCACCGGTGCATGTCGGCAAACTGCTGGCAACTATCGTCGGCGTAGTCGTGCTGGTCGCGATTGCCACCTGGCTGCTGCACAACCAGGGCATCGCACGTATGGCGCTGGGCGTCATCGCACTGGGTATTGTTATCATCTTCGCTAAAGAAGCCATGGCGCTGCAGGGCGCGGCGCGTCGTAAAATGATCGTTGCTTTCCTGCTGATGGTTGAAGCGATTGTCTTCTTCGTACTGTACAGCCAGATGCCAACCTCGCTGAACTTCTTCGCGATCCGTAACGTTGAGCACTCGATTCTGGGTATCGCGTTCGAACCGGAGCAGTATCAGGCGTTGAACCCGTTCTGGATTATGATTGGTAGCCCGATTCTGGCGGCGATTTATAACAAGATGGGTGATCGCCTGCCGATGCCGCATAAATTCGCCATCGGTATGGTACTGTGCTCCGGCGCTTTCCTGGTGCTGCCGCTGGGTACCAAATTCGCCAGCGATGCTGGTATCGTCTCCGTCAACTGGTTGATCCTCAGCTACGCGCTGCAGAGTATCGGCGAACTGATGATTTCCGGCCTCGGCCTGGCGATGGTGGCTCAACTGGTACCGCAACGTCTGATGGGCTTCATCATGGGTAGCTGGTTCCTGACCACCGCAGGCGCCGCCATCATTGCAGGTAAAATCGCTAACCTGATGGCAGTACCGGAAAACGTGACCGACCCGCTGGTTTCTCTGGATGTTTACGGCCACGTGTTCCTGCAGATTGGTATCGCGACCGCAGTCATCGCCTTCCTGATGCTGCTGACCGCGCCGAAGCTGAACCGCATGACTCTTGACGACGACGCTGTCGCCAAAGCGCGCGAAACCGCAACCGCTTAAATGCTCCGGGAAAACCAATAAATTTAGGCCGCTAACGTTTGTTAGCGGCTTTTTTTTTGTCCCTGGGCGGACTAACATACAGAAAACTGCAGCTACGAGGAGTTACTGATGAAACTGTTCTACAAGCCCGGCGCCTGTTCCCTTGCCTCTCATATCGCCCTGCGCGAAAGCGGCCTCGACTTTACCATCGATAGCGTCGACCTGGCGAAGAAACGCCTCGAAAATGGCGATGACTACCTGCTGATTAACCCTAAGGGTCAGGTTCCCGCGCTGCTGCTTGACGACGAAGTGCTGCTGACCGAGGGCGTGGCCATCATGCAGTACATTGCCGACCGTGTACCCGACCGTCAGCTGCTGGCGCCAGTGGGTACCATTGCCCGCTACCAGACGCTGGAATGGCTGAATTACGTCGCCACCGAATTACATAAAGGCTTCACCCCGCTGTTCCGCCCGGATACGCCGGATGACTACAAGCCAACGGTGCGTGCCCTGCTGGAGAAAAAGCTGCAGTATGTCGATGAGGCGCTGAAAGATAAACAGTGGCTGAATGGGCATCGCTTTACCATAGCTGATGGCTATCTGTTCACGGTCCTGCGCTGGGGGTATGCGGTGAAACTGAATATGGAAGCGTACGCGAATATTGGCGCCTGGATGGCGCATGTCGCGGCGCGTCCGTCCGTTGCGGCGGCGCTGTCGGCGGAAGGTCTGAAGTAAACCATTGGCATGCCCGCAAGCGGGCATGCCATCGCGCTTACAGTTGCGTAGCGCTGAAGTAATGCTCCGGTTTGGCGATGCGGTCCTGTGCCGCCACCACCTGCAGTTCATACTCCTGCATATTTTTGGTTGCCAACATGATTTCATACACTGCCGCAGTGACGTGCTCAAGGGCATCGCGCAGGCTGGCGCCCTGCAGTAGCTTAACCAGCAGCAGGCCGCTGGTCACATCGCCCACGCCGACCGGCTGACGGCTGCCAAAATCGACCAGCGGGCGACTGATATGCCAGGCTTCATCCGCTGTCACCAGCAACATCTCAAAGCGATCCATACTCATCCCCGCCCGCGCCAGATGCTTCACCAGCACGACCTGCGGCCCTTGCGCTATCAGCTCACGCGCTGCGCTAACGGCTTCATCAACGTTAGCAACCGGATGGCCGCACAGGATCTCCAGCTCGACAAGATTCGGCGCGATAATATCGCTGGCCGGCAGCGCATAGCGTACGTGGAATTCAGCCACCCCAGGGGCGACGATACAGCCTTTTTCCGGGTGGCCCATCACCGGATCGCAAAAATATTTCGCTGCCGGATTCGCCGCTTTAACCTGACGCACGATGCCGAGAATATGTTCGCCCTGCTCGGCGGAGCCAAGGTAACCGCTCAGTACCGCATCACAGCTCCGCAGCTTATCGATGTCGGCAATCCCCTGCACGATTTCGGTCAAATGCGAAGGCGGCATGACGCAGCCGGTCCATTTACCGTACTGCGTATGGTTGGAAAACTGAACGGTATTGAGGGGCCAGACGTTGGCGCCGAGACGGCGCATCGGAAATTCAGCGGCGCTGTTGCCCGCATGGCCAAACACAACGTGAGACTGAATGGCGAGGATGTTCTTCATTTTCTTACCACAACCCTAAAAAGAAAAAGGGCGTGGTTTCCCACGCCCTGGTTTTATTTTTTATTTCCAGCAGATCAGGCAGTAATTCTTCTTACCGCGACGCAGTAAGGTATAGCGGCCGAACAGGCGGTCGCTATCGCTGAATACATATTCCGGATCGGACTGTTTTTCACCGTTAATGGTCACCGCGTTGGAGGCTACGGTTTTACGCGCCTGGCCGCGGGACGGCTGCAGCTCGGAATCCACCAGCGCTTGCAGAAGATCGGCGCCCTTTTCCATTTCGATCATCGGCACGCCGTCTTGCGCCAGCTGTTCAAAATCCGCTTCGCTCAGGTCGCTCAGATTGCCGTTGAACAGGCTTTCAGTAATACGTTTCGCTGCTTCCAGGCCTTCTTCGCCGTGGACCAGACGCGTCACCTGCTCTGCCAGCACGTACTGCGCGCGCGGCGCCTTACCGCTGTTCTTATCTTCTTCTTCCAGCGCATTGATCTCTGCAATGTCCATGAAGGTGAAGAACTTCAGGAAGCGATAAACGTCCGCATCCGCGGTGTTGATCCAGAACTGGTAGAATTTGTACGGGCTGGTTTTCTTCGGATCCAGCCATACCGCGCCGCCTTCGGTTTTACCGAACTTGGTGCCATCGGCCTTGGTGATCAGCGGAACGGTCAAACCGAAGACCTGATTCTGGTGCAAACGACGGGTCAGGTCGATACCAGATGTGATGTTACCCCACTGGTCGGAGCCGCCGATTTGTAGCGCCACGCCGTGCAGTTTATTCAGGCAGGCAAAGTCATAACCCTGCAGCAGGTTATAGGAAAACTCGGTGAAAGAGATACCCTGATCGTCACGGTTCAGACGCTGCTTCACCGCTTCTTTGTTGATCATCTGGTTCACAGAGAAGTGCTTACCGATGTCACGCAGGAAAGTCAGCACGTTCATGCCGCCGAACCAGTCGTAGTTATTCGCGGCAATCGCCGAGTTGTCGCCGCAGTTGAAATCGAGGAATGGCGCAACCTGTTTACGGATTTTGTCCACCCACTGCTGCACGGTATCTTCGGTATTGAGTTTACGCTCAGCGGCTTTGAAGCTCGGGTCGCCAATCAGACCGGTCGCGCCGCCCACCAGCGCCACAGGCTTGTGGCCTGCCTGCTGGAAGCGTTTCAGGCATAACAATGGAACAAGATGCCCCAAGTGCAAGCTGTCAGCGGTAGGATCGAAGCCGCAATAGAGCGCGATCGGGCCTTGCGCCAGTCGCTCTGCTAACGCTTCTTCGTCCGTCACCTGGGCTACCAGCCCCCGCTCTTGCAATTGTTTAATCAAGTTACTGCTTGCCATCAAATTCTCCATGTATAAACGACTGCACCTTTGCCGGTACACGACTTTTCGCCAGACGCGAAAGGTACATAGAATAAAGCGCCGGAGCACGTAGCACCAGCGCTTAAAACAACATTTTGCGTCCTTTATGGCGCCAGACGGTCGATTTGCCAGCCATCATTTTGCCGCTGGTATAAAAAGCGGTCGTGTAGACGATGTTCGCCGCCCTGCCAGAACTCCATTTGTTCGATGCTGACGCGGAAGCCGCCCCAGAAACTCGGCAACGGCACTTCGCCTTGCTGGAATTTCTGTTTCAGCTCGAGGAATTTACTTTCCAGGATCCCACGCGCGGAGATACGGCTGGACTGTTGGGAGACCCAGGCGCCGATCTGGCTATCGCGCGGCCGGCTGTGGAAATACTTCACCACTTCCAGCGTCGACAGACGCTCTGCCTGGCCGATTACCATCACCTGCCGCTCCAGCATATGCCAGGGAAACAGCAGGCTGATATGGGGATTTTTTTCGATTTGATGTGCTTTGCGACTACCCAGGTTGGTATAAAACACCAACCCTTTTTCGTCATAGTGCTTTAACAATACGATGCGTTGATAGGGCTGGCCGTTTTCATCAACGGTCGCGACCACCATTGCCGTCGGGTCGGCAAGCTTAGCGTCGCAGGCCTGACGCAACCAACGTTCAAATAACATCAGGGGTTCAGCGGGAAGATCGTGGCGACGAAGGCCGCCACGGGTGTATTCACGGCGCAGATGCGCGATTTGCTGCAATTCGTCGTTATCAGACATAACCATTGAGATCGTTGTCATAGGGTGGCGTTATTGTGCGCCCCCGCTACGGAAATCTCAACGTTTCGCGGTCTGCAACTGGCAGTTGTCCAGTACGACGCGGTCGCGCTTATAAACGGTGGCGCTGTCGCCCTTCGACCAGAAGACATAAACGCCATCAGTATAACGCGAACCGGAAGCCGAGAGCCCCTGGGTCAGGTTTAATTGCTGATTATCATAGATAAAACTAACCTGCTGACGCGCGTTGTTCAGATGGACAGTCAACGGTTTTTGATCGCACTGATATTCAAGGGTGTCGGTCTGCATCCGTTCAACGAATTGGTTGTAATAGCTACACCCTGCCAGCATGAAAGGGACTACCGCAATAAGAATTTTTTTCATGAGTATGCCTTCGACTTTCCCGGTCAGGAGAGCAAACCGCCCTCCCGGAATTTCGTCCAGTTTACCGGTAAATAAAAAATAGCGACTTCAGTTAACTCTGATTCTGCGCTCGATTCGCGGGATAGATGGCGCCAAGAATGGTCGCTTCGCTGGCGCCGGTAACGGAAGGAAGATTACCCGGCAGGCCAGCAAGCGTACGCCATGCCAGCCACGCAAAGGCCAACGCTTCCATATCGTCGCCGCTGATGCCGGCGTCATCGGTGGTCGTGACTTCAGTACCTGGCAGCAGCGCCGCCAGACGCGCCATCAACAGCGGATTTCGCGCCCCGCCGCCGCAAACTAACAAACGCTCGCAGCCGCCGCTTAACAAAACCTGCTCACTGATAGTCACTGCGGTCAGTTCTGTCAGCGTAGCCTGAACATCCTGCCCTCGCAGATTGGCGTAGCGCGCCAGATGTTTTTCCAGCCAACCATAATTGAAATACTCGCGACCGGTGCTCTTCGGCGCGGGTAACGCGAACCACGGGTCGCTAAGCATATCCTGCAGCAGCGGTAGCAAGACTTTGCCTTCACTGGCCCATTGCGCGTCTTTATCGTAGGGTTTACCACACTGGCGCCAGATCCAGGCGTCCATCAGCATATTTCCCGGCCCGGTGTCGTAACCGCGTACCGGCTGCCCCGGAACCAGCAAGGAAAGGTTGGCTATGCCGCCGATGTTAAGCACCATGCGCCTTTCAACCGGGTGCGCCAACAGAGCCTGATGGAAGGCAGGGACTAGCGGCGCGCCCTGGCCGCCAAGCGCCATATCGCGGCGGCGGAAATCCCCCACCACGGTCACGCCGGTATGCGCTGCGATCTGATTGTTATCGCCTATTTGCATCGTGTGCGGCGCATCCCCGGTCGGCTCATGCCACACCGTCTGGCCATGGCAACCGATAGCGACGATATCCTCAGGTTGAAGGTTCTGCTGGCGCATCAGCGCTAATACTGCGTCAGAAAATAGCCGGCCCAAACGGGTATCGAGTCGCCCCAGTTGCGACAAGGTCAGCTGCTGCCCCTGGCAAATCGCTAAAATATCTTCTTTCAGATTGACCGGGATGGGGTACGAGAGGCTCGCCTGCTGCGCCACTATGTTTTCATTTATTGCCGCCAGAACAACATCAACGCCATCAAGGCTGGTGCCAGACATTACGCCAATAAAACGACCTGATTTCATACGCCTACCCTCATTCCATGACTTTTGCAGTGCCATCAGTGCATCATAAAGCAGCGTGCAATGCTATGGCGCACTAATACTTTTTAACAATAGTTCTGCCGCAAGAATTTGTTAGATAAAGTACTTACGTTTATCCGTCGTTAAAGCGAACCTTATTATTTTTAAACGGTCCATAAGGAAGCTATGCCAGCGAACGCTTAAATGCCATATAATTGACCACATGGAAGTTCACTGGAACATTTTGGTACACAGGAGATTCATAGATGATTTTACGTGTTTTGGCTGTCTCGATGATTGGCTTAACCCTGGCGGGTTGCGTCAGCAGCAGTGGCCTATCCGGCGATGTTTACACAGCCTCAGAAGCCAAGCAGGTGCAAAGCGTGACCTACGGTACCATCGTACATACCCGTGCGGTCCAGATCCAAAGCGGCGATGACAGCAATGCCATCGGCGCGATTGGCGGCGCGGTACTCGGTGGCTTCCTTGGTAATACCATCGGCGGCGGTACCGGTCGTTCTCTTGCAACCGCTGCAGGCGCGGTTGCCGGTGGCGTAGCCGGTCAGGGCGTACAGGGCGCGATGAACAAAACGCAGGGCGTTGAGCTGGAAATCCGTAAAGACGACGGTAACACCATCATGGTGGTTCAGAAACAGGGTAACACCCCATTCTCCGTCGGCCAGCGCGTAGCCATTGCCGGCAGCGGCAGTCAAGTGACGGTTTCCCCGCGTTAAGCCTCTCTAATGCGGCCTTTATTGGCCGCATTAATCCCTCATAATTATTATTTAGCTCCAAATAATTTATCATACATATATCAATTTTATTGATATTTCTCTGCGACAACTTGCGTTTGCGCAATATTTCCCGTTGATTAATTCGTTAGCCTGAAGTGGTCTTTTTCATTTAGCGACCTGCACGTCGTTTTTATCCGCCCTTTTATCGCGGGAGTTTGCCTGTGCCTCTGAAACTAAACCGGTTATCACACCGCTTATTTGCTTATATTATTGCCTGCAGCCTGGCAATTATTACGATCGATTTATTATCTAATTCAGTTGTTAATCGTATCCCTACGACTTCATCACCACTTTTCCCTTTACTGACAATAATATTAATGATTTTTCACATTACTATTTCTTGTTTTATGAGCATGAAGTATTGGTGTGATAAAAACCGGCTGTATCTGATGCCCATCGCCTTCGCTTTTGCCAGCTCTGCCCTGTTGATGCTAGGCACTCTGAGCAGCTATCCCGGCTGGCTACTGTGCAACAGCGAATATATTGTTAAACAAAATGACGCGCTGATCTTTTATTCGTTCCGCAATATTCTGATGGCCGTGTTATTTATCACTGCCATTATAATATATCGTTTTCGCCAACATCTTAACCAGGCTGCTGGCGCACATGCTATAATACTGACGGTATGCTTTCTATTCAGTGCCGCCATTCTTATTTTATCCTGGCTACACTCCAGTAATAGTCCGTTACTAAGCATCGATTTTATCGACGATATCACCAGCACTTTTACTCCGTTATGGCATTACTGGATGGGCTGGCTGCTATTTTTAGCCTGGGTATGTACGTTGATATTATTGATTATGCTAACCCGGCTACGTAATATCTTCTGGTACAGCGGCGCATTTTTCTGTGCCGCCTATATATTTACGCTAAACGTATTACTCACAGCGACAGGTAGTCAGCATATTATCGCCTGGAATCAGGCGCGCCTGTTCGAAACCTTAAGTACCTTATTTATGCTGTTCGTCCTGTTAAGCGACGTTTTTCTTCTCTATCGCGACTCTAACAACAAATACATAAATTCATATCAGAACTCTATCCGTGACCCGTTAACCGGACTGTACAACCGCAGCTACTTTTACGACACGCTGAATGGACTATTGCCGCATACTTCAGCAGCACAACCGCTTTCCGTCATCGTCAGCGATCTCGATCACTTTAAGCGTATCAACGACAACTACGGTCATGTCCAGGGTGACAAGGTGATTCAGTTTGCCGCCAGCGTATTACAAACCCATGTCCGTCGTGAGGATATTGCCGCGCGCATCGGCGGCGAAGAGTTTGCCCTGTTGTTGGTAAATACTGATGCTGATGATGCGCTGGCGATAGCCGAGCGAATTCGCCAGATGGTCAGCGCCGGGCAGGATTCACTGCCGGAACAAATGACCATTAGTATGGGTGTCTACACGGCGACAAGCTCGCTCATTGAGGCTGAAGAGTGCGTTAAGCGCGCGGATACGGCTATGTACGCGGCGAAAAACGGTGGCCGCAATCGCGTGGTGGTCTGGCAGAATAAATAATTGAAAGGGCTCTGCAAGCGCAGAGCCCTGTTCCTGGCTAGTCTTTAGCCTGAAGATCGAGGATATTGTTTTCAAGTTTACGGATTAAGTTGAGCAGCGTTTCGACTTCCTGCTTTGATACACCTGCAAGGATTTCATCACGCGTTTTGCCGATCACGTCTTCCATTTGGTTGATCAGCGGTTCAGCCTTTTCCGTTAGCTTGATACGTTTCGCCCGGCGATCGTTTGCACAAGTCTGGCGAGAAATAAGCCCTTTCTCCTCCAGTTGATCCAGCGTGCGCACCAAAGAGGGCTGTTCAATACCAATAGCCTTGGCCAACTGGATTTGCGACTGCTCAGGAGGTAGCTGATGAATGTTATGCAGCGTGACCCAGTGCGTCTGCGTTAACTCCAGAGGTTTCAGGCGATGGTCGATCAGCGCGCGCCAAACGCGTACCAAACGTGCCAGATCAGAACCAAGTGGCGATTCCAATTTCATCTCCTTATAATTAGCTTGCTAAGTTATTATACTGCTTTTAGAATAGTGTGCAGCATTTAAATTACCAAAACAAATGAATTACTTGATTCACTAAATTCAAAACAATGATTTACAATGTGAACTAATTCATCACCAAGAACATTATCCCTGCAATGGCAAAGGATTTTTGCTTGTGAAACTGAGTCTTAACACTCCCGGATTGTCGCTACAGGACCTGGTGTTCGGCGCTTCTATCTATTTTCCCCCGTTATTTAAAGCCGTCGTGCTTGGTTTCTTTATTTGGCTAATAGTTCATCGTCAGTTGCGCGACTGGATGTACGCCGGCGAAATCTGGCATCCCCTGCTGATGGACCTTTCCCTGTTTGCGCTGGCCGTTTGCCTGGCGCTGGTTCTCCTGACTCTCTTGTGATGCTCATTTCATGAAGAAACTAAAATATCTCTCAACCTTAATTATCGCCGCCTGCGCAATCATCGCCGCCTGGCTGGTCTGGAACTACTACACTCAGTCGCCATGGACCCGCGACGGTAAAATCCGCGCCGAACAAGTCGGCATCACCCCGCAGGTCTCCGGCAGTATTTTGCAGTTGAATGTTAAAGATAACCAATTGGTCAACGCCGGCGACGTGCTGTTCCGTATTGACGATACGCCTTATCGCATTGCGGTATTAAACGCTCAGGCGCAATTGGCAAAAGCCAAAGCGGAACTGGCAAAAGCCAAAGCCGAGCAAACTAAGGCCGCCAGCGACGTTACTCGCCGCCGCAGTCTGTCGCAAAACTTCATCTCCGCTGAAGATATGGAAACCGTCAATACCGCCCTGAATACCGCCAATACGACGTATGAGGCGGCTAAAGCGGTCGTTGGCGTGGCGCAAGCCGCGCTGGAGCATGCGCAGTGGCAGCTGACGCAAACCGTGGTTAAAGCCCCGGTTGATGGCTGGATAACTAATTTGTCAACGCGGGTCGGGGACTATGCCTCCGTCGGCCATCCCGTATTTGCCCTTGTCGACAGCCACTCTTTCTATGTGCTGGGTTATTTTGAAGAGACCAAACTACGTCACATCCGCGAAGGTGATAGCGCCCAGGTCGTTCTTTACAGCAGCAAACAAACGTTACAGGGTCACGTTTCCAGCATTGGCCGCGCTATCGTCGACCAGAGCGTCGAAGGCGGTTCGGCGTTAGTCGCTAATATTAAACCCAATATTCCGTGGGTGCGCCTCGCGCAACGCGTACCGGTACGTATCGAGTTCGATAAACTCCCTGCGGATGTCACATTGGTTTCAGGTACCACCTGTACCGTGTCAATTGGCGGACAATAATGAAGCTGCAGGCTCTGCGCTGGCAATCACTGCCGTGGTTTAAAGCCAGCCGCCCGCAATGGCGCTACGCATTGCGCAATGGGATAGCCATGTGTCTGGCGCTTAGCATCGCCTATGCGCTGGATCTTGATGAGCCCTACTGGGCAATGACCTCAGCCGCAGTCGTGAGCTTCCCGACCGTCGGCGGCGTTATCAGTAAGAGTTTTGGCCGTATCGCCGGCAGCCTGCTCGGCGCCTGCGCCGCCCTGCTACTGGCGGGCCATACCCTTAACGACCCGTGGCTATTCTTATTCAGTATCTCAGCCTGGATTGCGCTCTGTACCTGGGCCTGCGCGATGTTTACCAATAACGTCGCCTACGCTTTTCAACTGGCGGGCTATACCTGCGCAATCATCGCCTTCCCGGTTATAAATGTTACCGACGCGAATGAACTGTGGACTATCGCTCAGTCGCGGGTCTGTGAAGTGATTGTGGGGATATTGTCCGGCGGATTCATGATGATGATCCTGCCCAGTACCTCGGATGGCGTCACGCTGCTGACGGCACTGAAGAATATGCACTCCCGGTTATTAGAGCATGCCAGCCTGCTGTGGGTGCCGGAAACAACCGATGCGATTCGTAGCGCCCATGAAAGCGTCATCGGTCAGATCCTGACTATGAATCTACTGCGTATCCAGGCCTTCTGGAGCCATTATCGTTTCAGACGGCAGAATCCCTTGCTGAATTATCTGCTGCATCAGCAGTTGCGAATGACCAGCGTCATCTCCAGCCTGCGGCGAATGTTATTGAACTGGCCGGATGCGCCTGGTAATACGCGGGTGGTGCTGGAAACGTTACTTAGCGAGCTCGCCAATCCGCACGCAAATGTTTATAGCGTGGCGCGAATTCTGGTGCCGCTAGCCCCCGGCCCTAACGCCGACTATCGCCATCTGGCGTTCTGGAAACGGCTGCGTTATTTCTGTCGTATCTATCTCGAAAGCAGCCGCTGGATCCGCCGCATCGAGAACGCCAGCGCTATCACGGTGTTCAATGTGCCTTCGGCGCCCGCGCTGTCGCGCCATACCGATCAGGCGGAAGCGTTATGGAACGGCTTACGGACCTTCTGCGCGCTGGTGGCCGTGGGCGCCTGGGGTATCAGCACCCAATGGCAGGCCTGCGCCGCCGCGCTCACCCTCGCCGCCATTAGCTGCGTACTCTACTCGATATCGCCTTCGCCCTTTAAATCGCTCACCTTATTGATGCGTACGCTGGTGCTGTTGTCGCTGTTCAGCTTTATGGTGAAGTTTGGCCTAATGGTGCAGATAACCGACTTGTGGCAGTTTTTACTGTTTCTGTTCCCGCTGCTCACCACCATGCAGTTATTGAAACTCCAGATGCCGAAGCTCGCAGGGCTGTGGGGGCAGTTAATCGTCTTTATGGGATCGTTTATTTCGGTCACCAACCCTCCGGTTTACGACTTTGCCTCGTTCCTTAATGATAACCTGGGCAAAATCATTGGTGTCGGTCTTGCGTGGCTTGCCTTTGCGATTATCAGCCCCGGCTCGGATGCGCGGAAAAGCCGCCGCCATATTCGTGCGTTACGGCGTCACTTTGTCGATCAGTTGAGCCGACGCCCGCAGCATAGCGAGCATGAATTTGAGTCACTGGTGTACCACCACATTAGCCAGTTAAGCAGCAGCCAGGACGCGCTGGCGCGACGTTGGCTGCTGCGCTGGGGCGTGGTGCTGCTCAACTGTTCGCATGTCGTGTGGCAACTACGCGACTGGGAGACACGCTCCGATCCACTTTCACAGGTGCGCGACTTGTGTATCAGCCTGCTACGCGACGTCATGAGTGAACGCGGCGTCCAGCAACGCCCACTTGCCTCGACGTTGCTGGAGTTGCAGCGGATATGCGATACCCTTAACCACCATCATCAGCCGGCGGCTAAAGAGCTGGCGGCGATTATCTGGCGGTTATACTGCTCGCTATCGCAGTTAGAACAAGCGCCGATTGCCGGCACCATTACCGAACGGACTACTTAATCACCCCGCAGGCAAAACGCTCGCCGCCGCCGCCCAGCGGCTGCGGGCTATCGGCCATATTATCGCCTCCGACATGCACCATCAGCGCTTTGCCCTTCACTTCCGCGAGCGTTTTCAGGCGCGGGGCAATAACCGGTTGGTTAGCCACGCCATCGTCGTTCACCACCAGCAAAGGAAGATCGCCGAGATGCCCTGCCCCTAATGGCCCTTCATGTTTGCCGGTATGTTGTGGGTCGAAATGACCGCCCGCCGCGCCAGCGGCGACCGCTTTACCGTCTTTTATCGCCGGTTGGCAGCTCCCTTCTGCGTGGATATGAAAGCCGTGTTTGCCCGGCGGAAGCGCGCGTAAATCAGGCGTAAACTCAAGGCCTCTGTCGGTTTCAGTGATTTTAACGCTGCCGACGGCCTGGCCAACGCTCTGGCTGGTGACAAGATTGAGGGAGACATCTTCACTGGCGGCCTGAGCGCCAGCGCAAAATGCGAGAGTGAAAATAGCGAGTAAACATCGTTGCATAACACCTCCGGATTAGCCGTATCCCTGATAAGTGTAAACCAGGTAGCGGCATCCGGAGGCGTAATCTGGCTTACGGGACGTCGTAACCCAGCGCCGCTTTACGAATGCGGAACCACTGCTGGCGCGTCATATGCAGTTTTTCCGCCACAATAGCTGAGCGCACGCGCTCGATTTTCCCCGAGCCAATAATCGGCAGCGGTTTCGACGGCAAGCGCAATACCCAGGCATAAACCACCTGCTCAATGCTTTCTGCGTTGAGCTCCTGGGCAATTTGCGCCAGCTCGTCGCGCAGCGGCTGGAAGCTTTCGTCGTTGAACAGGCGTCCGCCGCCGAGGCAGGACCAGGCCATCGGGCGAATGCGCAACTGCTGGAGTTGATCGAGGGTGCCGTCAAGCAGCAGCGGCTGATGTACCGGCGAGAGCTCGACCTGGTTAGTGGCCAGGGTAAAAGGCAGGCGCGATTGTAAAAGCGTAAACTGCGCCGGCGTAAAGTTAGATACCCCAAAGTGGCGCACTTTCCCACTATGATGTAACGCGAGGAAAGCCTCAGCGACCTCATCGGCATCCATCAGCGGATCCGGGCGGTGAATCAGCAGTAAATCGAGATGATCGGTCGCCAGATTACGCAGGGATTGCTCGGCGCTGAGAATGATATGGTCGCGGTCAGTAATATAGTGGCCAATAGTATTTTCCGCGCGCGCCTTGGTCGCAATACCGCATTTGCTGACGATTTCCATACGGTTACGCAGGTGCGGGGCGCGCTTTAGCGCTTCGCCAAACGCGGCTTCACACTGATAATCGCCGTAGATATCGGCGTGGTCGACGGTCGTAACCCCCAGATCCAGGTGCTGCTCAATAAAGCCAACCAAAGCGTCGGTGGACATCTTCCAGTCCATGAGACGCCAGTAGCCCATTACAAAACGTGAAAATTCCGGCCCCTGCGGAGCCATAGCAATACGCTGAACCATAAACGCTTCCTCGACAAAAAAGTGTTCTGAGTATACGCATATTTGTCGTCAAAACAGTGAGGGTTGCTGCGGTTCTTCCGCCGGCTCCTGCTTAGTCGCGCGAATTTTACGCAGTAAACGCTGGCGGCACAGACGCAGAACCTCCTGCTTTTGCGCGTCGGTCAGCTTTTGCCAGTTAAAGCGCTCATCCCGGCTACGAAAACAGCCGCGGCAATACCCGCGTTCATCGGACTGACATATTCCCCGGCACGGACTTTGTACCGGGAAAAACTCCAGCTGCTCTGCCACCACCGCTCTCCTGTATTTTCTCTCTGTCTCTCATTGAAGACGTTCCACCGCCAGTGCGCAACTTTTGTTGTCTTCGTATTCGCGCTAACGATCATTTTGCTTGCATTAGACCAATCGGTCTACTACAGTGTGCTCCATGAATAGACACAGCGAATGCGATACCCGAGAACACATCCTCATCACCGGCGAGCAACTATGCATGCATCGTGGTTTTACCGGCATGGGCTTAAGTGAACTTCTGAAAACGGCGGAAGTGCCGAAAGGCTCTTTCTATCACTACTTTCGCTCAAAAGAAGCCTTCGGCGTCGCGCTGCTTGAACATCACTACACCGGCTATCTGCAGCGCCTGGTTGATCACTTTGACCATGGCGAAGGCAACTACCGCGACCGACTGCTGGCCTACTATCAGCACACGCTGAATCAGTTTTGCCAACAGGGCATTATCAGCGGTTGCTTAACCGTGAAGCTGTCGGCGGAGGTGTGCGACCTGTCGGAAGATATGCGTACCGCCATGGATAAAGGCGCCAGCCAGATTATCGCCCTATTGGGCGAAGCGCTGGAAAAGGGCCGTCTGGAGGGTAGCCTGTTGTTTGAGGGGGAAGCTATCACCCTTTCACAGGTGCTGTACTCGTTGTGGTTGGGAGCCAATTTACAGGCCAAAATTACGCGTAGCGCAACGCCGCTGGAAAGCGCCCTTGCTCACGCCAAACAAATCATTGCAGCGCCTGCGGTTTAACAGGCGTTTTATTTAACCAGTTACAAGACGACCGGTCTACTCAGGAGTCATTATGTCAGAATCTAAATTGTTCAGCCCGTTAAAAGTCGGTGCGGTGACCGTACCTAACCGCGTATTTATGGCTCCGCTGACCCGTCTGCGCAGCATCGAACCAGGCGACATCCCTACTCCGCTGATGGCTGAGTATTATCGTCAGCGCGCCAGCTCCGGCCTGATTATCACCGAAGCGACGCAAATTTCCGCCCAGGCGAAAGGCTATGCCGGCGCGCCGGGCCTGCATAGCGCAGAGCAAATGGCCGCATGGCAAAAAATCACCGCTGGCGTTCATGCTGAAAACGGTCATATCGCCGTGCAACTGTGGCACACCGGCCGCATTTCCCATAACAGCCTGCAGCCGGGAGGCGCGGCGCCGGTTGCGCCATCGGCGCTGAGCGCAGGTACGCGTACTTCGCTGCGTGATGAAAACGGTCATGCCATTCGCGTCGATACGTCGATGCCGCGCGCGCTGGAAACAGACGAAATCCCAGGGATCGTGGATGACTTCCGTCAGGCGGTAGGCAATGCCCGCGATGTCGGCTTCGACCTGGTAGAGCTGCACTCCGCGCATGGCTATCTGCTGCACCAGTTCCTGTCGCCTTCTTCTAACCAGCGTACCGACCAGTACGGCGGCAGCGTCGAGAATCGCGCCCGCCTGGTGCTGGAAGTGGTCGATGCCGTCAGTAAAGAGTGGAGCGCCGATCGTATCGGCATTCGCGTGTCGCCAATCGGTAGTTTCCAGAACGTCGATAACGGCCCGAACGAAGAAGCCGATGCGCTCTATCTTATTGAGCAGCTGGCAAAACGCGGTATCGCTTATCTGCACATGTCCGAACCAGACTGGGCCGGCGGCCAGCCGTACAGCGACGAATTCCGTCAGAAAGTTCGCGATCGCTTCCCGGGCGCGATTATCGGCGCTGGCGCCTATACGGTGGAGAAAGCCAACGACCTTATCAATAAAGGACTGATCGATGCCGTGGCCTTTGGCCGCGATTACATCGCTAACCCGGATCTGGTGGCGCGTCTGCAGAAAAAGGCGGCGCTTAACCCGCAGCGCCCGGAAAGCTTCTACGGCGGCGGCGCGGAAGGTTATACCGATTATCCAACCCTGTAATCCCTCCATTGATAGCGGCGTACTAACGCCGCTATACTCAAGACTCTGATGTATCAAAACAAACTGCATAGGGGAAATTATGCGCTTACTTCACACCATGCTGCGCGTTGGCGACCTGCAACGTTCTATTGAGTTTTACACCAACGTGCTGGGCATGAAGCTGCTGCGTACCAGCGAAAACCCTGAATATAAATACTCGCTGGCTTTCGTCGGCTACGGCGAAGAGAGCGATACCGCGGTTATCGAACTGACCTATAACTGGGGCGTGGATAGCTACGAACTCGGTACCGCCTATGGCCATATTGCGCTGAGCGTCGACAACGCGGCGCAAGCGTGCGAGCGTATTCGCCAGAATGGCGGCAATGTCACTCGCGAAGCTGGCCCGGTTAAAGGCGGCAGCACGGTTATCGCCTTTGTTGAAGATCCGGACGGCTACAAAATTGAGCTGATCGAAGAGAAAGATGCCGGAAAAGGTCTCGGCAACTAAGTTAATTCGGGCGCGTTCGCGCCCGATGTTTTCTCCCTTCCTGCTGCAAGCCGCGGCAAAATTTGCCATAATGCGCGCTACTTTTTTCCAGCTAAGAGAATCTGATGTCCGAGAACGCTCAACTTAATGGTCTGTGCGGCCGTTTTCGCGGTTTTTATCCTGTGGTAATTGATGTTGAAACCGCCGGGTTTAATGCCAAAACCGACGCCCTGCTGGAGATCGCCGCTATTACGTTGAAGATGGATGAGCAGGGCTGGCTGATGCCGGACGAAACGCTGCATTTTCACGTGGCTCCCTTCGAAGGGGCCAACCTGCAGCCGGAAGCGCTGGCTTTCAATGGAATTAACCCAAACGATCCGGAGCGCGGCGCGATAAGTGAATACGATGCGCTGCACGCCATTTTTAAAATGGTTCGCAAAGGAATGAAAGAGAGCGATTGTAGCCGCGCGATTATGGTGGCGCATAACGCGACTTTCGATCACAGCTTTACGATGGCCGCCGCCGAGCGCGCCGGGTTGAAACGCAACCCGTTCCATCCTTTCGTGACCTTCGATACCGCCGCGTTGAGCGGGTTGGCCTTAGGGCAAACGGTATTGTCTAAAGCCTGCATCGCCGCGGGCATGGAGTTTGATGGCAGCAAGGCCCATTCTGCGTTGTACGATACCGAGCAAACCGCCCAGCTATTCTGCGAAATCGTCAACCGCTGGAAGCGCCTTGGCGGCTGGCCGTTACCTGTACCTGAAGCGTAAGCGATAAAAAAAGCGACTTCCGGAGAAGTCGCTTTTTCTTTTGCAGCAAAGAATTACTCTGCTTTCGGCTCGTCAGCGTTGTGCTTTGCAGCCGTTTCTTTGATCAGCTGCTGCAGTTCGCCGCGCTGATACATTTCGATGATGATGTCGCAACCGCCAACCAGTTCACCATCAACCCACAGCTGCGGGAAGGTCGGCCAGTTAGCGTATTTCGGCAGTTCAGCGCGGATATCCGGGTTCTGCAGGATATCTACGTAGGCAAAACGTTCGCCGCAAGCGGAAAGCGCCTGCACTGCCTGAGCGGAGAAACCGCAGCTCGGCAGCTTCGGAGAGCCTTTCATGTACAGCAGGATCGGGTTTTCAGCGATTTGACGTTGGATTGTTTCTAAAGTGGTGCTCATTGTCGTGCTTCCTTAAACATCTTTACGGCAGTAATTTGTCATTGTAGCGTCCTGGACGCAGGACCGATAATAACATTTTTTTCACTCGCCACATTTTATCTTCTGTCGTCTGAAGTTGCCTTAAAAATATCACTTTGAGGCGTCAGTGCGGGGCGGGTTGCGCACTTTCTGTACGAGGCGGTGATTGTCTGACTCATTTTTTTGCAATCGTTAACCAAACGACATTTTAGATACAAAAGAGTATTAACTTTCTGGCTTTTTATGCTTTAGAATCATTCCGGTTTGTCATTCACCGTCAGGCATTAGTATATGTCTGTAATTTAATCAGGGGATTGCTCAGTGGCGCGGCTCAATAAAATCGCGATATCGCTCTGTGCATTACTGTTTACATCTATCTCGCTTACGCCATTGGCGCATGCTTCAGGGCATACGCACGCTTCGGCTACGCCGAAGGCGCACCCGGCGAAAGGTTCCACCGCCGAGCGTAAGAAGAAAGCAACGCAAAATAAATCCAAATCCACCGCTAAAACTACCCGTAAAAAAACCTCAAGCGCGAAGTCCCCTACTCGTACTACCGCAGCAAGCCAAACCGCGCTTAATCGTCAAGTCGCCGGCGCCACCAAAAAATGCGTGTTGCGTAAAGGCTATAAAAAGCAGTGTGCGAAAACGGTAAAATCCAGCGAAACATCGACGCTGGCGTTGAACAGCGTGAAAAGCAAATGCGTGGTGCGTAAAGGCTACAAAAAACGTTGTAAACCTGTCGCTGATGAACCGAATCTGACGATTGCCGATGCGCACAAAGCCCGAGTGCAAAAAGCGCAAAGCACTGCCATGAATAAACTCATGGATCAGCTAGGCAAACCTTATCGCTGGGGAGGCTCCTCACCGCGTACCGGTTTCGACTGCAGCGGGCTGGTTTATTACGCCTATAAAGATCTGGTAAAAATTCATATTCCGCGCACCGCTAACGAAATGTACCACCTGCGCGATGCCCGCCCGGTTGACCGCGATGAACTGCAAAGCGGCGATCTGGTCTTCTTCCGCACCCGCGGACGCGGCACCGCCGACCACGTAGGCGTTTACGTTGGAAACGGTAAGTTTATCCAGTCGCCGCGTACCGGCCGTGATATTCAGATAACCTCCCTGAGCGAAGATTATTGGGTTCGCCACTACGTCGGCGCGCGCCGCGTAATGACGCCAAAAACCATTCGTTAAGAGGCGCAGCCCCCGGTTTGCCGCTGCGCCGGCAAACCGCTCTTCTGTACATTCCCCTCCTCTTCCAGATTCAGCGGATACTGCATTCGCTCCTCCAGTTGCGTGGGGTGACGGCGGTAGCTGGTCGGCGACATACCAAAATGACGACGGAAAGTACGGCAAAATGTCGCTTGGCCTTCAAACCCGAGCAGCAATGAGATACTCAACGCCGAATCCTGCGTCTGTTTGAGAATACCGGCGGCAATGGTCATTTTGCGTCGGCTAACATATGTTCCCAGCGTATAACCGGTAATCAGCGCGAACTGGCGCTGAAAGTACCAGTGCGAATAACCCGATTTCCTTGAGATTGCGGTGACGGGTAGCGCGGTAAAAATGTTGTCTTCGATCCACTCGATGATATCTATGACGATCGGAATAATATGTCCGCTGACCATTTCATGTTTATGCGCCATCTCTTCTCATCCATCAATTATGAGCTTTATGCTTGTTCAATAACGATTTCTTACTCCGAGGTCCGTTGCCTGCAGAGATAATTATATTTGTCATACAATTAATATTAATCCTAATGATTATTGGGCATGAAAGTCATTCCCATTACGCATAATGCTCGCAAGCTAATGATTTATAGAATTCTAATAAGATAACAGGCGATGAAGATACGCAGCGTTTTAGTCGTAGGCAGGAGCGTCGATGGGGAATTTGCGAATCATATCGCTCGCCATGCGCCAGACTGGCGAAGGCTTAATCAGTCGCGTTAGCAATGAATAACCTTTGTTGTTGTAAGTCTTTTAACTGACTTCAGCAAATGTTAACATTCTCAACACAATAACATGTAACACTCGCGACAGCGTTACACAGTAAATACGATATTCAGGTGAACATTCACCTAATTAATGTGAGAAAAAACAAAAAGTTATAAGGAGAGTAGCAATGTCGTTCGAATTACCTGCATTACCATATGCAAAAGACGCCCTGGCGCCGCACATTTCCGCAGAAACCCTGGAATACCATTACGGTAAACATCACCAGGCCTACGTGACCAACCTCAACAACCTGATCAAAGGCACCGCTTTTGAAGGCAAATCTCTGGAAGAGATCGTTCGCACTTCTGAAGGCGGCGTCTTCAACAACGCAGCGCAGGTCTGGAACCACACTTTCTACTGGAACTGCCTGGCGCCGAACGCCGGCGGTGAGCCGGAAGGCGAACTGGCCGCAGCGATTAACAAATCTTTCGGTAGCTTCGCTGATTTTAAAGCGAAATTCACCGATGCCGCGGCGAAAAACTTCGGCGCAGGCTGGACCTGGCTTGTTAAAAACGCTGACGGCAGCCTGGCTATTGTCTCCACCAGCAACGCCGGTACCCCGCTGACTACCGATGCGACGCCGCTGTTGACCGTTGATGTCTGGGAACACGCCTACTACATCGACTACCGCAATGCCCGTCCAAATTATCTGGAACACTTCTGGGCGCTGGTAAACTGGAAATTTGTTGCCGCCAACCTGGCAGCATAAAAACAAAACCGCAGCAGGGTTACCCCGCTGCGGTTTTTTTCTTAGTGCGACTTAGTTATTCGCTATCGCTTCTTCTGGTTGTGAACGCCCGCCAAACAGCACCACCGCTAATGCCAGCCCGGCAATAATCGCCCCCATCACCGGCACAAAAGCATAACCGAGGCCGCCGGATATCACCGCGCCGCCCGCCGCCGCGCCCAACGCATTACCGAGATTGAAAGCGCCAATGTTAACCGACGATGACAGGCCCGGCGCTTCGTGCGCCACGCGCATAACGCGCATCTGCAGCGGCGGAACCACCGCGAAGGTTGCCGCGCCCCACACGACCATGCTGACGGCAGCACCCAGTTGCGATTGCGCCAGCAACGGAATGGCCAACATGATGGCAATCAGTAACAACAGGAATCCTTTCAGCGTTCCGGAGACTGAACGGTCGGCAAATTTACCACCCAGATAGTTGCCAAGCGAGAAACCGACGCCGATCAACACCAGCATGGCGGTAACAAACAGCGGTGAAGCGTGGGTGATGGTATGCAGTACCGGAGAAATATAGGTATACAGCGTGAACATCGCCCCGGCGCCCAGCACGGTAGTCAACAGCGCAGAGAGTACCTGAGGACGCATCAACACCGACAGCTCGCGCTTCACGTTCGGACGCTCGCCGGCGCTACCCTTCGGCAGGGAGAACCACAGACTGACCATCGCAATTAACCCCAGACCCGCCGTGGCGAGGAAAGACATTCGCCAACCGATGGTTTCGCCAAGCCAGGTGGCAGCCGGTACGCCGCCGATATTGGCAATGGTCAGCCCCATAAACATGGTCGCGACCGCACTGGCCTGTTTGTGTTTTGGCACCACGCTTGCGGCAACGACTGAGCCGAGGCCGAAGAACGCGCCATGATTGAGGCTGGTGATAATACGCGACAGCAGTAGCGTCGTGTAATCCGGCGCAATAGAAGAGAGCACGTTGCCGAGGGTGAAGATCCCCATAAGGAAGATCAATGCATTGCGGCGAGCGCGATGCGATAGCAGCAACGTCATTAACGGCGCGCCGACCATCACGCCAATGGCGTAGGCGCTAATCAGCATCCCCGCGGCCGGAATAGAAACATCGACGCCTTTGGCGATAACCGGCAGTAATCCCATCGGGGAAAACTCGGTGGTACCGATACCAAAGGCACCGATCGCCAACGCGAGTAAGGGAAAGTTGATTTTCATTCAGAGACTCCATCAGGCCGATTCAGGACACGGCATTACATCAGAAGCCAAAAGCATGACATCAATCACAGAAAAACAGAAGTAAACGAAATGACAAAAGATTTTTGCAGATTTGCTAATAATGGCGGGATGGGAGGGGAAGCCCCCTCCCTGCTGGAATCAGTGCAGTACCGCGGTCAACGCGGCGGCGACGATCAGACCCAAAACAATAACCGTCGTTGTCAGCGAAAACTTTAAATTTGTGTCCATCAATTTTCTCCCCTGATTATCCCCACATAGAAAGTGAGCTTGCTCATTTTTGCACAAAAATATGCAAAAATCTTCCCGGATTTAGAGTGATGCACATTTTTGCTCTTCCCCTTTGCCGCGAGATAGGACAAAATCCCACGCTAATTTGAAAGCGTATCGGCCATTGACCCCTTCCTGTCGTTCTGTGTCGTTTTCCCAGGTGTTGCAATGTTGAGCATTGTATACAGGGTGTGTATAGGCAAACGTTTACGTATCGATAATCAGACGATCAGGTCAAGGTCTGGAGTGAGAAGTAATGGCAACTATTAAAGATGTAGCGAAACGCGCAAACGTTTCCACTACAACTGTATCACATGTGATTAACAAAACCCGTTTCGTGGCGGAAGAGACGCGCAATGCGGTGTGGGCGGCAATTAAAGAACTCCACTATTCGCCAAGCGCCGTGGCTCGCAGCCTGAAAGTCAATCACACTAAATCGATCGGTCTGCTGGCCACCAGCAGCGAAGCGGCCTATTTCGCTGAAATTATCGAATCCGTAGAAAAGAGCTGCTTCCAGAAAGGCTATACCCTGATTCTGGGCAACGCCTGGAACGATCCGGAAAAACAGCGCGCCTACTTGTCGATGATGGCGCAAAAGCGCGTTGACGGCCTGCTGGTGATGTGTTCCGAGTACCCTGAGTCGGTGCTCAGTATGCTCGAAGAGTATCGTCATATTCCGATGGTGGTGATGGACTGGGGCGAAGCCAAAGCGGACTTTACCGACTCGGTTATTGATAATGCCTTTGAAGGCGGCTATATCGCCGGCCGTTACCTGATTGAACGCGGCCATCGTGAAATTGGCGTTATTCCGGGCCCGCTTGAGCGCAACACCGGCGCCGGGCGCCTTGCCGGCTTCATGCAGGCGATGAAAGAAGCGCATATCAATGTGCCGGAAAACTGGATTGTTCAGGGCGACTTTGAACCGGAATCCGGCTACCGCGCCATGCAGCAGATCCTTAATCAGCAGCATCGCCCAACCGCCGTGTTCTGCGGCGGCGACATCATGGCGATGGGCGCTATCTGCGCCGCCGACGAAATGGGCCTGCGCGTGCCGCAGGATATTTCGCTGATCGGATATGATAATGTGCGCAACGCCCGCTACTTCAGCCCGGCGCTGACCACAATACATCAACCCAAGGACTCGCTCGGAGAAGCGGCATTCAATATGCTGCTCGATCGCATTGTTAATAAACGCGAAGAGTCGCAGTCCATCGAGGTGCATCCACGTCTTATCGAGCGCCGCTCGGTTGCCGACGGCCCGTTCGTCGATTATCGTCGTTAACACCCTCCTCCGGCGCCGGTTATTCCGGCGCCCGCAACCACTCCCGATTCAACGTTTCGCTGTCGCCAAGATAGTCAAGCAGCCAGCTTAAAGCGGGTGAAGCATCGCTTTGTTGCCAGGTCAGGCAGCAGGCGGCATCCGGGAATGGGTTTTCCAGCGTCAAGGCCGTCCACTCCCCGCTATCGATATGCGGGCGGGCGAAATGGCCTGGCACCATCCCGACGCACAATCCTGCCGATAGACAGGTGGCTGAAGATTCCCAATCCGGCACCACCACCCGCTTCTGGTTATCAAGCAGCCAGGTTGTGCGCTTCGGCAGCGAGCGCGAGGTATCTTCGCGCACCAGGGACGGCCAGTTGCGCAACACGTCATCACTGAGCGGCCCTTCCATCTGCGCCAGCGGATGACTGCTGGCGACGACACAGTGCCAGTTCAGCATCCCCATATCGCGAAAAGCGTAACGCCCTCCCACCGGTATCGAACGCGTCGCGCCGATAGCGAGTTCTACCCGCCCATCGGCTAACGCATCCCAGACGCCGTTGAAAACTTCCTGAAAAACGATCAGTTCGACATCGCTAAAATGGCGATAAAAATCAACGATCATCTGGCGCATCCGCGCCGGTTTAACGATATCGTCCACCGCAATGGACAGCTGGCCGCGCCAGCCGTTAGCAATTTGCTGGCACTGCTGGCGGGTGATCTGCATTTTTTTGATAACAGAACGCCCTTCCTGCAAAAACCAGTGCCCGGCGGGGGTCAATTCAACATCACGATGGCGACGTTCAAAAAGCGGAACCGCCAGCCACTCCTCCAGCTGTCGCACCGTATAGCTCACCGCCGAAGGTACGCGGTGTAGCTCCTGCGCCGCGGCGCTGAAACTCCCGTTACGCGCTACAGCATCAACCACTTCTAAGGAATATTCAGACCACATATTCTGCCTGCAAAATTTTTGAATGCATGTGACAAATAATAGCGTTTCACAAGGCGGATTACACTCCCTACACTCTGCGGCATCGTACCTGCATCAGTAGAAAGAGAACGTTATGCAACAACCTGGGAAAGGATTTTTAGTGTGGCTGGGCGGCCTGAGCGTGCTTGGCTTTCTGGCCACCGACATGTATCTACCGGCCTTTGCCGCCATTCAGCAAGACCTCAACACCTCTGCCGCATCGGTTAGCGCCAGCCTGAGCTTATTCCTCGCGGGCTTCGCGCTCGGCCAGTTGTTCTGGGGGCCGCTGTCGGACCGCTATGGCCGGAAACCGATTCTGCTCGCCGGGCTGGCTATCTTCGCTCTTGGCTGCCTTGGGATGCTGTGGGTACGCGACGCGACGCTGATGCTGGTACTGCGTTTTGTCCAGGCGATCGGCGTATGCGCCGCCGCGGTGACCTGGCAGGCGATGGTGACCGACTACTATCCGGCCCAGCGCACCAACCGCATTTTCGCAACGATCATGCCGCTGGTCGGGCTCTCTCCGGCGCTGGCGCCGTTACTCGGCAGCTGGCTGTTAGTCCATCTGGAATGGCAGGCTATCTTCGCCACCCTGTTCGCTATCACCTTACTGTTGATGCTGCCGGCTTTTCGTCTGAAGGCGGTCGTCAAACCTGCTGGCGAAACCCAGCAGAAACTTACCTTTATGGCCCTGCTGCGTTCACGTGAATATAGCGGTAACGTACTCATTTATGCGGCGTGTTCCGCCAGCTTCTTCGCCTGGCTCACCGGTTCGCCGTTTATCCTCCATGAAATGGGCTATGGCCCGACGGTGATTGGTCTTAGCTACGTGCCGCAAACTATCGCCTTCCTGATCGGCGGTTACGGCTGCCGCGCGGCGCTGCAAAAATGGCAGGGTCATCAGATGCTGCCCTGGCTGCTGGTTGTTTTTGCGCTGAGCGTGGCGGCGACCTGGCTTGCCGGGATACAGGATCATCCGTCACTGGTTACGCTAATGGTTCCGTTTTGCATCATGGCGATTGTGAATGGCGGGATTTACCCTATCGTCGTCGCCCAGGCGCTGAAACCTTTTCCACAGGCAACCGGGCGCGCCGCCGCCCTGCAGAATACGCTGCAGCTTGGCCTCTGTTTCCTGGCAAGCCTGCTGGTCTCAAGCCTTATCGCCACTCCGCTTCTGACCACCACCAGCGTGATGCTGATTTCCATCGTTCTGGCAGGCATCGGTTTCTGGATGCAGCAACGACGCGTGCAGTTAGTGAACGAATCGTCTCACGCTTGATGATTTTTTAAAGGATCTCCCGGACCAGTAATTAGCCTGCTAATATATTTTTATTGAAAGGCGGTTTTTAGCGGCCTATACTGGATCCGGCATCACATAAATAGAAAGTTTTTTAGATATTAACGGGGGCAGGAAGCAGCCCGTTTCACCATGGAAGGCCTTTCGGCAAGGGTTATCTCCCTTCCTCTGTTCTACGTCGGATAGCACCCTCACGATTTTTTCGTGAGATTTCTCACAAAGCCAAAAAAGCGTCTACGCTGTTTTAAGGTTCTGATCACTTGGGCGTGATGGAGAAGCTATGAGTTCATCGTGTATAGAAGAAGTAAGTGTACCAAACGATGATTGGTACCGGATTGCAGCTGAATTATTGGGCCGTGCCGGAATTGAGATCAATGGTTCCGCACCCTCCGATATCCGGGTAAAAAACCCGCTCTTTTTTAAACGCGTGTTACAAGAAGGGTCTCTCGGATTAGGCGAAAGCTATATGGACGGCTGGTGGGAATGCGAACGCCTGGATATATTCTTTCACAAGGTATTGCGCGCCGGGCTGGATAAGCAACTCCCCCACCACTTCAAAGATACGCTACGTATCGCTGGCGCTCGCCTGTTTAATCTGCAAAGCAAAAAACGCGCCTGGATTGTTGGTAAAGAACACTACGATTTAGGCAACGACCTTTTCCACCGCATGCTCGATCCCTATATGCAATATTCCTGCGGATACTGGAAAGAGGCCGAAAATCTGGAACAGGCGCAGCAGGATAAATTAGATCTTATCTGTCGCAAACTGCAGCTTGAGCCGGGAATGAAAGTGCTGGATATCGGTTGCGGTTGGGGCGGACTGGCCTATTACATGGCCAAAAACTATAACGTCAGCGTGACAGGCGTGACCATTTCGGCCGAACAACAAAAAATGGCACAGGAGCGCTGTGCAGGATTAGATGTCAATATTCTGCTGCAGGACTATCGCGATCTTCACGAAAGTTTTGACCGTATCGTCTCCGTCGGGATGTTCGAGCACGTTGGGCCTAAAAATTACGCCACTTATTTTGAAGTTGTCGATCGTAATTTAAAACCAAACGGTCGTTTTCTGCTACACACCATTGGTTCAAAGATTACCGATCACAACGTCGACCCGTGGATTAATAAATATATATTCCCTAACGGTTGCCTGCCGTCGGTACGCCATATCGCCGATGCCAGCGAGAAGCATTTTGTGATGGAAGATTGGCATAACTTTGGTGCCGATTATGACACCACCTTGATGGCCTGGTACGAGCGTTTTCTTGCCAGTTGGCCGGATATTGCCGATAACTATTCAGACCGTTTCAAACGCATGTTTACCTATTATCTGAATGCCTGCGCGGGTGCTTTCCGCGCCCGCGACATTCAGCTCTGGCAAGTCGTCTTCTCGCGCGGTGTTGAACATGGCCTGCGCGTAGCCCGCTAGACTCGCTAAAAAAAGCCCCCGTAGAAATGTATTTCTGCGGGGGCTTTTTTATTATTCTTCCGCGCTTTTTTGCGCCGCTTCTTTTGCCGCCAGCACGCGTTCCACGGTATCCACCACCGCCTGAGTTTGCGGATCGATTTCGATATTTACTTTATCGCCGAGTTTTTTCACCCCAAGCGTGGTGCGCTGCAGCGTTTCCGGAATAAGATGCACGCAGAAACGAGTCGGGGTCACTTCACCAACCGTCAGGCTAATACCGTCCACGCCGATGAACCCTTTATACAGGATATATTTCATCAGCGCCGGGTCCTGTACCTTAAACCAAATCTGGCGATTGTTTTCCGAGGTGAGGATTTTAACGACTTCGGCGGTGGTCATAATATGGCCGGACATCAAATGGCCGCCGATTTCATCACTGAATTTCGCCGCTCGCTCGACGTTGACCATATCGCCTTCATGGATAGCGCCAAGATTAGTGATACGCAGCGTCTCTTTCATCAAGTCAAAGCTGATTCGCGGGCCGTCAATTTCGGTAACGGTCAGGCAACAGCCATTGTGCGCCACCGAAGCACCGGTCTCCAGGCCATCGAGCATATGCGCCGGCAGCTCCACCACGTGGGTGCGGAAATTCGGTTTCTCATCGATGGACACCACTTTCGCAGTCCCCTGTACAATACCAGTAAACATACTTTGCTCCTGTTGAGAATCGTGACGGTATCATTACCGTTATATATACGCGGAACAATAACAGTTGGCCAAACAGGTTGCCAGCGCGCATCGTGCCCCCACCATTTTTTCACTGGCTTAATGGCTAATCCTCGCTACAATAGACTGGAAATTCCTCCTGTTTTTTCTTCTTGCTGCCATTTAAGGCGGCTTTTTTAGTCTCAAAATAACAACAATATAAAGGTGTTCACGTGCAGAAGTACTTTATAGAAGCGCGTCAGTTATTAGCATTGGCTATCCCGGTCATTCTGGCGCAGGTCGCCCAGACGGCGATGGGCTTTGTCGATACGGTGATGGCCGGCGGCTACAGCGCAACCGATATGGCCGCCGTGGCTATCGGCACCTCGATCTGGCTACCTGCCATCCTGTTTGGCCACGGTCTGCTGCTGGCGCTAACGCCGGTTATCGCCCAACTTAATGGTTCCGGTCGCCGCGATCGTATCGCCCAGCAGGTACGCCAGGGCTTTTGGCTGGCGGGCTTTGTCTCCGTACTGGTGATGGTGGTGCTGTGGAACGCAGGCTATATCATCAGCTCGATGCACAACATCGACCCGCAGCTTGCCGACAAAGCGGTGGGGTATCTGCGTGCGCTGCTATGGGGCGCGCCAGGCTATCTGTTCTTCCAGGTCGCGCGTAACCAGTGCGAAGGGCTGGCAAAAACTAAGCCCGGTATGGTGATGGGTTTTATCGGCCTGCTGGTCAACATTCCAGTGAACTACATTTTTATCTATGGTCATTTCGGTATGCCGGAACTTGGCGGCATCGGCTGCGGGGTCGCGACCGCCTCGGTCTACTGGGTCATGTTTGCCAGCATGCTGACCTGGGTGCGCCGCGCGCGCTCAATGCGCGATATCCGCTGCGCTGAGCGTTTCAGTAAACCTGATTTTTCGGTATTAAAACGGCTGGTACAGCTGGGGTTGCCAATCGCGCTGGCGCTGTTTTTTGAAGTCACGCTGTTCGCGGTTGTGGCGCTGCTGGTTTCGCCATTGGGGATTATCGATGTCGCAGGGCATCAAATCGCCCTTAACTTCAGTTCGCTGATGTTCGTTCTTCCGCTCTCGCTGGCGGCGGCGGTAACAATACGCGTTGGTTTTCGTCTCGGCCAGGGCTCGACGCTGGATGCACAGACCTCCGCGCGTACCGGGGTCGGCGTGGGCGTCTGCATGGCAATGATCACCGCGATTTTCACGATCCTGATGCGTAAGCAGATTGCCCTGCTGTACAACGATAACCCTGAGGTGGTGCTACTGGCCTCACAGCTGATGCTGCTGGCGGCGATTTATCAGATTTCCGACTCCATTCAGGTGATCGGCAGCGGTATTCTGCGCGGTTATAAAGATACGCGGTCGATCTTCTTTATTACCTTCACCGCTTACTGGGTACTTGGCCTGCCAAGCGGTTATCTGCTGGCGCTGACGGATATTGTGGTGCCGCGGATGGGGCCTGCGGGTTTCTGGTGCGGCTTTATCATCGGCCTGACCTCCGCTGCCATCATGATGATGCTGCGCATGCGCTTCCTGCAACGTCAGCCGTCAAGCGTGATCCTGCAGCGCGCCGCGCGCTAACCAGAAACGCTAAAGAAAAGGGCAAGCCGTTAAAACGGTTTGCCCTTTAATAGCGCTACTTCGCAAGCCATTTGCGCTGCGGCGGCGTATAGCGATGGAATGCGGTTAAAATCTCCTGTACATCATCGCTAAAAGTCAGCATCTCAGCATAGCGGCGATGCATAAACCCTTCGGCGGCCATTTTTTCCGCCATCGCCTGCAGCGGGTTGTAATAGCCGTTCACGTTCAGGAAAGCACAGGGCTTTTCATGAATACCGAGCTGCGCCCAGGTCCACTGTTCAAAAATCTCTTCCAGCGTTCCGGCTCCACCCGGCATGGCAATGAAGCCGTCCGCCAGCAGCGACATTTTGTTTTTGCGCTCATGCATATTCTCAACGACATGCAGCTCGCTTAATCCGCTATGCGCAATCTCACGCTCCACCAGCCCGCGCGGCATCACGCCAATGACCCGCCCGCCGTGTTCTAATGCAGCATCTGCCACGGCGCCCATAAGTCCTACTTTACCGCCGCCATACACAAGCTCCACCCCGGCTTGCGCCAGCGCCTTGCCAACCTGTTGCGCGTAAACCTGATAAATCGGGTTTTCCCCGGTAGAAGAACCACAAAAAATGCCAATTGCTTTCATTACTGCGCTCCGTCGTTTATTTGCCGCACACTCTAGCATAAAGTCGGTGAGCGTCTCCCCTGCCAATCCGGGCAGAAAAATGCAACGGAGCAGGACATTGTTGAAGAAATATCCTTTATCATCAGTAAAATATGGGCGATATGGATAAAAGTTCTGCAAACGCGTCTATTCTGCAAGAAAAGTGACGTTTGCCTCTTGCCACACGGCCTCCCTGCCGTTAATATGCGTCCCCGTTGTCACCACAACATTGCGTTCATAGCTCAGTTGGTTAGAGCACCACCTTGACATGGTGGGGGTCGTTGGTTCGAGTCCAATTAAACGCACCATATGCGTCCGTAGCTCAGTTGGTTAGAGCACCACCTTGACATGGTGGGGGTCGGTGGTTCGAGTCCACTCGGACGCACCATTTCAATCATTATTGATTTGGTGCGCACTTCTCTTCTTTCCTCTTGCTTTTATCTATAACGACATCAGTCGCTGTACCTGAATACTCTCCAGTTTCCCCTCCAGAATCGCCAGAAAATCGTCATGATACGGCATCGCAACGTGCTGTTTTAGATCGTCTTCCGAGCGCCAACGCTCAATAAACACAAATGAGATCTTTCCTTGCCGGGAAAGCTGCCTGACATCAGGGATCTCCCGGCTTTCGTGCAGGTCATATTGCAGGCACCCTGCTTCTCTGTGCGTCGGCGGCACCATGGCTAATGCCGCCTCTCTGATGGTATCGATATATTCAGGATGGGGGGTCAGCGTGGCAACAATTTTGACTTCACTCATAAGGTTTCCTCTGGCTCACCGTATTCCCCTGGAGGCTATATCTATCCAGGGCGTGAATTATTCAGCGTAGTGGTGAAGCCAGAATTACGCCAGAGTCCGCGTCAGCGCCCTTTCTCATACACGGTCATGGTAAAGACGACGGGCAACTGACTGAAATTACAATATTCATGTGGCACATCGGTACGTGCTACCGCAGAACACCCTTCAGCCACCTGATATGGGTCATTATTCACCGTCAGGGTGAGTTCTCCCTCGGTCACGTATAGCAGTTCCCAGGTGTCGGCCGGATGCCCCGGCGAACGGAACGATTCGCCAGGCAACATCCGCCACTGCCAGAGTTCAAGCATATCCGGTCCGCTGGTGCCGGCCAGCAGCCTGGCGCTGCCACCCTGCTCGCCGCGCCATAATACCGGAATCGCATCACGGTCGATAAGATGAACCATCGGCTCACTGGCAACGTTGACAAACTCCGCCACCGACACCCCCATCGCCGCAGCGATTTTGCACAACAGTGCGATACTGGGATTCGCCCTACACCCTTCGATATCCACCAGCATCCCTTTACTGACGCCGGCGCGACGGGAAAGCTCGTCGAGAGAGATCTTCTTTTCGCGTCGAAACTGCTTAATACGCCGCGATACCGCCTCATTAATGCGGCTTAGATCGTTACCGTTATCGGTCGTTATATTGACTTTATCATTCATCGGTCGATATTATGCTCTAAATCAGTCATTACAGGATTATGCAATGTCTCACCCATTACCGTCAATTAGCCCACAGTTAGCCGGGATTGCTCCTGGGTTTCGGGCACTGAGTATTACCGTCAACGCTGCGCCGCTAAGTGATGCTTCTATCGGTGAAGCCGCGCTGGCGTCAGCCTGTCAGGCAGTATTAGCCGGAGAGCCCGCATGGGCGGAGGACCATCTCGCGGCATGGTCTACGGTATTCAAAGCGTTTGGCGCTAAACCGAAACGTACGCCCTGTTCCGCAGAGGCGTTGCGTAAACGCGTACTTCGCGATGGCGCCATGCCGGCAATTGACCCGGTCGTTGACCTCTACAATGCCGTCAGTCTGCGGTATGCCATTCCCGTCGGCGGCGAGAACATCGCCGCCTATTGCGGCGCGCCGCGTCTGGTCATCGCCGACGGCTCTGAGCCCTTTGATACGATGAAGGAAGGCTTAGCCGCCGTTGAATCACCGGAACCGGGAGAAGTCATTTGGCGTGACGATCGCGGTGTGACCTGCCGCCGCTGGAACTGGCGACAGGGAGTTCGTACCCGCCTGAGCGCTCGCGATCGACAGATGTGGTTTATTCTGGAAAGCCTGCCAGAGATGCCGCTCGAAGCGCTGCATGAGGCCGGCCGCATGCTTACCGGGGGGCTGGAGCAGATGATGCCCGGCTTGAGCCACCAGTCCACGCTAATCAGCCTATAAAGTCAGACACAGGAGCAGGTAATGTCACTATTTTTAACCAGTTTTATCTTTGAGAAGAAAGAGTACGACGATGACTTTTATCAACTGGACGGCGAGATCGAGCGCTATACCCAGTCGCTGGAGGGATTTATCGGTATGGAGAGCTATCATGATGCCGCCAGCGGCCGAATCATCAACAACTACTACTGGCGCGACCGACAGTCTATGGAAATGATGATGAACCATCTGCAACACCAGCAGGCCAAAGCTCAGGGGCAACGCTGGATCGCCGGGTATCAAACCATCGTTGCCGAGATTGAGGGCAGCCACAATATGAACCTGCCCCATCCACTTGCGGAGTATCCACTACGCTACCAATCAAAACATCAGTGATTTTGAACAAGATAGGCAAATTGTTTCGATTTTAAACAATCATCATTGGTTCTATTCTTATCACATCGGAGCAACAGCGCTCCTCGCCAAACAAAATCTTTAAGGAATATGACCATGAAATCCATCAAAACTTTTGCTGCAGTTACCGTGCTGTCCCTGATGTCATTCGGTGCTTTCGCCCAGAGCGTGACGGCAACCGCTTCAACCCTCGACCGTGCGGAAGCGAAAATTGCCGCCCAGGCTGCGGAGCAAGGCGCGTCTTATAAAATTACCAGCGCCCAGTTCAATAACCGCGTCTATATGACTGCCGAACTGAGCAAATAATAGTGCGAGTGTGACGCGCCAGGCTTTATCTCTGGCGCGCCGCGCTGCTTTTCAGCGAAGACAGTGTCGTTGTCCTCTCCACCGATGCTTCAACTACCTGCCACTTGCTCCAGCACCGCCGAGGCCTTTGCCGCTATTTCGGCGCTGACTTTTGTCGCTAGCACGTCAATAAATCCACGCAGTTGCTGCGCCGTCAGGCCGTTGTGCAGGCTAATCGCGTAATGGCTCTTCAGCTGGCTTTCCACGCCCGATAATGCGGCCAGCATTGAAATCGTCGCCAGCTCGCGCGTCGGCCAATCCAGGACGTCACGCTGGAAAATATCGCCAAACAGATGCGCCTTCAGATAGCAGTCGATAGCTGGCGCAAATTCAAATAGCGGTCCACTGACCGTTTGCCCGACCAGTTGTGTCTGATTACGGCTACCGGCCTGCAGGCTATCCCAATTCTCCGGTAACGGGGTCGCTGTCGCCCCCTCGTTATCAATAACGCCTCGCGCCTGACGCTCGGTTATCACCTTCATCAGGCAGGAGAGCGCATTCAGGCTACGCGGAAAGCCGCAGTAGGCGTACAGCTGCACCAGCGTCTCTTTTAATTCATTTATCGTCAGGCCGGTATCCAGCGCGGTATCCAGCGCCGGGGCCAACGCCGCGATATTGCCTTCGGCGGCCAGGGCGGCAACCGGGATCAGCGCCTGTTGGCGCGCGTTCAATGGGTTTTGCATCGTTTGTTCTCCAAACGGAAAGTATCGACAGGAGAAAAAGATTATAGAAACTTGGCAGGGGGTTGATTAGCCAGGCAAAAACGAACAGACCTATGAGATGGGCTCATGAATTATCTATTACGATGCACAGGGCTTCCTTGCCCTGGGGAATATTATTCGAAGTAGACTTCCGGATTTTCCGACAGTGAAACGAAGGTTTTGGTGTCTTTATCCAGCGCGCGAATATCGCCGCTTTCAATATCATAGAACCAGCCGTGCAGACGCAGGGTTTTGTCGCGCAGGCCAACCGCAACCGACGGATGCGTTTTAATGTTGTTCAACTGGGCAATAACGTTTTCCTGCACCATACCGTTCACTTTATCGGTCTCGCTGGCCCAGGTTTTCTTCTCAACCACCGCTTTCGCCGCGTCCGAATAACGCAACCAGTGGGAAACGGCAGGCATTGGTTCCAGACACTGGCAGGTGGCGATGGCTTTCATCGCGCCGCAGTTGGAGTGGCCGCAGATGACAATATCCGTCACACCGAGGGCGACAACCGCATATTCAATGGTGGCTGACACGCCGCCCGGCTCCGGCCCGAAAGAGGGCACAATATTACCGGCATTACGAATAACGAACAGCTGCCCTGGCTCCTGCTGGGTAACCAGCTCCGGGACCAGGCGGCTATCAGAACAAGAGATGAACAACGCTTTTGGATTCTGGCTCGACGCCAGGCTGCGGAAGAGCTCTTTGCGTTGCGGGAAAATCTCTTTCTGGAAGTTGAGGAAGCCCTCAATGATATGTTGCATAGCAGTGTCTCTTTTCTCTGTAGTAATTACGATATGACAAAGATCACATTTAGCTAGTGTATCACCGAAGCGCAGAATGGGAATCGTTATTGATAATAGCTGTGCAATAAGCACCCAACCTGTCCTTTGGGTGCTTGCCTCTGTGGGTCTACATAAAGAACTTCACCGCTTGTTGCAAGGTGGTGCCCATTCCCCACAGCAAGGGTATACCGACGGCCAGCCAGCTTAGCGTCAGCAGCAGCGGCGCGGGCGTCGGTTCCCAGCTCAGCTGCGCGTCTTTATTGATAGTATACAGGCCCCTCGCCTGCTGCTGTTGCTCCGCGGTCATGGCATATTTCTGCGGAATCGGCCGAACCAGCTGATTACAAATAAAGCCGATGATAAGCAACCCGGTCAACGCCAGCAGCGTGATGTCATAAATTCTCGCGGGTTCCACCCCCTGCGCCAGCTGGTACTCGCGCAAATAGTTGACCAGCACCGGGCCGCTGATCCCGGCCGCCGACCAGGCAGTCAGCAGACGGCCATGAATCGCGCCAACCATTTGTGAGCCAAATACGTCGGCAAGATACGCCGGGATGGTCGCGAAACCGCCGCCGTACATAGAAATAATCACACAGAGCGCACAAACAAAAAACGCCACGTAGCCGCCGTGGTTAATCAACGGCAACGTGCCGTAAAGTAGGGTTCCCAGAAAGAAGATCAGCGCGAAGGTGGCTTTCCTGCCGCACATATCGGAAACAGAAGCCCAGAAAAAGCGCCCCAGAATATTAAACAGGCTGAGCAGCCCGGTAAATCCCGCCGCCATCGTCGCGATGCGCTTCAGCTGTTCTGTATTAAGTTCCTGCCAGCCCAGATCCAGGGATAGTAGCTTGCCGGCAAAAATCTCCTGCAGCATCGGCGAGGCCATGCCGAGAATGCCAATCCCGGCGGTAACGTTGAGCCACAGCACCAGCCACAGCAGCCAGAATTGCGGGGTGCGCCACGCGACGCTGACGTGAACCTGAACGGTTGGCTGCTTGCTGATGGCTTGCTGCGCCTTCGCGCCGACCGGATGCCAGCCCATAGGCGGCAGACGGTAACCAAAAGTGCCGCAAAGCATGAACAGCGCATATATCACCGCCAGCGCCAGAATGCTCTGCCATACCCCACTTCCCTGACCATCGGCGAAAAAATTAATCAGCCAATTGGCCAGCGGCGCTCCCACCAGCGCCCCGCCGCCGAAGCCCATGATCGCCATTCCCGCGGCCATCCCTCGCTTATCGGGGAACCAGCGCAACAGCGTTGAGACCGGCGAGATATAGCCAAGCCCCAGGCCAATGCCGCCAATCACACCGGCGCCCAACCACAGTAGCCACAGCTGATGAAAATAGATTGCCGCGCTCGCCAGCACCAGGCCGCCACACCAGCAGAGGGTGGCGACAAAACTCACCAGACGCGGGCCAACCTTCTCCAGCCAGCTTCCCCAAAGCGCCGCGGAGCAGCCGAGAAAAACGAAGAACAGCGTATAGGTCCAGCCGAGCAGGGAAATTTTCCAGTCGCACTGGCGGGTCACCAGTTGCTGCCAGAATGACATATCGACCGGACACTGCAGCGGCGCGCTGCCGCCGATAAGCTGCGACATTGGCAGCCAGTAGACGGAAAAGCCGTAGGCCATGCCAATGCACAAATGCACCGCCAGCGCCGCGGGAGGGACCAACCAGCGGTTAAATCCAGGTTTAGCAATAATGCGGGGCTTAGCAAAAAAACGACTCAACGATGAAACGGGCGGAGTCGCGAGATTCTCATTTATCTGCACCATATTCCTGTCCTTATCATGTTTGTTTGCCGACTATCGCAGTAGCCGACGGCAAACGGTAAAGGCAAGAACAATGCCATCTGCTGAAAAAACGAACAGAAAATGGCGACTGAAGCGAGCAAGCACAACCCATAAGCCATGAGGAGAGGGAGTTGAAAGCTGTAAAAAAAGAGAAAATCATCGGTAGTGATTTTCTCTTTTCCGGACATCGGGGTATTTTCGTTGCCAGATCAATAACGATCGGCGATTTTGATAAACGTTGCTCTCAGATTGATACGGCTTATCAGACCCCGACCAGTTCATACTTTTTAATTTTGCGATATAGCGTCGCAATGCCGATCCCGAGCTCATCGGCGGCCTGCTTTTTATTGCTATAGCGCGTCAGCGCATCGCGGATCATCTGTTTTTCCATCTCCTCCAGCGCCGTACCCCCCTCTTCTTCTTTCGCAACGCTGGCTGGCGCCGCCCGGCTGCTTTCGCGCTCGTTGACTTTGCCGCTGCTGATAAGATTTGGCGGCAGCAGCGACAGATCAATCACCTCGCCGGAGGGAACCACGTTAACCAGATACTCCATCAAGTTACTCAGCTCGCGAATATTGCCCGGCCAGCGGTAGTTCTTCAGTAAGGCGATGACTTCCGGGGACACGCCGGGATAGACCAGCTCCAGCCGACGGGTGTGCAGATGCAGGAAATAGTGAATCAGCAGTTCGATATCATCCTGACGCTCGCGCAAAGGCGGCAGGCGCAGTGGGATGACATTAAGCCGATAGAACAGATCTTCGCGGAATTTCCCTTCGGCAATGAACTGCTCAAGGTTCTGGTTAGTGGCCGAAATGATGCGGATATCGACCGGCACCGGATGGCTGGCGCCCACCGGCTGAATTTCGCGCGATTCAATCGCCCGCAGCAGCTTGGCCTGTAGGGTTAATGGCATATCGCCGATTTCATCAAGAAACAGCGTGCCGTGATTAGCCGCCTGAATCAGACCGGTCTTGCCGTTGGCCGAGGCCCCGGTAAATGCGCCTTTGACGTAACCAAAGAGTTCGCTCTCCAGTAGCTGTTCGGGAATGGCCGCGCAGTTGATCGCGATGAAAGGCTTCGCCTGACGGTCGCTAAGCTTATGCACCGCGCGAGCGACCACCTCTTTGCCGGTTCCACTTTCGCCGACGATCATCACGCTCGACGGGCTTGGCGCCACGCGGGTAATCAGTTTTTTCAGCTGACGCATTGGCCGACATTCGCCAACCATCTGTTCAATCTGCGGGCCATCCTGCGGCGGCGCCAGATCGGCCGACGAATGCGACTGATGGAAGGCCATTAAGAACAGCCATTGATCCTGAATAGCGTGCAGCTGACCGATAATAAGCTCTTTCTTATCATCAAAAGAAATGACGTGCTGTACGTGACCGCGAATAAAGTTTTGCGCAAAAGTCAGCGGACGAAAATGAATAGTTTTGCCAATCATACTGCCATGATTCGCGCCAAGGATTTTCATCGCCGCCTGATTGGCAAATTTCACTTTTTGATCCTGGCTAACCACCAGCACACCCTGATCCATGTTTTCAATCATGGTGGAAAACATTTTAAGCATATTATCTCCCCCGCCCTGGTCCTCTAACAGGCGGGAGACAAATATTGAAGAAACGTGGCGTACATAATCTGAAAACTCGTGGAGGTTGTCATTAATGCGCTCCTGCTGCTCGCGAGTTAAGGCGACCAGGCTAATAACCCCGACACACTGTTCCTGATAAATCACCGGGGTACCCAGAAATGCCTTCTCTTTACAGTTCTCTTTATTGGTACAGTCTTTACACAAGGGATCAAAACGCGAATGAGTCACGACCTTTTCTTTTTTTGTTTCTATTATGTAACGTAAAAGTCGCGAATCTGTATTTAATTTTCGCCCCAGAAATTTACCGTAGGCGCCGGTACCGGCGACCCGGCACAGCGTATTGTCGACAATCTCGACCTCGAGTTGTAACACGCTGGAGAGCATGCGGGCAAAACGTTGAATCGTTGGCTGAATCTGCATTAAAACGGATAGCGAATTGGAGGGAATCATAATTGACCTTTTAATATCAGTAGCCGAAAGAAAATGCTGAAGATCGACTCTTTTTATTCTGCGTTTATCATACTACCGCCGCCCAGGCTGAAAAAAGGTGCCAACCCTGCGCTTTTTTACAGCTTAAAGAAAATATGGAAGAGGTATCACATTTTCCTCTCAATATGATAATCCGCAGGGCAAAATTATCATTTTGGTGTTGAAATCACCGTCGCAGAACGATATCCACGCATGTCTGACGGCTCAAAATAAATTTACCGTGACAACTGGCAAATGAATTTCATTTCCATCAGTTGAGCGTTACAAGCCATTTTTCGTGACCCGCCTCGCATAATTCCCTACTTTTCCACTCGTCCACCGCGACTGAATTATAACTGGCACGCTTATTGTTAGTGGTAATACAGCGCTGGCCGTCGCCACTTACATCAATGTCATTTCGACTGCACAGCAATCAATAAGCCGTCATTCACTACCAGGATCGAAATATGAAAACTGTTAACGAACTGATCAAGGATATCAATAAGCTCAACTCTAACCTGCATGAAAAAGATTTCCTGCTGACGTGGGAGCAATCGCCGGACGAGCTGAAGCAGGTGCTGGATGTCGCCGCAGCGCTGAAAACGTTACGGGCGGAAAACATCGCGACAAAAGTTTTTAACAGCGGACTGGGTATTTCGGTCTTTCGCGATAACTCCACCCGCACCCGCTTCTCTTATGCCTCGGCGTTAAACCTGCTCGGCCTGGCGCAGCAGGACCTCGACGAAGGCAAGTCGCAGATAGCCCACGGTGAAACGGTGCGCGAAACCGCCAATATGATCTCCTTCTGCGCAGACGCTATCGGTATTCGCGACGATATGTATCTCGGCGCCGGCAACGCCTATATGCGTGAAGTCGGCGAAGCGCTGGATGACGGCCACAAACAGGGCGTACTGCCGCAGCGCCCGGCATTAATTAACCTGCAGTGCGACATTGACCATCCGACGCAGGCGATGGCCGATCTGGCCTGGCTGCGTGAGCACTTCGGCTCGCTGGAAAATCTGAAAGGTAAAAAAATTGCCATGACCTGGGCCTACTCGCCAAGTTACGGCAAACCGCTTTCCGTCCCGCAGGGAATCATCGGCCTGATGACCCGCTTCGGTATGGATGTCACCCTCGCCCATCCAGAGGGCTACGATCTGATCCCGGACGTTATCGAAGTGGCGAAGAAAAACGCCGCGGCTTCCGGCGGCAGCTTCCGTCAGGTCACCGATATGGCGGAAGCCTTTAAAGACGCCGATATTGTCTACCCGAAATCCTGGGCGCCATACAAAGTGATGGAACAACGCACCGAGCTACTGCGCGCTAACGACCATGACGGGCTGAAAGCGCTGGAAAAAGCCTGTCTCGCCCAGAACGCCAATCACAAAGACTGGCACTGTACCGAAGAGATGATGAAGCACACCAAAGATGGTGACGCGCTGTATATGCACTGCCTGCCGGCGGATATTACCGGCGTCTCCTGCGAGGAAGGCGAAGTCACCGAAGCGGTGTTCGAGAAATATCGTATCGCCACCTATAAAGAGGCCAGCTGGAAGCCGTACATCATCGCCTCCATGATCCTCTGTCGCAAATATGCCAAACCCGGTCAGTTGCTGGAGCAACTGCTGCAGGACGCGCAAAAACGCATCAAATAACTTCGCGAGCCGGTCTGCGGGCCGGCTTCCCCGACTCCAAAGAAGGATAAGGACAGAATATGTCTGCTTTTTCGCTGAAAATGGATATTGCCGACAACCGTTTCTTTACCGGTGAAACCTCGCCGCTGTTCTCTCGTCAGCAGGCACAACAGGCGCGCCATTTTCATCAAAAAATCGCCGGTTACCAACCGACGCCGCTGTATGCCCTGAAGGAACTGGCGACGCTGTTCGGCGTAAAGAACATCCTGGTAAAAGATGAATCCCAGCGCTTTGGCCTCAACGCCTTCAAAATGCTCGGCGGCGCCTACGCCATCGCCCAACTGTTGTGTGAAAAATACCATCTCGATATTAACGCCTTCTCGTTTGAGACCCTGAAATCCACCATCAAAGAGAAGATGACTTTCGCCACTACCACCGACGGCAACCACGGGCGCGGCGTCGCCTGGGCCGCCCAGCAGCTTGGGCAAAACGCGGTGGTGTACATGCCGAAAGGTTCAGCGCAGGAACGCGTGGACGCCATTTTACGCCTCGGCGCGGAATGTATCGTTACCGATATGAACTACGACGATACCGTGCGCTTTACCATGCAAACCGCACAGAAAAACGGCTGGGAAGTGGTACAGGACACCGCATGGGAAGGCTACACCAAAATTCCAACCTGGATTATGCAAGGTTACGCCACCCTCGCCAATGAAGCGGTAGAACAAATGGCGGCGATGGGCATTGCTCGCCCTACCCACGTCTTCCTGCAGGCCGGTGTCGGCGCGATGGCAGGCGGCGTGCTCGGTTATCTGGTCGACGTTTTCGGCGCCCGCGATTTGCACTCGGTGATCGTGGAGCCTGAACTGGCGGACTGCATCTATCGCTCCGGGTTAAAAGGCGACATCGTCAACGTCGGCGGCGACATGGCCACCATCATGGCAGGACTGGCCTGCGGCGAACCTAACCCACTGGGCTGGGAAATCCTGCGCAACTGCGCCACCCAATTTATCTCCTGCCAGGATGCCGTTGCCGCCCTCGGTATGCGCGTACTCGGTAATCCTGTCGGCAATGACCACCGGGTTATCTCCGGTGAATCCGGCGCCGTCGGGCTCGGGACGCTGGCCGCCGTCCACTTCCATCCGCAGCGCCAGGCGCTGATGAACAAACTGGGGCTCGATAGCCACTCCGTGGTGCTGGTCATCAGCACCGAAGGCGACACCGACGTGCAGCATTACCGCGAGGTCGTCTGGGAAGGCAAGCTGCCGGCAGCACGATAAACGTTCAACTTATTCAACATATTCATCCCGCGAAGCGGGAAACCAGGACCGGAGAGTTAATTCATGGCTAAGCACATTCCTTTCAAACTGATTGTCGAAAAAGCAAACCACTACCAGCAGGATATGACCCGCTTCCTGCGCGATATGATCGCTATCCCCAGCGAAAGCTGTGACGAAAAACGCGTCGTGCATCGTATTAAAGAAGAGATGGAAAAAGTCGGCTTCGATAAAGTCGAGATTGACCCGATGGGCAACGTGCTGGGCTATATCGGCCACGGCCCGCGACTGGTCGCCATGGACGCGCATATCGATACCGTTGGCATCGGTAACATCAAGAACTGGACTTTCGACCCCTATCAGGGGATGGAAACCGATGAGCTGATCGGCGGGCGCGGCGCGTCCGACCAGGAAGGCGGGATGGCGTCGATGGTCTACGCTGGAAAAATCATCAAGGACCTCGGTCTGGAAGATGAATATACCCTGCTGGTGACCGGTACCGTTCAGGAAGAAGATTGTGACGGTCTGTGCTGGCAGTACATCATCGAACAGTCCGGCATTCGCCCGGAATTCGTGGTCAGTACCGAGCCGACGGATTGCCAAATCTATCGCGGCCAGCGCGGGCGTATGGAGATTCGCGTCGATGTTCAGGGGGTAAGCTGCCACGGCTCGGCGCCGGAGCGCGGCGATAATGCCATCTTCAAAATGGGGCCGATTCTTAACGAACTGCAGGAGCTGTCCCATAACCTGGGCAATGATGAGTTCCTGGGTAAAGGCACCCTCACCGTTTCAGAAATTTTCTTCACCTCGCCAAGCCGCTGCGCGGTTGCCGACAGCTGCGCGGTCTCTATCGACCGCCGTCTGACCTGGGGTGAAACCTGGGAAGGCGCGCTGGATGAGATCCGCGCCCTGCCTGCCGTACAGAAGGCCGGCGCCGTGGTCTCAATGTACAACTATGAACGCCCGTCATGGACCGGGCTGGTTTATCCAACGGAATGCTACTTCCCGACCTGGAAAGTTGAAGAGGATCATTTCACCGTACGCGCGCTCAGCAACGCTTATGAAGGACTGTTCGGTAAAGCGCCGGTGGTCGATAAATGGACCTTCTCCACCAACGGCGTTTCCATTATGGGCCGCCACGGCATCCCGGTTATCGGTTTCGGGCCAGGTAAAGAGCCGGAAGCCCATGCGCCAAATGAAAAAACCTGGAAACAGCATCTGGTGACCTGTGCCGCAATGTACGCCGCAATCCCGCTGAGCTGGCTGGCCACAGAGTAAGTTTGTACGGTTATTCCTCCCGCCGCGCGTCGGCGGGAGTCTGGAGTTTTTATGCGCGTACTGATTAAAAACGGCATCGTGGTCAACGCCGACGGCCAGGCAAAACAGGATCTGCTGATTGAAAACGGCCTGGTCAGCCAGCTCGCCGAACGGATAACCCCGACCGAACCTTGCCAGACTATCGATGCCGCAGGTTGCTATGTCATGCCCGGCGGCATCGACGTTCATACTCATTTTAATATCGATACCGGGCACGCCCGCAGCTGCGATGATTTCTTCACCGGCACCCGCGCCGCCGCCTGCGGCGGTACCACCACTATCGTCGACCATATGGGCTTCGGCCCCGCCGGCTGCCGCCTTCGTCACCAGCTAGAGGCCTATCACGGCTATGCCGCCTACAAAGCGGTGATCGACTACAGTTTTCACGGCGTTATCCAGCATATCAACCATGCCATCCTCGATGAAATCCCGATGATGGTTGAAGCCGGGATTAGCAGCTTCAAGCTCTACCTGACCTACCAATATAAGTTGAACGATGATGAAGTGCTTCAGGCGATGCGCCATCTCCATCGCGCTGGCGCGCTAACCACCGTTCATCCGGAAAACGACGCCGCTATCGCCCGTAAACGGGCCGAATTTCTGGCGGCCGGCAAAACCGCGCCGCGCTACCACGCCCTTAGTCGCCCGCTGGAGTGTGAAGCGGAGGCTATCGCGCGAATGATCAATCTCGCCCAGCTCGCCGACAACGCGCCGCTGTATATCGTTCATCTCTCCAACGGCCTGGGGCTGGATTATCTGCGTCTCGCCCAGCGGCGGCACCAGCCGGTGTGGATTGAAACCTGTCCGCAATATCTGCTGCTTGACGACCGCTGCTATGAACGCGAAGACGCGCTGGGTTATTTGTTAAGCCCACCGCTGCGCAACGCCAGCAACAATGATGCGCTGTGGTGCGGTATCGCCGATGGTGCGATCGACGTGGTGGCGACCGATCATTGCGCTTTCTCGATGGCCCAACGCCAGCAGCTCTCCGGCGGCGATTTCAGCCGCTGTCCGAACGGCCTACCGGGGGTGGAAAACCGCCTGTTGCTCATGTTTTCCCACGGCGTCATGACCGGGCGGATTTCAGCGCAGCGTTTCGTCGCGCTCACCAGCGCCACTCCCGCGAAGCTATTTGGCCTGTGGCCGAAAAAAGGACGATTGGCGCCCGGCGCAGACGGCGATGTCGTCATTATCGATCCGCAGCGCACCACCACGATCCGCCATGAGATGTTGCATGACAACGCCGACTATTCACCCTGGGAGGGCTTTATTTGCCAGGGCGCGATTCGCCAGACCTTATCGCATGGCCGGGTCATTTTTGATAACGGCACCTTCACCGGCAGCGCTGGTCAGGGACGTTTTTTACGCCGCGATCCCTTTTCTACCGCTCACCTTCCGGTCAGCGGAATCACATCTTAAGTGAGGTATTCATGAGTAAGAAAATTGTACTCGCCCTCGGCGGTAACGCGCTCGGCGAGGATCTGGCCGGACAAATGCAGGCCGTCAAACAAACCGCGCAGGCCATCGTCGACCTGATAGCCCAGGGCCACCAGGTAGTCGTGACCCACGGCAACGGCCCGCAGGTTGGGATGATTAATCTGGCCTTCGAAGCCGCAGCCAAAACCGAGGCCCATACCCCGATGCTGCCCATGTCGGTCTGTGTGGCGCTAAGCCAGGGTTATATCGGCTATGACCTGCAAAACGCCCTGCGCGAGGAGTTGCTGTCGCGATCGATGCATATCCCGGTGGCAACAATCATCACCCAGGTGGAAGTCGACGCCAACGACCCGGCGTTCAAAAATCCGACCAAACCTATCGGCTCTTTTTTCACTGAGCAGGAAGCAGAACAGCTGACGCGTCAGGGGTACGCTATGAAAGAAGATGCCGGACGCGGCTATCGCCGGGTTGTCGCCTCGCCGCAGCCGGTCGATATTATTGAGAAAGAGACGGTCAAAGCACTCATGGACGCCTGCCACGTAGTGATCACCGCGGGCGGCGGCGGGATCCCGGTAATCCGCGAAGGCAATCATCTGCGCGGCGCCAGCGCGGTAATTGATAAAGACTGGGCCAGCGCTAAACTGGCGGCGATGATCGACGCCGACATGCTGATCATCCTGACCGCGGTCGAGAAAGTGGCAATCAACTTTGGCAAACCCAACGAACAGTGGCTGGATAAGCTGTCGCTCAGCGATGCCGAACAGTTCATTCGTGAAGGTCACTTCGCTAAGGGGTCAATGCTGCCGAAGGTTGAGGCCGCCGCCTCATTCGCCCGTTCACGTCCGGGGCGCAAAGCGCTGATCACCGTATTAAATAAAGCCAAAGAAGGGATTGAAGGAAAAACCGGTACGGTCATTGAAGGGTAAAAAGGCACCGAATGTAGCCCCGGTAAGCGGTAGCGCCACCGGGGATTTTGAGGCCATCAACACCGGCTTCGTGCTGCTATCTACGCCACCGACAATAACTCACTCTTCTCTTTTACTCTTTTATTCATCAGCGTCATCAGCGCCTCAAGCACCCCACCGCCAATGGCGCGCGCCTTATCGGAGACGCTGGTAAAATCGGCGCTGGCGCCGCGCGGGTCGATATCGCCAATTTTAAAGCCGCTCTCGACCACTAACCCATCGCTGAGCAAACCGCGCACCATACCGCTTAATGGCGCAATAATCTCGGCCTCGCCGACGGTGGCAATGATATCGCCTTCATTAACAATCTCACCCAGAGCCACTTTCGCGCGCATCACCCCGGCTCCCGGCGCGCGGATCACCCGTCGTGAAGTATGCCCAAGAATATTACCAGGAACCCCGGTGTTCTCCTGCGCTTTGCCATCGTAAATCACCTGCCCCAGCCAATGGCCGCGATTGGTTTCAATCACCGCATGACAATCCACACCGGCGCAAAAGCCCGGGCCTAGCGCAATTACCGCTGGCGCCATCTCTCGCTGCGTACCAAAATTCTCTTTCGCCAGTATGGCATCCACGACGCAGACAGGGCGCAGTTCATTCAGCGATTCGCATAGCGGATCCACCAATACCGGGATCGCGCCATTTTCAATTACCCGGATGGCCTCCTGAGCCGATGACACCCGCTTCGCCATCACCCCTTCTACCGTCATTTCACCGTCGAAGACGGCCTGGGCAAAAGCGACGCTGCGGCGGATAACCGTCGGTTTCGCGACTTCCAACATCACCACTTTGAACCCCGCATGCCACAGACGCAGAGCCACGCCGCTGGCAATATCGCCGGCGCCGCGAATAGCGACCAACTGCTGCTGCGCAGGCGTGGCTGCCGCCATCAGCAAGCCGCCTGGCGCGCAATTTTTTACCTGCAGGATTTCCGCCAGAATGCTAATCGCTATCTCATGCGGCGTTTCGGCGCCAATGTTATAGCCAACCGGCGCATGCAGGCGGGCAATATGTTCTGCGGCAACGCCGTTTTCCCGCATCTGGCGTAAAAACACCTGGACTTTACGGCGGCTGGCCAGCAGCCCAAGCCAGGCGACCGGCCGTTCAATCAGTTTATCCAGAGCTTCACGATCCTGGTTATTGGTGGCGATTAACACAAAGTCATCGCCGCGGATCGCCAGATTCTCCACCGCCTCGCTGAAGGTTTCAGCATGCAGCAACTGCGTTGTCGGCGGAAAATAGTCGGGGTTCAGGCTCTCTGGATAGATATCGGCCACCGCCACCTCAAAACCCAGCAGCGCCGCGCTTTGCGCCACCGCGCGGTTTACGTGCCCGGCGCCGATCAGCACCAGACGCGGGCGCAGGCCATGTACGCTAATATAGACCGACATCGCCCCGCCGCAATCGGAGCCGACCGCATCGCTGCCGCTACGCGCCATCCGCCCATGAAACATGCGCGACGCTTTTTCGCTGAGCGCTTCCAGCGCCTGTTCAATCACTTTGCGCTCAACCATGCCGCCGCCGATGGTGCCGACTATCGAACCATCTTCACGAATTAACATCTGCGCCGAATGGCGCGGCGTTGAGCCGCGGCTATCGACAATCTGCGCCAGCGCAAACGGGCGATTCTGTGCTTCGAGTTTTGCCGCTTCAGAGAAAATATTCATAACAACCTCAATGGATATCCGCTATGCGCCCAAGCCGGGGCGTCACTCTGTTGTTCGTCGTCGCGTTATCGCGGGCTGCTCTTGTACTGCTCCCGCCCACAGTGCGTTAACTCCCCACTGCTGCAACAGCGCCTGCTCAGGTAAATTCTCATTTTGAGAAAGCTGATTCAGCAGCAGGATCCGGCGACTGGCGGGCGGAACGCCTTTAAACGCTCCCTGCGGATGCGTAATTAAGCGATGCAGCATTGGCCAACTCAGCGCCGTATCCGGCGCCGCGCCGGTGATCCGGGAAAAAAGGGGCCAGCGATGAACGGTCGCTGGCCCAACGTTTTGCCCGAGCCTCCAGGCCCCCATGACGGCAATAACGCAGCAACAGGATTGAGGTATGCAAGGTTCGTGCTCAGCTGGCGCTTTTAAGGCGAAACCGTGAGCCCCGTCAGCTTCTACCAGCACCACATCCGCGCGCCCCGCGGCAACCAGCGCATCAAGCTGTTGCGGGCTAAACCCACGAACCTTACCCGCAGGGGCGAGCCATGAGGCGTAGCAGGCCTGCAGCGGCCGCTGCCAAACCTCGTCAGGCAGCGCCAGCGGATCGCGGCAAATCACCACAGGTAGTGATGCCGGGAGATACATATGGGTGGTCGTGGTGATCAGAACTCGCCGGCCATACTCCAGAAAACGCTGCGCCAACCACATTAAGGTACTGGTTTTGCCTCCCGCGCCGACGGCGGAAATGAGCAGCGGACCATCATTTACGCCTAAATCACAAAACAGCGATTGCAGATGCGGTATATTTTCCATGTGCTGGCCAGGATTCCATTATTCAGGGAGGAGTATGAAACAGGTCGATTGTATTATTACCGCCGCCGGATTGTCCTCCCGGATGGGACAGTGGAAAATGATGTTACCCTGGCGCGGAACGACAATACTTGATGCAAGTATAAAAAACGCCCTGCAATTCTGCTCGCGTATTATTCTGGTGAGCGGTTTTCGCGCAGAGGAGCTACATCAACGCTATTCGGCGCATCCGCAAATAACCCTGGTTTATAATCCCAACTATCAACAGGGTCTGTTTACTTCTGTTTGCGCTGGCGCGAGCCAGGTGCGAAACAACTTCTGTTTTATCACCCTCGGCGATTTACCCTGCCTGCCGCCAGCGCTTTTCCAGCGGCTTTGGCAACAACGCGGCGACAGCGCCCTTCTTCCGCAATATCAAGGCGTACCGGGTCATCCCATCCTTATTACCGGCACACAGCTGCGCCAACTTATCACTTACGATGGACCTGACTCAATGCGCAAACGGTTATTACAGAGCCGCCATCGCTGCCTGGAGTTAGATTTTCCGCAAATGGTCTGGGATATCGATACCCCTGCTGATTTTATTCGCCTGCAAAACCAGGATTAATCATGTCTTTGTCGGGAAATTATCATTGTGATATTTCGCCGTTTATTTTGAGAAATCTCGACGGATAAAAATATAGAGTGATTTTAATTCTCATTACCATAGCGTGAGCCCATTCACATAGCCCGGCGTTCTTTAGACCTCTCTCACATTTTTAATTATTTCTCCCTCCTGTCTTTAATAACTGGTTCGATTGTTGCTCCTCCTTAACTATCCGTCGGAATAAGTACCACTAACCGGCAAATTTGATTGCACAAATAAAGGAGAGGGTTATGGGGGATATCATGCGTCCCGTCCCGTTTGAGGAATTATTGACGCGCATTTTCGATGAGTATCAACAACACCATTCCATTTTTGGTATTCCTGAGCAGCAGTTCTATTCGCCTGCCAACCAACGCCGGGTAAGCGTCTTCGGCGAAAGCTGCGCCACCCCAATCGGCCCCGCCGCCGGGCCACATACCCAACTGGCGCAGAATATCATCACCGCCTGGCTCACCGGTGGGCGGTTTATCGAGTTGAAAACCGTACAGATTCTCGACCGGCTTGAGCTGGAAAAACCCTGCATCGATGCCGAAGACGAATGCTTTAACACCGAATGGTCTACAGAATTTACGCTGCAAAAAGCGTGGGATGAGTATCTTAAAGCATGGTTTATTCTGCATCTGTTGGAAGAGATTTTCCCATTCACGCCGGCGAAGAACGGTAAGTCCTTTATTTTCAATATGAGCGTCGGTTATAACCTGGAAGGGATCAAGCAACCGCCGATGCAGCAGTTTATCGATAATATGATGAACGCCGCCGGGCAGCCAAAATTTACCCAGTACCGCGACACGCTGAACCGCTGGCTGCATGATGACGCCTTCCTCACCCGCTTGTCGCTGGATGATATTCGCCCACGGCTGGCGACGCTCGCGGAACGCATTCCTACAAAACTGGTACAAGGGGTTACCCTCTCTACCATGCATGGTTGCCCGCCAGATGAAATCGAAGCGATCTGCCGCTATATGCTGGAAGAGAAACAGCTCAACACCTTCGTGAAGCTCAATCCGACGCTGTTGGGCTACCCACGCGTACGCGAAATTCTCGACACCTGCGGCTTTGACTATATCGGTCTGAATGAAGAATCTTTTGAACACGATCTTAAAATCGGCCAGGCGCTGGAAATGTTGACGCGCCTGATGGCGTTGGCGAAAAGTAAACAACTTGGCTTCGGCGTGAAGCTGACCAACACCCTCGGCACGGTCAACAATAAAGGCGCGCTGCCCGGCGATGAGATGTATATGTCCGGCCGCGCGCTGTTCCCGCTCTCCATCAACGTTGCGGCGCTGCTCTCGCGTGAATTCGACGGCAAACTCCCGATCTCCTACTCCGGCGGCGCCAGCCAGCTCAATATTCGCGATATCTTTGAAACCGGGATCCGCCCCATTACCATGGCGACCGATCTGCTAAAACCCGGTGGTTACCTGCGTCTTAGCCAGTGCATGCGCGAGCTGGAGCAGGCCGATGGCTGGGAGATGAATCAGGTCGACGTCAAGCGCCTGAACGCGCTGGCGGAAAAAGCGGTCAGCATGGAGTACACGCAAAAACACTGGAAGCCGGACGACCGCATCGACGTTGGCGAGCCGCTGCCGTTAACCGACTGCTACGTCGCCCCTTGCGTCAGCGCCTGCGCCATCAAACAGGATATTCCGGAATACATTCGCCTGATGGGCGAGCAGCGCTATGTCGATGCGCTGGAGCTTATCTATCAACGTAACGCGCTGCCGGCGATTACCGGTCACATCTGCGATCACCAGTGCCAGTACAACTGTACGCGTCTTGACTATGACAGTGCGTTAAATATCCGCGAGCTGAAAAAAATCGCCCTTGAGAAAGGCTGGCCGGAATACCAACGCCGCTGGCATAAACCGGCGGGTTCCGGCAGCCGAAACCCGGTGGCGGTGATTGGCGCAGGCCCGGCGGGGCTGGCGGCGGGCTACTTCCTCGCCCGCGCCGGCCATCCAGTCACGCTCTTTGAGCGCGAAACCAACGCAGGCGGAGTGGTAAAAAATATCATTCCGCATTTCCGCATTCCCGCTGAACTTATCCAGCAGGATATTGAGTTCGTTGTTAATCACGGCGTCAACATTGTCTACGGCTGCGACCCGCATCTCACCGTCGAAAAACTCCGTCAGGAGGGTTATCGCTATGTACTGATCGGCACCGGCACCGACAAAAACAGCGGCGTGAAGCTTGGCGGCGATAACCCGAATATTCATAAGTCGCTCAACTTCCTGCGCGCGTTCAACCGCGGCGATCGCCTGAACGTGGGTAAACATGTGGCCATTGTCGGCGCGGGTAACACCGCAATGGACTGCGCCCGCGCGGCGCTGCGCATCCCCGGCGTTGAGAAAGCGACGGTGATTTATCGCCGCTCGCAGCAGGAGATGCCGGCATGGCGCGAGGAGTACGAAGAAGCCCTCCAGGATGGCGTTACGTTCCGTTTTCTCAGCAACCCGGAATACTTCGCCGCTGACGGCACGCTAACCGTCCGCACCATGGCCCTCGGCGAGCCTGATGAACAGGGTCGACGTCGCCCAATGCCCACCGATGAAACCTGGACGCTGCAGGTCGATACGCTGATTACCGCTATCGGCGAACAGCAGGATGGCGAAGCGCTGGCGGCAATGGGGATCCCGCTCAACGATCGCGGTTGGCCTGAAGTCAACGCTGATGGCGAAAGCCGGCTGGCTAATGTATTCCTCATTGGCGACGTACAGCGTGGCCCTTCTTCTATCGTCTCGGCGATAGGCAACGCCCGTCGCGCCAGCGATGCAATCCTCAAACGCGAGAATATCCGCAGCCACTTCGGCGATAAACAGTGGAATAACGTCGATCCCGCGGACATCTACCGCCGCAAAGGGACCATTGCTATCGCTCAGGTTGATAAAGACGACCGCGATGCCTTTGTCGCGCAGGAGGCGGAGCGCTGCCTCGAATGTAATTACGTCTGCAGCAAATGCGTTGATGTCTGCCCGAACCGCGCCAACGTCTCCATTGCGGTACCGGGGTTCGAAAACCGCTTTCAGACGCTGCACCTCGACGCGTACTGCAACGAATGCGGCAACTGCGCGCAGTTCTGCCCATGGCAGGGAAAACCCTATAAGGACAAGGTCACCGTCTTTAGCCTCGAACAGGATTTCAACAACAGCAGTAATCCGGGTTTTCTCGTGGAGCAACAGCGCGTCCACGTGCGTCAGGATGGCATGACCTGGCTGCTGGATATCGACCAGCGAGGTCAGTTCGCTGAAGTACCGCCGCAGCTGGATGCCATGTGCCGCATCATCAGCCACGTTCATCAACATCATCACTATTTGCTGGGAGCCGTCGAAGTATGAGTATCTTAATGCTTAAAAATGCCACCCTTGCCCAGCTTCACCCGGCAAAAGTGGAAGAAGGTGTCGATATCGTCATTGAAAATGACAGGATTCTCGAAACAGGCGCTAACCTTAGCCCGCGTTACCCGCAGGCGCGTATTAAGGAAATGCACGGCCGACTGGTGATGCCGGGAATGGTCTGCTCGCATAACCATTTTTATTCCGGCCTGTCGCGCGGGATCCAGGCCAATATCGCGCCGAGTCCTGATTTTATCTCGACGCTGAAAAACCTGTGGTGGCGACTGGACCGCGCGCTCGATGAGGAATCCTTATACTACAGCGGGCTTATCTGTTCGCTGGAGGCCATTCGCAGCGGCTGCACCGCCGTCATTGACCACAGCGCGTCGCCGAACTATATCGCTGGATCATTAAGTCAGTTACGTAACGCTTTCATCAAGGTCGGCCTGCGTGGCATGACCTGCTTTGAAACCACCGACCGTAACGGCGGGTTGCAGGAACTTCAGGCAAGCGTCGAGGAAAATATCCGCTTTGCCCGCGAAATCGATCGGGCGCGGGAAAGCGGCGACGAACCGTATCTGGTAGAAGCGCATATCGGGGCTCATGCGCCGTTTACGGTTCCTGATGAGGGGCTATTAATGCTTCGCGAAGCATTAAAAACAACCGGGCGCGGCCTGCATATTCATATGGCGGAAGACCGTTACGACGTTTCTCACAGCCACCATCACTACGGTAAAGATCTGCTGGTACGCCTGGCGGAGTTCGATCTCATCGATAGTAAAACGCTGGTAGCGCACGGGCTGTATCTGTCGGAAGCTGATATTGAACTGCTGAACGCGCACGATGGTTTCCTTGTCCATAACGCCCGCTCTAACATGAACAACCACGTTGGTTATAACCAGCAGTTGACGGCGTTTCGCAACCTGGCGCTGGGTACCGACGGCATCGGCTCCGATATGTTTGAAGAACTCAAGTTCGCTTTCTTTAAACACCGCGATGCCGGCGGGCCACTGTGGCCGGATAGCTTTGCGCGGGCATTAAGCAACGGTAACACGCTGCTTAGCCGCAACTTTAACGACCGTTTCGGCCGTATTGAGGCAGGCTATAAGGCGGATTTAACCATCAGCGATTATATTCCGCCGACGCCGCTGCTGGCGGCGAATCTCGCCGGGCATATCGCCTTCGGTCTGGGGGCCAGCCACGTTCATAGCGTGATGGTAAATGGCGTCATGGTCTATGAGGATCGGCAGTTCGCTATTGATTGCGATACGATTTTCGCCGAAGCGCGGAAGGTGGCGAAGAAGATGTGGCAGCGGATGGATGCGTTGCCGTAAACCCATCACGGCAAAACAAAACCCGGTCGCTGTACCGGGTTTATTTTTTGGCTTCTACCGGGGCTATAAATAGCACAGAAACATCGATCGGGTAGCCCGGATAAGACGCAGCGCGTCGCCATCCGGGACTCTCCTACAAGCTCAACAAGCTGGCGCTGGCGATCGTTCTCTGTTTCTGCAGCGCCGCCAGGGCCTCACCGGTCATCAGCGATATTGCCGCCGTTGGGCACACCGATACGCAGGCCGGGCCACCATCTCGCTGCTCGCAGAGATCGCACTTCACAATAACCGGCGGACGCGCCGCCGATGTCTCGATAGTAATCGCGCCAAATGGGCAGGCGACGACGCAGCTCTGGCAGCCAATGCAGCGCCCGGCATCGGCCTCTACCCGCTCGGCGCCCATCGCCAATGCGCCGGTCGGACAGACCCCGACGCATGGCGCGTTTTCACACTGATGGCACATCACCGGCACGCTCAACGTGTCGAGTCGCATCACCTTCAATCGCGGATGAAACTCCGCCCCTTCCGCCACATGCTCCAGTGCGCAGGCGACTTCGCAGGTACGACAGCCGATACAGGCCTGTGAACTGGCAAGAATAAAATGGGTCATCACCGCTCCTTATGGTCAAATCGCGCCAGCATTTCGCTTGCGGCCTGGCGCCCGGCAACCATAGCCGTCACCACCAGATCGGCGCCATGTACCGCATCGCCGCCGGCATAGATTTTGTCATGGCTGGTCTGTGTGGTGCCGCGACCTTTGCCGCCCGTTACAATCTGCCCCCAGCGGTCAAGTTTGATGCCATGCCCCCGCAGCCACGGCATGTCGTGAGCCTGGAAACCAAACGCCAGCACCAGCACATCGGCCGGGAGTTCGAATTCTGAACCGGCAATTGGCCGCGGGCGCCGGCGGCCATCCGGCCCTGGTTCACCCATTTCGGTACGGATCATCCCGACGGCGCTGACCTGGCCTTTACGGTTACGCAGGATATATTGCGGCTGAACGTTAAACTGAAACGCCACGCCCTCCTCCCGCGCGTTCACCACCTCTTTTTTCGAGCCTGGCATGCTTAACTCATCGCGACGATAGGCGCAGGTTACGCTCTCGGCTCCGCGACGCACCGCGGTGCGCAAACAGTCCATCGCCGTATCGCCGCCGCCCAGCACCACCACCCGCTTACCCTTAATGTCGGTTAACGGATATTCGGCGCTCTCTTCAATACCCATCACCTCACGGGTATTGGCAATCAGGAACGGCAGCGCCTGAATAACACCCGGCGCGTCTTCGCCATCAAGACCCGCGCCCATCAGCCCATAGGTGCCGACGCCTAAAAAGACCGCATCGTAGTTAGCCAGCAGTTCGCTAAAGTCCACGTCGCGCCCCACTTCCTGATTGAGATGGAAACGAATCCCCATATCGCTGAAGATCTCGCGCCGCAGCGCCATTACCGTTTTTTCCAGCTTGAAAGACGGAATGCCGAAAGTCAGCAGCCCGCCAATTTCAGGATGTTTATCAAAAACATCAACCTGTACCCCGGCGCGCGCGAGAATATCCGCGCAGCCCAGTCCCGCCGGGCCGGCGCCGATAATAGCCACGCGTTCCTGACGCGGGGCAACCTCGCCTGTGGTTGGCCGCCAGCCCATCGCCAGCGCGGTATCGGTGATATAGCGTTCCAGATTGCCAACCGCCACCGCGCCGCCTTCGTTTTTCAGCGTACAGGCACCCTCGCATAGCCTGTCCTGTGGGCAGACCCGGCCGCAGACCTCCGGCAGCGAACTACTTTGATGACAGAGTTCTGCGGCCTCAATAATCTTGCCCTCACGCACCAGTCGGATGAAATCAGGAATATGGTTGTGTAACGGGCAGGTCCAGTTGCACCAGGCTTTTTGCGCACAGTACAGGCAACGCTCGCTTTCATATTCGGCATCACATTCGCTAAGGCGCTGGTAGATCTCGGCAAAATGCGCTTTTCGCTCTTCCGCGGCAAGCTTCTTCGCCCCCACCCGCGGCGCTTTATCCAGGATCGCTTCGCGCCTTGCGCCACGTCGCTCGGCCAGCGGCTGCCCCTGGGCGGAGCGGATTTGTCTTTCCCGCTGCAACCGTTTCAGGGCGCTCTCGTCCATTACCCGCAACGCCTGAGTCGGGCAACTGGCCACGCACGCCTGCTCTGCTGAGGGGCGATCGCGACAAAGATCGCATTTTTGCGCCAGCTGCGGGCCATCTTCCCCGCTGGCGACCATCTCGATTGCGCCAAATGGGCAAGCGACGACGCAGTTTTTGCAACCGATACACTCGGACTGGGTAAACTGGATGCTGTCGTTGGCGACATACAGCGCCTGAGTCGGGCAGGAGGTGACGCAAGGCGCGTCGTTGCAATGGTGGCAAGTGGTCGCAGTACTGGTATTCCGGTGGAAGACAACATGGATGCGCGGAACAAACGCGCTGCGCTGTGCCGGCCAGGCATCCTGATGATGCGCCGTGACGCAGGCCACTTCGCAGGCATGACATCCAATACAGTTCGCAACATCGGCCACAATAAATCGATTCATTTGCTTCCCTTTTATTCTTCTGGAATAGTCTTAGGGATGGATTGCAATATTCGGGCGATATTTGGCGCTCAACTTATGTAGCCATTCATTTTTGCGAGTCAGCTCAAATTATTACTCTCCTGTGGCTCTCGAATAAATAAAACCTCATCAAATCACCGGGATGGCATCTCAACTCCGCTCTGAATTTTTATCATTTTTATCTTCTTAGCGCTTATTTTGCCTACCAAAATGAGACGATATATATCTCAAACTGATATTCGCCATTTTTATTTCTGATGCCCGCTCGCAACGTTAAACGGGCCAGCAAGAAATAGACAAGCCGACCCGTGATTGATTTCACAAATATATTACTCCACTGCCGCATCGCTCATTTTTGGCACAGCTTACGCATAACCCTCCTAACGCATAAGCAACTCCGTGCGCGTTATACGCTGGTGAACATCATCAGCAGAGGGAGGCAATGGCCTTCGAATCGTAACTTCCCCCCTTTCAGTTCGGCACGGGCGGAAGTCGTAAAGGAGACAACTACTTCATGAAAGATTTTGCCATTCCGGCCTCACGCAATACGGCGACTGTCGCGCCGGTCGATGAGGTCCTGCCAATTACGCAAATGATTCTCTATGGATTGCAGCACGTGCTGGTGATGTACGCCGGGGCGGTGGCGGTACCGCTGGTGGTGGGTAACGCGGTCGGTTTGCCTGCGGAGCATATTATTTTATTAATCAGCGCCGATTTGTTTATTTGCGGCGCCGCGACCATCGTGCAATCGATGGGCATCAAGCAGTGGTTGGGCTGCCGCCTACCGCTGATCCAGGGCTGTACTTTCGCCGCGCTGATCCCGATGGTGCTTATTGGTAAAGAGTACGGTATCGGGGCGATCTCCGGCTCGGTTATCGTCTCCGGCATTTTTATCCTCTGCTGCGCGCCGTGGATTAGCCGCCTGATTCGCTTCTTTCCAAAGGTGGTGATGGGCGGCATTGTAACGCTGATCGGCCTCTCTATTATGCCGGTCGCGGGAGGATGGATTGGCGGCGGCAGCAGCGAGATGGCCGGTTTCGGCGATCTCTTCTCGCTGCTGATGGCGGCCATCACGCTGGTCATTATTCTTAACCTGTATACCTTCGCTACCGGCGTGGTCAAAAACACCTCGGTGCTGATTGGGCTGGTGATCGGCACTATTTTATGGAGCTTCTTCAAGCCGCTGGATTTTAACCTCGTCAACGCTACGCCGTGGCTACATCTGCCACAGGTGATGCAGTTCGCCCGGCCTGAGTTTCATATCGTGCCCGTCGCCCTGCTGTCGATGGTAATGGTGGTGGTGATGGTCGAAACCATGTCGTCCATCATGGCGACCGGCGATATCGTCGGTAAACAGGTCACGGCCAGCATGCTGCGTAACGGCCTGAATACCTGCGGACTGGCGACGACGATCTGCGGCTTCTTCAACCTGTTTCCCTACGCGGCCTTTGCGCAAAACGTCGGCCTGATTGGCCTGACCGGCGTACGCAGCCGTTTCGTGGTGTCGGTCTCGGGCGTCATTCTGATGCTGATGGGCATTTTCGCCAAAATGGCGGCGCTGGTGGTACTGATTCCGAAACCGATCCTCGGCGGCGCCGGTATCGTTATGTTCGGCATGGTTGCCGTTTCCGGTATTCGTACACTCGGTCAGGTCAACTATCGCAACAATAACAACGGGATGGTGGTCGCACTCACCCTTGGTCTCGGCATGATGCCGGTATTGGTGCCGAATCTGTTTACCCAGTTCCCGCCGATGATGCAGCTGTTTCTGCACAGCGGCATCACTATCGGCACCCTGACGGCGATTGTCGCCAACCTGACGCTGAACGGCAGCGTGCCGTTCCGTATTTCTCACGATGTCCCGGAACCGGACCCGGCGCCGCCGAGCGCGGCTGCTCGCAACATGGCCGTGCGTACGGTACGCATGTGGCTGCTGCTGCGCAAGGTACAGAAAGGTCAAACCGCCGCTGACGGCCAGGAGTGATTGATGTCTATGTCGCAACGTCTGCTTTTTGCACTGTTGATGATGGCCCTGATGGCGGTTCCCGCCATCCAGGACGCCATTACCCTCGGAATTAACAGCCGTTTTATCTATCTGTTGCCGTACTATTTTTAAGGAGTCACACGATGGAAAAAGTCACCACCGTCTGTCCCTACTGCGCCGCTGGCTGTAAGCTGCGGCTGGTGGTGGACGACGGCATGGTCGTCGGCGCCGAAGCGGCCATGGGGAAAAACAATCAGGGCACCCTGTGTCTGAAAGGCTATTATGGCTGGGACTTCATTAACGATACCCAGATCCTGACCCCGCGTCTCAAAACCCCCATGATCCGTCGTAAGCGTGGCGGCAAACTGGAAGCCGTCACCTGGGATGAGGCGCTCGATTACGTCGCCACCCGCCTTGGCGCCATTAAAGAAAAATATGGCCCGGACGCGATCCAGACCACCGGCTCCTCCCGCGGGACCGGTAATGAAACCAACTACGTGATGCAAAAATTCGCGCGCGCCGTTATTGGTACCAATAACGTCGACTGCTGCGCTCGCGTCTGACACGGCCCTTCGGTTGCAGGTCTGCACCAGTCGGTCGGTAACGGCGCCATGAGTAATGCCATCACGGAGATTGATAACACCGACCTGGTGTTTATCTTCGGTTACAACCCGGCGGATTCCCACCCTATCGTGGCGAATCACGTCATTAACGCCAAACGCAACGGGGCGAAAATCATCGTCTGCGACCCGCGCAAAATTGAAACCGCGCGCATCGCCGACATGCACATCGCGCTGAAGAACGGCTCGAATATCGCGCTGCTCAACGCCATTGGCCACGTCATTATTGAAGAGGATCTGTACGATAAATCCTTCGTCGCCAGCCGTTCCGAAGGCTTCGAGGAGTATCGCAAAATCGTCGAAGGTTATACGCCGGAGTCGGTGGAAGAGATAACCGGCGTCAGCGCTCAGGAGATCCGCGCCTGCGCCCGGATGTACGCCAGCGCCAAATCCGCCGCCATCCTGTGGGGCATGGGCGTCACCCAGTTCTACCAGGGCGTGGAGACCGTACGGTCGCTGACCAGCCTTGCGATCCTTACCGGCAACCTCGGCAAGCCGAGCGTCGGCGTCAACCCGGTGCGCGGGCAGAACAACGTCCAGGGCGCCTGCGACATGGGCGCACTGCCGGATACCTATCCGGGCTACCAGTACGTTAAGTTCCCGGAAAACCGCGAGAAGTTTGCCAGAGCCTGGGGCGTCGACAGCCTGCCGGAACATACCGGTTATCGCATCAGCGAGCTGCCGCACCGCGCCGAACACGGCGAAGTCCGCGCCGCCTACATTATGGGCGAGGATCCGCTGCAGACCGATGCCGAGCTTTCCGCGGTGCGCAAGGCGTTTGAACAGCTGGAACTGGTTATCGTCCAGGATATTTTCATGACCAAAACCGCCGCCGCGGCCGACGTCATCCTGCCGTCCACCTCGTGGGGCGAGCACGAAGGCGTGTATACCGCAGCGGACCGCGGCTTCCAGCGCTTCTTTAAAGCGGTGGAGCCGAAGTGGGATCTGAAAACCGACTGGCAGATCATCAGCGAAATCGCCACCCGGATGGGCTATCCGATGCACTACAACAACACCCAGGAGATCTGGGATGAGTTGCGGCATCTGTGCCCGAACTTCTACGGCGCCACCTATGAAAAAATGGGCGAGCTCGGCTATGTCATGTGGCCATGCCGCGATGAGTCCGACGCCGACCAGGGGACGTCGTATCTGTTTAAAGAGACATTCTCTACACCGAGCGGTAAAGCCCAGTTCTTCACCTGCGACTGGGTCGCGCCGGGAGATAAACTCTCTGAACAGTATCCGTTGGTGCTCTCAACGGTGCGCGAAGTCGGCCACTACTCCTGCCGTTCGATGACCGGCAACTGCGCGGCCTTAACCAGGCTTGCCGATGAACCCGGCTATGCGCAAATCAACACCGCCGACGCCGAACGGTTAGGTATCGAGGATGAAGCGCTGGTGTGGGTCAATTCGCGTAAGGGTCGCATCATCACCCGCGCGCAGGTCAGCGATCGGCCGAATAAAGGCGCAGTGTACATGACCTACCAGTGGTGGATCGGCGCCTGTAACGAGCTGGTGTCGGAGAACCTGAGTCCGATAACCAAAACGCCGGAGTACAAGTACTGCGCGGTTAACGTTGAGCGGATTGCCGATCAGCGCGCGGCGGAACAGTACGTGATCGACGAGTACAACAAGCTGAAAGCCCGCCTGCGCGAAAGCGCGATGGGTTAAGGTTCGACGGCCATACCCGATATCCGGAAACCCTCCCCGGTGGCGCTTACGCTTACCGGGGCTACCAACCAAATACCGAACCGTAGCCCGGATAAGGCGCTATGTGCCGCTATCCGGGAATCCTCCCCCGGTGGCGCTTACGCTTACCGGGGCTACCAACCGAATACCGAACCGTAGCCCGGATAAGGCGCTGTGCGCCGCTATCCGGGAACCCTCCCCCGGTGGCGCTTACCGGGGCTACTAACAAAACAGAAGCCCCGTTACAAGATCACGATTTAATCGCGTGTTGAATGGAATCAATAATCGGCTGATAGCCGGTACAGCGGCACATATTGCCTTCTAATACATCCTTTATTTGCGCTTCGTCCGGATGCGGCTCTTTGGTTAATAATTCGGTGGCGCTGACCAGTACTCCCGGCGTACAGAACCCGCACTGCACGCCGCCCTTCTCAATAAATGCATCCTGTAATTTTTGCGTAATCGGATTATCGTTTAACCCTTCGAGCGTCTCGATCTCCGCTTCATCACACTGTTCGGCCAGTACCAGACAAGAACAAACGGCGTTACCGTCCATCAGCACCGTGCAGGCGCCGCATTCGCCAATCGAACATCCCTCTTTGGTGGCGGTAAGATGCAATGTATCCCGCACCAGATCCAATAGGCGCATATTGCCTTCTACTTTTGCTTCCACCAGCTTGCCGTTTACCTTCACTTTAATTGTGCTCATAGCTCTATCCTGTACAGGGCGCTCTGGCGCCCTGATTGAATCATTAAATCCCTGAGGCCCGTTGCGCCTCGGCCATCATGTCGCGGAACATATTAACGAACACCGGCTGCTTATATGCCGCCGACCAGCGCTTACCGATGGCCGCATAGATAAGCTTGTCCAGCACCTCGCAGGCGCTGTTAATCGTGTCGCTATTTAACGGTTTCCCTAGCAGGCAGCGTTCAATATCCAGTAACCGCTGCGGCTTACTGAACAGCGCGCCGTCCACCAGACGGCAGTAGCTCACCGTGCCATCATCAGCAAAATCGAGCAGCGCGCTCAGGCTCTGACGGGTGATGTTGAGCGCGTTGCGCCGCCCTAACTGGTGATAGAAACCTTTAGCCCGCGGACGCGCCGGCGGCGGCAGTATCACTTTGGTCAAAAGTTCATCCGGCTGGCGCTGGGTCTTGTAGCCGGACAGCAAAAACTCGCCCAGACCGAGGGTGCGTACGCCATTTAGCGAGCGCAGCTCGATGCGCGCGTCATAGAGGATGGCAGGTGGAATGGAATCGCCGCAGGGCGCGGCGTTGACGATATTGCCGCCGATGGTGGCGCGATTACGGATCTGGTGCGAACCGACGGTATGACAGGCCTGCGCCAGCAGCGGGTAACGTTCGCGCAGCAGCGGATGATCGGTAATACGGTTAAAAGTCATCGCCCCGCCAATGATGACCTCATGGCTGACCGGATCTTCGCTCACCTGCGTCAACTCCGGCAGACGGGAAATATCAACCAACCGCAGCGCGCGGGTTTGCAGACGCCCCTGCACAATCACATCGGTACCGCCGGCGATAGCCGTTACGCCCTCTTGCGCCAGCAGGGTTAACGCCTCCTGCAGGCTTTTCGCGCGAGTCACTTCCACGTCAGTGAGGCGCAGCACCTGCTTCTTGTTTTCTGCCTCCAGCATCATTTCGCTTTGGCGAACCGGCTTTTTCAGGTTGTAACCGAGGATCACCTGTTCGAGGGTCAACGGTAATTTATTAAACCGCGTCTCGAGGGCAAAACTCACCGCGTTATTGATGGCCGCCGCCGCGAGTTCAGTAGCTGGCTCGCCGATCCCCTTCGCCCCCAGAGGCCCAGCGATATCCGGGTTTTCTACGCCGATAATTGTCATCGGCGGAATATCTTTCATCGTCGGCAGCAGGTAGCTGTCGAAGTTTTCCGATTTGACCTGGCCATTTTCAATGTTGAAATCTTCCAGCAGCGCGTAGCCAAAACCCTGCGCCACCCCACCGTAAACCTGACCTTCAAACCCCACCGGGTTGAGTACCCGGCCCACGTCATGGGCGGCGGTAACATGCAGCAAATCGGTTTTACCGGTGCTGGTATTCACCCGTACCTCCGCCACCTGGCAGCCGTAGACCCAGGTAAAGTACGGGCTGCCGCAGCCTTTTTCTTCATCCCAATGAATGGGCGGCGGCACAAACCAGCCGTACTCGGTCAGGCTGACGCTGGCCCATTTGGTTTTATTAACCGCGGTTTTGAAATCAATACGCCGTTCACTGTCCTGGACGTTGATGATAAAGCCATCCTGCCACAAGGTTTCAGCCAACTCGCGGGTACCGATGCTGTCGCCGACGACGCTGAGAATGCGGCGTTTTATCTTGTCCGCGGCGTCAAGAATCGCCCCACCGCCGACCATAGTCCCACGGGTTGCCGCCGTCGATCCGCCGTCGCCGATAACCGAGGTCGGCGGTTCCATAAAATGCAGTTCCGATAGAGGAATACCAAAGGCTTCCGCGGCGATTAGCGACATCGCGGTTTGCAGACCCTGACCGTTTTCAGAAACCGATGTCGCCAGATTGACGCTGCCGTCCTCATTCACCTGAATGAGCGCCGTCGAGGTATCTACCCCTTCCGCGCCGATGGAACAACCACGGTAGCTCAGCGCCAGGCCAATGCCATAGCGATAAACGCCGCCTTTTTGGTTCAATTCACGATAGTGCTGGCGTTTTGCCGCAAATTCCGAGGCATTCACCGCCTTACTCAGGACTTCAGTCGCCGAGACGGTGTGTTTATCAAACCGCTGCCCGGTGACCGAGGTATCGCCCTGACGCAGCGCGTTCACTTCACGCACCGCCACCGGCGAGAGATTGAGCACTTCGGCAATTTCATCCATAAAGGATTCGTTGGCGTAAACCACCTGTGGTGAACCGAAACCACGCATCGCCGAGGTATAGCTGTTGTTGGTATAGACGGCTTTAACGTCGATATGGACGTTATCAATATTGTACGGCCCAGCGGCCTGCACCGAAGAACGCCATGTGACGAACGGGGAGGACGCCGCATAGCCGCCGCTGTCGGCAAGAATATCGATTTTGATCGCCAGAATGCGTCCGTTGTCGTCCACCCCGGCGCGATACTTCATTTTATAAGGGTGGCGCTTACAGCTTTCGATAATGGACTGCTCGCGGGTGTAGGTAAATTTCACCGGACGACCGGTCAGGCGCGTCATCAATGCGGAACGGCAGGCCAGATGATCGATGATGTCATCTTTGCCGCCGAACGAGCCGCCCATCACCGCGCGTTTGACGTTAATCTGGCTCTGCGGGCAGCCCATAAACTTAGCCACGAAACTGCGTACGCGGTGCGGGTTCTGAATGGAGCCGGAGATAATCAGGCTACCATCGGTGGGATCAAGCCAGGTCAGTACGACTTCCGGTTCAATGTAAGCGTGTTCCTGGAAGCCCACTTCATATTCACGTTCAATCACGTGACTGGCTTCGGCAAAGCCTATGGCGATGTCGCCCTTAACGGTGTGGTGATGGGCGGCGATATTATCGCTGCGCTCCGGGTGAATTCGCCGGGCGTCCGGCGCCAGCGCGGCTTCTACGTCCGTTAGCGGCTCATAGGGCGTATAGCGCACATGTATTTTATCCGCCGCTTCGCAGGCGGCTTCATAACTGGTTGCCGCCACCACAGCGACGACATCGCCGTGGAAGACTACCTCGTCTTTGACGATAGGCAGATAATCTTTGACGATAATCCCCACGACCGGAGTACCGGGAATATCTTGCCAGGTGGCAATTTTTACCACGCCTGCAACATTCAGCGCCTCGCTAAGATCTATCGCCTCGATTTTCCCGGCGGGTATATCCGCAAAGCGGCAAACGCCATACAGCATGCCCGGTAAGGTAATATCGTCGCCATAAACGGCCGTTCCTTTGACTTTCGCCAGTCCATCCACGCGCCGTAGCGGCGCTGAAGGTGAAGCACACATAACAGTCCCCTCAATGATTATCCGTTGCGGGCAATCCCGGGTTTGCTAAACGTCGCGCTACCCATAACCCATGGGAAAAGCCTCATCACCGATAACAAATCCAAGATTTGTGCCAGAAATCAATGAGGTGCTACGTAAGCTTCGTTTTTGTGAGTCGCCGCGCAAAACACGGCTAAAGTGCGGAGAAAATGGCGCTACGAAGGCCGCGGCCCGCAGGCCAGAAACATTTCGCCGCCATTTTTATCAAAGTGATAGCCCGGTTTTCTCAAATTAATAATTTGCCCGTGTGCTAAACGGTATAGATACGGATCTCGTGTTCACGGAAAGCATCCCGGTATTTACGGCTGATGTTTTCCTCCACGACCAGCACGTCAATGGCGCTGCTTTCAGCTACCACAAAACGCGCGACGGCGGGGATTTTATCTGAGGTTAAGCCAACGATAATTTCACTGCACTGTTTGATAACCGCTTTCTTAAATTCACAATCGGCGTGATCAAAGCCGGTTAGACCTGACTCCGGAGCCATTGCGCAGCCGCCAATAAATCCCTGATCGAAGAGGATCCCCTGCACCTGGGCCACCGCCGATGCGCCGACACAACCGCCAGCCGCGCGTTGCACCAGACCTCCGAGCATCACAACCTCGTAAAGCGGTTTTTTAAGCAGAACCGCCGCAATTTCCGGGGAATTGGTAACCACGGTTAAGGCCAGTTCGCCCGGTAGCGCTTCCGCCATTGCCAGGTTGGTGGTGCCGGTATCAATAAAAATACAGCCGCCCGGTTTCACTAGCTGTGCGCATTTCTGTGCGATTCTGCTCTTTGTTGCCCTGTTTTTCTCTTTACGTTCGTTGTACTCCATGGATTCCGGCAGGGTCATCACCGCGCCGCCGTAGACTTTCTTACAATATCCGTCTTTGCTCAACTCATGAAGATCGCGGCGAATAGTGTGTTCAGAGACCTGTAAGCGCTGGGCCAGATCGGCGCAGACGACCCTACCGTCCTCCTGCAGGATCTGACAAATCAGCGCTTGTCGTTGCTGAGGGAAAGCTGCATAATCGAGCACAACAACTCCTTAAAATAAACATAACGAGCAGAAAAGAGCATAATCGTTCACTTATGCGCATGCTGTCAACCCGACCCTTTACGAGGTAAACCATGAAAGTTGCCCATATCGCCCTCTGGACCCGCCATCTTGAGCAGCAAGCACGCTTTTGGGTGGAGTTTTTTGCCGGTGAAATCAACGAAAAATACCGTAGTAAAACCAATCCTGGTTTTGAATCCTACTTTGTAAAAATTAGCTCTGACGTGGCCATTGAGTTAATGACCAAACCCGGTTTACATGACTCGACCCACGATAACAACCATACGGGATGGGTGCATCTGGCGATCGCCGTCGGCGGCACGGAACAGGTGAATGCGTTAGCCAAACGCGCTGAAATGGCGGGAATTTTAGTCTCTGCCCCACGCACCACCGGCGATGGCTATTATGAGGCGGTTATCAAAGACCCTGATGGAAACCTGGTGGAAATCGTCGCATAGTAAGGCAAATCCACATGAAGGAGTCGACCGTGGCACATTATCGCGTCATTGATAAAGCGAGCTGGCCTCGCCTGGATCACTTTACGTTCTACCGTACCTTTGCCAATCCCAGCTTCAATCTGTGCGTGCCGGTAGAAGCGCAACAGTTATACACCTGCGCGAAAGACCGGGGCGTTTCCTTCTTTCAACTGGCATTATTCGGCCTGTTGCGCGCGGCCAACGCCGTACCGCAGCTGAAACAGCGCCTGCACAACGACGATATCATCGAATATGACGCCATCTCGGTGATGACGCCAATCATGACCGCCAGCGAAGGTTTTCGCCAGGTATGGTGCGATAACGCCGCTGATTTCCCCGCGTTTAGCGCCGCCGCGACGCCGCGCATTGAGGCTGCAAGAAGCACCAACCCCTCACCGCTTATCGTGGAAGAAGAAAATTTCTTTTGTGCCAGTTGCCTGCCGTGGCTGCACTTCAGCGCCATGACCCATGCGGAATACTACGTGGGCGCGGCGGTACCCGCCCTGACGTGGGGAAAACTGAAAAATGGCATCATTCCGGTTGCCGGCCGGTTTAATCACGCTTTTGTTGATGGCCTGCACGCCAGCCGTTTTTATGCCGAAGTCGAATATTATTTCGCCAACCCGCAGGCCCTGTGGCTGCCGGTTGAGGCCGGCGATTAGCTGCCGCGGCATAAAGAACAATCTACTATGACTTCCCCGAAAACCGGCATTATATTGCCGGTTTTTTGCTAATGCGAAATGGCTATAAACCATAGCGTTTCGTTGTTAGACAGTATTCAGCGCGCCTCTTATCTTCGTCATGAATTGTAAATAACAACGCAATCATTTGATGAGGTAGCACTTTTGTCCAGATTACGGCAAGGATTAAAAACCAGACAAACGCGCTTCGCGCTGGCGCTGAAAGTGGCGCTGCTCGGTAGCATGGTGGCATTTTCTTCTGTCGCCAACGCCGACGATATTCTTAAAGAAGGGATCACTCCCGCAACTGATGCCAGCCAGATCCCGGCCAGCGCCAAACTGCGTAAAGACACGGTGGTGGCCGGCATTTCCGAACCGCAGGGGATCTTTAACCCTTACTTCTTCGTCAACGGTTGGGATGAGAACGTCACCAACGTTATTTTTTCACGCCTGATTGACTGGGACAGTCAGGGTAAGCTGGTGCCGGGGCTGGCTGAGAGCTGGACGGTGAGCGCGGATAACAAAGTCTATACCATCAAATTACGCCCTAACCTGACTTTCAGTGACGGATCGCCACTCACCGCGGAGGATGTCGCCTTTACGCTGACCGTTCTGCTCGACCCGAAATATGACGGCGATACCGATATCACTCTGGCCAATATCGCCGGCGGCGCGGAATATAAAGCCGGCAAAGCCGATAGCGTGAGCGGCCTGAAAGTTATCGATCCGCTGACCCTGCAGGTTACTACCACCCAGCCGGGCGCGACAACGCTGGCGAAAATCGGCGGTCCGGTATTATCGAAAGCCTGGTACGGCAAAGGGTATCAACGCGGAAATCTGGATTATCTGCGTTCTCTGCACGGAAAACCGCTGGGTAACGGTCCTTATGTCTACGATAAATATATTCCCGGTCAGGAGATTCGCTTCCACGCCAACACGCATTTTTATCGCGGTACGCCGCCAACGCTGCGCTTTATCTATCGCGTGACCAATCCGTCTACCAATTTCCAGCTATTTCAGACCGGCGAAACCGACTACGACGCCTTCACCTCGCGCCCGGATGATATTGAGCAGCTTAAGATGCTCGGTTTTGCCAATATCAACCTGTACGGCTCCAGCGACTACAGCCAGGTGGAGTTCAACCTCCATCGCCCGGCGCTGCAGGATAAAAAAGTGCGTCAGGCGCTGATTTACGGGCTGGACCGCCAGAAGTTAATCGACGTGGTGTATCAGGGATACGGCAAGGTAGCCATTGAACCGATCGCGCCTATTTCCTGGGCCTTCAATGCGCAGGGCGTCAACCCCTACCATTACGATCCGGTGCAAGCGAAAAAACTGCTCGATGAAGCGGGCTGGCTGCCTGGCGCCGATGGCATCCGCGTGAAAGACGGTAAGCGACTGGAATTGACCCTGCTGGCGAGCAAAAAAGTCATTAACGATGCGCTGATCCCAATTGCCAAAGAGAACTGGCGGCAGATAGGCGTGCTGCTGAAACCGCAGGTGGTTGATTTCAATGCGCTGATGGCGCAGCGCAAAGCGGGTAATTACGATCTGGCGTCGTTTAGCACCAGTACTCTCAACGATCCGCATGACGGCGTGTGGGACTTCTACAGCAGCGAGGCCAAAGAGTCGGGCTATCACAACGCTGAAGTCGATAAGCTTATCAATGCGGGCAACGCGGTGCTGGATGTCGAACAACGCAAGCCTATCTATCACCAGCTGTATCAGGTGCTGGCCGAGGATCCGCCGGTTATCCTGCTGGGATACCGGGAGATTCTTTCCGCCAGCAGCGCCCGGGTGACCGGCTTTAAGCCGGATATCTATAACGGCCTCACCGGCAGTTTGCCGGACGTGAAAATCGTGAAGTAAATACCCCAGCCGCCGGCCCCCCCGGCGGCTGATGTGAGAATGTTATGAAAAATTTCATCCTGAGGCGCCTATTGCAAACGCTGCCGATGCTGCTGCTGGCCTCCTTTATCATTTTTATGCTCTTTGCCAAAACCCCCGGCGACTTTATCGATGGCAACATTACCCTGACGGCCGCCCGCGCCGCCGAACTGAAGGCGATATACGGCCTCGACCAGCCGCTCTTCACCCGCTACCTTCACTGGCTGGGGCAACTGCTGCGCGGGGATTTAGGCTTCTCGCTGCAATACCAAATTCCGGTCAGCCAGTTACTGAACCAGTACATCTGGAACTCCTTCCTGCTGGCAAGCGTGGCGCTGGTCTTCTACTGGGGTATCGGCCTGACGGTTGGCGTAGTCTCCGCGCTCAGACCTAATTCATGGTTCGATCATCTGGTGAGTATCGCGGTGTTCGCCGCCATGTCCTTCCCCACCTTTTTCCTCTGCTTGCTGCTGATTAAGTGGTTTGCCGTCGACCTCCACTGGCTGCCGGTAGGCGGGATGACCAATACCGGTAGCGACGATAGCGGCTGGCGGTATGTGCTGCAGGTCGCCGCTCATCTGGTACTGCCGGTACTGGCGCTGGTGATGCTGCAGGCCGGCAGCCTGACGCGCTATTTTCGCGCCAGCATGCTTGACGTGGTGAAGATGGATTTCATTCGTACCGCCCGAGCTAAAGGGCTGCGAGAACGCACGGTTATCATGAAACACGCGCTGCGCAATGCGCTACTGCCGGTCATCACCCTGCTTGGCTTCGAACTGCCGGGATTGTTCTCTGGCGCCATCATTACCGAAAAAGTATTTAACTGGCCGGGCGCCGGGCACATTCATATCGATTCGCTGGCCGCTCGCGATTATCCGGTATTGATGGGGTTTACCCTGTTTCTGGCGGTGCTGACGATCATCGGTAATTTACTGGCCGATGTGCTCTACGCGTGGGCCGATCCGCGCATTCGAGTGAGGTAATGATGATAACTTCCCTGTTTGGTTACCGTCGCCGCCTGCGCCAGGCGACAATCCCCGCGCTTGCGCAAATAACCCCCTCTCCATGGCGTCAGGCATGGCGCCAACTGCGCCGCAACCGGATGGCGATGCTGTGTTTAATCCTGCTTGCGGTGATGGCCACGTGGTGCGTACTCGGACCGATATGGTCGCCGTGGAAAGATGACGCCACCGATGCGCTGATGGTCAACAAACCGCCCGGCGCCGAACACTGGCTGGGGACCGATTTTCTTGGCCGCGATATCTATACGCGTCTACTACTGGCCGGGCGCATTTCGCTGATAATCGGCCTGCTGACCATGCTGCTGTCGGTAACGCTGGGCTACCTGCTGGGAGCGCTGTCGGGCTACGTCGGCGGGCTCACCGATAAACTGATTATGCGGCTGGCCGATCTGGTGATGACGATCCCCAGTCTGCCTTTATTAATCGTCGCCGGCGCGATGCTCTCCGAGCTCGATTTTTCGCCGGATTCCCGCATCTGGATGGTGGTGATTATGCTCAGCCTGCTGGAGTGGCCAAAGCTGGCGCGGCTGGTGCGCGGGCAGTGCCTGTCGCTACGCGAGCGCGATTTTATGCTGGCGACGCAGGTACTGGGGTTATCAGCGCGCCGCCGCCTGTTTGGCCACCTACTGCCCAATACCATCCCGATACTGGTGGTGATGGCGACAATGGCGGTCGCTAACGCCATTCTGAGCGAATCGGCGCTGAGCTACCTTGGCCTTGGCGTAGTACCGCCGACGCCGTCGTGGGGCAATATGATGGATGCCGCCAACAGCCTGATTGATTTTCAGCGGCGACCCTGGCTATGGATGCCTCCGGGGATTGCCATCTTTATTACCGTCATTGCTATCAACGTGCTGGGTGACGGCCTGCGCGACGCAATGGACCCGAAAATGAAACAGAGGCTGAAATGAGCGCACCATTAATTTCTTTTAAGCAACTTTCGGTCTCTTTCGCTGCTGAAGGAAGCCGGGTGCGCGCGGTACAGGAGGTCTCTTTTTCGATTCAGGCCGGGCAAACGGTAGGTATCGTCGGTGAGTCCGGCTGCGGCAAAAGCGTGACCGCCATGTCGCTAATGGGCCTATTGCCTCCCCAGGCCGCGCGCATTGACGGCGGCGAGATCCTTTTCGAAGGACGCGATCTGCTCACGCTGAAAGCGCGTCACATGGCCGACCTGCGCGGCAACCAGTTGGCGATGATCTTCCAGGAGCCGATGTCGGCGCTCAACCCGGTACTGACCATAGGCGAACAGCTCTGCGAGCCGCTCATCCGCCACCGCGGCGACTCGCCGCAAGCCGCCTGGCAGCGTGCAATACACCTGTTGAACGAGGTGGGACTGGCGCGCAGCGAAAGCCTGATGGCGTACTATCCGCATCAACTTTCCGGCGGTATGCTGCAACGGGTGATGATCGCCATGGCGCTGAGCTGCGGGCCGCAATTATTGATAGCGGATGAACCAACTACCGCGCTGGATGTCACCGTGCAGGCGCAGATCCTGCGTCTGATACGTGACCGCGCGCGCGAAAGCCAGATGGCGATGCTGCTGATCACCCACGATCTGGGGGTAATCGCGCAGATGGCCGAAAGGGTCGTCGTAATGTATGCCGGGCGGATTGTCGAACAGGGAACCACCGTCGAGGTGCTGCGCCAGCCCCAGCACCCCTATACCCGCGGACTTATCGCCTCGCGTCCGGTGCCGGGCGCGCGCCGCCGCCGGCTTTACTCCATTCCCGGTCAGGTGCCGGATCTCGCGCAACTGCCTGCGGGCTGCGCGTTTGCCGATCGCTGCGAACAGGCAACCGCACGCTGCCGTCAGGACACCCCGCCACTTTTAGGGTCCTCGCATCAGGCGGCCTGTTTTTATAGTCAATTCGCGGAGTCGGTGGTATGAACCAGCCCTATTTAATTGAAGTTAATGGCTTGAAAAAGTATTTCCCGCTGCGCGACGGCCTGTTCGGCCAGCAGACCGGCGAACTGCGCGCGGTCGATGACGTCAGTTTTAATATCCGTCCGGGAACGATTTTCGGCCTCGTCGGAGAATCCGGTAGTGGTAAAACCACCGTTGGTCGAACCTTGCTTGGATTGTATGAAAAGACCGCCGGCAGCATTAAATTCCGCGGTCAGGAGTTATCCGAACTGTCAGCGGCGGCAATGCAGGCCCTACGACCGAAAATTCAACTGGTGTTTCAGGATCCCTATAGTTCACTGAACCCACGCATTCGCATCGGCGAGGCGATTGGCGAGGCGATGCTGCAGCATAAACTATGCACGCGCGCTGAACTCTATGAGAAAGTCATTGCGGTGATGAAGATATGCGGGCTGGCGCCTCAGCATTACCACCGTTTTCCGCATGAATTTTCCGGCGGTCAGCGGCAGCGCATCGGCATCGCCCGCGCGCTTATCCTCAATCCGGACTTTATCGTCGCCGATGAACCCATTTCCGCACTCGATGTGTCGATTCAGGCGCAGATTATCAATCTGTTTGCCGACCTGCGCGACGAGCGTGGCGTCACCTTTCTATTCATCTCCCATGACCTCGGAGTCGTGGAGCATCTGTGCGACGACGTGGCGGTGATGTACCTCGGTCAACTGGTGGAAACCGCCAGCCGCGATGCGCTGTTTAGCCGCCCTCTTCATCCCTATACCCAGGCGCTGCTGGCCGCGGTACCCACCCTCGATCCTGAAAGCGAACCACAGGCGGTCGTTCAGGGGGAAATCCCGGATCCGTCGCGCCCGCCTGAGGGCTGCCGGTTTTCGTCACGCTGCCCGCAGGCAAGTGACCGCTGCCGCAGTCAGGCGCCGACGCTTCGTGAAATTTCGCCTGGACACCTGGTCGCCTGTCATTGGGCAGGATAGTGATGACCAGCATGAGGCGAGGCATATTTTCTACGGAGTATAAAAATAAGAAAACATGACATTGTTAAGGTTATGCGCACGTCATATCTTCAAAGCGTGTACTTCACTTTAAGGAACACCCTTATGATTAAGCGTCGCACTCTCAAATCTGCACTTGCGGCGGTTATTTCGCTCGCCGTCCTTGCCGCACCAGTTTATGCCAACCCTGGTAATGGCAACGGGGGTGGCGGAGGTCATGGCAATAGCGGCGGAGGTGGCAACCACGGTAATAGCGGTGGAAACCACGGCAATAGCGGTAACCATGGCAACAGCAGTGACCACAGCAACAAAGGCCAGGGAAATGATAAGTCGAAAGAGGATCACGGTAACCGTAAAAACTACGGCAAACCCGACCATGTCGACTCTGATATTAGCTTCTCGCGAGCCCGTTCTCTGGCGGTGAATTATGGTCTGGTAGGTTATCAGGCGCTACCGCCGGGTATTGCAAAAAATGTGGTTCGCGGCAAACCATTACCTCCAGGTATTGCCAAAAAAACGTTGCCGGCATCTATGATTAACGATCTGCCTTACTACCCGGGTTATGAATGGCGTGCAGTAGGCGATGATTTAGTGCTGGTTGCGTTAAGTACCGCAATCGTCACTTCCGTCATTAACGGCGTTTTTGATTAATTTTTTCACCTTTCAGGCTACACGCCGAACGTCAAAAAGGCCCATCATCAGGATGGGCTTTTTTTTGCTTTATGCGACAGGGAATAATGAGGATCCAGACGGACTGGCGGAAAGCGCTAAGAATATTGCCGTGCAATGGATTTTACTGATTTGAGAGTAGAGAAAACCACGGGTTCGCCGATGTCTCTGGCCTACGTCAATGCCGCAGGGCAGCGTATTGCGCAGAGTGATATTCAAAGAGTGAAAGTCCAGCATTGCCCCCTGCTACCTCCCCTGGCTGTCAGCCAGGAACAGGTCCCGTTTACCGGGACCTGTTTCGTTTAGAGAGGTTATTCCTCCAGCGCGTAGGCGATGATATCGTCCCCGACGTCCGGCGAGTGGCTGGCGCCGCCGGCGGAAATCAGCACATACTCTTTGCCGGTTTTCGGCGATTTGTAGACCAGCGGCGCCGCTACCGCGCCTACCGGCAAGCGAGCGCGCCACAGCTCTTTACCGCTGGCGGAATCCAGCGCCCGCAGGTAGTTATCCTGGGTACCGGCGAAGAACACCAGGCCCGAGGCGGTGGAGGTTGGGCCGCCCAGCGTCGGCATCCCCAGCGGGATATGCAGATGGGTTTTCATCCCCAGCGGACCGGTATCTTCCACCGAGCCCATCGGCACCTGCCACAGTAGCTGACGGCTGTTCAGGTCAATAGCGCTCATGGTACCAAACGGCGGGGTATTACAGGGCACGCCCAGCGCGGACTGCAGGATGTCGATACGCACGCCGCCGTAAGGCCCGGCAACTTGCGGGCGAACGGTACCCATAAAGCCAGGGACTTCGTCGGTGGAGACTTTGTATTTCGCCATCTCTTCCTTGCGCACCAGCGACATCCGCAACGGCATACGCATATCGTTGACGAACAGCGTACCGGTACGTTCATCGATGGTGATGCCGCCCCAGTTCATGCCGCCGAGCAGGCTTGGCCACTCGATATACGGTTTCTCTGACGGCGGCGTATACATGCCAAGGTAGGTCGACTCTTTAAAATCGATACGGCACATCAGTTGGTCGAACGGCGTCACGCCCCACATTGATTTTTCGCTCAACGGCTCGACGCCTAACTGCGGCATGCCGGTAGAGAACGGCTGGGTGGCAGACAGATGTTCGCCCTCCGCCCCCTGATGAGCGACGGGCAGCTCTTCAACACGGGTCACCGGTTTGCCGGTGCGGCGATCGAGCACGTAAATCTGTCCGGTTTTGGTGGTCTGGATCAGCACCGGGACGTCCTCGCCCTGCTCGTTTTTCATGTGGAACAGTACCGGCTGCGATGGGAGATCATAATCCCAGATATCGTGGTGAACGGTCTGGAAAACCCATTTTGTTTTACCGGTACTGGCATCCACCGCCACCACCGCGGAGCCATATTTCTCTTTCGCTTCATTACGATCGCCGCCCCAGTAGTCCGGCGGACCGTTGCCGGTCGGCAGATAGACCAGATTCAGCTCTTTATCAAAGCCGGGAATGGTCCACACGTTCGGCGTTTCGAGGGTATAAACGCGGCCTTTTTCCGGGTCGGTGATATTTTCCGGCTTGCCAACATCCCAGGCCCAGACGACTTTACCATCGCGTACGTCAAAAGCGCGTACGACCCCGGATGGCTCGCCGTGTACGATATCGCGTACCCAGCCGCCCAGCACCGCAATATGCCCCATGATCACCGGCGTTGAAGTCGGATGGTAGCGTTTGCTGTTTTCGGTGTCGCCCATGCCCTGCTTCAGATCCACGCTACCGTGGTCGCCGAAATCAGCGCACAGTTCGCCGGTTTTGGCATTCAGCGCCAGCAGGCGCGCATCCACGGTCGATACCATGATCCGCTGCGGACACTGTTGCAGCGCCGGGCTCGCTTTTTCTTCCGCGCTGAGCGTATCGTCGCTCTGCACGTCATAGTAACCCACACCGCGGCAGGTCACATGTTCCGCCGTCTGCGCGTGCGGGTCAAAGCGCCAGCGCGCCTTGCCGGTATCGGCATCAATGGCGGTCACCACGTTGAGCGGCGTACAGGAATAGAGCGTATCGCCAATTTGCAACGGCGTATTTTCATCAACGCCAATGGCCGGGCCGGTCAGGCGGCGGCCTGTGTGGTAGGTCCAGGCGACTTTCAGCTTATGAACATTTTCCGGGGTAATATCGGTATACGGCGCGAAACGGGTGCCGGAGGCATCGCGGCCAAAGAACTCCCAGTTATCGCTTTTTGCCGCCTGCGTCGCACTATTGTCGCTCGCCGCTTTCGCGACGCCATTGTGGATGCCGCCGTGCGGATAGAACGCCGAAACCAGCGTCGCCAGCAGCGCGATAAAAATAACCGTGGCGCTCCAGTTCGCCAGACGCACGCGAGCCACCGGCATCGCCGCCGCCAGCCACAGGGCCAGCATTAGCATCAGCGCAGGAACCACCAGACGAGGGATCAGGCCCCAGTAGCTGAGCTGCACTTCATACAGCGCCCAGACCAGCGTTAACAGGAAGGTAATAACAGCAAGAGGCAGCGCGTATTGACTACGAGTGAAGTACCCAACGGCGATGATAAGATAAGCGAGACCGGCTAACAGATACCAGGCGCTGCCGCCGAGCGAGAGCAGCTTGCCGCCCCAGATAGTTAAGAAAATCCCAATGCCAAAACTCAGTAACACAAAAAGCAATCGGTAGATGGTGAAGAAAATCCTTCGACCATGACCTTTTTGTTCGTCCATATTTCATCCCATTCGACAGATGTCGATATAACCAAAGCATTTATTTTTAAAGCGCCGATCGATAAGCGATGCCGCTCAGCGCAGTTAACCTGTTGGTTGGACGCCCCAAACCAGGGCGAAGAACGTAAGAAAGTATATGGACATGTAAATTTTATGTAAAATTTAACCGCATAAAATGTTTAGAATTTTTTAATTCATAAAATGAATTTGATAGCTCTTATCGTTGAAAACTACGAAATACTCAGTCTGGGCACGGTATTAACGTAATGTGCGGCAATCGGCCGATGAGATGCATCGCCCTACGCTTTGCCCTATAATTGATGACGGTTAAAACTGAACTTATGTGGGTAACTCATGGAAATTGATCTCGACAACCTGGTCTTTAGCGGCCTGGAAGAAGCGGAAGAGCGTAACGCTGAACGCCTGGACGAAGCGGATAAAAAAGCGCAGGCGATTGTTGCCGATGATGATTGCGGCGATGCCTGCAAAATCTAATGATTAAACCGGCTAACCAGGCCGGTTTTTTTCGCCTGTAACTGCCTAAGCGGGCAAAAAGCCCTTTAGCGTTTCCAGCAGCGCCTGCGCCGCCTTCGACAACTGCATATGTCCGGCATGAATAACGCCAATACACTTTTCAATCGGCGGATCGCTTAACGGTAGACAAACCGCTCCCAGCGACTGCATCTGCGACTGGCATAACGCGGGCACCGCGCTGCCGCCCAGACCGCTGGCGACCATCCGCCCGACGGTGACCAACTGATGACTTTCCAGCGCCACGTCCAACTGGCTACCGCTACGCGCCAACTCTTCTTCCAGCATCAAACGCACCGCCGATGGCCGCTGCAGGGTTATAAAATCCAGGGTCAGCAGTTCACGCCAGCTCAACTGCTTTTTACTCGCCAAAGGCGACGTTTTCGGCACGATCGCCACAAAGCGATCCACCGCCAGCGGCGTAAACAGCAGATTGTTGCCGGGCGATGGCTCAAACGCGATCCCCATCTCCACCCGGCCTTCGCGCACCATCTCAATGACCTGCTCATTAATCACGTCATGCACCGTCACGTTGACTCCCGCATAGCGGTCGCGGAAGGCTTTAAGCACTTCCGGCAGCACGTTAGCGGCAAACGACGGCATCGCGGCGACGGAGATCTTTCCCCGCTGCAGGGTGAAACTTTGCCGCATCGCCTCTTCGGCATTATCCCAGTCCGCCAGCAGCTGGCGGGCCATCGGCAGAAAAGTTTCTCCCTCCTGGGTTAAGGTCACTTTGCGGGTGCTGCGCTGCAGCAATGCTCCGCCAAGCGCCTCTTCCAACCCCTTAATGGTCAAACTCAGCGCCGGCTGCGACAGGTTCAGGCGCTCGCTGGCGTGGGCGAAGTTAAGAGTGTGAGCTACCGCTAGAAACGCGCGTAACTGTTTGACACTCATTCTCATTTTTCTACCTGTTAACTAATTGAAAGAATTTAGTTAACGATAAATTAATAAAAAAACCAAATGAGTGGGTCACAAATTCAAAATTATCAAATCAGTCCGCGCCCTTAATGATAGAGCCATCGCAAGGCAGGAGAAAAATGATGGCAGGACTGGATAAGCGCGTCGCCAGCTATGAAGCGGCGCTGGACGGATTAACCGATGGCATGACGTTACTGGCCGGCGGCTTCGGCCTGTGCGGCATCCCGGAAAACTTAATCGCCGAGGTCAAACGCCGCCAGGTACAGGGCCTGACGGTAGTTTCTAATAACTGCGGCGTTGATGGCTTTGGTCTCGGCATGCTGCTGGAAACGCGCCAGGTACGCAAAGTCGTGGCCTCTTACGTTGGCGAAAACGCCCTCTTTGAACAACTGGTACTAAGCGGCGAACTGGCGGTGGAACTGACCCCGCAAGGTACGCTTGCCGAGAAAATTCGCGCCGGCGGCGCCGGGATCCCCGGATTCTATACCGCGACCGGTTACGGCACGCCGGTAGCGGAAGGTAAAGAGGTGCGTCAGTTCGACGGTAAACATTACATTCTCGAAGAAGCTATTCGCGGCGATTTCGCCCTTGTGAAGGGCTGGAAAGCCGACTGGTACGGCAACGTGGTTTATCGCCACACCGCGCAGAATTTTAACCCGTTGATGGCCACCGCCGGACGGATCACGGTAGTGGAAGTCGAAGAAATCGTCGCGCCGGGCGAACTCCCCCCCTCCGCTATCCATACGCCCGGTATTTATGTCGACCGGCTGATCGTCGGGCAATTCGAAAAACGTATTGAACAGCGCACGCTGCGCGCCGGAGGGAACTGATATGTTAACTCGCGAACAAATGGCGATGCGCGTCGCCCAGGAACTGCGCGACGGCGATTATGTCAATCTCGGTATCGGCATTCCCACGCTGGTCGCTAACTATATTCCTGCCGGTATTGAAGTGATGCTGCAGTCGGAAAACGGCCTGTTGGGGATGGGCGAATTTCCCGATGAGTCAACGATTGATGCCGACATGATTAACGCCGGCAAGCAGACCGTTACCGCGCAAACCGGGGCGGCAATTTTTGACTCCGCCCAGTCCTTCGCCATGATCCGCGGCGGCCACGTCGATCTCACGGTCCTCGGCGCTTTTGAAGTCGATGTCGCGGGTAATATCGCCTCGTGGATGATCCCGGGAAAAATGGTGAAAGGCATGGGCGGCGCCATGGATCTGGTGGCCGGCGCGCAAAACATCATCGTGGTGATGACGCACGCCTCGAAAAACGGCGAATCCAAACTGCTCCCGCAATGTACCCTGCCGCTCACCGGCGCGGGCTGTATTCGCCGGGTACTCACCGATCTCGCGCTACTGGAAATTAGCGACGGCGCCTTTGTTCTGCGCGAATACGCCCCTGGCGTCAGCATTGACGAAATTGCCCGTAAAACGGCGGGACGGCTGGTCATTGCCGATGACGTCCGCGAAATGCGCTTCACTAAGGAGGCAATATGAAAGAAGTCGCTATCGTCTGCGCGCTACGTACGCCAATCGGCAGTTTTCGCGGCGCCTTGTCTTCCCTTTCCGCCGTCGAGCTTGGCGCCGCCGTAGTGCGTGGTCTGCTTGAACGCACACAGCTACCGGCCAGCGCCGTTGACGAACTGATTTTTGGCCAGGTATTAACCGCCGGCTGCGGACAGAATCCGGCGCGACAAACCGCGCTGCGCGCCGGGCTACCGGTTGAAACTCCGGCCGTTACCGTCAATCTGGTTTGCGGTTCCGGGCTGAAAGCCGTGCAACAGGCGGTACAGGCCATTCGCAGCGGCGAGGCGGAGATAGTGATCGCCGGCGGCCAGGAGAGCATGAGCAATGCCCCATATCTGGTTCAGGGCGCGCGCGATGGCCTGCGCTTCGGCCATGCCAGCATGCAGGACAGCATGATTCAGGACGGATTATGGGATGCGTTTAACGACTATCACATGGGCATCACCGCCGAGAATCTCGCCGACGCCTTTGATATCTCCCGCCCCCAGCAGGATGCCTTCGCCGCCCTTTCGCAACGCAAAGCCGCCGCCGCGATAGCCGCCGGGCGCTTTCAGGCTGAGATAGTGCCGCTTAGCGTCCCTCAGGGTAAAAAAGCGCCGCGCATGGTGGACGCAGACGAACAGCCGCGCCCGGAAACCAGCGAACAACAGCTGGCGCAGTTGCGCCCTGCCTTTCGCACGGAGGATGGCAGCGTCACCGCGGGCAATGCCTCTTCGCTCAACGATGGCGCCGCGGCAGTCTTATTGATGAGCGTCGATAAAGCGCGGCAGCTTGGCTTGCCGGTGCTGGCGCGAATTGTCAGCTCTGCGGTGGCCGGCGTCGATCCGTCCGTGATGGGTATCGGCCCGGTAAGCGCTTGCCGGAAGGCGCTGCAGCGCGCCGGTTGGTCGCTGGACGAGGTGGATCTCATCGAAGCCAACGAGGCCTTTGCCGTACAGGCGCTGGCGGTTGGCAAATTGCTGGAGTGGGACAGCCAGAAAGTCAACGTCAACGGCGGCGCTATCGCGCTCGGCCATCCGATTGGCGCCTCAGGATGTCGCATTCTGGTTAGTCTGCTGCACGAGATGCAGCGCCGCGATGCCAGCAAAGGCCTGGCGACGCTTTGCGTCGGCGGCGGTCAGGGTATCGCGATGACCATCGAACGTTAACAGGAGCCACTATGTTTACACCACAACTGGCGGTACTGGGCGCCGGCCTGATGGGCGTCGGCATCGCCTGTCATTTTGCCCGCCACGGCCACACCGTACGCCTCTACGACACCGACCCGGCGCGCGTTAGCGAGATTCCAGGCGTCGCCGCCGCCATTTTGCGCGAGCTCGAAGAGTGCGAGCAGTTTGATGCCGCTCAGCGTACGGCGGTGCTCTCGCGCCTCTCCGGCACCACGGCATTAGGCGATCTTGCTGACGCGACCTTGCTGATCGAAGCGATTCCGGAACGTCTGGCGCTCAAGCACGCCTTATACCGCGAACTGGAAACCTTAATAGCCGACGAAGCCATTATCGCCAGCAACACCAGCGGACTACCGCCCGATCGGTTGGCGCAGGGTATGCGGCATCCGGAACGCTTGTTAATCGCCCACTTCTGGCATCCGCCGCATTTTATCCCGCTGGTGGAAGTGGTGCCGGGCAGCGCAACCCTGCCGCATCTCGCCAACCAGGTCAGCGATTTTTTATCCTCCTGCTCGCTGGAAGCGGTAGTACTCAACCGCGCCGCGCCGGGGTTCGTCGGCAACCGACTACAGTTCGCCCTGCTGCGCGAAGCGCTGCATATCGTTAAGAGCGGCATCGCTTCGCCGGAGGTGGTCGACAAAGTGATGCGCGCCTCGCTCGGCCGCCGCTACGCGATGGTCGGGCCGCTGGAAGCCGCCGATATGACCGGTCTGGCGACCGTCCAGGATATCTGCCAGCACCTGCTGCCGGAACTGGCCACAGGCAGCGACATGATGTCGCTGGTCGCCGACAAGGTTGCGCAAGGCGCTACCGGCGCCCGCAGCGGGCAAGGTTTTTATCGCTGGGATGAGACCCGGCAGAAACGAATACAGTCGCGCCGTGAGCATCAGCTGCGCTACGCCCTGAAACCGTAACTTCTCGTTTTGTACCCCGACAATAACAATGATAGTGAGGAGTCGTAATGAGTGTGTTGATTGTCCTGGCCGCGTTGGCATTACTGATGCTGGCTGCGTATCGTGGATACAGCGTTATCCTGTTTGCCCCTATCGCCGCGCTTGGCGCGGTCCTGCTTACCGACCCGAGCGCGGTAGGCCCGACCTTTACCGGCCTGTTTATGGAAAAAATGGTCGGTTTCGTGAAGCTCTATTTTCCGGTATTTCTGCTCGGCGCCGTCTTTGGCAAGCTGATTGAACTATCGGGCTTCTCGCGTTCCATCGTCGCCGCCGCGATTCAAATTCTCGGGCGTCGACATGCGATCCCGGTGATCGTGCTGGTCTGCGCCCTGCTGACCTACGGCGGCGTTTCGCTGTTCGTGGTGGCTTTTGCGGTCTATCCCTTTGCCGCCGAACTGTTTCGCCAAAGCGGAATCCCGAAGCGACTGATCCCGGCAACCGTCGCGCTGGGCGCATTCTCATTTACCATGGATGCCCTGCCGGGCACCCCGCAGATTCAGAACATTATCCCCACCAGCTTTTTTGGCACCAACGCCTGGGCCGCCCCCTGGCTTGGATTGATAGGTTCATTGTTTATCATCACCTTCGGTTTACTGTGGCTGGAACGACAGCGGCGTAAAGCGCTCGCGAATGGCGAGGGTTACGGTACCGATCTGCAAAACGAGCCGCAGACGCCGGATAACATCAATCTGCCGCATCCGCTGATCGCCATTGCCCCGCTGCTGCTGGTTGGCCTGCTGAACCTGCTGTTTACCCGCTGGATCCCGCAATGGTACGGCGCCAGCCACGAGCTAACGCTGCCAGGGCTTGCCAAACCCATCGTCACCGAGGTCGGCAAAATCACCGCTATCTGGGCCGTCGAGGCCGCGCTGCTATCCGGTATCGTCGTGGTGCTGGTGTTCGGTTTTCGTAATATTCGCGGCCGTCTGGCGGAAGGCAGCCGTACGGCGGTCGGCGGCGCGATCCTCGCGGCGATGAATACCGCCTCGGAATATGGTTTCGGTGCGGTGATTGCCGCCCTGCCGGGTTTTCTGGTGTTGTCGAAAGCACTGACCGCCATTCCCAATCCCCTGTTAAACGAGGCGATTAGCGTAACCGTACTGGCGGGGATCACCGGCTCCGCCTCCGGCGGGATGAGCATCGCGCTGGCGGCAATGTCCGATACCTTCGTGGCCGCCGCCCACGCCGCTAATATTCCGCTTGAGGTACTCCACCGCGTCGCTTCAATGGCCAGCGGCGGCATGGATACCCTGCCGCATAACGGCGCCGTCATCACGCTGCTGGCAATCACCGGCTTAAGTCATCGCCAGGCTTACGGCGGCATTTTCGCCATTACGCTTATCAAAAGCCTCGCGGTTCTGTTTGTCATTGCCGTGTTCTATTTAACCGGTATTGTCTGATGCCTGATTTAAGGAGTAACGAAATGAATTTGAACGGTAAAACAGCGCTGGTCACCGGCTCCACCAGCGGTATTGGTTTAGGCATTGCCAAAGTGCTGGCGCAGGCCGGCGCGCAGCTGGTGTTGAATGGTTTTGGCGACAGCACGAGCGCGCGAGCCGAGGTTGCCGCGCTGGGTAAAATTCCCGGCTATCACGATGCCGACCTGCGCGACGTCGGGCAAATTGAAGCGATGATGCGTTATACCGAAAGCGAATTTGGCGGCGTCGATATTGTGATTAATAACGCCGGTATCCAGCATGTGGCGCCAGTGGAGCAGTTCGCGGTGGAAAAATGGAACGATATTCTGGCGATAAATCTGTCCAGCGTCTTCCACACCAGCCGACTGGCGCTGCCGGGCATGCGCGAGCGCAACTGGGGGCGGATTATTAATATTGCCTCCGTGCATGGGTTAGTCGCCTCGAAAGAGAAATCCGCCTATGTCGCCGCCAAGCATGGGGTGATTGGTTTTAGCAAAACGCTGGCGCTGGAGACCGCGCGTACTGGCATTACCTGCAACGCGATTTGCCCCGGCTGGGTACTGACGCCGCTGGTTCAGCAGCAGATCGATAAACGTATCGCTGAGGGGGCCGACCCTGAGCAGGCCAGAGCGCAGCTGCTTGCCGAAAAACAACCCTCCGGCGAATTCGTGACGCCTCAGCAACTGGGGGAAATGGCGCTATTTTTATGCAGCGACGCCGCCGCGCAGGTTCGCGGCGCGGCGTGGAATATGGATGGCGGCTGGGTGGCGCAGTAATTATCTTCCCAACGGGGAGCCTGTCTGTTCCTCCCCGGTTGGTTCGTGCTATTCACCCTTCATATCAAACCGCGATTGAGCAAAGGCCTTGTAGACTTTATCGTTAGTAAACGGCGGGAAGGTCGCACTTTTTGCCGCCTCACGCAGCGCGGCACAATAGGCTTTATTTCCCTCAGCCGTATTCATCTTTTCCAGAGTGCCATCCTGGGCGAATTCTAAATGCAGGCGGCACTTTTTTCCCCGCCACGAGTAGCGGTCAGCAAGTTGCGACTCGAAGGCTTCTTTGATCCCCCTCGCCTGCTGACCATACTCATCCTCATCGCTAAAACGCCCGGAGTCACAGCTACCGAGGGCAGAGGTTTTATGACAATCCGACGGGTGTAGCGGCGCACAACCGCTTAGCGCAACGACTGCCGCGACAAATATCCATGCTTTTTTCATCATACATCCCTGTTGGTTTCAGCAATAAAAAACTGCCATTACTGTACCGCAAACCGGAACGATCGCAGCCTGCTATTTCTCAGGGGCAATAATCAAAACATCTCTAAAAATCGCTTCACTGTGCGCGAACGCTCGAAGCGCCGCCAGGCGATGGCAATATCGGTCTTGACCGGCGTCCCCTGTATCGATTGATAGCTGACGTTGGGCAGCGCGATACAGGTCATCGACTGCGGCACCAGCGCGAAACCAAATCCGGCGTTAACCATACTCAGCGACGATGAAATCTGCGACGACTGCCTGGCGCGGTTCATATCGATCCCGGCGCGCAGGCAGCTATTGAACACCAGCTCATACAAACCCGGCGCCACTTCGCGCGGGAAGAGGATCGGCGCGACGTCCCGCAACTGTTCCAGCGCCAGCGTCGGTTCCGCTGACAATGGATTATCGCGCGGGAGCGCAATGACCATTGGCTCTTCATCAATGATACGCAAGTTAAACGCCTTACTGCTTTCACACGGCAAACGGACAAAGGCGATATCGATCTCCGCCTCGCTCAGCGCCGCCATCAAATTTGCCATGTTGCCCTCCAGTTGATGGAGGATGACGCCTGGGTGATCGAGCTGAAAACGGTGCAGCAACGTGAAGATTTGTGGATGGAAAGCATCAGAACTGGTAATGCCTAACGACAGGCTGCCGTTCATTCCGCGGGCAATGCCCTTGGCCTTTTCCAGCGCCGCATCGCTCAGCGCGAGGATTTGGCAGGCATCTTCATAAAAGGACTCCCCGGCTTCGGTCAGCTCCACCCCGCGGGTTAGCCGACGCAACAGCGGAGTGCCAACCTCTCGCTCAAGCCGCTGAATTTGCTGACTTAACGGTGGCTGTGAGATACCCAGTTCTTTCGCTGCCCGGGTGAAGTGCCGCGTGCGGGCGACGGCGACAAAATAGCGTAGATAACGAAGTTCCATATCGAAAACGTCTCAAACCAGCATGGTTTCTATATTGGAACTGTGAGCTGAATCGGGTCAACCTTTATTTAACCTTTCTTATATTTGTTGAACGAGGAAGTGGCTCATGAATCATGCTTCAGATTGCACCTGTGAAGAGAGTCTGTGTGAAACGCTACGCGCGTTTTCCGCTCAGCATCCCGATAGCGTGCTGTATCAAACTTCGCTGATGAGCGCCCTGCTCAGCGGCGTCTACGAAGGTACCACCACCATTGCGGACCTGCTGAAGCACGGTGATTTCGGGCTCGGCACTTTTAATGAACTCGACGGCGAGCTGATCGCGTTTAGCAGCCAGGTTTATCAATTGCGTGCCGACGGCAGCGCGCGTAAAGCGCGTCCGGAACAGAAAACGCCGTTTGCGGTGATGACCTGGTTTCAGCCGCAGTACCGTAAAACCTTTGACCATCCGGTCAGCCGCCAGCAGCTGCATGAGGTTATTGACCAGCAAATTCCTTCCGACAATCTGTTCTGCGCGCTGCGAATCGATGGTCATTTCCGCCACGCCCATACCCGCACCGTGCCTCGTCAGACGCCGCCCTACCGGGCGATGACCGACGTGCTCGACGATCAGCCGGTTTTCCGCTTTAACCAGCGTGACGGCGTACTGGTCGGTTTTCGTACCCCGCAGCATATGCAGGGAATTAACGTCGCCGGCTATCACGAACACTTCATTACCGATGACCGCCAGGGCGGCGGCCACCTGCTGGACTACCAGCTCGACCATGGGGTATTGACCTTCGGCGAAATTCATAAGCTGATGATCGACCTTCCCGCCGACAGCGCGTTCCTGCAGGCCAATTTGCATCCCGATAATCTCGATGCCGCCATCCGTTCAGTAGAAAGTTAGGAGGTTCACATGGACAAACAGTATCCGCAGCGCCAGTGGGCGCACGGCGCCGATCTGGTCGTCAGCCAACTGGAAGCGCAAGGCGTACGGCAGGTCTTCGGGATCCCCGGCGCTAAAATCGATAAGGTTTTCGACTCGTTGCTGGACTCCTCAATCCGCATTATTCCGGTGCGCCACGAGGCCAACGCCGCCTTTATGGCCGCCGCGGTCGGGCGCATTACCGGCAAAGCGGGCGTCGCGCTGGTGACCTCCGGACCCGGTTGTTCCAACCTGATAACCGGGATGGCCACCGCCAATAGCGAAGGCGACCCGGTGGTGGCGCTGGGCGGCGCGGTCAAACGCGCCGATAAAGCCAAACAGGTACACCAGAGTATGGACACGGTGGCGATGTTCAGCCCGGTCACCAAATACGCGGTAGAAGTGACCTCGCCGGATGCGCTGGCGGAAGTGGTTTCTAACGCTTTTCGCGCCGCCGAACAGGGGCGCCCGGGCAGCGCCTTCGTCAGCCTGCCGCAGGATGTGGTCGATGGTCCGGTGACCGGCAAAGTCCTGCCCGCCAGCAGCGCGCCGCAGATGGGCGCCGCGCCTGACGAGGCAATCAATCAGGTTGCGAAGTTGATTGCCCAGGCGAAGAATCCGGTGTTCCTGCTTGGATTAATGGCCAGCCAGACGGAAAACAGCGCCGCGCTGCATCGTTTGCTGGAAACCAGCCATATTCCGGTCACCAGCACCTATCAGGCCGCCGGGGCGGTCAATCAGGATAACTTCTCGCGCTTCGCCGGGCGCGTCGGGCTGTTTAACAATCAGGCCGGTGACCGCTTATTGCAACTGGCCGACCTGGTTATCTGCATCGGCTATAGCCCGGTGGAATACGAACCGGCGATGTGGAACAGCGGCAACGCGACGCTGGTACATATCGACGTACTGCCCGCCTATGAAGAGCGTAACTACACGCCGGATGTCGAGCTGGTGGGCGACATCGCCGGCACGCTGAACAAGCTGGCGCAAAATATCGATCATCGGCTGGTGCTCTCGCCGCAGGCTGCTGAAATCCTCCACGACCGCCAGCATCAGCGCGAACTGCTCGATCGCCGCGGGGCGCAGTTGAATCAGTTTGCTCTGCACCCGCTGCGCATCGTTCGCGCCATGCAGGATATCGTGAATAGCGACGTCACGCTGACGGTCGATATGGGGAGCTTCCATATCTGGATCGCCCGCTATCTCTACAGCTTCCGCGCCCGTCAGGTGATGATCTCCAACGGTCAGCAGACCATGGGCGTCGCCCTGCCGTGGGCCATCGGGGCCTGGCTGGTCAATCCGCAGCGCAAAGTGGTCTCGGTCTCCGGCGATGGCGGTTTTCTGCAATCCAGCATGGAGCTGGAAACGGCGGTCCGCCTGAAAGCCAACATCCTGCATCTTATCTGGGTCGATAACGGCTACAACATGGTCGCCATCCAGGAAGAGAAAAAATATCAACGCCTGTCCGGCGTCGAGTTCGGTCCTATGGATTTTAAAGCCTATGCCGAATCCTTCGGCGCGAAAGGGTTTGCGGTGGAAAGCGCTGAGGCGCTGGAGCCGACGCTACGCGCGGCGATGGACGTCGACGGCCCGGCGGTGGTCGCCATCCCCGTGGATTACCGTGATAACCCGCTGCTGATGGGCCAGCTACACCTGAGTCAAATTCTTTAAGTCATCACAAAAGGAAATGGAAATGAAAAAAGTCGCACTTGTCACCGGCGCCGGTCAGGGCATTGGTAAAGCTATCGCGTTACGCCTCGTGAAGGACGGTTTTGCCGTGGCGATCGCCGATTACAATGACGTCACAGCGAAAGCCGTGGCGGATGAAATCAACCAGCACGGCGGCCGGGCAATCGCGGTCAAAGTCGATGTTTCCGACCGTGAGCAGGTGTTTGCCGCCGTCGAACAGGCGCGAAAAACGCTGGGCGGATTCAACGTCATCGTCAATAACGCCGGGGTCGCGCCATCAACGCCTATCGAATCCATTACGCCGGAGATTGTCGACAAGGTCTACAACATCAACGTTAAAGGGGTGATCTGGGGGATTCAGGCGGCAGTCGAGGCCTTTAAAAAAGAGGGGCACGGCGGCAAAATCATCAACGCCTGTTCGCAGGCCGGCCACGTCGGCAACCCGGAACTGGCGGTCTACAGCTCGAGCAAATTCGCCGTACGCGGTTTAACGCAAACCGCCGCTCGCGACCTGGCGCCGCTGGGTATTACCGTTAACGGCTACTGCCCGGGGATTGTGAAAACGCCGATGTGGGCCGAGATCGATCGTCAGGTATCCGAAGCGGCGGGTAAACCTCTGGGCTACGGAACTGCCGAATTCGCCAAACGCATCACCCTCGGCCGCCTGTCTGAGCCAGAAGATGTCGCCGCCTGCGTCTCTTATCTCGCCAGCCCGGATTCCGATTATATGACCGGTCAATCGCTGCTGATCGATGGCGGGATGGTATTCAATTAATAAAAAATAAGCTCTGACATGGTTTGCCCCTGCCTGTTCGCAGGGGCTTTTTTTCGTCTGTTACGGCTGCATTTTGCCGGGTAGCGGCTACGCCTTACCCGGCCTACCGTTCGCGCGGTCACTGCCATTTGTAGCCCCGGTAAGCGACAGCGCGACCGGGGAGCAGTGCAGAAAAAGCAAATATTTACCGCGCCTGCTGCTGCGCCTGAGCCAGTTGGCGGGCAATCGCCTCGCGGCGGGCATCGCCCTCCGGCAACAACATCAGCAACTGCTGTAGCGCCGCTACCGCCTGCGGATAGTCTTCATTACGTACCGCACTGAGCGCCAGCATCTCCAACACCGGCAGGTTTTTCGGCTGCCGCTGATGCAGATCGCGCAGCAACAGCTCGCCCATCCGCATCTGCGCGTTATCGCCCGCCCGCACCAGCGCGCTGGCGTAATCAAAACTTGCCGCCGGGTCATCCGGCGCCAGCTTATGCGCCCGCCCGAACGCGCCGATCGCCGTCTCGCCATCGTTTAGCAGCAGACCGAGCCGCCCAAGCAGTTGCCAGCCGGCGAGATCGTCAGGGCTAGCCTGCAGATGGCTGCGCAGCCCAAGCCTCAGCTGGGCCAACTCATCCATCCGCAGCGGCGCTGCGGTAGGATCTTTCGCCTGCGCCAGCAACGCGGGATAATGGCGCTCGCTCTGTCGCCACAGCAGCACCTGACCCACATCGCTGGTTTTCAGATACAGCCCGCCGCTGACGAAGACCAATAATAGCGCCCCCGGTAGCAGCAACCAGCGGCTAAGCGGCCGAACGCGCGTCTGTTCCTGCGGCGAGATATCCGCCAGCAACGTACGTTGCAGCTCGACGATCATCGCCTCATTACTATCAGTATGCTCCTGCTCTAGTTCGCGCAGTCGGGACTGGTACAGCGAGCGGTTAATGTCATTGCGATCCGCTGCTGTTTTCTGTTGCCGCGACCGGCGGTAACGCGGATCGAGCATACAGCACAGCCCACCCAGCGCCATCAGTACGCCGCCGTACCAGATCCAGCGCACGAACGGTTTGTAGTACAGACGCACCGCCCAGCTGCCATCATCCAACTCTTCTCCCAGCGCGGCGTAAAGATCGCGGGTAAACCCGCCGCTGATGGCCGCTTCGGTCATCATCATCCGGCTGGCGGTGTAAAAGCGTTTTTCGGCATACAGCGTGGCTTCCGGGCGACCATTGCGGCTGACGGCAATCACGCCCTCGCCGCCGCTCCAGTTCGGCCCAACGATATTACGCACGCCCTTGAAGACGAAGTGATAACGATGAATATCGAGGCTGTCGCCAGCCCGCATGCGGACATCGCGCTCGATGCTGTAGTTCTGGCTGAAGGTGATGCCAATGACGGTTACCGCCACGCCAACATGGCCGAGCACCATACCCCACTGGCTACGCGTTAAGGTACGCAGACCGCGCCAGAAACCGTGGCGATGCGTGGCCCGTTCATGGACTTCAATCAGCGCGAAGATAAGCACCCATAGCGCCATCATCAGGCCGATGACCGCCATCGCGGTGATGCGGTCCTGAAGAAGCCATGGTAACGCAAGTGAAAGTGACAACGTCACGACAAGTGATATCGCCAATCGTTTAAGCTGTTTACCTGGCTCATCGCGGCGCCAACGAATCAGCGGCCCCAGCCCCAGCAGCAGCGCAAACGGCGCCATCAGCGCGGTGAACATGGTATTGAAGAACGGTTCGCCGATCGATATCGTCCCCAGCCCCAACGCTTTATGCACCAACGGCAGCAGCGTGCCTAATAGCACCACCAGCATCGCGGCCATCAGCAGAATATTGTTGCCAAGCAGGAACGACTCGCGCGACCAGAGCGTATGTTCCACTCGCGCCCGCACTCGCCCACCTTTCACCGCATACAGCAGCAGCGAGCCGCCAATCGCGAGGGTCAACAAGGCCAGTATAAACATCCCGCGCGCCGGATCGGAGGCAAACGAGTGCACCGATACCAGCACGCCGGAACGCACAAGAAAAGTCCCCAGCAGGCACAGCGAGAAAGCCGCCAGCGCCAGCAGTACCGTCCAGGCGCGGAAGCTGCCGCGCTTTTCGGTCACCGCCAGCGAATGCAGCAAGGCGGTGCCGACCAGCCACGGCATAAACGAGGCGTTTTCCACCGGGTCCCAGAACCACCAGCCGCCCCAGCCCAGTTCGTAATAGGCCCACGCCGAGCCCAGCACGATCCCAAGTGTCAGGAACATCCACGCCGCCTGCGTCCACGGGCGCGACCATCGCGCCCACGCGGTATCCAGCCGCCCCGCCAGCAGCGACGCAATCGCGAAGGCGAAGGCCACCGAGAAGCCAACGTAGCCCATGTAAAGGATTGGGGGATGAAAAATCATCCCGATATCCTGCAGCATAGGATTGAGATCGCGGCCATCTACGGGATACAGCGGCAGGCTGCGGCTGAACGGATTGGAGGTGAACAGGATAAAAAGCAGGAAACCGAAGGCGATCATTCCCATCACCGCCAGCACCCGCGCTACCGCGTCGGGTGGCATCTGGCGACTGAAGAGCGCGACGGCGAACGTCCACACGCTGAGCAGCAGCACCCACAGCAGCAAAGAGCCTTCGTGCGCTCCCCAGGTGGCCGCCACCCTGTACCACACCGGCAGCGCGCTGTTGGAGTTTTCCGCCACATAGCGCACGGTGAAATCATTGATTACAAAGGCATGCACCAGCAGCGCAAACGCGCCGATGATGCAGATAAACAGCGCGCAGGCCAGCGGCCGGGCTAATGCCATCAGCCATCGTTCCTGGCGCGCTGCGCCCCATAGCGGAAAGATACTTAGCAGCAGCGCCAGCCCTGCCGCCAGACACAGCAGATAGTTGCCCAGTTCCGGCATCATGGCTGTGTCCCCTGTTGTTCAGGTGTCATCACGTTTTTTACCTCAGGCGGGGCGAATCCAGTGCCCCGCCCCGGCCCAGTTACTCTGCAGCAGCCGGCAGTTTCGAGACGTCGGCGTTACCTAACGCCTTCTCATCGCGAATCATCGACTTATCTTTTCGTACTTTCGCCACATCGCTGGCGCTCACCGGCGGCGCGTTGTTGCCCCAACTGGTGCGGATGAAGTTGACCACATCCGCGACCTGTTGATCGTCAAGACGCCAGCCGAACGATGGCATGGTCAGGTTCGAGACCGCATCCTTCACCGCCGGCGTGGTGTTGCCGGTCAGAATGATGTGAATCAGCGAGGTCGCATCTTCGGTCTGCACCACCGGGTTGCCTTTCAACGACGGGAACGCGCGTTTATAACCGACGCCATCGGTACGGTGGCAGGCGGCACAGTTATCGACGTACAGCGCCGCGCCGGTTTTGCTGTCATCGCCTTTCCACAGATCTTTCGCCACGCTATCTTCCACCGGAGCTGGCGTCTGTTTACCGCCGCGCGGCGGTAACGACTTCAGATAGCGAGCAATAGCGGTGATATCGTCATTCGAGAGATACTGCAGGCTGTGCTCAACCACGTCGCTCATGCCGCCGAAGACCACGGATTTATCATTGCGCCCGGTTTTCAGGAACTCGGCCAGTTCGGCCTCGCTCCAGCTCCCCAGCCCGTCGCGATTTTCACCGCGCAGGCTGGATGCCACCCAACCGTCAATCGGCGCATTGCTACCCGCCAGGTAATCATCGCCTTCGCTTTCGCTAAGCGCTTTTTCCTGCATCGTCAGGCTACGTGGGGTGTGGCAGGCGCCGCAGTGGCCAAGCCCTTCCACCAGGTAACGGCCGCGCTCCAGTACCGGGTCCACCTGCGGATTGGCGACAAAGTCGCTCGGGGACGGAGCGAAGATGCCGCGCCAGAACGCCAGCGGCCAGCGCATCGACAGCGGCCACGGAATGTCCGTATCTTTGTTAGCGACATTTACCGGCTCCACGCCGTGCATAAAGTAGGCGTACATGGCGCGCATATCCGCTTCGTTGATACGGGCGAAGGAAGGATACGGCATCGCCGGATAGAGCGTTGAGCCGTCTTTACGCACGCCTTTACGCACCGCGTCGTCAAACTCTTCGAAGGTATAACCGCCAATACCGTGCGCTTTGTCCGGCGTGATGTTGGTGGAATAAATGGTGCCGATCGGCGTTTCCATCGGCAGACCGCCGGCAAAAGGTTTGCCCTCTTTACCGTTGGTGTGGCAGGCCACGCAGTCGCCGGCGCGCGCCAGATATTCGCCCTGCTTAATCAGATTGCTGTCCGCAGGCGCCTCTTCGGCGAACGCCGCGCAGCTTAACGCACCGAGAACCAGTGCCGATAACCATTGCATTTTCATGATTTGCTTTCCCTTATGCCTGCACCAATGGACCCGGATTTCTCAGGTACTGTTCGCGGATAGCCTTCGCCGACCAGTAGGCCAGCGCGGCAACGGTCCCCGTCGGGTTGTAGCCCAGCCCCTGTGGGAAAGCGGAAGCGCCGATGACGAAGACGTTATGCACGTCCCAGCTCTGCAGATAACGGTTCACTGCGCTGGTTTTCGGATCTTCGCCCATCACCGCGCCGCCGTTCATATGGGTGGTCTGGTAGCTGGTGGTGTCAAAGTGGCTATTGGCGTTTTTCGGGCTGCCGAGCATATATTTCGGCTTCATCGCTTTGGCGATCGGCGCCATCTTATCGAACATAAACTGCGCCATCTTGATGTCGTTTTCCTGCCAGTCGAAGGTCATGCGCAGCAGCGGCTGACCAAAGACGTTTTTGTAGTTCGGATCGAGATCGAGATAGTTCTGGCGATAGGACTGATGCGCGCCGTGGGCATCCATCGACAGGTGGTGGGTGTAGGTGTCGGCCACCGCCGATTTCCATTTACTGCCCCACGCCGGGGTACCCGGAGGCACCGGCACGCCGGAGATAGGCTTGGTCCCCGCCTGGTTGACCCAGAACGGCGAACCGCCGACGAAGCCCGCCGCGCCGTGATCGAAGTTATCGGCGTTGAAGTCATCGACGCCGACGCCGTTACCGCCCGCACCGATGAACGGGTTGGTGAAGGTATCTTTATCGAAAATGGCCTTGATAGTGGTCATGTTCTGATAGGCGAAGTTACGTCCGACCACCCCTTCGCCCGTCTCAGGATTGTACGGTTTACCGATCCCGGAAAGCAGCATCAGATGCACGTTATGGAACTGGAAGGCGCCGATAATCACCAGATCCGCCGGCTGTTCCATTTCACGGCCCTGACCGTCGACATAGGTCACACCGGTGGCGCGGGATTTATCGTCGGTCAGATTGACCTTCAGTACGTTGGCGTTGGTACGCAGTTCAAAGCGTTTTTCCTGGCGCAGCGCCGGCAGGATGTTAACGTTCGGCGAGGCTTTCGAATACATGTAGCAGGCGTAGCCGCTGCAGAAACCGCAGAAGTTACACGGCCCCATCTGCGCGCCATACGGGTTGGTATAGGAGTCGGAGGTGTTTGCGGAAGGCAGGTTATAGGGATGATAGCCCACTTCCAGCGCCGCTTTTTCAAACAGCTGCGCCGACCAGGTATTTTTCTGCGCCGGTAGCGGGAAATCGTCCGAGCGATCCGGCGCAAAGGCGTTACCGCCGCGGCCTTTACCGACAACCTTCCCTTTAACCGACCAGGCGGTACCGGAGGTGCCAAAGACTTTTTCCGCTTTATCGAAGAACGGTTCCAGTTCGTCGTAGGTGACGCCGAAATCCTGGATGATCATATCCTGGGGAATAAAGTTTTTGCCGTAACGCTCTTCATAATGGCTGCGCATACGCAGTTCGATCGGATCGACGCGGAAATGCACGCCGGACCAGTGCAGACCCGCGCCGCCAACACCGGTCCCCGGCAGGAAGGCGGCCAGTTGGCGATAGGGTACCGCCTGCTGGCTGGTGTTGTGACGAATCGTCACCGTGCTTTTAGAGAGATCCTGGAACAGCTTGCGGCGGATGTTATAGGTCAGCTCATCGATAACCTGCGGATAAGCGCCGTCCGGCCAGGTATCGCGCATCGGGCCGCGCTCCAGCGCGACGACGTTGAGCCCCGCTTCCGTCAGCTCTTTGGCCATGATCGCGCCAACCCAGCCGAAGCCAACGATCGCTACATCGGTTTTTTTCAATACGGTCGCCATGATTACGCCCTCTCCCCATTAATTGATACCGGCGGGAAGGGATAGCGTTCGCCTCGTTCAACCCAGTCCATAAAGTCGGCGCGCGCGCCGGGAAAATTAATCAGCGTCCAGCCGACCATGCCTTTATTGCCGCCATGGATAGGGTCGCTGAAGAAGCCTTCGCGGGTGTTTTGCAACAGATAGGAGAAAAACAGCGAGGCCGGCAGCTGTTTGAACTGCGCCTTGCCGGATTCCCACAGACCGAGCGCCTCATCCTGCTGTTCGCCGCTCAGTTCAGCAAAACTCTTGTGATACTGGTTTTGACACCACTCTTCGGCATCGGCGATACCGAGGTTATAAATCTGTTTTGGTACCAGCGGCAGCTGGTAGCCCATCTCTTTCGGCACGTCGGGGTTAAATGGCCCCTGCATATACCAGATGGAACCGGTGGCATAAGGGGTATTGAGCTGGCGGTCGATAAACTCCGGCACACCGGCCTCTTTGGCACCGGGACCGAGTTCATCGGCCGGGATTAAGCGAGCGACGGCGGCGTTGATAAACAGCCACTCGCGATCGTTGAAGAATTGCGGCTTCCAGTCGCTGGATGTCGCGTTGCCACCGGCTGAGGGTGCGGAGGACGCCTGTGCCGTGGCGCTCGCCGCCACGCCAATGGCGCCCACGCTGCCGCCGCCGATGACTACCGTTGGAATCAAGGCCATTGATTTTACTAAAAAATCACGCCTTGAATTGTTGGTTTTCTCGCTCGACATAATCACATTCCTGTCAATTAAAAATACTGTTTTGTCGCTTACAAGCCCAGCAAATCCCGCTCTGGTACCGATACCATTGAACTGTTGCGAAACAGACCGTCTGGCTTTGGCCAATAAGACGTACAATAAATCGCCAATAGCGATAAGATTTATAGGGTTATCGTTTGGATATTAGACGATTCTCAACGCAACGCGGGAAAATGGCGCAAATATTCACCGGGTTGTCACGATAAGATCGGGCATTTAATAACCTGAGTGCGGTAAGTCATGCGGAAATTTCGCGCCTTTGGTTTTACCAAAGCGCCAATAAAAGGTGATATGTATCACATTTGTTATTTTTTGTTTATGGTACATGGCAGATTAAGCACCTGTAAATACTCGCTTAATGAATAATTAAACAATTCGAGCTGTTAAATTAGTTAATCACCGTTGTTAATTAAATCAGTATCTGTGCCCTTCTCATTTTAACGACACGGTGATGTCGTACAGATATTCCCAACCACAAGGAGAATTTATGTTCGATCATGTCAAATTTGGCGTCAGTGATTATGCCGCGAGCAAGGCATTCTTTTTACAGGCGCTGGCGCCGCTCGGCGTAACGCTGGCGGGCGAAGGCGAGCCGGCTTACGGCGCGGAGCTAGCCGGGGCGAATGATGCCTCTTTATGCCTCTATCAAAGCGAAGATAAACCCGCGCCGCTGCATATCGCCTTTTGCGCCGAGAGCCGCGAGCAGGTTGACGCCTTCTGGCACGCGGCGCTGGCCGCCGGAGGCAAGGATAACGGCGCGCCAGGGCTGCGGCCTAATTACCACGCCAATTACTACGCCGCCTTTGTCATTGCGCCAGATGGACACAATATCGAAGCGGTGTGTCATCTGGCGCCCTGAGCAAAGTTTATCGCTGCGGAAAAATCCACACATCATCCGCGGGCAGCGTCAAGTGACAATGTTCGGCGTCACGTAGGGCCGTGCCGTAGGCGCGGATGGCAAAGTCATCGCCCTCGGTGCGGAACAGATATTCCCACCGATCGCCGAGGTACATGCTGGTCAGCAGCGGAAGTTCCAGGCTGTTATCCTGCGGCGAGCAGTCAAGGCGCAGCCGTTCGACGCGGATCACCGCCGTCGCCGGCTGACCGACGCTGACCCCCTCGCCCGCGCGGCCCCATAGCGCCCAGCTGGCGCCTTCAACCCGCGCGCGTCCGTTCTCCAGGGCCGTCACCTTACCGTGCAGGCGGTTATTGCTGCCCATAAACTCGGCGGCGAACAGGGTGGCCGGATTGCCGTACATCTCCTGCGGCGTCCCCTGCTGTTCAATCACGCCGTTGTTAAGCAGCAAAATGCGATCGGAGATCGCCATCGCTTCATTCTGATCGTGGGTGACCATCAGCGCCGACAGGCCTAGCTTGATAATGAGCTCGCGCAGGAATACCCGCGCCTCTTCGCGCAGCTTGGCATCGAGGTTGGATAGCGGCTCATCCAGCAGAATAACCGGCGGGTTATAGACCAGCGCCCGCCCTATGGCCACGCGCTGCTGCTGGCCGCCGGAAAGCTGGTGCGGGTGCCGGTTGCCCAGATGTCCCAGACCTAGCTGATCGAGTACGCTCTGCACCCGCTGTTTAATCTCGCCGCTGGCCACCTTACGCAGTTTCAGCGGATAGGCCACGTTGTCGAATACCGTTTTATGCGGCCACAGGGCGTAGGACTGGAACACCAGCCCGAGATTACGCTCTTCTGCCGGGATTTCGCTACGCGGACTGCCGTCATAAACCACGTTATTGCCGATGGTGATCCGCCCGGCGGTCGGTTTCTCCAGCCCGGCAACCGCGCGCAGCAGCGTGGTTTTCCCGCTGCCTGAAGGGCCGAGCAGCGACACCACCTCCCCGCGTTTGAGCTCCATCGACACCCCTTTCAGCACCGGGTTGTCGCCATAGGTCAGATGCAGATTGTCTACCGATAACTCAATCATGTAATTTCACTCCAAAGCGCAGGGCGATACCCAGACCGACTACCACCAGCAGAATATTGATAAACGATAGCGCCGCGACGATATCAATGGCGCCCGCCGCCCACAGAGAGACCAGCATCGACCCGATCGTTTCGGTGCCTGGCGACAACAAATAAACGCCGGTTGAATATTCGCGTTCAAAGATCAGGAACATCAGCAGCCAGGAGCCGATAAGCCCGTAGCGCGCCAGCGGAACGGTGACGTGGCGGGTGATTTGCCCGCGAGAGGCGCCGGTGCTGCGCGCGGCCTCCTCCAGCTCCGGCGCCACCTGCAGGAGCGTTGATGAAATAAGGCGCAGGCCGTAGGCCATCCACACCACTGTATAGGCCAACCAGACGCTGAATATGGTGTTGCGCAGCGCGCGCAGTTGCACGATAAGGTGTTCGCGCAGCCAGTCGGCGACCGGCAGCGCCGAGAGCCAGCCGTTTTTCAATGACTGATCGAGCCACATCGGCACAAACAGAAACACCCACAGAAACGCCAGACCGGCCAACAGGCCCGGCACAGCGCGCGGTACCAGCACGCTGTAGTCGAGAAAGCGCGTCACGTTATCCGGTTTACGGTGCATGGCGATACCGACAAACAGATAGCACACCACCGCCAACGCGCCGCCGATAATCCCGATCGCCATCGAGTTGACGATCGCCCGCAGCAGATTCGGCTGCTGCCAGATGTTGCGGAAAGTCGCCAGCGACAGCTCATCCCATAACGAAACGCCAACGCCCCAATTGGAAATAAAGGCCCGTAGCGCCACACCCAGTAGCGGGACGCCGATGGTTACCGTCAGCCACGCCACCACGACCGCGCCAGCGACCCAACGCCATTTCCCCAGCGGCAAGGCGCGCGCCTGCGACGCTTTACCTTTCATGGTCACGAAGCGATTGGCGGTACGCATCAACCGGCGCTGCAACATCACCAGCGGAATGGTAATGCAGATTAATACCACCGCGACCGCCGCCATCAGATGGTAAGAAGGCGTTCCCAGTTTATTAGTCAACTTATAGAGATAGGTCGCCAGTACCATGTTGCCTTCCGGATCGCCGAGCACCAGCATCAGGCCAAAGACCTCAAGGCCGAGGAAGAACAGCAGCACGCAGGCGTAGAGAATGGACGGCCGTACCATCGGCAGGCTCACCGAGGTCATCACCTGCAGCGGCGTGGCGCCGACGGTACGCGCCGCCTCTTCCACGTCCGAACCGACGCTGCGCAGCGCCGAGGAGATATAAAGATAGGCATGCGGGACGTGCGTTAAACCGGCGATTACCACGATGCTGAACATCGAGTAGATATTCCAGGGCACAAAACCAATCCACGCCAGCGCCCACTGCGACAGGAAACCGACCGGCCCGGCAGCCACCACGTAACCAAAGCCCAGCACCATCGGCGAGACGAAAATCGGCACCAGGATCAGCGGCTCAATAAAGCGCCTGCCGGGTAAATCGGTACGTACCATTAAAAAGGCCAGAATGCCGCCCAGCGGAATCGCGATAATGACCAGACCAAAAGCGAGGATAAATCCAGAGCGTAAGGCCAGGTAAAAATCCGGGTCGGTAAAAATAAAACCGAAGGCTTCGAGGCTCCACTCTTTCGAGCGGGCAAAAAATGGTGCGGAAAGAAAACTTTGCGCCACGATAAATAATAGCGGAACGTAAATTACCAGTGCCGCTATCAATACCACCATGCCACGCGGTAGCCCTTGCCACTTTCTGCGTAAAATGTTCATCTTTAATTCCCCTGGCAAAGTGCAGAGATAAATTATCAAGAAGAGATAATGAGTACTTATTTACTGAATACTGATACGATCATTCCCCCGGATACATTCCAGGGGAAGTTTCACAGGTAATTACTTTATTTCGCAGCAGCGGCGCGCCATTGCTTAATAAATTCCAGACGCTGTTTGGGTTGCAGATATTGCAGCAGGCTTTCATCCACCGGAATCGGCTTCAGCGCATTGCCCAGTAATTTCGTCATCCCGTCGATATCATTTTTACCTTCAATGTCGTTGCGAATTGACGGGATATCGCCCTGAGAGGCAAGAATCGTTTGCCCTTTTTCCGACAGTACATAGTCGAACCACAGTTTCGCCGCATTAGGATGCCCTGCTTCCGCGGTGATAAATGAGACGCGGGACAGCACCAGCACGTAGTCTTTCGGATAGGCGATGCCTAATGACGGGTCGGTTTTAGCGCGCGCTTCGGCATAGGATCCCAGAATGTTATAGCCGATCAGGTTTTCACCGGAGGAGACGCGCTCCATCATGGTGCCGGTAGAGGACTGCACCGTCAGGCCGCCTTTGGCGATATTCGCCAGGTCGGCAAAGTAATTGCCGTCAGCCTTGCTATCCTGCACCGCCAGCATAAAACCAAGCCCCGATTTCTCGATATCGTAGGTGGTGACTTTGCCTTTAAATTTATCAGCCTGCCCGGCGATAAGCTTGGCCAATGCGGTATGTGAATCCGGTACTTCATTTTGTGGGATCAGCCGTTTGTTATAGATAAAGACCACCGGCTCATAGGTTGTGCCATAGGCTTTTTGCTGCCAGACCGCCCATTTCGGCAGCTTGCCGACTTCTGGTGAAGCATACTCTTGCGCATAATCGGTGGCTAATTTCAGCGCCGTGTCCATAGAAGAGCTCCACACCACGTCGCCGCTCCCGCCGCCGGCAGCTTGTTCACTAATATAACGGTTGTACAGTTCGGTGCTGTTCATATCGTTATATTCAACTTTAATCCCAGGATATTGCGCTTCAAAGCCTTTAATTAACGGCCCTGCCGCTTTGGTGTCCGTTGTGGAATAAACCACGACTTTGCCCTCTTTCACCCCGGCATCAACGACTTTTTGATAATCTGCCGGGTAGCCCTGCGGCACCTCCGCCAGCACGGAGTACGAGAAGACTGTCGTCAGTGAAACCACTAAACCGCCGATTTTCTTATACATAAAATCAACCCTTAAGCATCAATAATTAAACACAAATTTAACATATAGTGCTACAACCCCCTCTGCAACGCTGGGGGGAGGGTTTTTATGGCTTTTGTGACAGTGGTGTAGTTTAAAAAGTGGTGTTTATGGAGTTTATTCAGCGAATAGAGAAAACAGCGAGCGAGGTCACAGATTAATGCTGCAGCGTCACGAAGCGATTACCGCCAATGGCAAAGCCTTTATTTGCATTTCTTCAGGACCATTCGAATAAAGAAAAACAGGCGCAGTGTCATTACGAGGATGGAGTAATAAATGTACCTTTTACATATTCACCTAATATTACATTCAAAACCATTTTGCCGGGCGGTTTCGTCAAAATGAGCCATGCCAATAATCTCCCTATTCAGTGAGAGATATTTATCGCCTTGATCTTCTGCGCCTTGCGGCGCAGCATGGAACGGCAAACGCAACAAAACAACAACATACATCGAGGAGACTATCCGTGCCTACAGGACATCGCTTTCGCCCCACGGAGCTACACCACTTCGTCACCACTCTGTTCACGCAGCTGGGCAGTACACCAACCGAAGCCGCGCTGGTCGCAGACCACCTGATCGCTGCCAACCTTGCCGGACACGATTCGCACGGCGTCGGCATGATCCCGAGTTACGTAAAATCCCATAGCGAAGGATTTTTGCAGCTTAACCGTCACGCCAGCGTGATGAAAGACGCCGGCGCCGTCGTCACCCTTGACGGTAACGCCGGCTTCGGTCAGGTCGTTGCCCATGAAGCCATGCAGTTGGGGATTGAAAAAGCCAAACAGCACGGCCTCGCCGCGGTAGCGCTGCGCAATGCTCACCATATTGGGCGCATCGGTTACTGGGCGGAACAGTGTGCGGCCCAGGGGTTAATATCCATTCATTTCGTCAGCGTCGTCGGCGATCCGATGGTGGCGCCATTTCGTGGCAAAGATAGCCGCTTCGGCACTAACCCGCTCTGCGTGGTCTTCCCGCGTGAAGGCCACCCGCCGCTGCTGCTCGATTACGCCACCAGCGCCATCGCTTTTGGCAAAACCCGCGTCGCATGGCATAAAGGTGAAGCGGTGCCCGCCGGCTCATTGATTGACTCTCGCGGCGAGCCGACCACCGATCCGGCGGTGATGCAGACCTCGCCGCTTGGCGCCCTGCTCACCTTTGCCCAACATAAAGGCTATGCTCTGGCGACGCTGTGCGAGGTACTCGGCGGCGCGGTCTCGGGCGGGCAAACAACCCACCAGGACAGCCTGCAGGGCTGCGTCGACGCCATCTTCAACTGCATGACCACCATTATCCTTAGCCCCGAAGCCTTCGATGCGCCGCAGATGCAGCGCGAAACCGAGGCCTTTATCGACTGGTGTAAACAGTCGCCGCACGATGCCGATACGCCTATTCTGGCGCCGGGTGAGTGGGAAGCGGCCAATCGTCAGCAGCGGCTGGCAAACGGTATTCCGCTCGATGCCAGTAGCTGGCAGGCGATCTGCGCCGCCGCGCGGCAGGCCGGGATGTCGCAGGAGACGTTGAACCAACTGCAGCAGAACATGGAAGTCAACACTTAACCTCAATCCCCGCGGGGCGATCGTCAGCCACGGCGTCCCGCGTCATCGTCACTTATGACGACGTCCGTGATTTTCCCGCGTCTTCATCACCTTCATCCCGCGTCATCAGCGCTATCTTCACTTTGGCACGCATTATGCAATCGATTTGCATCGCACGACGATCGACGTCGCGCGTTTGCTGACGGTAGCCTGCCGGGCCCGGCGCGCTATCGCCCTATCTTCACTGTTAACAGGTCTGTTACTGATGAATAAAATTACCAGCGTGTGCCCCTATTGCGGGGCGGGTTGTAAACTCAAATTGGTTGTCGAAAATGATAAAATCATTCGCGCCGAGGCCGCCGACGGCGTCACCAATCAAAACCAGCTATGTCTGAAAGGCTACTACGGCTGGGATTTCCTCAATGACACGCAGCTTCTCACACCTCGCCTCAAGCAGCCGATGATTCGTTATCAGAAAGGCGGCCCATTCACCCCGGTCAGTTGGGAAGAAGCGATTCGCTACACCGCCGCTAAGCTCCGCGAGATCAAGGCCAAATATGGCCCGCGCGCCATCATGACCACCGGATCGTCCCGCGGCACAGGGAATGAAACTAATTACGTGATGCAGAAATTCGCCCGTGCGGTACTCAATACCAATAACGTCGACTGCTGCGCCCGCGTTTGCCACGGGCCGTCGGTCGCCGGGCTGCAGGCTTCGCTCGGCAATGGCGCGATGAGCAACTCGATAAGCGATATTGAGAACTCAAAATGTCTGCTGGTCTTTGGCTATAACTGCGCCGATTCTCACCCTATCGTGGCGCGAAGGGTACTGAGAGCCCGCGACAACGGCGCGAAAATCATCGTCTGCGATCCGCGGCGCATTGAAACCGCCCGCATCGCCGACCAGCATCTGCAGCTCAACAACGGCAGCAATATGGCGCTGGTCAACGCCTTCGCCTATGTCCTGCTGGAAGAAGATCTCTACAATCACGATTACGTTGAGCGTTATACCGAAGGGCTGGAGGCCTATCGTGAGGCGGTGAAAGACTACTCTCCCGAAGCCGTGGAAGCACTGGTCGGCGTCCCGGCGCTGGCCATTCGCCGAGCGATGCGCACCTTCGCCGCCGCCCCTTCCGCCACCATTATGTGGGGAATGGGCGTAACCCAGTTCGGCCAGGCGGTTGATGTCGTCCGCGGTCTCGCCAGTCTCACGCTGCTGACCGGCAACCTCGGGCGGGCTAACGTCGGCGTCGGCCCGGTCCGTGGACAAAATAACGTCCAGGGCGCCTGCGATATGGGGGTGTTACCCAACCAGTTCCCGGGCTATCAGGACGTCACCGACGCCGCGGTGCGAGCCAAATTCGCCAATGCCTGGGGCATCGATCCGGCGCTGATGGATACGCAAATCGGCACCCGTATCACCGAAGTCCCGCATAAAGCGCTGGCGGGAGAAATCAAAGCCTACTACATCATGGGAGAGGATCCGCTGCAAACCGAGGCCGATCTGGGTCTGGTACGCAAAGGGATGGAAGCGCTGGATTTCGTGGTGGTGCAGGATATTTTTATGACCAAAACGGCGGAAGTGGCTGACGTGCTGCTGCCGGCGACGTCCTGGGGCGAGCACGGCGGCGTCTTTACCTGCGCCGACCGCGGCTTCCAGCGTTTCGAACAGGCTATTCCGCCCACAGGTAACGTGAAACGCGATTGGGAAATTATCAGCCTGCTGGCCAGCGAGATGGGCTATCCGATGCATTACGCCAGTAACCAGCAAATCTGGGATGAAATGCGCGAACTCTGTCCGCTGTTCTACGGCGTAACCTGGGAGAAAATGGGCGATATGGGCCACGTGCAGTGGCCGTGCCCAACGCTCGATCACCCCGGTACGCCATGGTTGTATCAGGATAATCACTTTGATACTCCATCGGGCAAAGGGCAACTGTTCGCCGCGCCGTGGCGCGCGCCGGCGGAAACGCCGGACGATGATTTCCCGCTGGTGCTCTGCACGGTGCGCGAAGTCGGCCATTACTCCTGCCGTTCAATGACCGGCAACTGCGCGGCGCTGCAGTCGCTGGCGGACGAACCTGGCCGGATCCAGATGCACCCTGCCGATGCAGAGCGGGCGGGTATCGCCGATCGTCAGCTGGTATGGGTGAGTTCGCGGCGCGGCAAAGTGATGACTCGCGCCGATCTCAGCGAGCGAATCAACCCCGGCGCGGTGTATATGACCTACCAGTGGTGGGTCGGCGCCTGTAACGAGCTGACCCAGGATAATCTGGATCCTATCTCGAAAACCCCGGAAACAAAGTACTGCGCGGTGAAGGTAGAGGCTATTGCCGACCAGGACTGGGCGGAACGGTACGCGTGGACGACCTATAGCCTGATGAAGGCGCGGTTAAAGGCGGCGGCTAACGCCTGAGGGTGAATTCAGGGAGAGGCTTAGCTTCTCCCTGGAATCTGACGTTGTCCGGATTGACATAAAAATAGGTCTTCTTTGGCAGGCCTGCTTTATGAAAATCTGTTGTCCCGTTCAGGGATCTGCCAGCAGGGACTGAAGTATAAAGCCGCCCACCCGTCCTGTGACGCCGGCAAACAGGGCTTTCTCCTGTTCGGTAAGTTTAGACATGGTGTGTTTTCCTCAATTCAAGCGCATGGCATGACGGACGCTGTCAGGTGTTTTTCCAGTCCACCCCTGGAATGCGCGATAAAAGGAATTGGGATCTTCGAATCCAAGGAGGAAAGCGATCTCTGCGCCGGACATCGTGGTATTTGCCAGGTAGTGTCGGGCAAGGCTCTCCCGCACCATATTGACCAGGGCGCGAAAGTTTTCCCCCTCCTCCTCAAGCCGACGTTGAAGCGTACGCTTACTCAAGCCCAGTCGTTCCGCGGCCTTCTCAATGGTAGCCGCGTTACCAGGCAACAGCTCCAGTAAGACAGCACGCACGCGTTCCGCCGTCGACGCCGTCGAATCAAGTTCACTGAGCCGTCGGCGAAGATCGGGTTCGAACGCGTGAAACATGCTTTCGTTGACCGTCAGGAATGGACGCAAAGCATCCACAGCGGCGAAAGCGATTGCTGGATACTCTCCCTTTTGCACAGGTACGCCGAAGAAATTCTCGTAACGCCGGAGATAACGACTGGACGGAAGTTGCGGCAGGATAACGCGATGCGCCTTAATGTGCTCACGGGTAGCCAGTCTGGCTAGTCGCACGAAAAACGCAATCTCGGCCACTTGCAGCGAGTAAGGTACCTCGGTTTGTATCGACAACCAGCGAGGCGTCACGACCAGCTCGCCTGCGTCACCCGTATTGACTTCCAGGCTCATGGGCGCCACCAGTTGCTTGTATTTGGCGAGGCGCTGCAAAGCCTGTACCAGATTCGCGCTGCACAGGGCAGCGAACAGTGGTGGGTTGAAAGAATCAGCCGAGAGAGTCTCGACGAGGCGTAAGGGAAACATGGCATCACTTGCCTCAGCCTCTAAAGCGCGCCAGAAACGAAAATAGTCTTCGCCAGAAAGCCCCTGTCTTGTACGGGAGAGTAAATCGTCTGGAAGGCCGGCCCGACGTAATACATGGCCAGGCTGAACACCTAAGTCCTTCAGTATTGCCAGCCAGCCAATATCCATGGGAAAAGTTTTGTTTTGCACCTTCAGAACTCCGTCACTATTGCTCATTCAACCGACGCTCAGAGTATAGAGCAGTCGTGCGCTTAACCCCCGTCAAACCGCGCCACAATGACTGCACGTTGCGCCAATCTGTAACATCCGCGACTCAACTCCCTGTGCTGGCATCTCTCGCATTAAAATTGGCGCGGATTGCCAGAGCGTTGTCGTGGCTTGCTTCCTATAGTGAGATGTAAACATCACACCAGCCAGGACACGTTCCACCTGTCCTGGCGGTCCAATCTGAACAATAGAGAAATTCCCATGAATGCTACCGAAGCTATCGACCAACTGGATCCCCAAAAATGGACCACAACATCTCCCGCAGAACGTTTGCGTCTGCTGGAGGAAGTCCGTGCAAACCTGAAGAAGTACGGTGATGACCTCGCCTTCGCCGACAGCAAGATGAAGAACGGCATCCTCGGTGCGCCTCTTTTTTCATACCCAATGTCTAAGGTTGCTACCGTCGTTCCTATGGCGAGTACCGTCTCGGCAGCCATCATCCTTTATGAATCCATTCTCGACGGCAAGATGCCACAGCCGCTGAGTGTGGAAAAAGTGAGTGAGGATCTCTACGACATTTATGTCTTTCCGCAGGAGCGGAAGGACAAGTTGATGTACGCGGATCAGAAGAGTCGCATCCGTGTGAAAGGCGCACCGAAACAAATCAATCCGATGGAAAAGCCCGCGGGTATTATTGCCGTGCTGGGTGCCGGTAACTACAGCTCAGCGCTCGAGGTGTTGAAAGCGATCTTCTTCGAGAACTGTGCGGTCGTACACAAACCGCATCACCTGAACGAAGAAACCGACAGGATTTGGGCAAAGATCATGCAGCCGCTGATTGATCGGCGCGTTCTGAGCTTCTGCGATGCCGATCGGGGACATGATCTGACAGTAGACCCCCGCCTCTCGAGGATCTACTTTACTGGTGGAACCGCGACGGCCGAGGCTATCATGTCAGCGACAGAGACGCCGCTGATCTCCGAATGCGGCGGTAATAACCCATGCATCATCGTGCCGGGCGACCGGCCATGGACAAAGAAGGAAATTGAGCACCAGGCAGTGCAGATAGCCACCATGGCAAAGTTCAATGGTGGCGCGAACTGCGGTCGTCCCCAAACACTGGTGACAAGCAAGCACTGGCCGCAGCGCAAGGAATTCCTCGACGCGCTGCGGGTCGCTATCTCGGAGACTACTCCGGCCATGGGTATGTACTACCCTGGCGCCGACAAGGTCGTGGATGGTTTTCGACAGGCCTATCCCGATGCGGAAGTACTGAGCCCCGAGGGCGGCAAGTATCCGCATACCGATGTCATATTACTCACAGACGTTGAGCCCGGTGGCTACGCCACTTCACATGAAGCGTTCAGCCTGGTGCTCGCTGAAGTGCCGCTTGACCTGCCAGCCAATGCCGCGCACTTTCTCCCCGGCGCCGTCAAGTTCGCCAACACCCAGCTCCTGGGCACGCTCGCCAGTGCGATACTTATCGATGAGGACACCAGAAAGGCCCATCAGAAATTACTTGAGCAGGCGGTGTCTGACCTGGAATATGGTGCGGTCGCCATCAACAGCATGCCGTCCTTCATTTTTCTCAACCCCTATCTGACCTGGGGTGGAAATGAGGCAGGCAAGACGTTCGTTTCTGGTCGCGGCAACTTTGGCAACCTACTCAATTACGAGAACGTTGAGAAATCGATCATGGAGACAAAGTTTATGTCACCAGGGCACATGCTCTACACCAACAAGCGAGCGTTCGACAATATGGCTGGAAACATGGCGAATTTCGCAGTCGAGCCTACCTGGATGAACCTGACCTGTCTGATGGGGGACGCCATCCGCGATAGCTTCCGTAAAAAAGATTTCTGAGTCAGTAGAACGCATCGGCCTGAAAGGCATTATCCATTGCCCCTTACTCGACTATCTTCTAGCGAGTCTGCTTCGTAGCCTGAGCAGTGAATGTGACCTTGAGGACATGCATAGGGTGAGCTCCACAACAATAAATCGGAACTCATCGCGGCTTTCCACAATAAATCGTGGTGCTCGAACGGCTTGTACGCCAGTTCGAGCGCTATCAGGCCAGCACCGGTCGTGGCATTCTGCACCTGAAAGTGAGGCTAGCAACAATAGACATGGCGACATCATCACTATTGTGAATTTAATTACACCATAGTAAATTAATGGGATTATTTTTGTAGGTAATTACCCAAAAACATGTCCATTTTAAGGAAAAAAAGATGATAAAAATCAGAATGTCACGACCTTCTGAAGCGGAAGACATCATCCAAATTTGGAAAAGTTCTGTCGATGCTACGCATGATTTTCTGACAGCTCACGACCGGCAAGAGATCGAAAAAGAGGTGGTCGGCTTTTTTTCAGAAACCCCTGTATGGGTAGCGACAAATGATGAAGACCAGCCACTCGGATTTATGTTCTTACATGATGGTCATCTGGAGGCCCTGTTCGTAGATGCTACTGCTCGCGGGCTTGGCGTCGGAAAACAGTTGATATCCCATGCCCTTGCTCTTCATCCTGATTTAAGCGTCGACGTCAATGAACAAAACCAACAGGCTGTCGGGTTTTATCACCATATGGGCTTTCAGGTTTCAGGGCGCTCCGGGCAGGATAGTCAGGGAAGACCTTATCCCCTGCTGCACCTGCGTAAAGGGCATGGCGTCTAACCGTTTGCCAGGGAAATATCATCTGTTTTTTTGGCTAAACGCAACGATATATGTACAGCTCTGTTCGCTATCCGGGTTGGTCATTTGGCACTCGCCTGCAAAGGTAAGAGCAAGACAGTCACCCGCTTGCAAATGATGAGTCTGATGATTGATCCTAAAATCAAGGTTGCCGCTCAGCATCCAAAGTGTTTGCCCGCAAAGATGCTCAATAGCGGAAGCGGGGATCGTCAGTTGCCCCAGTGCAGGGATTTCAACTTTTATCAGTTCCGGACTGGCGCCCGCCGGGGACAATGTCCAACGAATAATGCCTGATTGTTCATCTGTCCAATGCTGCTGCTGGTGAGCGAAGCGAACCAGCGAATTCTGATGTTCCTCAAGCTCGGCGAAAAGTTTTGATAGCGTAATATTCATGGCGTTGGCTAACCGACTTAGGATAGTTGCACTGGGACTGGAGACGCCTCGTTCAATCTTACTAATCATCGCCTGGCTGACGCCTGAGCGTTGAGCAAGTTCCGTTACCGTCCAGTTACGAGCTTTCCTGTGCTTTAGTAATAACTGTGCAATGTCGCTATCTACTATCTGATTTTTCTCTGTTTTATCCATTTCACCCTCACTTTCGCCAGCCTGATTATGCCATTACCTAAATTAGGCTGGAATCATTGATTGTGTCAGTGTGAAAAAGTCAGGTTTCAATGGATGGACAATTATCTTTAGCACCCACGTCATCAGAAGAGCATGAGTTTGCGATGCACACTCCCGGCACAACGCGGATAAGTTAATCCGAGTTCTTCGTTTCATAGCAACGTCCCCCCCTTGATTAAGGATAGCGTTGCATCGACCCGTTGAACTCACAGCGAGGAGTGAACATTGTGCTTAAATAATGATGACTCTGGCAGGATGGGTTTTCAATGCCTGGAAGGTAGCCACTAATTCAGGTGACGTAAATGTGTAGCAATCCCCCACTTTAGGCCAATACATTTTCCATTAATCAGGTCGATAACAGAATAACTTGCATTGGGATGAGCATAGCGAGGGAAACTATCGACAGTCCCTTCTTTAAGAATTGCCAGAGTGCCCTGACTGACATGCCCGTGAGACACAATACATATTGTTTGTTGATGTGATGAGGTATCTTCCAGGTTTTGTAAAAAACGCATAACTCGCTGAGAAGCATGCGCCAGTGACTCCCCCCCTGGTGGACAATACTCTGCATCAAGCCTGAATAATGCATTTGCATAGTTTGGATGTTTTTGTCTGAGTAGTTCTAACGGCATACCTTCAAACTGACCAAAGGCCTGCTCTTTAAGGGCCGGTTCAGCCGTCAGTGAACAATGAAAGTGTTCAGCCAGGCTTTGCCCCATTTGCCAGGCACGCCCAAGCGGAGAAGCGTAAACACGCTCTATTTGATACTCACTTGCACTAAACGCTGCTAGTAGAACGGATGTTTCACGCAAACCCCGACAGGTCAAGGAGCTATCGCTGTGCCCCTGAATAATTCCTTCCCAATTCCACTCTGTTTCTGCGTGTCGAACAAGTATCAATTTCATCGTTAGCTGGCCATGCTCGTTGTTGATCAAAATGTCCCAACTGCGCGATGTCAAACACACACCGTTGAAGCAGCGGAAGGCTTTCCTGTTGTGGAAATAATGAACAAGTGTAGCTTATTGCCGTTATGCAGCGGCTCTGAGTGTGGGGCGCTGAATTTTATCCGTAGTTAACTTCCGCTTTTGGCACGGAGCGGACGTGTTAACGAAGCTGAAGGTCCGCTGGGAGCGCTTAGCGGACATGCCATCAGCTTATCAGCCACCTTTACGAGCATTCCATTCATCACGTGTGATTTCCCATAGCTCGGAATCCAGCAGACCGCTAACATATGCTTTCTTTTCAGTCCTAATGAGCCGCATGCCACTGCTTTGTGAGATACGTTTGGAGCGGTTATTGAGAGCCGCTTTCGGCGCACGCAATATAGTCTTATTTAAGGAATTGAACCAATAATCTGTAGCTGCGTTACAGGCCTCACGCATAAAACCTTTGCCCTGATGCTCCGGTGCTAACCAAAATCCTCGGTTGTTATCCTCAACATCATAAAGACAGATTAAACCTACCATGTTGTCAGGTGTTTCACGATGCCTAATAGTCCAGATCCAAGCGATTCCATTTGCTATATCAGGCAAGGCAACGTTATTGACATAATTCTCGGCGCCATTATCCGGATAGGGCCACGGTACTGATGAGACCATGTACCGAACAATCTCCCAGCGAGGATAAAGTATCTGAATTTGTGAGGCATCTTCTGAGGATAATGGTTTTAACAGTAAGCGTTCTGTATAGAGAATAGGTATTGGCATCAGCACTTTTCCTTCCTGAACTTAGTGTCTATTACTGTTTAAGCCATTAAATAGCTATCTCAATGTATCTTGATATACAGAAAATATCTATACAATAGGAGGCGCGGTTAACAAGCAGTCAGGGGCAGTTTTTGGCACTGCGCGGATGAACCAACTGAGTTTAAGCTCCAGTCTGAGCGAAGAGCAAACCACACTATCTGAGGTAACGTATTACTGTTAATGGTGACCCCATTAACGCTAATATTATTATTACTTTTTTCATCAACGGTTAGGCAGATACATTAATGGTTAAGCTTAGGGAAATAGAAATGAAATATCCAGGCGCAGGGGCCTGGCAAATGGGAGACAGTCCAGAACTGGCAAGCGAGCTTGCTAACCTTATTAAAAAAGGAATCAAAACGGCCTCTTGTGGATCTTTTGCCTCTTACCAACAGGAAGAATCTGCTCCGAGGATTGGCAGCTATAACATAATTCTTGATGGACAGAATGTCCCGGTATGCGTGATCCGGCTGGTTTCGCTACAATTGGTGCGTTTTTGCGATATTAATGAGGAGTTCGCTCGCAAAGAGGGTGAAGGCGATTTAAGTCTTGAATACTGGAAGAAAGAGCATCAGCGATTTTTCATCCGTGAAGGTCATTTTTCTGAGGATATGGAGTTGATCGCAGAAGAATTCGAAGTGGTTGAGGTGCTGTAATCGGAGATAAAATTGCTGATGTTTATCTATCACCCTTTTCATAAACGTCCGCTCCTGGCACAGAGCGGAAGGGCTAACGGCCCGCCGTCAGTAAGTAACGGATGTTTGCAAGCACTCTTACTGCTGACAATGATCGCAGCCAAGATAAGATAAGGGGTGTCACTCAATCTATCCAAGGTACAGGTTCACCAATATAAGTGTGTGTGCAGCAACGGCAAGTCACCTTAACATCATTTCTCGTAATCGAAGGGTTTACCTGTTGCAGAACTCCATTCTCATCAACAAACAAACCCGGGTAAAAACTGCTTTCGCCAATGCAGACTAAATCCCTTCGCTGATGCTCATGTAGCGCGACCAACCAGAATACCGGCTCGGTGGTATCAAGACGTCCACATACTTCACTGAATATTTCATTCCACGGTTTGCCAATCTGTTTGATCAGAAAATAAAACAATGGTGCGTAGTCTCGGCCACGCTTCTGTCTACCATGCATTGTCTCGCGCTTTACCAGTAGCTCATCTCCGACTTTTTTGCGATTGCGTTCCCACCGATACTCAGCACCTGGATTATTAGAATGATGCAGCGTCGTTGTGTTGACGCTGCGATATAGTTTACGGGACTTATTCTGTTGATGAATACGCATAGCTCGATCTCGTGCATCCTTTCATTTGTGGGTCAGTAGCCCCTTTTGAACCTGGATTCAATAGTGTGTGGTTGTATAAAAAACGGTCATACTTAAAGGCTGTCTCATTCTGCTCAAATATCGTCCTACTGACAACTACCAAAGGGCCGCTCCTGGCACTAAGCGGACCGCCTGAAGCATTGCGAGGTTTGCTGTGAGCAAACAGCGGTCGGCCCATCCAGCGTAGGAACGTAAAAAAACCGCGGTGAGGCGGTTTAGCTGTCTAGTTAGGAAGTTGCGCTTGCGAGTCGTGCGGCAAATCCGATGAAGAACATACCCACCAGCGCGTTTCCAATGGTTGATAATCTACGGTTGCCTTTCAAACGGCTTAGCAGATAAGAGCCGCAGAAAACAAGGAAACCGAAATAGACAAGAGTAATCGCGAACATTACCGCAGCAAGAATGATAAACGCCATCCAGGAATGTTCAGCCTGAACATTGATGAACTGGGCGAAGAAAGAGATATAGAACAGCAGTGTCTTTGGATTCAGTAGCGTAACCAGCATTCCACGCCCGATAATCCCCTTAGCATCAGCTGAAGATTTCTTTTCCTCACTCGTTTCGACAGTGGGCTTAAAGATAGCGCGTATCGTCTGGACACCGAGATAGAAAAGATAGGCAGCACCTGCGTATTTGATGGCGTTAAATAAGGCTGGAGTTGAGCTTATGACTGCGGCCAGCCCACACCATGCCAGCAGAACCAGAAGTACGTCACTCATCAGAATGGAAAATATTGCAGCAAAGCCTTGTTTGACGCCGCTCGTAATGCTTGTTTTGATCACGAACATGGTCTCAGGGCCAGGAGCAAGCACTATCAGTGTCGCACCAAGCAGATACGTCCAGAAATTCACGATACCAAAATCAGCAAACATTTTTACTCCAGTTCTCTCGTTTTTATCGAGGCTATTCTAACGTAACCAGCGTTAATGAAAACATAACGGCTGCTTTCTACTCAGCCAATTTCCACTTTTGGCATAGCGCTGACGAGCAAATGTTTATTAAGACTGAATAGCGAATTTCGGACGGATTAACAGGCGTACATTTTTATTACGGTATGTAACATGGCTCTGGTATTGAAAACCAAATCGCTCAGCTAAATAATTTGAACGTTGGTTTTCTTGCGCAATAATACAGCATACCGGGGAGGTAAATGTCTGGTCTGCCCAACCTAAAATCGCTGCCAATGCTTCATTGGCGTAACCCTTGCCGCGCATTTCAGCGATGATTGTCCATCCCGCTTCTGGATATTTTAATGTTGGCTCAATATTGCGATGCGCATCCTGAAACCCAAACGCGCCAATATAAAGATGGGTTGCTTTTTCAAAAACAGCCCAGTATCCATAACCTAAAGCTTGCCAGTGACCTATGTAACGTAACAAACGAGCCCATACTGCTTCTGCCGTGGGAACTTCTCCGCCATTTATCTTAACCATTTCTGGATCAGCCCAGCATGCCTGAAGAGCAGAAAAATCCTCTAACGTGAAATGTTTTAGAATTAAGCGCTCAGTCTCTAGCTGAGGTGCCTGCTGCAAAATCATTATATCCCCTTGAATAGTCAGGTTACATAGTCTGGTTTATTAGTATAAATTGCAGCCAGCCTATAGCATTAACATAAAATCAACAATGTCTTCTTCCCACAATAAATCATTTGTACACATCACTAACGGCAATCGATCAATAAAAATGATGCTCCAGAACTAAATTGTCCGCTCCTGGTACAAAGCGAACCAACCAACTGAATTTAAAATCCTGTCTGAGCGAGAAGCGGACACAGGATTTACCGGTTCTGTATAACCTAACGGATAGATTTTGATACTATGCCGGACCCGCTAAACAACATGCGGATACCCAGGCCAATCATGACAACACCTGTAAATCGTTCCTGCCATTTGATAACGCCTGGGTGTTTACCTAGCCAGTTACCAAATGTGCCTGATGCCATCGCGACTGACCCCAGAGACACGATTCCTGCCAGCTTTTGGATACTGCCAAGGACAAGCAATTGCAGCCAAACTGGACCCGCTGCGGGATCAACAAATTGAGGAAGAAAAGCAAACATGAACAGCAGGGATTTTGGGTTAGTCAGGCTGTTCAGAGCGCCTTCCTTAACGGCATTCCAGTCAGAAATTTTTGCCGTTTTTCGCAGCCGCGTATCAGTACCTGAAGTCGCAATCATTTTTATGCCCAGCCACATCAGATAAGCCGCACCGATCCACCGTAACAGATCCAGCGCAACCGGCCAGGCATGAACAACGGTTACCAGCCCGAGGACAAGAAAAGAAACTTGCACAAAACCTGCTACAAATACATTGCCCAGGACCGTAAGCAGCGCAATACGTCTTCCCTGACCGACACCTCTGGCGATAGTCAGCATCATGTCTGGCCCAGGAGAAATCTCCAGCAGCGTCAGCGCGAGAAGGAAAGTTATAAACGTTTCGATGGAAGGCATCGTGATTGAGTCCAGAAAAATATTTCCGCTACGTTACCTCAGTCCGATTCATGCCGAAAGCGGAATATATTGCAGCGTCCGCCTTTGGCACTACACAGACATTTCAACTCTCAGTGATGCGGCAGCATTTTGTCCTTTTGATCAAATTACGCCCCACTACCGACCCGAAGGCCGGTAGCTGTTGATACAACCCATTACCACGCGTTATTTGAGATTCTTGCGGAAAAAGTCCGTCAGCTTGTCGAAGGGGATCACGTCCGTGCGGTCATACAGATCGACGTGCCCAGCCCCCGGAACGACATACAGCTCTTTAGGCTGACCGGCGCGCTTAAAGGCGTCCTCGCTGAACTCTTTTGAATGGGCCTGGTCACCGGTAATAAAGAGCATCGGACGCGGCGAAATGGTTTCAATATCATTGAACGGGTAGAAGTTCATAAACTTACCGATACTGCTCAGCATCGGTTTTGTCGTCAGTTCCTCTTTCTCGCCCTGCGGGGTATAACCGCCGCGTTCGGTACGGTAGAAATCAAAGAACTCGCGCTGAATTTCCGGCGTGGAAGCGTCCAGCTTATTCACCGTGCCCGGAATGTATGCTTTCTCTCCTCCTTTGAACTCGGCAAACCGCTGCTCAATGGCCGACTGGATAAAGGCCTTACGCTGTTCCAGCGTTTGGGAGTGGTTAAGGCCGTTACGGAACGCGGAGCCCATGTCATACATGCTGACGGTGGCGATAGCTTTCATACGCGGGTCAATTTTCGCGGCGCTGATGACAAAACTTCCGCTGCCGCAGATGCCCAGCACGCCGATATTTTCTGGATCAATAAACGATTGTGTACTGAGGTAATCCACCGCCGCGCTGAAATCATCCGCGTAGATTTCTGGTGAAATCAGGTGCCCCGGCTTGCCTTCGCTTTCCCCCCAGAACGAGAGATCGATCGCCAGCGTAACAAACCCCTGCTCCGCCAGCTTCTGCGCATACAGGTTTGCACTTTGTTCCTTGACCGCGCCCATTGGATGACCAACGACGATCGCCGGGTTTTTGGCCTTCTGATTTATCGTTTTCGGGATAAACAGATTGCCGACCACGTTCATTTGATACTGATTTTTAAAGGTGACTTTCTGCTGCGTCACTTTTTCGCTTTTATAAAAGTTATCAGCGCCTCTGGACATATCCGCCGCCGAGGCGGCAAATGCGCTAATGAACATTCCCAGGGCTAACGCAAATTTATTCATGATAGTTTCCTTGTCAGGACGAGTGTGATGAAAGACCCTCGGCAGACGCGTCTGCACGTGAGGTCAGGAAAATCAGTACGGTTGCGATAATCAACATCGCGGCGCTAGCCAGAAAGGTGCTCTGGTAGCCATGATGGTCGAACAGCACGCCCCCCACGGTGGATCCCAGCGCAATGGACAATTGCACCATCGCCACCATCAGCCCGCCGCCCGCTTCGGCATTCTGCGGGAACGTGCGTGGAACCCATGCCCACCATCCCACGGGCGCGGCGGTTGAAATAAACCCCCACAGCCCGAGCAAGGCCGTCACGATGGCCGCCTGGCTGCCAAACGCGATCAGGGTCAGCGCGACGATCGCCATCAGCACAGGAATAGCCATTAGCGTCGGGTAGAATCCGCGCTTCAGTACCCGGCCAATCAGCGTGGTGCCGATGAAACCCGCGCTCCCGATGACCAGCAGGATGAGAGTCACCGCTGAGGCGTCCACCTTCGTGACCGTCTCAAGGAAAGGCCGGATATAGGTAAAGAGCGTGAACTGCCCCATAAAGAAGATCCCCACCCCCAGCATGCCCAGCATGACCACCCGACGGCGTAACAGTATGAAGACGTTGCCGGCCCCCGCTGGCTGGCGGGTAACCGGCATCGAGGGCAGGCTGAGTAGTTGCCAGATAAACGCGACGATGGCGACGGGTAACAGGCAGAAAAAGGCTCCCCGCCAGCCGATGACGGAACCCAGCCAGCTGCCCAGAGGCGCGGCCACAACGGTTGCCAGCGCATTGCCGCTGTTAAAAATGGCCAGGGCCAGCGGAACACGGTGCACCGGCACCAGACGCATCGCTGTCGCCGCCGACATCGACCAGAACCCGCCGACCACGATGCCAATCAGGGCCCGGCCGGTCATATAGGTCAGGTAATTAGGTGCCATCGCAATGACGCCCCCCGAAAGTGCCATGATGCACGTCAGGCCAAGCAGCAGGTTTTTCCGGTTAAGCGTGCCTGCCAGTCGGGAAATAAACAGGCTGGTCACCACCGCAAACGCGCCGGAAATAGCGATCCCCTGCCCGGCCATGCCTTCGGTGACGTTTAGGGACTGCGCCATCGATGTCAGAAGGCTGACCGGCATAAACTCGGAGGCGATCAGGGCGAAGACGCACAGCGTCATAGCAAACACGCCGCCCCAGTGCGCCTGTTGTTTTTCACTTGCTCCGTTCTGGTTTTTGGTTTCAGTTTTCTGATTACGCATTTAGCCTTTCTTTTCTGTTGATAATGCGATGCCCTTCCCCTTCTGAAACGGCGACGTGGGGGATAAGCGCGTGAGTTAAAGAGAACGATGGATATGGAAGGCGCGACGGCTCAATCCGCAGCCCTGAGCCCGGCAGAGAGGAGCATCAGCGGTGTCGTTTTACGGTGTGCATTTTCCATCTCGTTTAGCGTTGACTTTTTCATCGCATTATTGTTACCAATAGGCAGCGGTGAAACTAGCTAATGAATGCTTAATAGCTTTATAAGTAAAATTTATAAATAGCCCGGAAACCAATATGGCAAGACGCAACCTCAACGATTTACTCTCTTTCGTCACCGTGGCGCGGGAAGGCAGCTTCACGCGTGCCGCCGCGCAGCTTGGCGTGACCCAGCCTGCGCTGAGCCAGGCGATTTCCGGGCTGGAAGAGCGAATGCAAATCCGCCTGCTGACGCGGACCACCCGCAGTGTGTCCCCGACGGCGGCCGGGGAACGCCTGTTGCAATCGGTGGGCCATCGTATTGATGAGATAGAGGCTGAGCTGGACATGCTGACTGAACTGCGGGACAAGCCTGCAGGAATCGTCCGCATCACCTGCGGGCCGAACGTGCTGAAAACGACCCTGCTACCCAAGCTGGCGCCGCTGCTCCGCGAATATCCGGATATTCATATTGAGTTCGATGCTAATCACGGATTCCGGGACATCGTGGCGGATCGGTTTGATGCGGGCGTGCGACTTGGCGATACGATTGATAAAGATATGATAGCGATGCCAATCGGCCCGAAACTGCGCATGGCAGCAGCCGCTTCGCCAGATTATTTCGCACGATACCCGGTGCCGAAAACGCCTCATGATCTGACGCAGCATCAGTGTATTAATATGCGCATGGTTCGCTCCGGCGGGATTTATGTCTGGGAATTCGATCGCGAGGGAGGAGAGTTGAAGGTCCGGGTTAATGGACAGTTGACGTTTAACACGTCGGATCATGTTGTCGACGCCGCCCTGGCAGGGTTAGGCATCGCCTTTTTACCTGAAGAGGAATTCGGCCCACACATCAGAGAAGGTCGTCTCGTACGCGTGCTTGAGTCCTGGTGTCATCCTTTTCCGGGCTACTATCTTTATTATCCCAGCCGCAAACAGCCTTCCCCAGCCTTCTCACTCGTTGTTGATGCGCTGCGCATGAACGGGAAACTTTAGGTTTAAGATTTTTTCGCTGTATCAGGATGGACTTATCAAATGACCAGAACAGAGAGGCTTCTCGAGTTACTACAGATATTAAGGGCGCAAAGATATCCCATCACGGCATCCACGCTCTCAGAAAGATTAGGGATAAGCGTACGCTCACTTTACAGGGATATAAAAACGCTGCAGCATCAAGGGGTGCGCATTGAAGGTGGGGCAGGAATGGGTTATATCGTTAAGTCTGACTTTCATTTGCCACCCTTAAATTTTTCTCATGAAGAAATCAATGCTATTACCCTTGGGCTAAATTGGGTATCTCATAACACAGATGATGATTTCAAAAATACAGCAAGGAATGCGCTTGCTAAAATACACGCCGTCATTCCCGACGAATTAAAAAGCCTTATCGAAAGCCAATCCTATTTGATCGGCCCTTCAGAAAGTAATGAGGTCTTTTTCAAAGACATTCGCGATGCTATTAAAAAGCAAAAGAGAGTCCAAATAAAATATTGTGACAAGAAAGGCGCTTACTCTTCTCGTGTTATATGGCCCATCGGATTGGCATATATGCAGTCATGTTGGCTTTTGGTCGCATGGTGTGAGATGAGAAATGATTTTCGTCATTTTAGAACTGACAAAATTGCAGAGATGGCACAACTGGACTCTATATACAGGGAAAGCCGGATGGCTTTATTGAAAAAATGGAGAATAAAAGAAGGGATCGCCGAGGAGAAAGAGTACTGACAAAAACTGTCACAGCTATTTTGTATACTCCCTCAGATGAAAAACTCAATTCTACATCATAGGGGGAAAGATGAATTTGCAGAATAAAGTTGCTGTCATCACAGGAAGCACCACAGGGATAGGTGAGGCAGTCGCAGAGCAATTACACCAACATGGTGCTAAGGTCGTTATTGTCTCCCGCTCGCCAGAGCAGGCCATCCAAAAAGCGAAACAATTATCTTCACAGGGGCAACAAGCGCTGGGGATCGGATGCGATGTGTCGCAACCTGAACAAGTAGAGAAAATGATTGCTCAAGTGATCAAACATTTCGGCAGACTTGATTATGCTGTAAATAATGCGGGCATAACAGGTGAGCATGGTAAAAATATAACAGAACAGACGGTTGAAAACTGGGATAAAGTTATTGCCACTTCATTGAGCGGCGTTTTTTACTGCCTAAAATACGAAATACCTGCAATGATGAAGTTTGGCGGCTCTATCGTTAATTTATCTGCAGTCAATGGTCTGGTTGGCATTCCAGGATTAGCGCCCTACACCGTGGCTAAACACGGTATCATCGGTTTGACCCAAACCGCAGCATTAGAGTTTGCAACGCAAGGCATTCGAATCAATGCCGTCGCTCCGGGCTACGTCCAAACGCCACGAATGAGTGAATTCCCTGACAATATCGTACGTAGTTTCGCCAATAGCCACCCAATGAAGAGGATGGCAAAAATGCAAGAAATAGCAGACTTCATACTGTTTTTGCTGTCAGAAAATGCGGCGTTCTGCACCGGCGGCGTTTATCCCATCGATGGTGGTTATTTAGCTGAGTGAAACTCCCCCCAGTACTTTTAAACTGCAAGAGTTTCATAAAGCTTTAACGTCGGCTATGTCGAGGTGTGAACCTCATACAGTTCGACGTTAACCCTGGGGAACCGCTCATTCCCGTTCTTCTATCCAGCTCACAAGCTCCGCAAACTGAGCTTCTGAAAATACCGTGATGCCATGCTCACTGAGCAGTGACGCCGCCACTCCCATACCCGATTTACGCTGATTACTGAAAGAACCGTTATAGATAAACTGACTGCCGCACGTAGGACTACCATCAGTTAACAATGCGGCGGTACAACCTGCTTCTTGTGCTGCTCGCAGAGCCAGCCAGGCTGCCAGTTGATAATGCGGCGTAACATCCCTTCCCGTATTCTCAATTATTCTGGCTTGTCCACTCATTACGTCTCTCCCATCAGCCGACACGATCTCGGCAGGTGGTCGCGGAACAGGTAGCCCGGCAGCCAGCTCAGGGCAGTGGATTACCAGGCGCTGCTCCCGTTGCCAGCGAGCAAGTTGATGGGTCATCTGCGCTTTCTCTTTTCCGTTATAACGGACTTTAAGGCCCATCAGGCAGGCACTGACCAATATTTTATTTATCATTTCTTTGTTGGCCCCCGGAGACCGTTCACCCGCGCTTTCCGCGGCACACGAAAACTTAGCCCTGCCCGGCAGGCAGCAGTGATTCCACCAGCGCCGTCCACAGCGCCACGCCGGGCGCCAGTAGATCGTCGTTAAAATCGTAGCTGGCATTGTGTAGCGGCCTGGAGGGCGTGTCGCCGTCTGTGCCTATCCAGAAATAGGCGCCGGGACACACTTCCAGCATGCAGGCAAAATCCTCCGACGCCATGGAAGGATTGATCTGCCAGCGCACCGCGGCTTCGCCGAGCTCGGCCTGCGCCACCTCGCGCACCTTCAGCGCCTGTTGCGCATCATTTTTGGTCACCGGATAGCCCGGATACCACGCAATCTGACCGTCAACGTCGGAAACCTGCGGCTGCGTATGCACGTATTGCTCAATCAGGTTTTTTACCCGCTCGCGCACCGTATTGCTCAGGCAGCGAAAAGTCCCGCGCAACACCACGCGGTCCGGCAGCACGTTGATCGCCTCGCCGCCGTTGACCTGGGTAATGCTGACCACCGCGGAATCCTGCGGCGACAGGCGGCGCGACGGAATCGTCTGCAACGCCATAATCAGCTGGGCGGCGGCGACGATAGGGTCGGCGCCGCTTTCCGGCATCGCCGCATGGCAGCTTTTACCGGTGAGCGTTATCTCGAAGGCGTCAAGCGAGGCCATCATTGCCCCGGGATTCACCGCCACATGCCCCAGCGGTAAGCCTGGCCAGTTGTGCAACGCGTAAATGGCGTCCATCGGGAAGCGCTCGAACAACCCCTCTTCCACCATTTTGCGCGCGCCGCCGAGGTTCTCCTCCGCGGGCTGAAAGACAAAATGCACGGTGCCGCCAAAGTTGCGGGTCTGGGCAAGGTGCGCGGCGGCAGCCAACAGCATGGCGGTGTGGCCGTCATGACCGCAGGCATGCATCACGCCAGCACGACGCGAACGATATTCCACCGCCCCCTGTTCAGCGATAGGTAGCGCATCCATATCGGCACGCAGGCCAATCACCGGCCCCGGGCCGTTCTCAAGCGTCGCGACGACCCCGGTACCTGCCAGCCCGACATGTACCTGCAGGCCGAACGAAGCCAGTAGCCCAGCAACCCGACTCGAGGTCTCCTGCTCCTGGTACCCGAGCTCCGGATGAGCATGAAAATCGCGACGCCAGCCGATAGCTTCGGCAATCAGTGAAGACGATACCGCCATGTCCTGTTCCTTCCATTACTGAATGAGTGGTCCCCGTCCTGCTGCTTCCAGGCGGCACCCTTCGTTATATCCTTTCGCCCCCGCGGCTGACAACTTCAGCGATGATGATTTTTGTCTATTCACCAGCGGATCGTTTTATCGATATCAAAAATAGTAGCTATTTCAGCGGTGACTTCCGTCAGCTGATTAATTATCATGCAGACTGGTCGGCGTCTTGCCGGATTATCCACCTGCAACCTTCCGTTATCGGGAATACAATGTTTAACCCAGACCAGAATCGCCTGGCCCCCACGCTGGCGATGATCATGGCCGCTTCACTTGTGGGATTTATCACCGGCTATACGGTGCCATTAATCAGCCTTGAGCTGGCGCAGCAGCAAGTTGCTCCGCTTTATGTCGGCCTGCTGGCCGCGCTGCCGCCCGCTGGAATGATGCTCTCTTCTTTTCTTTCTCCCGCGCTGTGCCGTCGTTTTGAAATGGGCGCGTTGCTCAGCGTTAGCCTGATCCTGCTGGCGTTGGCGACCATCGCCTCCTGCATGACCACCGACATGACGCTGTTGCTGGTGCCGCGTCTGCTAACCGGACTCGCCTCCGGCGTCATTATCGTATTGGGGGAAAGCTGGATAACCGGCGGCGCGGCGGGCAGTAATCGCGCTACTCTCACCGGCATCTATGCCTCGGCCTTTACCGGCTGCCAGCTCGCCGGCCCGCTGCTTATCTCCGTCGGCCCCGCCTGGCAACACGCGGCGCTGATGGCCATTGTCGCCATTACCGCCGTTTGCCTGCTAATGCTGCGTCATCTGCCGCGCGGCAGTCGCGAAAGCCTTGCCGAGCGCGCCAGCTGGCGCAGCCTGGGGGCGTTTCTACCGGTGCTGGCCTCTGGGGTATTCTGCTTTGCCTTCTTCGACGCCAGTATTCTCGCGCTACTGCCGCTGTACGGCATCGATAAAGGTTTGAATGAAACGATGGCGGTACTGCTGGTCACCGTCGTCCTCACCGGCGACGCTATGTTCCAGGCGCCGCTGGGCTGGGTTGCCGACCGCTTCGGCATCCGTCGCGTGCATCTTATCTGCGCGGTTGTCTTTAGCCTGTCGCTACTGGCGCTGCCGTTTATGCTCGCCTCGCGCGTACAGCTGATGGCTATCTGCCTGCTGCTCGGTGCCGCGGCGGGCGCGCTTTACACCCTGTCGCTGGTGCGGGCGGGTAAAACCTTTAGCGGGCAAAAGTTAATCATGATTAACGCCCTGTTTGGCTTTTTCTGGTCAGCGGGTAGCGTGGCCGGGCCGATAGTCAGCGGCATGCTGATCGGCGTCTCCGGGTATGACGGCTTGATCATCACCCTGTTCGCCAGCGGCGTGCTATTCCTGCTGATCCAGTGTCTTAGCAAGAACGAAAAAACGCTGCTCGCCAATGAGCAGGAAGAGGACATGGAAGAGGCTACCGAGACCGCGCAATAGCGGAGGTTGTTGATAACGGGCAGGCGGGGATCCACCTGCCCGTTTTGCTTTTGGCTACAGCACCTTACTGAGGAAGGCGGCGGTGCGCGGATTGGTCGGCGCGCTAAAGATCTGCGCCGGTTTACCCTCTTCCTGAATCACCCCCTGATCGATGAAAATCACCCGGTCGGCCACTTCGCGGGCAAAGCCCATTTCGTGGGTCACGATCACCATCGTCATCCCTTCGCTGGCGAGATTTTTCATCACTTCCAGCACATCCCCTACCAGTTCCGGATCCAGCGCTGACGTGGGCTCATCAAACAGCATGATCGACGGCTTCATTGCCAGCGCGCGGGCAATCGCTACCCGCTGCTGCTGACCGCCGGAGAGGCTGGAAGGCCAGGCATCGCGCTTATCGCTGAGGCCCACCTTCGCCAGCAAGGCATCCGCCAGGTCGACCGCCTGCTGGCGCGGCATGTTGCGCAAATTCATCGGCGCCATCAGCAGGTTTTCCAGCACCGTCATATGCGGAAACAGGTTAAAGCGCTGGAACACCATGCCAACGCTTTCACGCATCTTGTTGAGGTCGGTCGTCCGGTCATGGGCGGCAAAGCCGTTGACCACCACTTCGCCTTCGCTCACGGTTTCCAGCGCATTCATACAGCGCAAAAAGGTGCTTTTGCCCGAGCCGGAGGGCCCGATAATGCACACCACTTCCTGCGGTTTAATATCGCAACTGATGCCGCGCAGCACGTGGCTATCGCCAAAGCGCTTATGTAAATTATTAATGTGAATCACTTTTGCCAAACCTCTTTTCCAGACGGTTAACCAGCTGCGCCAGCAGGAAGGTAATCACCCAATAGACCAGCGAGATCGTCAGGTAGGGCTCCCAGTAGGTGGCGTACGCGCCGGAGACGGTTCGCGCCGCGTAGGCCAGATCGGCAAGCCCGATCGCCGAGGCCAGCGATGAGTCTTTAACAATAGCGATAGCGTTGTTGCCAAGCGGCGGCAGAATGCGGCGAAATGCCTGCGGCAGGATCACTTTACGCATGGTTTTCCACCACGGCATACCCAGCGCGCGCGAAGCTTCCATCTGCCCTTTATCGATAGACTGGATCCCGGCGCGGAAAATCTCCGACACGTAGGCCCCGGCGTTAAGGGTAATCGCCACGATACAGGAGAGGAACGCGCCGTAGTTAGAACGCAGTTCGCGGGCGAAATCGGCGCTCATTATCCCGCTGGTGACCAGCAGGCCGTCGCGCGGGTTAATAAACAGCGGCACCAGCGCAAAGTGGACCACCATAATCTGCACAAACAGCGGCGTACCGCGGAAGGCGCTGACGTAGAAGCGCACCGGAAACTGCACCAGATAACGCAGAATATATTTCCATGGCCCGTGCTCGGCCTTCGCCATCCGCCCCAGTCCAAGCGTTAACCCCCACAACGTCCCGAGGATCACGCAGATAATGGTACATTTAATCGTCATCAAGGCGCCGTCCATAAACAGCGGGCCGTACTCCTCGATGATCTCCCAACGGAATCCCGTCATAGTCCTTCCCTAAAAAATACGGCCATCGCCTGAGCGACAGCCGCGGTCACTGAAAATTGGTGTTATTGCGCAGGCAGCGTCGGCACGTTGTCATCGAACCAGGTTTTATAGATTTTGGCGTAGGTGCCGTCGGCAACGATTTTCTGCAAACCGGCGTTGATTTTGCCCAGCAGTTCACTGTTACCTTTAGCGACGGCGATGCCGAAATACTGGCGCTCAAATTTAGCGTCAGGCACCAGCTTGAACTGCTTTTCCGGGTGCTGCTTGATGTAGTATTTAACCACCCCAACGTCGCCTACCGCAGCGCTGACGCCGTCTTCAAACAGCTCCTGCAGCATGAGTGGCGTATTGTCGAAGCGCTTAATGGAGGTGCTGTTTTTACCCAGTTCCTGCGAAACCACAATATCGCCAGTGCTGGAGTTCACCACGCCGACTTTTTCGTTTTTTAACGCCGCCAGCGAGTTCACTTTTGAACCTTGCGGCACCACAATCGACTGCTCGGCCGGGAAGTACGGCGCGGAGAAATCCACCATCTGTTTGCGTTTATCGGTGATGGTAATACCCGAGATGATAATATCGCGATCGCCGGTACCCAGAGTGGCGAAAATGCCCTCCCAGGGGGTGTTGACCAATTTGACGTCAAAACCTTCGGCCCTGGCGATCGCTTTAATGATATCGATATCAAAGCCTTCCAGCTGCTTTTGGCTATTTTCGAATTCAAAGGGACGGTAGGTGCCGCCAGAACCGACTGTATAGGTTTCCGCAGCCGCCTGTCCGGCTGCCGCCAGCGCGGCCATCATGAAACACGCTTTGAGCAAATTCTTGACCATGAGATGTCCTTTTTATGCATTTATTTTGCATAAAAATACACATACTTAGCATAGCATGCAACCGGAAAGCATCGGGATAGCGAATTATCTTTTGTTCAACCGCGTTGACCACCTGATTTGCCAATGGCTCGATGCAATTCATTGATTCGCTTCATTGATTTGACCGTCTTTTGCGGCGTAGTCGAGGCAACGGACAGCACGATCATTTCAAGGCAAATCAGCACCGTACCGTGCAGCGGCACTCGCCCGTTATCGCCGCCGCGCGGAACATCAATCACCACCTGTGCCAGTTGACTGAAGCGCGAATCCAGCGCCTGGGTGAGTAATATCGTCGGGATCCCCAGCCGCTGCGCCTCGCGCAACGTGGTCATGCCCTCCCGGTGCGGTGATTTTTGCCCCATCATAATCAGCACGTCGCCGCGCTGCAGGCTAATCAACTGCTCAGCAAGACTGAAGCCGGTACGGTTGAGGGTACAGGCAGGTAAGCCAATACGATTAAACAGACGCGCGGTGTACTCGGCGAGGATCCCCGACGCCCCGATGCCAAATATCGCCACCTGACGCGCATCGCCCAGCAGCGCCACCGCCTGGGCTACCGCCGCGCGATTATCCGCACGCGATAGCACCTCACAGGCGCGCTGATGCCCATCGAGCACAAAATCGATGCTGGAATTGACATCACAGGAGAGTGCCCCCACCGTCGAGCGCATCTTTTCCGACGAGGTCGCTGACGGCCCGAACCAGCGCGCCATGGTCTCTTTTAACTCGCGTAGCCCGGCAAAACCCAATGCCTGAATTGCCCTCACCACGGTGGCATCGGAGGTGTGAGTAGCGGTGGCGATCTCCATCGCCGTGCGTTCCAGTACCACCTCGCGATTATCATTGATGTAGTTTGCCACTTCGCGTAAACGGGGCGAAAGCTGATGCGCGCGGGCGCGAAAACGCTCGCCAAACAGATCGACTCTGCCCTTCTCTTTTTTCACTCCCGCTTTCATTTCGCCCCCGCCGGAATCGGCCGCCCGACGATGTGCGACTGCACCTGAGCAACCATCAGCGTCAATGCGGCGTACGAATTAGAAATAACCTCTTCGCGCGGCAACAAAATATAGCGGCCGGTGCGGCAGGCGCGCATAAAGTCACACCAGCCGGGCATGACCGCCTCCATGGCCTTTAGCTCATCCTGCGGCTTACCGCCGGTGTCCGAACGCCAGGTCGCGAAGACAAAATCGGCATCCAGTTCCGGTAGCTGCTCGGCGCTGACGTCGATCCGCTGGCCATCGGGGATCTTGTCGATCAACGGCGGGAAACGGAACCCGGCGTCACGCAAAACTCGCCCCAGCGCGTGATAGGAGTGGTGTACCGTCACCTTGCCGTTATTCGCCTGAATCACCGACACGCGATACTGCTGCGGATCGACCGTGGCCTTTAGCTGTTTAATTTGTTCCTGATAACGACGTTCAAGCACCGCCAGCCGCGCCTGGCTGCCGGTGAGCTGCGCCAGTTTGCGGTAAATCCGCGGCGCGCTGCCTTGCAGGTGATCGATACTGACCGTCGGCGCGATTTTCGCCAGTTGCTCCACCGAGACATGGCGGCTGGGCTCGGTAATAATCAGATCCGGCTTCGCCGCGGCCACGGCTTCAAGGTCAATATCGGCGGTGCCAATAAAGCGGATCTCGCTATTGTCGAAATCGACGCCGGTCAACTGGGCGCTGGAACGTAGGTAGTGGCTGCCGTCCGGGCGCGTGCGGCCATGGCTGGCCACCGGCGGTACCCCAAGCTCAATTAGCGGGATGGTAATATCGAGATCGTGCATCGAAACGATACGCTGCGGATGCAGCGGTACGGTCACCGTACGACCTAAATCGTCGGTGAAGGTTTGCGAATCGGCAGCCGCGGCAGCGCCCGCGCACAGCACCAGCAGAGAAACGAACCAACGCATAACAATCCTTTTTGATTTACAGGGCGTCACGGCGACGCCAAAGCAGAGCAATAAAAAATGGGCACCCCACCAGAGCAATAACAATCCCCGCCGGGATCTGCAGCGGCGCAAACGCCAGCCGCCCCAGCGTATCGGTTGCCAGCACCAGCAACGCGCCAATCAGCGCGCTGCCGCAGAGTAGCGCCACCTGACCGCCGCGCAGGACGAAACGCGCCATATGCGGCGCCATCAGGCCGACAAAACCCAGACTGCCAACGCAGGAAACGCTGGCAGAGGTCAGCAGCACGGGGGCGAAGAAACGCAGTAGCGTGAGCTGCGGCAAACGCACGCCAAGACCGATGGCGGTACTGTCACCCAGCAGCGCCACATCCGCCGCGCGGGCGGTGCAGAACAGAATCAATGCGCCAGGCAGCGCCCAGCAAAACGCCACCGCCAGCAGCGGCCAGGTCGCCGCGTGCAGGCTACCGGAGAGCCAGATCATCGCCGTCTGTACATCGCGTACGTCGGCGGTGGTCATAAAAATGCCAACCGCCGCCGCCAGCGTCCATGACACGCCGATGCCGATCAGAATAAAGCGCGGACGTGAACAATCGCGCGCCAGCGCCAGCACCAACAGCGCCACCAATACGCCGCCGAGCATTCCCGCCAGCGGCCGCCACGCGAGCCCTACGGCCGGGAAAAACAGAATTAGCGCCAGTACCACAATGCAGGCTCCCTCTTTGACGCCAATAAGGCCGGGGTCCGCCAGGCCGTTACGGGTAATGCTCTGCATCGCCGCCCCCGCCAGGCCAAGCATGGCGCCGCACAGCAGCGCCATCAAAATTCGCGGCAGGCGAATGTCAAACAGGATAAAGCGTTGCTGCTCGCCAATCTGCTCCGGCGCCAGCAGCGCACGCGCCCATGTCGAAGACGGCAGCGGGAAGCTGCCGCGGCTGAGGCTGTAGAGCCCCAGCGTCAGCAAAATGAACAGGATGAAGGCGGCAATTTTTAATGCCGCCGGACGTAACAATAGGCGGGTTGAACCCATCGCCAGAGGCCGAAATCCGGCGCGATGAACGGCGCGTTTCATTTAAAAAACCTCGCGGCAATAAAGATAAACAGCGGCGCGCCCACCAGCGCGGTCATCGCGCCGGTCGCAAGTTCCTGCGGGGCGACGATCGTACGGGCAGCGATATCCGCCAGCACCAGCACCAGCGCCCCTACTGGCGCCGCCAGCGGTAACGCCAGACGAATATCTTGCGTTATCAGACGGCGCACCACGTGTGGCACCACCAGCCCGACGAACCCTATTGGTCCGGCGACCGCCACCGCCGCGCCGCACAGCAACGCAATAGCGGCCAGCCCCAGCAGCCGGGTCTGCACCAGATTCACCCCCAACCCCAGCGCCACTTTATCGCCCAGCGCCAGCACGTTCAGACGTGGCGCGAGAAGCAGCGCCAGTCCCATGCCAGAAAGCGCTGGCACCAGCGCCGCCTGTAGAGTAGCCCAGTTCAACCCGGCCAGATCGCCGGCAAGCCAGGTGCGCATCGCCAGCAGCGTTTGTTCGTCAAGAATTAATATCGCCGCCGTCACCGCCGAGGCAAACGCCGAGATCGCCACGCCGCATAGCGTAATGCGCAGCGGCGTCGCCCCGCCGCGCCCGGCAGAGGCCAGCGCCATTACCCCGCCGAAAAGTAGCGCCGCGCCACAGGCGGCGGTTAGCGGGCGAGCTGCCGGAAAATCGCCGACAGAGAGGCCCAGCGCCGAGGTCGCGACCACCGCCAACGAGGCCCCGGCGTTGAGCCCAAGGATATGCGGCTCGCCAAGCGGGTTGCGGATCACCGTCTGCAGCAGCACCCCGGCAACGCCAAGCGCCGCGCCGGTCAACAGCGCCGCTGCCAGCCGAACCAGACGTAAATCAACAATAATACGGTGATCGAAGTTCCGCGGGTCGTACTCGATCAGCGCCTGCAGGACCGTCTGCGGCGCGATCCAGCGGGCGCCTAAACCAAGATGAATCAGCGAACCGGCGATTAGCATCAGGGTTAATAGCAGCATGGCCAACCGCGGACGAGTACGACGCCGCGTGGCGTACAGCACGGGGGCGCTCATCGGGCAACGGCCTGGGGTGCGCGAAACGGCATAAAGAAAGGTTTGCCGGTTTGCGGATTGATTGACATCTGCACATCAACATCAAAGACGTTTTTAATCAGTTCGGGGCTGCAGATTTCCTGTTCTGAAATGGTCCCGGCTATTCGCCCCTTTTTGAGAAATACCAGCAGGTCGGCATAGTTCACCGCAAAGTTCAGGTCGTGAAGCACCGTCACTACCGTGCGGCCATGTTCGCGGGTCAGGCTTTGCAGAAGTTCAAGAATTTCGACCTGATAGCGCAGGTCGAGCCAGGTGGTCGGCTCATCCAGTAATATGGTTGTCGTCTGCTGGGCCAGCGCCATCGCTATCCAGCAGCGCTGACGTTGGCCGCCGGAAAGGCTATCGACCGCCAGATGGGCGAATTCGGCGGTGCCGGTTAATAGCAGCGCCTCTTCCACCGCCTGTTCATCGGCTGCAGACCACTGGCGCATCAGCCCCTGCCACGGGTAGCGCCCGCGCGATACCAGTTCAAACACCGTGAGCCCTTCCGGCGTCAGCGGCGATTGCGGCAGGATCCCCAGCTGGCGGGAAACCGTTTTGGTCGGCATGTCGTGGATGGCCTTTCCGTCCAGACGCACGCATCCGCCGAGCGGTTTTAGCATCCGGGCGATGGTCGATAACAGCGTTGATTTGCCTGAGCCGTTAGCCCCGGCAAGCACCGTCATTTTACCGCTGGGGATCGTCAGGTTAATGTCATCGACGATAAGCGTCTGGCCATATCCGGCCGACAGGGATTCCAGGACGATCCCCTTTTCTGCAGGGTTTACCCGCTGTGGCATAACTCGCTCCTGCGCCGCAGCGTTCCGGCATCAGCCCTCGACGTTCTGCAGTCAAATCAAAATAAATCTCATTCTCTTTTGATCATGAAGGGGATGAATGTAGTAGTCAATACTGTGCTTCATGTTGTTCTCGTTACGTTCAATACCCCGCAGAGACACAAATGAATTTTATGAATAGTATTTATAATCAATAAAATAAAAGCATCACACTCTCTACGACAGGCTGCGAAATCGCGCTTTTCTTCTGCGATGATTTTTTATCTTACATAACATTTACTACTACATTTCTTCGTGTTTGAATGATTCTCAATTACATATCTGAAGGCGCGTTCAGACGCTTAACAGATAGGTTTTATTTTCAGGGCAATGATTTTATTGGCTTTATCTGACCGCAAAGGCAGATTCGTTCACGAGAAACAGATAATGACTCAACCCCATGTCGCCTGCAGGACATTGCAAGGGCGCGCGCTTTTTTCGCTTCTTTTTTTAGCCTCACCGGGATTAATGGCCGCAGAAAATAACGCGGCAAAGAATACAAAGGATGTTGAGGACACTATTACCGTGGTGGCTGACGGCCGCCAGCAGAACGCCACCAGCGGTTATCAGCCGCTGAGTTCGTCCACGGCGACATTGACCTCAATGCCGCTGCTGGATATTCCGCAGGTGGTGAATACCGTCAGCGATCGGGTGCTGGAAGATCAGCACGCCACTTCGCTGGATGAAGCGTTGTATAACGTCGCCAACGTAGTGCAGACCAATACCCTCGGCGGTACCCAGGATGCCTTTACCCGCCGCGGCTTCGGCGCCAATCGCGACGGTTCTATCATGACCAACGGCCTGCGTACCGTTTTGCCGCGCAGCTTTAACGCCGCTACCGAGCGGGTTGAAGTCCTGAAAGGCCCGGCCTCGACGCTGTATGGGATTCTCGACCCCGGCGGGCTGATTAACGTTGTCACCAAACGCCCCGAGCGCCAGTTCTCTGGTTCGGTTTCCGCCACCTCCAGCAGTTTTGGCGGCGGCACGGGTAGCTTCGACGTGACCGGACCGATAGAAGGAACTCGTCTGGCCTATCGACTGATCGGCGAATATCAAAATGAAGATTACTGGCGTAATTTCGGCAAGAACAAAAGCAGCTTTATCGCCCCTTCCCTGAGCTGGTTTGGCGATAGCGCGACCATTACCGCTTCGTATTCACATCGCGATTACAGCGCCCCTTTTGACCGCGGCACCATTTTCGACCTCGATACCGGCCACGCGGTCAACGTCGATCGTAAAACCCGTTTCGATGAAGCCTTTAATATCACCGATGGTTATTCCGACATTGCCCAACTGAATGCCGAGTACCGTCTTAACAGCGCCTGGACCGCGCGCTTTGATTACAGTTACAGTCAGGATCACTACAACGATAACCAGGCCAGGGTAATGGCCTATGATTCTGCGACCGGCAACCTGACTCGCCGAGTCGACGGCACGCACGGCTCGACGCAAAAGATGCATTCCACCCGCGCCGATCTACAAGGCAATGTGGTCATCGGCGGCTTTTATAATGAACTGCTGACCGGCGTCGCCTATGAGAATTACGATCTGCTGCGTACCGATATGCTGCGTTGTAAGAACGTGAAAGGCTTTAATATTTATCATCCGGTTTACGGCACTCTCGATACCTGTAATACCGTTTCCGCTGCCGATAGCGATCAGCGCATCAAGCAGGAGAGCTATGCGACCTATCTGCAGGACGCCCTGTATCTGACCGACAACTGGATTGCCGTGGCCGGCGTACGCTACCAGTATTACACCCAGTACGCCGGTAAAGGCCGTCCGTTTAACGTCAATACCGATAGCCGCGATGAGAAATGGACGCCGAAGGCTGGGCTGGTTTACAAGGTAACGCCAAACGTGTCGCTGTTTGCTAACGTCGCCCAGTCGTTTATGCCGCAGTCGTCGATTGCCAGCTATATCGGCGAACTGCCGCCGGAAGAGTCCACCTCTTACGAAGTCGGCGCGAAATTCGACCTTTTAGAGGGTATTACCGCCAATATCGCGTTATTTGATATTCATAAACGTAACGTGCTGTATACCGAAAGTATCGGCGACGAGACGGTGGCGAAGACCGCGGGTAAGGTTCGCTCGCGCGGCGTTGAGGTGGATCTGGCGGGCTCGCTCACCGATAACCTCAGCGTCATCGCCAGCTACGGCTATACCGATGCCAAAGTGCTGGAAGATCCCGATTATGCCGGTAAACCGCTACCGAACGTGCCAAAACATACCGGTTCGCTGTTCCTGACCTATGACATTCATAACGTCTATAACAGCAACACCCTGACCGTTGGCGGCGGCGGCCACGCGGTCAGCAAACGTTCCGGCACCAACGGCGCGGATTATTATCTGCAGGGCTATGCGGTGGCCGACGTCTTCGCGGCCTATAAAATGAAGCTGCAGTATCCGGTAACGCTACAGGTGAATGTGAAGAACCTGTTCGATAAGACCTATTACACCTCGTCAATCGGCACCAATAATCTCGGCAACCAGATTGGCGATCCGCGTGAAGTGCAGTTTACGGTGAAAATGGATTTTTAAACCTTGCCCTGCCCCGGATAGCGGCGCGCTGCGCCTTATCCGGGCTACTTCGGTGCCAATAGCGACTGAAACTGCCGCCGTTGTTGGCCTCAAAATCGCTGAGACGTTCCCGGCAGGCCGGGGCAGCACGCAGGGATGCGTGCTGAGGGCCGTGTTTTGCAAGGACGCTGCCTCGGCCCGACCCGAAGCCTGCCGGGATAAGTCGAAGGTACCACGAAGTGGCGATTTTGGCGGCCAGAGCCCGGGGGTACAGGGGGCGGCGGCGATTGGCCGCCCCCTGTGCGCTCCCTGCGCCATGGGAGACATAACGCAGAAGACATTTCGGGAGCGCAATGTGCTCTGAATGAACACAAAACAACTGTTTTTCTCGGACCAAACAGTTGCAAACCAATAACAGTATCGACGGTCCGTGTCATTTGTAGCCCCGATTAGCCCCGCACCTGGCTTACCAATCCTCTTCCTGGCCGAGGATACGCAAAATATCCTGCCGATGCTGCAATAACAATGGATTGTCGCGATGGCGGGGAAACGCCAGAGGAAGCGTAAATTCAGCGATAATGCGCCCCGGCCGCGGCGACATCACCAGTACTCTCTCGCAAAGCAGCAACGCTTCTTCAATATCGTGAGTCACCAGCAGGCTGGTATAACCCTGCTGCTGCCACAGTGCAATCAGCTCGCGCTGCATGCTGATGCGGGTAAGCGAATCCAGCTTACCCAGCGGCTCATCAAGCAACAGTAAACGCGGTTCATTCAGCAACGCGCGCGCCAGCGCCGCACGCTGCGCCATCCCGCCGGAAAGCTGCCGCGGCCACGCCTCGCTGAACGCCTGCAGCCCGATGCGCGAAATCAGCGCGTCGGCCTTCGGCTCCAGCCCCTTTTTCCCCTGCGCTTGCGGCCCCAGCAGCACGTTCTGCCGCACCGTCAGCCACGGATAAAGCGTCGGGTCCTGGAAAACCAGGATCCGTTCCGGCCCCGGCCCGCCCATCGCCGCATCGTCAATCTCAATATGCCCGCTTTGCTGTGGCTCCAGCCCCGCCAGCAGGCGCAGCAGCGTCGATTTACCGCATCCTGAGGGGCCAAGCAGCGCGACACTCTCCCCTGGCCGCAGCTGCAGGCTGATATTGTCCAGCACCGGCACCGTCTGTTTGCCCAATGTAAAAGCATGATGAAGATGACGTACCGCCACCGCCGCACCGGTCGAAATTGTCTGGGCACTTACCATTGCATCCCTCCTCGCTGCCAGCTCAGCAGCCGATCGCGAATCATAAATAGCCCGCTAATCAGGCCGGAACATAACAACGCCATCACGAATAGCGCCGCGTACATATTCGGATAGGCCGCCCAGCCCTGCGCCCACTGCAGATAAAAACCGATCCCGGATTTGACGCCGACCATTTCGGCGACAATCAGCACCGAAAACGACGCGCCAAGCCCCATAAACAAGCCGACAAACACGTTCGGCAGCGCGGCGGGGATCGCCACGCGCAGGATCAGAAATCGCTGGCTGGCTCCCAGCGTTCGCGCCACGTCATACCACGCTTTATCGATACCGATGACCCCGGACCAGGTCAATACCGTGACCGGGAACCAGGTGCTGAGCGCAATCAAAAACACGCTGGCGCCGAAGCTGGAAGGAAAGATAAACAGGCATAGCGGCAGCAGCGCGGTGGAAGGTACCGGCCCCAGCAGGCGTAAAATTGGATGCACCCAATAGCCAATACGCTGAGACCAGCCAATCGCCAGCCCGCTGATAAACCCGCAACTGGTGCCAAGCAGCACTCCGAGCCCGAGCAGCCCCAGCGAATGCAGCAGGCTATCAAGCAGCCGCGGCCAGTCATCGTGCAGCACTTCAATCAGCGCCTGCGGCGGAGCGAAAAACGGCACCGGCAAAAACGCCGTCTTGGCCGTCAGCCCTTCCCATAGCGCGAAGAGCACCGGCAGCAGCGCCAGCCATTTTCCGCCACGCTGCAAACGCGCGCCCCGCTGGCGCCAGTAACGGTAACTCAGCGTCAGTAACAGCAGTCCGCCGCCGAGAGTGAACTGCGCCAGCGCCCACTCCTCGCTAAACGGCCAGCGCCGACCGGCATCGGGCCAGGCCTGCGTGAACAGGCCGCCCAGCAGCCATAGCGCGGCGGCAAGCCCGCCCTCCGTCCAGAGCAGAGCGCCGAGCCCCGGTCGGGCGAGCGCGCGGTCAGGCGAAAACGTTGACATAAATACTCTCCGCAAACTGATGAGGATCGGTTCCCGGTTTGATGACCTGTACCCGCTGCAGATCCACGGCATACTGCGTCAGCTCTTTAACAAAAGCCTCGCCCACCGCATGATGACCGTGCCCCTGGCCGTGAAGAATGCCGCTAACCTCCGCTTCGTTAGTATTTAGCGCATGGGCGAGAAAAGATTGCGCCACGCTTTCCGGATGCGCGGCGGCATAGCTGTGCGCTTCCAGAATCGCCTGGGTAAGCGCGGCCGCCGCCGGTTTATGATCGCGCGCAAGGGCACCGCTGACGCCCAGCACGCAGCAGCTGAGATTGGCATAATCGCCGGTCATATTGCTGGCGATTAGCTGATATTTCCCGGTTTCCAGCAGACGATAGCTAAAGGGCTCGCTGCCGCTAATGGCGGCGATTTCGCGTTTATCCAACGCCACGCTGAGCAGGTCTGCCGGATAGACTTTCCACTGCACATCGCTTATCGGATCGATGCCGTGGCGTTTCAGCAAGATGGCGAAGAAGTTTTTATCCGGCCCGGCCATATCGGTAACGCCAATGGTTTGCCCTTTCAGACTCTCCAGCGCGCCAAAAGGCGAGTTTTTGGCCGTCAGCAGATTCAGGCAACCGCCGTGCGTTCCGGCGGTAAGTTTGACGTCAAAGCCCTGCTCCAGCGCCTTCAGCCAGCGTAGCGCCATGCCTACCCCGGCGTCGGCCTTGCCGGTGGCAATCGCTTCCAGCAGGACATCCGTCGAGTTACCAAAGTTAACAAACTCAACGTCGAGGTTATATTTACTAAAAATCTTCTGCTGCTCAGCGACGGCGACCGGCGCCAGGCACACTGCGCTTTTGTTAATCGCCAGCTTGATTTTATAAGGCTGCGCCAGACGCAGCGCCGGATGTTCATCGCCGCTCGCCATCTCCGCCATATCGTGAGCCCATAGCGGCACAGACGCCCCGGCCAGCGCCAGGCCACCGGTAAACTGTAAGAAACGACGACGGGTAAAACGTGTGGTCATCATGGCGCCGCCTCCGCATGAACCGGCGTGACCGGCACGTTAAAGCCGTGATCAAATGTCGGCGTTACATCGAGCTTTGCGCGAATGAGGCCGTTGGCAAGATAAAAGTCCGCCGTCGACTGCTGCTGGGCGACCGTCGGCGCGTCCAGCCGTTGCCACTGCGACTGGCGGTTGGCAAACTGCGCGCGGGCGATATCCGCCGGGAAACGAATGATCTCCCCCAACGTTTTGCCATAGCTATCGAGATTGGCGTAAGCCCAACGCTCGGCGCCGGCCAGTCGGGTAAGATAATCCTGAAGCGCCGCGCGCTTTTGCGGATCCTTCAGCGCATTATCGGTGGCGGCCAGGAAGGTATTACCCGGCAGCAGCCCTTTGCCGCTCACCAGAATCTGCCCTTCAGCGGTTTTCACCAGCTGCGTGGTATAGGGCTCCCAGGTCGCCCAGGCATCTACCGAACCGTTAAGCAGCGCGACTTTTGCATCCACCGGGCCAAGGAATACCCACTGCACTTCCTTCGGCGAAACACCCGCCTGCTCCAGCGCTTTCAGCGCCACAAAATGGCCAATCGATCCTTTCCCGGTGGCAATGCGTTTACCTTTTAAATCCGCCGCGCTTTTTAACGCGCTGCCGGGAGGTACCAATACAGCGGTCCCCGCCGGGTTGCTCTTATCGACGGCAATCGCTTTTACCGGCGCGCCGTTCGCCAGCGCGAACAGCAGCGGCGCATCGCCGATAATCCCCACGTCAACCGCGCCAGCGTTGAGCGCTTCAGCCAGCGGCGCGGCGGCAGGAAACTCGGCCCATTTAATATCGTAAGCGAGGTTTTGCAAGGCGTTAGCGGCCTCCAGTTGTGACCGCATGCCGCCTTTTTGATCGGCAATTCTTAGTGTGATTCTTTCCTGAGCCGCAACATAGCTGCTCAGCGTCAATAGCATTAGCGCCCCGGCTATGCGGGTAAAATGGGGTATGCGCATCTGAATTATCCTTGTTGTTGAAAAGCGTGTTTACCCGCCGCCAGCCACGCGCAGTCGTTCTGCGGCGTATGTACCCGCCCGCACAGGACGTTGCGATAGTGGCGTTCCAGAGGATGTTGCCGACTTAAACCATGATTGCCGGTGAGTTCAAGCGCCAGGTTGACCGCCTGAATGGCGTTGTCGGTGACAGTGACTTTCGCCAGATTGGCCTCAATAGCGGAAAAGCCCAGCTTCGCGGCATTCTCCAGCAGCGCGCGGTTAACCAGCAGCAGCCCTTCGATCTGCCCCACTTTTTCCTGTACCCGCGGCAGGCTGGAAAGCGCTTGCCCAAGATTGCCGGGGACCCGCGCGCCGAGCCACGCGACAAGCCAGTCGCGCGCCGCACGGGCCACGCTATCGTAAATCGCCGCCAGTAGCGCCGTATGACGGTTGGCAAACAGACGAAATTGTTCGGCGTCCGGCGCGGGCGGCTCGTCGGCAGGCCAAACGTCTACCGCGTGCCCGGCGGACACCTGCACGTTTTTCAGCACCACCTCGTGACTGCCGGTGGCCCGCATGCCGAGGTGATCCCAGCTTTTCACCACGCTGATGCCCTCGCTGTCGGCAGGAACCAGCCAGCTACCGACCAGCGGCGGGTTGTCGTCGCTGCGCGCCCACAGCGCCAGCCAGCTCAATCCTTCGATACCGGTGGTATAAATTTTGTGGCCGTTAATCAGCCAGCCCCGGCTGTTACGGCTGGCTATCGTTTGCGGCAGGCCGCCGCGCGCCGGAGAGCCCAGATCCGGTTCGACGCGCAGGCTATTGATCAACCCGCCGTTTGTGAGCGCATCATCAAATACGCGCTGGCGTAGCGGCTCTGCCCAGTGCGTATTTTCCGCCAGCCGCAGATGATGCAGATACTGCATGCAGACAATCAGCGCGGTTGCCGGTTCGCCCCAGGCGATGGCGGCGATAGCCTGTTGCAGCTCGGCTAAACTGGCACCAGGTCCGCCGTACTGCTGCGGTACGGCAAGGCTTAAAAATCCGCGTCGGCGCAGAACGTCAATATTGCGATGGGGAAAATCGCCGCTGGCATCAAGGCTGGCCGCCTCCTCCGCCATCAGTTGGCGGATCTCGGCAAGCTGCCGCGGCCAATCTGCGATTCGGCGATGACTCACGATGCACGCTCCGCCACGGCGCGCAGCGCGGCTTTTTCGCGGGTAATCGGCAGCAGCGCTTTGCCATACTCCTGCGCATCGTTCAGCGGATCGAATCCGCGGATCAGGAAGTTACGTACGCCGAGGTCGTAGTAGTCGATCAGCGCATCGGCAACCTGCTCCGGCGTACCGACCAGCGCGGTGGAGTTGTGGCCGCCGCCCACCAGCTGCGCGATGCCGGTCCACAGGCGTTTATCCACCACCTTGCCCTGCGCCGCCGTAGCCCGCAGACGCTGCGCGCCAACGCTATCGGGCTTGGCTTTAAAGCCCCCTTCACTCTGCGCCGCCCGCTCGGTGGCGACATGCAGAATATGCTCGGCCTTCTCCCAGGCTTCCGCTTCGCTATCGGCGATAATCGGCCGGAACGATACGCTGAAACCGATCTCGCGCTGATGTTTTGCCGCTTCGGCACGTACCCGCTGGATAGTTTCCGCAGTCTGCGCCAGCGACTCCCCCCATAGCGCGAAGACGTTAGCGTGTTTACCGGCAACCGTAATTGCCGCCTCCGACGAGCCACCAAAATAGAGGGGAATATGCGGTTTCTGCAGCGGGCGAATGGCTGACCAGGCCTGTTGCGCCTGATAAAAATCATTATCGATGTCCACCGGCTGTTCGGCGGTCCAGACTTTGCGGATGGTATCGAGGAAGGCGTCGGTGCGCGCATAGCGCTGGTCGTGGTCGAGATAATCGCCGTCACGGCGCTGCTCGGCGTCATTGCCGCCGCTGATGATATGTACCGCCAGCCGGCCGCCGAGCAGATGTTCGAGGGTGGCAAATTTACGCGCGGCGAGAGTTGGCGAGACAAAACCGGGGCGGTGCGCCAGCAGGAAAGCTATCTTTTGTGTCGACAACCCCGCCAGCGCGGTCACCAAAAAGCCGTCGGGTTGATCGGACCAATGCCCCACCAGCAGACGGTCAAACCCCGCGGCTTCATGTGTTTGCGCGAAGCGCACAATATAATCACGGTCAAAAATCGGCCCTACCGGGGCGATGGTTTCTGACGACAGGCGGTGGCCGATCATGCCGAGAAACTGAATGCTCATACAGAACTCCTGGTAGCAAGGTAATGAATGGGCCGCGGCGGCGGCGCGTTTTCATTACCCTATACACAGGCACTTAATGATCGAAATGCATTTTTATCATAACTTAATATGCAGAATAAGCATTTAAAAATTTATAGATATTTTTCAGTCAGATGCGTTAAGTTGCTGCACAATTTTTCCGGCAAAAAAAGTCAGCGGCTGGCTCAGATTAGCCAGATTCTGCGCGTTTACCAGCCACAGATGCACTTGCGGCTGAAAATCCGCGAGCGCAAGCGTGGCCACTTCGTCGCGCCACGGGCTGGCGGCCAGCGCGGCGCGAGGCACCAGTCCAAGCCCCAGTCCCTGCGCCACCAGGCTGATTTGCAGCTGGGCGCCAGCGGTCTCGACGTTCAGCGCAAGCCGCAGCCCCTGCGATTGCAGTTCGCGGATTAGCCCGGCCCGCAGGCCGCAGCCGTCGGGATTCAGTACCCAGCCTCGCTGCGCACAGTCGCGCAGCGCCCCGGCGTGCAGTCGCCAGCTTTTCGCCGCGATGACCACGATATCCAGCGGACACAGCAGCCTTCCGCTGTAGCCGTCAGCAAAGCGCTGCTGTTGTGGTCCCATCGCCAACACGCCATCCAGTTCGACGCTCTCCAGCCGTTTTTGCAGCAGCCCGCTCCAGCCACAGGTCACCTGCGGCTCCAGGGCCGGGAACTGCTGGCGTAGCGCGCTCAGCGCCGGCTGGAGGGCGATTTCCGCCACGCTCTGCGGCACGCCGAGTCGCAGAACGCCCTGTGGTTCCGCCTCCGGGTCAAGCAGACCGTACAGCTTTTTGGTTTCCCGCTTAATGCTCAGGCACTGCTCATACACCCGATGTCCGGCGGCGGTGAGCGTCAGGGGCCGGGTCTGGCGCTCCAGCAGCGTCACATTGAGGGTTTGCTCCAGACGCTGAAGCCGACGGGTAATGGCCGATTGGGTAATGCCGAGATATTCCGCAGCCTGGTTAAGAGAGGAAAACTGCACGGTAGCCAGCAGGGCATCAATGTCATCGATACGCATATAATCCTTAATGTGATTTTTGCATATTAATATATGCGGAAATTGCATTTTAATTATATTAACGCCTTTGCTAGCGTAATGACCAGTCCCGACAACAGGAAACCACCATGACCGCACCGCGAGTGGAAAAATTACGCCAGTTCATTCAAGACCTTGATGCCCTGCATCGCCAGTTTACCGATGAGGCCACCCTGCTCGACGCCGTCGCCGTGCGCCTGGCTTCGCTTGTGCAAAAAGACGACTGGTTGCCGGAAGAGTACACCCTGCCGCATCCCCATCACTATCAGCAGTATTTGCTGCATGCCGATTCCGGCCAACGTTTTTCGATTGTCAGCTTCGTCTGGGGGCCGGGGCAATCGACGCCGATTCATGACCATCGGGTATGGGGAGCCATCGGTATGTTGCGCGGCGCGGAGGAGAACCAGCGCTACCGACTCGACGAACGCGGTTTGCCGATCGCCACTGGCCCTGCTGAACGGCTTTCACCCGGCAAGGTGGAAAAAGTCTCATCCCGCGATGGCGATATTCATCGGGTGAGTAATGCGCTCGCGGACCACGTTTCAATCAGTATTCACGTCTACGGCGCTAACATCGGCAGCGTCCGGCGTGCTGTTTATACCGCGGATGGGATCGCCAAACCTTTCGTCTCCGGTTACTCCAACCGTCACTTGCCCAATATCTGGGATCTCTCAAAGGATAATGAATATGCCTGACTACAATTATCGCCAGCCAGCCGAGGTACGCCAGGCGCTAATCGATGGCGCAGAAGTGGCGCTCATCGATGTTCGCGAAGAGGCCGTATTTGCCACTAACCATCCGCTGTTTGCCGCTAATTTGCCGCTCAGCAAGCTGGAGCTGGAGATTTTTCGCCGCGTGCCGCGCCTGACGACGCCGATTACCCTCTACGATAACGGCGAAGGTCTCGCGGAGCAGGCCTTTGAACGGCTGCAACGCTGGGGCTATCAGGATGTCGCGCTACTGGCAGGCGGACTGACGGGCTGGCAGCGTAGCGGCGGCGAGCTCTTTCAGGACGTTAACTCACCGAGCAAAGCGTTCGGCGAGCTGGTAGAGAGCGAGCGCCAGACGCCCTCGTTGAGCGCCGAGGAAGTGAAGGCGCTGATCGAGGGTCCCCAGCCGGTCGTGGTGGTCGACGCGCGTCGTTTCGATGAATATCAAACGATGAATATTCCCGGCAGCATCAGCGTGCCCGGCGGGGAGCTGGCGTTACGCATCGAAGGCCTGCTGCCGTCGGCGCAAACGACAGTGATCGTTAACTGCGCCGGCCGTACCCGCAGCATTATCGGCAGTCAATCGCTGCGCAATGCCGGCTTAGCCAATCCGGTATACGCACTGCGCAACGGTACCATCGGCTGGACCTTAGCCGGACTGGAACTTGAGCACGGCCAGCAGCGTCGCTACGACGCCGATTTCCGCGCCTCAGCGCAGCGCGTGGCTGCGGTGACGCAGTTGGCCGAGCGCGCTGGCGTGGCCTTCATTGATGCCCCGACTTTAGCCCGCTGGCAACAGCAGCCGAGCCGCACCACCTATCTGTTTGATGTTCGCAGCCCCGAGGAGTATGCCGCAGGCCATCTGCCGCACAGCGTGAATGCCCCCGGCGGCCAGCTGGTGCAGGAAACCGATCATTATGCCAGCGTACGCGGAGCGCGGATTGTGCTGGTCGCCGATGATGAGATACGCGCGCCGATAGCAGCGTCCTGGTTGGCGCAGATGGGCTGGGAAGTGGCGGTATTACGCGATGTCCGCGTGGAGCAATTGAGCGAACGCGGCGTTCCGCCCGCCAGCGTACCGCCGGCGCCGCAGGCTGAGGAGATAACCCCAGCGCAGTTAGCGGAACAATTGCGCGAACCCGGCACCGTGGTACTGGATTTCACCACCAGCGCTAACTATGTCGCACGGCATATCCCCGGCGCCTGGTGGCTGGCGCGTTCACAGCTGCGTCAGGCGCTTGAGCTCATCCCTCCCGCAAAACGTTACGTTGTCACCTGCGGCAGCAGTCTGCTGGCCCGCTATGCCGTACCTGAAGTCGCGGCATTGACCGGTAAGCCGGTACAACTGTTAAGCGGCGGGACGCTGGCGTGGATTGATGCCGGGCTGGCGTTGGAACAGGGCGAGACGCATCTGGCAACGCCGCGCGGCGATCGCTATCGACGGCCTTATGAAGGAACCGATAACTCCGCTGAGGCAATGCAGGCTTATCTCGACTGGGAGTATGGCCTGGTGGAACAGTTAGCGCGCGATGGTACCCACGGCTTTAAAGTGTTGTAAGTCACAAACCCGGTGGCGACACGGCCACCGGGAATAGCTTACCTTTATTGGAAATTAAATTTCCGGGGTGGTTTTAAAGCCAACCAGCATCAGGATCGGCTGCTTCTGCGCCGCTGCGGCGTCAAACTGATAGTGGTTGCCCTGACGGTCGCCGCCGATGTACCAGGAGATCTCGGTTTTCCCTTCCGCCAGCGCCTTACGCACCGCTTTATCGATATCCACCATCCGATACTCACGAGATGAATTGAGATACAGTTGAGCATCAGAGTTGTAGCTGCAGGTCGGGCGATGCTTCCAGGTCACGCTCGCCGCGCTCCAGTCATTACTGGCCGGGTAGAAGAAGATCTGGTCCGCGCCGTTAGTTTCCACTTTGCCGCCGTACAGACGCAGGCGATATTTAAACAGCGACGCATCCTGATCTTTCGGCAGCGCCGGGATTTTAAACTTCACCAGGGTCAGGGTTTCCGGGTTGCTGGTACGGCCGCCTTTCTTCCAGTTATCGGAAATCTGCAGCGCTTCAGGCGCCCCGAAGTTAACATTCGGCTGCGCGCTCTCGACCACCGCGTTTTCTTCCGCCAGCGAGAAGCTATAAGGCACGTTGGTCCCGCAATCCATGCCTTCATTCATACAGTGTTCGGTCATGAAGTGCGCGCCCTCGACCGTCCAGCCGTTCATAAAATCAGCATGGGCAGTATAGATGCTGCCCCACTTCTCTTCACGTTTATCGCCCTTCATAACCGGGTCCATCGACAACTCAATTTTCGCCGTGTCCAGTGATTTAGTCTGCGGCAGCACATAGGCGATATTCATATTAACCGTCGGGATTTTTACCGGATAGTCGGCCGGGCAGGCGCCGTTGACATCATAGGCGGCGTTGCTGTGACCGTGACTCGGTTTCAGGTTGAAGCCATCCCAGCAGTTGGGGAACTGAATACCGATATTAAACTGCACCGCGTCGCCCGCTTTACGTAGGCCGCAAACCTCACCTGCCTTGTTGCTATAGCCTTTACCGTTGGCGCACAGGAAGGTTATCCGTGAGCTCGGCGCGGAGCCGTGGTGGTCGCCAGCCAGCAGCTCTAACCCCGACGGGAAAGGATGCAGCGGATACTGTTCGACTTTGGTCGCCTGGTAATAGGTTTTCTGATAAGCCGGAGTGACAATTTGTCCATCCGGCAACTTCATTGACGGCGCCCAATAGGCGGAACTATCGGCCTTGTTATCACAGGTGGTTTCCGGCTGCGCGCGCAGGGTTTGATAAGTTGATACCGCGTCGGTGTGGGTATTGCCGAAGAAATCATGCCACATCGCCTGGTTTGGCATACCGAACATCATAATCGCGTCGTCGCCAAGAGTGTGGCTGTAACCGCATACCGCCTGGGCTTGCGGTCCTGCATGGGCGGAAAAAGCGCTGGCGGCCAGCAGCGGGGTCAGGGCCAGTACAACTGAGTTAGCTTTCATTTTACGATCCTCCTTGTTTGAAGGACCGTAGAGATAGCAAGCGTGCGCCAATGTTACACATCAGCAAACATCATTTTATCTCATTCGCGCATAATCCATGAATACTGGAAGGTTTTCGCCGCCGGAAAATGGGTGCGCCGACGGTACGAGCCGAGCGCCTGCGGCGTGCAGTAGGTACAGCTTCCCAGCCATTCGGTATTTTCCGCCGCCACCCCGGCCTGTTGCAGCACCCGCTGCGCCAGCGCGCGGAGATCGAACCACAGATTATCGTTCCCGGTCGCCTGCGCTTGCCCGGTTTCTGGCGGGGCGAGGCGCTGATGAAACAGCTCGTCATTGTACCGTTTTGCCAGCTTGCCCGCCGGCATGGTCAACAGCAACTGATAAAACTCGGCCGAAACCTCATAGCAGCAGGCGTGAATATGCGGCCCGCAGACCACCACAACGTCTTCTATCGCCACCTGATGCTGGCGAAATAGCGCCAGGCTGTTTTCGATAATGCCGCTGGCCGCTCCTCGCCAGCCGGCATGCACGCTGCAAACATAGCGCCCATCCCGCGAGGCCATTAACAGCGGTAAACAGTCGGCGGTGACGACGCCGACCTTTTGCCCACGCAGAGCCGTAAATACAGCATCGGCATGCGGCCGCTCTGCCTGCGGCCCCTGATAATGATGAACAACATTGCCGTGCACCAGCTTAACCGGCGCCATTTCGCTGTACGGAAAAGCGGCGGTTTCGTGCACATCGAGAAAAGCGTAACGAATACCGGGGATATCACTTAATAAGCGGGATGGATAAGACATAACGGCGCATGAATGGATTGGTGGTGGATTTACCGTAGGTCAAAGCCGCTCGATACGCAAGATGTGGATGCTTTGTTCCCGGCATCGCTATATAATTTAATATATATCGCTTATTCTTATCCAACCGGGTTAATCCATGTCACCACACCGTTTACTTTTGGCGCTAACGTTGTTCAGCGCCAGCCTGTTCACCAGCCAGGCCTTTGCCGACCGCACCGTCACCGACCAATTGGGCCGCCAGGTTACGCTGCCGGACCACATCACCCGCGCGGTCGTCCTGCAGCACCAGACGCTAAATCTCCTGGTCCAGTTGAATGCCGGCGACGATATCGTCGGCGTGTTAAGCAGCTGGAAAAAACAGCTCGGGCCGCAGTTTGTCCGCTTTATGCCCGCTATTGAAAATCTGCCGATGCCGGGCGATTTAACTCAGGTCAATATCGAAAGCCTGCTGGCGCTGCATCCGCAGGTGGTGTTCGTCGCCAATTACGCGCCGCAGGCGATGATCCAGCAGATCCAAAACGCCGGGATTCCGGTCGTCGCGATATCCCTGCGTCAGGACGCGGCGGGCGAGAAAAACAAAATGAACCCGACGATGGCCGATGAAGAGCAGGCCTATAACGACGGGCTTAAACAGGGGATCCGCCTGATTGGCGAAGTCGTCGAACGCCAAAACCAGGCCGAAGCGCTGATTGATTACACCTTCGCGGCACGGGCAGAAGCTAACGCCCCGGTCGCCGGTATCCCTGACAGCCAGCGGGTGCGCGTGTACATGGCCAATCCAGATCTCAACACTTACGGCTCCGGCAAATATACCGGTCTGATGATGAAGCATGCCGGGGCGCTGAACGTTGCGGCCGCGACGGTTAAGGGTGCCCGTCAGGTCTCGCTGGAACAGGTTCTGCAGTGGAACCCTGAGGTGATCTTCGTCCAGGACCGCTATCCGCAGGTGGTCAAACTGATTGAAAACGACCCGCAATGGCAAGCGATAGACGCGGTGAAAAACCACCGCGTATGGCTGATGCCGGAATACGCCAAGGCCTGGGGCTACCCAATGCCGGAAGCGCTGGCGATAGGCGAACTGTGGATGGCGAAAAAGCTCTATCCTTCCCGCTACCGGAACGTCGATGTCGATGCGAAAGCGCAGGATTACTATCAACGCTTCTACCGCATGAAATGGACGCCGAATGCGCAGTAACCTTCACTGGGCCCTGCTGCACGGCGGGCTGACGGCGGCGACGTTGTTTATCGCTATCGCTTCGCTATGCCTGGGGCAGTACCACCTCAGCCTGAATGAGGTCTTTCATGAGCTTACGCATGGCGCGCCCGATAGCGACATCGCCGGGCAGATAGTCTGGTCAGTCAGGCTTCCCAGGGTAGCGATGGCGCTGTTGGCCGGCGGCTCGCTGGGGCTATGCGGCGCGACTTTACAAGGCGTATTCCACAACCCGCTGGTCGACCCGCATATCATCGGCGTGACCTCCGGCTCCGCCTTCGGCGGCACACTGGCGATCCTGCTAGGTTTTGACATCATATCGATGATGGGGTGTACCTTCTTCTTCGGCCTCGCCGCGCTGGCGTTGGTTTATCTGATTGCCAGGCTGCAAGGGCGTGAAAACACGCTAGCGCTGATCCTTTCCGGCATTATTCTCAGCGGTTTCTTTGCCGCGCTGGTCAGCCTGATGCAGTACCTTGCCGACACGGAAGAAACCCTGCCGAATATCGTTTTCTGGCTGCTCGGCAGCTTTGCCACCGCTAACTGGCATAAAGTGCTGTCCATGGCGCTGCCGGTCGCCGTCGCCGCCGTTATCCTGCTTAAGCTGCGCTGGCGTATCAACCTGCTGGCGCTGGAAGATAAAGATGCGCGCGGTCTTGGCGTTTCGGTGACCACATTGCGCCGCGGAGTGTTGGTTTGCTGCGCGGTGCTGGTCGCCGCCCAGGTCGCGGTCAGCGGCAGCATCGCCTGGGTTGGGCTGGTGATTCCGCATCTGGCGCGACTGCTGGTTGGCGCCGATCACCGCCGACTGCTGCCAACGGCATTCTGGCTCGGCGGCGCGTTTATGGTGGTGGTGGACGACCTGGCGCGCACCTTAACCCAGGCGGAGATTCCGATTGGCATTATTACCGCCCTGCTCGGCGCGCCGCTGTTTACCCTTTTACTCATTCGGTCCCAACGCCGCGGAGTGGCCCAATGAACATTTCATTATCACTGGACGCCCTGCGCTATGGTCATCGTCAGCCGCTCTTCTCCCCGCTGTCAATGCAGTGCCGTCACGGGCAAATCTGGGCGATACTGGGCGCCAACGGTCGCGGCAAAAGTACCCTACTGGATACCCTGACCGGCGTTCTGCCGCCGCTCGGCGGAAAGTTTAACGTAGAAGGCGGCATCGCCATCGTGCCGCAGTCGTTTCGTCCGGCATTCGGCTGGCAGGTACGCGATGTAGTACTGATGGGGCGCGCCCGCCACGTCGATCTGTTCGCGCAGCCGGGGCCGGAAGATGAACGGGAGGTTCAACAGGCGCTGGCGCAGTTGGGAATCGCCGCGCTGGCCAATCGGCTTTTTCGCGCCCTGTCCGGCGGACAGCAGCAGTTGGCGCTCATTGCCCGCGCGCTGGTCAGTGAGAGTCAGAATATCCTGTTAGACGAACCCTGCTCAGCGCTGGATCTGGCCAATCAACAGATTGTGTTACAGCTGATTAGCGACCTTGCTCATCGGCAGAAGCGCACCGTGATGTTCACCACCCATGATCCGACTCACGCCCTGCAGGTCGCCAGCCATACCCTGCTGCTGTTACCCGGCGGCGAATGGCTGGCGGGAGAGTCGTTCGCGGTGCTCAGCGAGACAAACCTGCGGCGCGCCTACGGGCTGCCGGTCCACAAAATCGATCATCCCGGTAGCGCAGTGCCGTTACTGGCGCCGCAGTTTACGATCCATCGTTAACGGCCAAAAAACCTGCCGCGCGCAGAAAGTTCTGCCCTTCCTCAGCGGTGATAAAGCGCCGTAGCTGCCGCGCGGCGGCGCTCTCCTCAATTTCTGCCAGCTGATACTCGCAGCGAATATTCCACGGCTCGGGAATGAGTAACGTGCGAAACTGCGCGCTCTCCGTCATCTGAACCGCATAGTGGGCGTAGCCGATAAACAGATCGGCAAAGTCTTCGCCAATTAGCCATGCCCCTGCGGTAGCGCCCGACGGTACAGTGAGCGACGCCCGACCGCCGACCAGCTGCTGCGCCCGGGCCATCAACGTCCGTCCGAGGCCCGGATAGCTGGCCTCAAGACGGGCAAAAAGCTGCCAGGTGTAATCACCGGAAGGATCGCAGCCCGGCGTCGAGGTCGCCAGCCGCAGCCGAGAATCGTGCAGTAACGCCAGCCAGTCAGCGCGATCGGTATCAGGCGTGCGGCGCACGGTCAGCATCAGTCGGTTAGCGGCAAACGAACAGCATTTTATCGCAAGCCCGGCTTGCAGCAGCGCCTGAGGGTGTTCGGTATTCGCACAGGCGAACAGCGAGCAGCGTTCGCCGCCTTCAATGCGTTCGCGCAGCAGGCCGGCCGGGCCGAACTGCGCCTCGACCTGAATGCCGCTAAGCTGCTGAAATCGCGCCAGCAGCGGGAGGAAAGCGCTTTTCAGGCTTCCCGCCGCCAGCAGGGTCAATGAAGGGGTCATCACACGAATCGCTATAAAGATAAAAATATAGCGCCAGGATAACGCCTTTTTTGTTGATTCAGTAGCGAATTTCCGCCCGTTCGCGCAGCTGTTCCGGCGTCGCCACCGGCAGCTGGAAGAACTCGAGATAGGCCGGGATCATTTCGAACAGCATATCGGTACCGCGCTGAATCGGACACCCCAGCGCCTGCGCCGCCCGCAGTAGCGGGGTGTATTCAACGCTCATCACCACCTCGCCGACCCAGGTGCGCGGCGACAGGCGCGAAACGTCCAACGGTAGCGGATCATCCGCTTTCATGCCCAGCGGCGTGGCGTTGACCACCAGATCCTGCGCGGCGGGATCGCCCTGCATCAGAACGATCTCCAGACGCGGATAGTGCTGATGCAGCCGCTGCGCCAGCGCCTCGGCGGCGGATAAAGAGGTATCGAACAGCGTCAAGGTACTAACCCCTGCGGCCGCCAGCGATGCGGCAATCGCCGAGCCGACGCCGCCGCAGCCGAACACCTGCGCCCGCGCCCCTTGTGGTTGAAAGCCCTTGCGCTTAATCCCCAGCACAAAGCCTTCGCCATCGAACATATCGCCGCGCAGGCTACCGTCGGCTTCGCGGCGGATGGCATTGCAGGCGCCGGCGATTGCCGCCGTCGGGCTCAGTTGGTCTACCAGCCCGCAGGTAGCCATTTTATGCGGCATGGTGACCAGCGCGCCGACGATGTTAGTCATGGAAAACAGCGCTGGCACCAGCGCCGCGTAATCCTCCGGCTTCACCCCCATCGGCACCACTTTGACGTCCGCCTCGCAATGGGCCAGCCATGGGTTATAAATCATCGGCGCTTTAAAACTGGCGGTCGGATAACCAAGATGCGCTATCAGCCGCGTATGACCACTAATGATCATGCCCTACTCCTGTTGTTACTGCGAAAGTTCGATGCGTTTGACATCGCCAAGAATAAACAGATAGGCCACTACGCCAAGCAGCGCCGCGCCGCCGATATAGACCAGCGCGTAGAAAAAACTACCGGAAGCGGCAACGATAAAACCGATAATCAGCGGCGTGAGGATCCCCGCCAGATTGGTGCAGAAATTAAAGATGCCGGCGGTTATCCCGCCCATCCCTTGCGGCGCGATATCGGAGATTAGCGTCCAGCCAAGGCCAACCATACCCTGACCGAAAAAGGCAAAAGACATCATCAGGATCACCGCCAGGTCGCTCGGCAGCCAGTTGGCGGAAATAATGCTGCTGGCCATCATCAGCCCGACGACGATAGGCAGCTTACGCGCCAGATTGGCCGAACCGGTGGCTTTCAACAGCTTGTCGGAGAGCCAGCCGCCAAACAGCACGCCACCCGCCGCGGCGAGAAACGGCAAGATGGCGAAGAAGCCTACTTTCAACCACGCCATGTGGCGCTCGGTCGCCAGGTACGTTGGAAACCAGGTCAGAAAGAAGACCAGCACGGTATTACCGGCGAATTGACCGACGCTGGCGCCAATCACCTGTCGTTTTGCCAACAGCTGGCGCACCAGCGGCCAGCTAAAAGCGTTTTGCTGCTGCTGCGCGCTAGCCAGTCCGCCGCCGCGAAGAATATGTTCGCGTTCACTGTCGCTCAGGCGGCTGTCCTGATGGGGTTCGCGGTAGCAACGCCACCAGACCAGCGCGAACAGGATGCCAACAATCCCGACGCTGATAAACAGCGCGCGCCAGCCGAAGCTGCCCATAATCCAGAACAGCAGCGGCGAGAAACAGGCCAGCCCGAGATATTCACCGACGGTGTAGACCGCCGTGGCCTTCGCGCGCTCCTGCTGTGGAAACCAGGTACTCACTACCCTGCTGTTGACCGGAAAACAGGGCGCTTCACTGACACCAAGCCCGAAGCGACACAGCAACAGCGTTTTCAAGCCAATCGCCATACCGTGAAATAAGGTGAACAGCGACCACAGCGCCAGCGAGAGGAAATAGGTCACCTTATTGCCGAAACGATCGAGGAAAATACCGCCGGGGATTTGCGCCAGAGCGTAGGTCCAGGCAAAGGCCGAAAAGACAATTCCCATGATGGCGGCATCAATGCCGAGCTCGGCGGTCAGTTTCGGCGCGGCAATACCGAGCACCGTGCGGTCGAGATAGTTAATCATCGTGCCGACGGCCAGCAGCGCCAGGATCCCGATACGCCGCCGGGAGCGAGGCGCGGTGGTCGCGGTATCAGCCGCCGTCGCCTGGTTATGGCTATAAGAGTTCATAGTCGTTTCCTGTCTTGAGTACAGATGAATGTTGTTATTGTGTTTGCGATGTTGTGTTGTGAACCATTTGCTACGTTTAACTGTACTGCATCGCCGAAAGGCGGACGGCGGCATTTACCGCGCCGTACTGGGCGTAACCGTCGCGCCGTTCGGTCAATTCGAAGAAGAAACGCCCCGCCGCGAATGGACGGGTATAAAGGTGGAGGAATTCGCCGCCGCGGGTATCACGGTCGTAGAGAATTTGCAGGCGTTGCAGCGTCTCTACCTGCGACTCTCCACCGAAGCGCGCCAGCAGATCCTCATAGTAATTCGCCGGGATCGGTAGCGCGTTCAGCGCGGCCTGCGGCAGATTTTCGAGCGTTGCGGGTAAATCGCGGCAGGCAAAAGCGGCGTGCTGTAGCCCGGCGCCCTGATAACAGGCGACCGAACGCGCTATCTGCGTGGCTCGACTTTGCGAAATATTCAGCGCCAGACGGATATCGCCCTGCGGGCTATGAACCGCCAGGCTGCGCACCAGGCCGTATGGGTCGGGCAACGTCTGTTCGTGTTCGAGACTGAAGCCGAAAACCGTACGGAAAAAGATAATCCAGTTGTCGCGGCTATCGGCCTCCATGCCTAATGCCAGATGGTCAATACCGCAGTAGTCGTCGCGCGGCGCGTCTGCCTGCAAATGAAAATCGCGGGCGTAGATGTCGTCACCGGTTTCAACCAGGTAGATCAGGCTGCCATCCGGGGCGCAAACCGCCGGGATCGAACTCTCATTAGGACCGGCATCCCCCTGCCAGGTGGCATAACCGTAGGCGCGGGCGCGCTCCACAACCGGCGTACTGTGGCTAACCCGCAGCGCCATTGCGCACAACGAGATGCCGTGGCGCTGATGAAAATGGTCGGCCCAGCTGTGCGGCTGCGCGTTAACAATCACCCGCGCCTCGCCATTACGCCAGAGCGCAACCTGCTTGGAACGATGCTTGCCCTGGAGCTTAAAACCCAACTGCGCCAGGCGCTGGCCAAGCGCGACAGACTCCGCCGGACTGGCGGCAAATTCAATAAACTCCAGGCCGTCATAGTGCGGTAGCGCAGGTGGCGAAAATAACGCCGCATCGCTATCCGCAAGCTGCCGACGGGTCTGCTCTTCGAGCCACAGCAACGAACGATAGCCATCTTTCGCCGTGGCACCCGTGGGCGAGGCGCGAAAGCCGTCATTGAAAATCTCCAGCGACCAGGGTCCGCGATAGCCGCAGCGGGTCAGTTCACAGGCGAAATCCACCAGCGGCAGTTGTCCCTGCCCAGGGAAGCAGCGGAAATGACGGCTCCATTCGAGGACATCCATCTTCATCAACGGCGCGTCGGCCAGCTGCAGGAAGGTGATTTTCTCAACCGGCACCTCGGCAAGTCCTTGTAGATCATCACCGAGCGACAGAATATGGAAACTATCAAGAACGATGCCCATCGCAGGGCTGTTAACCCGCTGCACCCGTTCCCATGCCTGACGCCAGCGGTTAACGTGAGTACCCCACGCCAGCGCTTCGTAGCCAATGACAACCCCCTCCTGCTCGGCGAGATCGGCCAGCGCGCGCAGGTCGGCGACCTGCAGTTCGATATCGGCCGAACAGTCCGGCTGGACGTTGCTACAGAGCAGCATGGTGTCGCAACCCAGTTCATGCATCAGTGCGAATTTCCGCTTCGCCCGCTGCAGGTTAGCGGCAAACTGCGCGCGGCTGGCGCCCTCAAAATCGCGAAAGGGTTGAAAAAGGGTGATTTTTAGCCCTAATTCAGCGGCAAGGTTGCGAATATCGCGCGGCGTGCCCGTATAATAGAGCAGATCGTTTTCAAAGATTTCAACGCCCTGATAACCGGCCGCGGCGATAGCGTGCAGCTTTTCGGGTAAAGTTCCGGATATCGAGACGGTAGCGATGGAACGCAACATAAGAGTCCTCGGGTCATCATTCGACATGAGCACTGACTATGTATCATTTGGTTCACAGGCGCCAGATTTGGTTGCTAAATTGTGATCATTATGTGTATTTTTTGTCTCCATAGAAAAAGGAGTCGTTATGTCCCTCGTTGCTCATGATGAAGCACAATCCCTGAAAGAGCGCATCTTTGCCGCCGCCATCACCGTGTTTGCCGAATATGGCCTCCCCGGCGCGCGTATGGAGCAGATCGCCATCGAGGCGCAAACCACCAAGCGCATGGTGGTCTACTACTTCAAGAGCAAAGAGCAGCTGTACCAGGCGGTACTGCAACATGTGTATGCGCGGATCCGTGAAACGGAACAACAGCTGGGGCTGGAGCACCTGCCGCCGGTCGAGGCGCTGGTGCAATTGGTGAAATGGAGCGTGCGCTATCACGCCACTCACGCCGACTACATGCGAGTTATCTGTATGGAAAACATGCAGCGCGGCAAGTGGTTGAAGGGTTCCGGGGAGCTGAAACCGCTGAACCGTACCGCGCTGTCGATTATCGAAGATATTCTGCAACGCGGCCAGCAACAGGGGATTTTCCAGGCCGGTCTGCAGGCGCGCGACGTGCATCGGCTGATCAGTAGTTTTAGCTTCTATCAGGTATCGAATTTTTATACTTTTAGCAGCCTGTATCTCGACGATCCGCTGCCTGAAATCGACGACGAAGCAATGGTTTCACACCACTGCGAGATTGCGGTAAAAGCGGTGATTCGGTTCGTTATCTCTTAAGCATTACTTATGTCGGGGCGCGGGGTTTAGTGCCCCGACAACGCGTGAATCACCCTTTCCATCGCCTCGCGGGTGAGCGCTGAACGTTCAATTTTGCTATTTGCCAGCGCGGTGCGTACGACACCGGCAATAACAATATGTTTCGGCTCCTGACCAAGATCGCGCATTTCCAATACCACCTTACCCACTACGCGGCACATTTCCTGATAGAGTTCGTCGTCTTTCGCTTTATTTCCCATTATTAAGACTCGTAAATTATCATTATCAATCAATTCATTATTGATACGATTTTATAATAAAGCAAACTGCGCTATTTTTTTTCACTCAATGAAGCGTTTTACTCCCTTTAATAGGTTTGTAAATGTGATAAAACACCGTTTAATCTGATCCGCTGCGGCAAAAGTGTGTTGCAGCTTCGCGAGCGAATCGTGTGAATTTTGTTACATTAATCACACTAAAAATGAAACGCCGTTTTTATTTTCCTTTTTCGTTTCGGCAGCGTATAATGCGCCTCGATTCTTTCTTGAATGGTTTCAGCGCATTGGACTGCACAAAAAAACGTACAAAACATTGCCACTTTTCATGGGCTGAACCGCCAGCACACATTCTTCTGCACGCTCTTTTGTTGTCACCTATCCTTAGAGCGTGGCATTGCAACTTTCGTAACACAGGTTTGACTCCGCGGCAGTGCGCCCCCGGAGCGAGATTTCCATATCCTTCACAACTTAAAGACTAAGACTGTCATGAAAAAGACCAAAATTGTTTGCACCATCGGTCCGAAAACCGAATCCGAAGAGATGTTGACCAAAATGCTGGACGCGGGCATGAACGTCATGCGTCTGAACTTCTCTCACGGCGACTATGCGGAACACGGTCAGCGCATCCAGAACCTGCGCAATGTGATGAACAAAACCGGTAAGAAAGCCGCAATCCTGCTGGACACCAAAGGGCCGGAAATCCGCACCATCAAGCTGGAAGGCGGTAACGACGTCTCCCTGAAAGCGGGCCAGACCTTTACCTTTACCACTGACAAGTCCGTGGTCGGCAACAATGAAATCGTTGCGGTGACCTACGAAGGCTTCACCACCGACCTGAGCGTCGGCAACACCGTACTGGTCGACGATGGTCTGATCGGCATGGAAGTGACCGCGATCGAAGGTAACAAAGTTATCTGTAAAGTGCTGAACAACGGCGACCTCGGCGAGAACAAAGGCGTTAACCTGCCGGGCGTCTCTATCGCTCTGCCGGCGCTGGCTGAAAAAGACAAGCAGGACCTGATCTTCGGTTGTGAGCAAGGCGTTGATTTCGTAGCCGCTTCCTTTATCCGTAAGCGTTCTGACGTGGTTGAAATCCGCGAGCACCTGAAGGCGCACGGCGGCGAAAACATCCAGATCATCTCTAAAATCGAAAACCAGGAAGGCCTGAACAACTTCGACGAAATCCTCGAAGCATCCGACGGCATCATGGTTGCGCGTGGTGATATGGGCGTTGAAATCCCGGTTGAAGAAGTTATCTTCGCGCAGAAGATGATCATCGAAAAATGTATCCGCGCGCGCAAAGTCGTTATCACCGCGACCCAGATGCTGGATTCCATGATCAAAAACCCACGTCCGACCCGCGCTGAAGCAGGCGACGTCGCTAACGCCATCCTCGACGGCACCGATGCCGTTATGCTATCCGGCGAATCCGCGAAAGGTAAATACCCGCTGGAAGCCGTTACCATTATGGCGACCATCTGCGAGCGTACCGACCGCGTGATGACCAGCCGTCTGGATTACAACAACGACAACCGTAAACTGCGCATCACCGAAGCGGTTTGCCGCGGCGCAGTTGAAACCGCTGAGAAACTGGAAGCGCCGCTGATCGTCGTCGCCACCCAGGGCGGTAAATCCGCACGCGCCGTGCGTAAATACTTCCCGGACGCCACTATCCTTGCGTTGACCACCAACGAAACCACCGCCCGTCAGTTAGTCCTGAGCAAAGGCGTAGTACCGCAGCTGGTGAAAGAGATCGCCTCTACTGATGATTTCTACCACCTGGGTAAAGAGCTGGCGCTGCAGAGCGGTCTGGCGCGTAAAGGCGACGTGGTTGTGATGGTTTCCGGCGCGCTGGTTCCAAGCGGCACCACTAACACAGCCTCCGTGCACGTGCTGTAATAATTTACAGGTTATTTTATCTTTTTTTAAAGCGCTCCAGTCGGGGCGCTTTTTTTTATTCATTCACTAGCTGTTCTTAATAAAAATGCAAATCGGATTTTACTATTTAATAAGAGATTATCTAAGATGAATCCGATGGAAGCCTTCTGTTTTCACAGCGCTTTTTAAACTAGATCTACGAATTCGATGCTTCTTTGAGCGAACGATCAAAAATAAGTGCATTCGGGTAAAAAAAATATTCTCATCCCAAAAAAGTTTGTGTAATACTTGTAACGCTACATGGAGATTAACTCAATCTAGAGGGTATTAATAATGAATCGTACTAAACTGGTACTGGGCGCGGTAATCCTGGGTTCTACTCTGCTGGCTGGTTGCTCCAGCAATGCTAAAATCGATCAGCTGTCTTCTGACGTTCAGACTCTGAACGCTAAAGTTGACCAGCTGAGCAACGACGTGAACGCAATGCGTTCTGACGTTCAGGCTGCTAAAGACGACGCAGCTCGCGCTAACCAGCGTCTGGACAACCAGGCTCACTCTTACCGTAAGTAAGAGTTCTGGTAATAAAAATGGCGCACATTGTGCGCCATTTTTTTTGCCTGTTGTTTTACCCTACTGCGTCAGTTTAGTGTCATTCTGCTGGCTATTCTGCGCTGACAGCTCGGACGTCGCGCTGCCCGCCCCTTCAGAAACCACCACCGGATAGCCCGCTCTTCGCGACAGCGCTTTTTTCAGCTGCAGGTGATCCACCGCTTTATCGTCAGAAAAGGCGTGAAACGCGGCAGGAAGCGTGTAAGAGATTGTCCGGGTATTTTCCCCTTCAGTTTGCGAAAGCGGCCTGTGGACCTCTACATAGCGTTTACCATCGGGTTCTACCGCGAACTTCACCGGCTGATTGATAATCCGTACCGGCGTGCCGGCGCGCACCTGGCTGAACAGCGCCTTGATGTCGTCAGCGTTCATTCGCATACAGCCGGAACTCACCCGTAGCCCGACGCTATCAGGCGCATTAGTGCCGTGGATCAGATACTCGCCGTTACCGTAGGCCAGTCGCAGCGCGTAGCGGCCTAATGGGTTATTGGGCCCGGCGGGGATCACCGGCGGCAGCTTAATGCCCTTCTCCAGCGAGCGCGCGCGAATACCGGCAGTCGGCGTCCAGGTCGGGTTAGGGATTTTCTGCCCGACGCGGGTGGTCATCTCCGGCGTTTCCAGCCCCAACTGGCCAATGCCGAGCGGATAAACCTGCACCTGATTTTGCCCCGGCGGGAAATAGTACAGCCGCAGCTCGGCCAGGTTGACGACAATGCCTTCACGCGGGACATCCGGCAGCAGCATCTGCGATGGGATTAAGACCCGTGTGCCCGGCTTCGGCTGCACCGGCGCAATCGTATCGTTGGCTTCAAGAATCAGCATCGCCGCCGTGTCGAAGTGGCGGGCGATAGCCTGCAGGTTGCGATCCCCTTCCTGTACCGTCCAGTATTGGTTTTGGCCAATCAAACGGCTGTTGGCTGGGGGAAGCGGATAATCGACAGCCCAGGCGCCGTGCTGCGCGCTCAGAGCTGCGAGAAGGGTCATTGCGATGAGAGACGCGCGTTTCATACTGAGATTCCTTCTTTCGCTGATAAAACGCCAGGATCTGCGCGGCGACGAAAGCGTTCGCCTTCGTCGCACGTAACAGAATGAAATCTACCTGTTTATTCTAGCTAAGATTTGCGGCTTTCGCGCGAATTGCGCGGATCATCGCTTCAAGGCCCTGCGAGCGGGAGGGGGTAAGATGTTGGGTCAACGCCATTTTTTCAAACCACGGGCGTACATCGAATTCGCTAATATCCTGCGCGGTCATGCGGTCATAAAGGATGAATACTACCGCAATCAGCCCTTTGACGATGGCCGCATCGCTATCGCCGCGTAGGGTAATCACGCCGGATGGCTCCTGCTCCATCACGATCCACACCTGGCTTTGGCAGCCCTGAATAATATTCTGCGCGATGTGTTCTTCCGCGCTGAGCGGCGCCAGGCGCTGGCCGAGTTCAATGATGTAGAGATACTTCTCTTCCCAGTTAGCGCAGCGAGAAAAGTTGCGCAGCAATTTGTCTTTGTCTGGTAATGCCGCCATAGTCGCGTCCTTTAACCCAGTAATTTGTGGATCCGCTGCAGCCCGGCCACCAGCCGATCCACCTCTTCCATCGTATTGTACATCGCCAGCGACGCCCGGCACATCGCCGGAACCTGATAGAACGCCATCAGCGGCATCGCGCAATGGTGTCCGGTACGCACCGCGATACCGTAGTTATCGAGAAAACTGCCGACATCGTAGGCATGATGTTTCCCGAGGTTAAAAGCGATGACGCCCAAACGATGTTGCGGGCCGTAAAGCGTCAAATCCGGCACCTTTTTCAGTTCCTGCAAGGCATAGCGCATCAGCGTCTGCTCATATTCGCCGATCTGCTCAAGCCCAATCTCGCTGACGTAGTCCAACGCGGCGCCGAGGCCAATAATTCCACCGGTATTCGGCGTGCCGGCTTCAAAGCGCCACGGCGCTTTCGCCCAGGTGGTGCCCTCCCTCAGGCTGACGGTGGCAATCATCGACCCACCGCCTTCCCACGGCGGCATCTCCTGTAGCAACGATGCTTTGGCGTACAGCACGCCGATACCGGTCGGCCCGTACAGCTTATGCGCCGAGAAGACGTAAAAATCGCAATCCAGCGCCTGCACATCCACCGGGTGATGCATCACCGCCTGCGCGCCATCCACCAGCACCTTCGCACCATGCTGATGCGCCAGCGGGATAAGCGCCGATAGCGGGTTTTCTGTCCCCAGTACGTTCGACACCTGGGTTATCGCCAGCAGCCGGGTGCGGTCGTCAAAGAGACCGGGAATTACATCGAGTTGTAAAGTACCGTCCTGGTTGAGCGGGATCACTCTTAGCTCGGCGCCGACGCGGGCACAGAGCATCTGCCACGGCACGATATTGGCGTGGTGTTCCATTTCGCTGACGATAATATTATCGCCAGCCCCGATGTTAGCCCCGCCCCAGCTATTGGCTACCAGATTGATGCCTTCGGTGGTACCTCGTACGAACACCAACTCTTCCGGCGAGCGGGCATTAAGAAAAGCGGCAGCCTGCTGGCGTACCTGCTCCATCCGCGCCGTCGCTTCGGCGCTCAGCGTGTGGATACCACGATGAACGGCAGCGTAACCATGGCGATAAAACTCGGCTTCGGCGTTAATCACCGCTTCCGGTTTCTGCGCGCTGGCGGCGCTATCGAGATAAACCAATGGTTGGCCGTTAACCTCGCGGCTCAACACCGGGAAATCGGCGCGCAGGCGTTCTACTGAAAATGTCATGCATCCCCTCCCGGCAGGCGCTTGCCAATGCGCGCCAACACCTGTTGTTTCAGCGCGTCATCGCTAATGGCTTCAGTAAGTTCGGCGGCGAAGGCGTAAAGGATCATCTGCTGCGCCGCCTGTTGATCGATACCGCGCGAGCGCAGATAGAACAGCTGTTCGTCATCAATACGACCGACGGTGGCGCCGTGGCTGCATTTGACGTCGTCGGCGTAAATTTCCAGCTGCGGTTTGGTATCGACTTCCGCCAGCCTTCCCAACAACAGATTGTTATTGGTCATCTGACCATCGGTTTTCAGCGCGTGTTTCGCGACGTTAATCAGGCCATTAAATACCGCCCGCCCCTTATCGCTGACGATGGTTTTGTGTAGTTGACGGCTGTTGCAGTAGCCAACGCGGTGATCGAGCCAGGTACGGCTGTCGCAGACCTCGTTTTTCACCGGCATCGCCAGCGAGTTAATGCGCAGATTGCTGTTTTCACCGGCCAGGCGGGTGCTGGTATGGTGTCGTAACACCGCGCCGCCCAGCAGGAAGCTGCTGCTGAATGTCGAAGCATCGCGGCCAAGCAGCAGATCGTTATGGGCGAAGTGGTAGCTTTGCCCATTTTCAAACGCCAGCTTGATATGCTGCAGATGGGCGTTGTCGGCGACAGACATGGTCAGGCGTCCGCCGGTGAAATGCCGCTGCTCATCAAGGCTAATATAGTGCTCGATGATGGTCGCCTGCGCCCCGCTCTCCAGCGCCAGATGATGGCGATAGTGAGCGGTATTAAGCTCTTCGCCGGCCAGTCCGCTGGTAATATGCATCAGCAGCAGCGGTTTCTCCGGGCGCTGATTGCGCTTTACGCCGATGCGGGTCACCGTCTGCGCCAGACTTTCGGTGAGATGAAGAAACACTTCCGGCTGTACCGCGTCCGGCAGATGCTGGCGCTGGTTATCAACGCTAACATCAAAACCGCTAGCGGTGAGATCGTCGCTGAGCGCCGGGCTGAAGCGGCCATCAATAAACACCATCCGCCAGGCGTCGAGGTTGAGCGCCAGCGCGTCGCGCTGCGCCACGCTGAGTGTAGCTGGAGTCGCAACAAACGTGCCGCTAAGCAGCGCGTCCAGCGGTGTGTATTTCCAGTTTTCATGTTTGCGCGTCGGCAACCCCAAGCGCAACAGCTGTTGCAAATGCTGATTGGCCTGCGGCGTGCGTTCTTCGCCCTGTGCTTCAAACAGATGATGCCACTGCTGCAGTGCGTTACTGCTGTTCGGTAAGCCAGCCATAGCCCTGCTCCTCCAGTTGTTTAACCAGAGTGAAATCGCCCGACTTGACGATTCGCCCCTGATACAGCACATGGACATAATCCGGTTTGATGTAATCAAGGATACGCTGATAGTGGGTGACGATAATAAAGGCGCGTTTGCCGTCACGCAGTGAGTTAACCCCCTCCGAGACAATCTTCAGGGCATCAATATCCAGCCCGGAATCCGATTCATCGAGGATACACAGCTCAGGCTCAAGCACCGCCATTTGCAGAATATCGTTGCGTTTTTTCTCGCCGCCGGAGAAACCAACGTTCACCGAACGAGTTAGCAGATCTTCCGGCATCTTCAGCAGTTTGATTTTCTCTTCCATTAAATCCTGGAAATCGAAACGATCCAGCGCCTCCAGGCCGCGATAGGCGCGTACGGCGTTGAGCGCGGTTTGCAGGAAAAACTGATTACTGACGCCTGGGATTTCCACCGGATACTGAAAAGCCATAAAAATGCCCTCCCCGGCGCGATCCTCCGGGGCGAGTTCGAGTAGGTCTTTGCCCTTAAACTCGACGCTGCCGCCGGTGACTTCGTAATCCTCCCGTCCGGCGAGGGTAGCCGAGAGCGTACTTTTCCCTGAGCCGTTAGGGCCCATGATCGCGTGGACTTCCCCGGGGCGCACCTCAAGGTTCAGCCCGCGCAGGATCTCTTTGTCTTCAACGGCGACTTGCAAATCTTTAATACTTAACATCTTTTTTCCTTAATTATCAGCCGACGCTATGTTCAAGGCTAATAGCCAGCAATTTTTGCGCTTCGACGGCGAACTCCAGCGGCAATTCTGAGAACACGTCTTTACAGAATCCATTGACGATCATTGAGATCGCATCATCTTCGCTAATACCCCGCTGCAGGCAGTAAAACAGCTGATCTTCGCCAATCCGCGAGGTGGTGGCTTCGTGTTCCAACTGAGCGCTGTTATTGCGGCATTCGACGTACGGGAAGGTATGCGCTCCGCAGTCCGGGCCGATCAGCATCGAATCGCACTGGGTGAAGTTCCGGGCGTTCGTCGCGGTCGGCATAATTTTGACCAGCCCGCGGTAGCTATTCTGGCTGTGGCCGGCGGAGATCCCTTTCGAGATAATGGTCGAACGGGTGTTCTTGCCGATATGGATCATTTTGGTCCCGGTATCCGCCTGCTGATGGCCGCTGGTCAACGCCACCGAGAAGAATTCGCCGATCGAGTTATCGCCGCGCAGAATGCAGCTCGGGTATTTCCATGTTATAGCCGAACCGGTTTCCGACTGGGTCCACGACATCTTGCTGTTTTCGCCTTCGCACAGCGCGCGCTTGGTGACGAAGTTAAGGATGCCGCCGGTATTGTTGTCGCCGGGGAACCAGTTCTGCACGGTGGAGTACTTCACTTCCGCATCTTTATGAATGATGACTTCAACCACCGCCGCATGCAGCTGATAGCTGTCGCGTACCGGCGCCGAGCAGCCTTCGATATAGCTCACGTAGCTACCCTCGTCGGCGACCAGAATCGTACGTTCAAACTGGCCGGTTTTCTCGGCGTTGATACGGAAATAGGTCGACAGCTCCATCGGACAGCGCACACCTTTCGGCACGTAGATAAAGGTGCCATCGGAAGCGACCGCGGCGTTCAGCGCAGCGAAGAAGTTGTCGTTGCCCGGCACCACGGTACCGAGATACTTTTTCACCAGTTCCGGATGATCGTGAATCGCTTCGCCAAAGGAGCAGAAGATGATCCCCTGTTCCGCCAGCTTCTCGCGATAGGTGGTTGCCACCGATACCGAGTCGAAAATGGCGTCCACCGCGACTTCTTTGCCTTCGCGTACCGGTACCCCGAGCAGGTTAAAAGCTTCCTCGACTTCATTTGTCAGGAAGGTGTTTGCCCCGGTCTGTTGCACCGCGCCGGGCTCTGAGGCGCAGGTCTCGTCGCAGTTGCCGCAGGATGGCGCCGAGTAGTAGCTGTAATCCTGATAATTAAGCTTATCGTAATGCGCTTTCAGCCAGTGCGGCTCCTCCATCTCCTGCCAGGCCTTAAAGGCGTTGAGACGAAATTCGAGCATCCACTCCGGTTCATTACGACGAGCGGAAATCGCGCGTACCACCTCTTCATTAATGCCTTTGGCCAGCTCATCGGTTTGTAGCTGGGTAAAAAAGCCTTCTTTATAGTTGAGCGGGCCGCCGGTCCAGCTTTTGACATCGTCAGTTGCTTCAGTATTTCGAGACATAGTTACTCCGCCTGAACCCCGAAGCTTTCGCCGCAGCCGCATTCGTGCTGCGCTTTCGGGTTATGAAACTTGAATATTTCATTTAAGCCTTCGCGAACATAATCCAGTTCGGTACCGTCAATGAACGGCATCGCCTGCAGCGGCGCAAACAGCTTGGCACCGTCGCGTTCAAACAGCAGATCATCGTCCGCCGGCTCGGCAATCATTTCCAGCACGTAGCCAAAACCGGCGCAGCCGCTGGTTTTAATCCCCAGGCGCAGTCCCTGTTTGTCCGGCTGTTTGTGCATCAGATCGCGAATATGGGCCGCCGCAGCGGGGGTCATCGTTAGCCCCTGCCAGGTGAAATCGTCAGGATTAAAGGTGTTTGTTTGTAGTTCCATCGCTCTACCTCATCGAGTGCCGCCATCGGGCCATACCCTCATGTTAGTGATAATGATTATCACTTCAACCCTGCCGGAGCAGGGGTATTCGGCCATTTCGCCCGTTTCTGCGCTTTTCTATAAGCATAGACCCTGGTGAAGGGGTTATCAGGAAGCAATTCTTATATTTAATAGATTGATAAATAATAAGTTATTGAGAATAAGAGCACAGGCGAAGCGGCAATGGAAAAGATGTATCGAAAATACCGATTTATGCGATAGAGACCGGAAATGGCACTTTTCGTCAGGGTTGGGGATATGAAGGGGGTTAATCTACCGCAGAAAATTACAGGATAAGCAGGTCGTTCATAAAGGAACTCCGATGACGAAGGTCGCCAAATTTAGTTCGCTCGCGGTTTTGGCTGTCGTGTTGTGCGGGATATATAAAACCGCGTCGATTACCATGGCGGCTAGCGCCGATTACTCGCGCGCGGACTGGCTCACCTTCTATCTGATTGCACCGAGCGAAGTTAAACATGCTCCCCTCATCAATGACAGCACGCCGATTCACTTCAGGGCTGCTGATGGCGCCTCCCCCCAGATAGACGAGATTGAATACGCCAGGGATACGGACGAAAACATCTTGTCTGAATACCTACGCGCTTTAGGTTATCGCCAGGAAAAAGATCCGGTATTCGGCACCCGCTGGTCTTTGCAAGGCACCGATAAAAGCGCCTATATTGCTGCGACTGAAAATTCAATCAGGCTGACGTTTACGGATTGAAATACCTGAGACAACGGATAGCAGCCGGCGTTGTCGAACTCCCATCTTACTTTCGCAAACAAGCAACATACTTTTCCCCGCTGCGACGGACGATCTCCCCGGCGTTATTCAGAATCTCCCGCCCCTCGAACGCGCCGTAGATTTGGCTGAATTTCACGTCAGCCAGCCGATGAATGATATCCGTGACCGTTGATGCCGGCAGCGGTAGCATATTGGGATAGCTCCACATGAAAGAAACGGCGTTTGCTCCGGGCGCCACCTGGACAATATCGCCGGATAATAGCAGGCCGTCGCCCTGCGCCCAGTGCAGGACGCAGCCACCAGCAAAATGCCCCCCCAGGCGAATCAGACTGGCATCGGCCGTCAGTTGCAGGCTATCGCCCTCCCAAAAGGTAATCCACGGGCTGTCGCGCATGACCCACTGGCGGTCATCCCCGTGCAGATAGATTGGCGCCTTGAACTCCGCCGCCCAATCCTGCATACAACTGTAGTAATGCGGATGTGAGATAGCGATGGCTTTCAGCCCACCCAGCGCGGAAACCAGCGTTTTTGTCGCCTCATCGAGGTTGGCGATGCAGTCCCATAGAATATTGCCCTGCGGCGTACGCAGCAGAAATGCCCGCTGATTAATGGCAAAGTCAGGAATAGTGCGAATGCTAAAAAGCGCGCTGTTATGCTGTTGCCACTTATTGCTGTGCGATGCGGTGAGCTTATTTAATGCAATCCACTGCTGGCCGCCCACCGGAACAAATTGCCGTTCGTCTTCGCATATCGGGCAATGTTGCGGAGGGTTTTCGCTAAATTCATATGAGGTACCACAAGCTTTGCATAGCGTAATCGTCATCTCTTCCTCTCTATTCCAGCATCCGATAACAAGCATGGCACAGCTTATTTTAGCGGTGTGGCAGATTGTGCAGAGCGCAAAAACCTACCTGCTTTGGTAGCGTTCTGTGTTTTTTATCGTTTGTCATAACGGGCATAATCAACCGGCACCAGTAGATGAACGATCGCCGGGAAAAAGGATGCGCAAATTTACAGCACTACTATTAATAGGGTTACTTACCGGCTGCTCGGTTAACGCGCCGCAAAGCGCGCAATACAATGCCGAGTACTCCCAGCGCCAGGATATACGCACGCAGAACGTATATCGATTTAAGATCAAACCGCTGCAACCCAGCGGCGGAAAATATTGGGGTGCGGATAATTTAACGCAGGTTTTTTACGTCAGTGATAAAAATGCCGCAGCCATTGAATTACGTTTCAATTTCCCCACCGCCACGCTGCAGGCTTCATCGTTAGACGAGCAAGGGAAAGTAGTAAGTACTCAAACGTTCGCCTTGTTAGCCGAATCCGCGACGCCGCCATCGGGTTCGGACACGAAGTATTTATATCTGACGAAAAGTGGCGAGTTACTTAGCAAATGGAAAAACTGTACTCCGGATATGAGCGTGGGTTGTAGTTGGGGGGGACATCAAATATTTATCACCCACAGCGCCGATCTGGCAGTGCAGTATGCAACCGGTGGCGCGGGTTTAGCTTTTCTGCTGATTCCATTTTACAATTCCGAAGCCCGGTTGCAGATTTTCGCCAAAGCGCCAATCGGCGCAGCTAGCGACTAATAGAACGATTCAATTTTGTGATGCGATCGGTTAATTCTTAAAAGCAGTGTTGGTTTAGGCAGCGTTTACTCATGTACAATTCGCGTCGTTTGTAAATGTTTACCGATGCAAAGTCGGATTATGGTTTACGGGAGCGAGTGTCGTACAGGATGATTGATATCAGTATTATGTCGATGTGCATGGTAGTGCTGCTGGTGATGAGCGTGTTGCTGGAGTAACCCTCCCCCTACTGTTTTTGTCAGCTTATGTAACCCCGGAATTAAACATAAAATTACCTCGCTGCTTCTCCAGCCGGGAAGCAGTCAGGCTGCGCCTTACCATCCTGCAAAACGGAGTTTACGCCCTTTGTCAGGAGGCAGCCGAAAAAATTTGCCAAAATGGGTTCGCCCGCGGGTATCCAGCGGGCTTTTTTTTGTTTACGAGCGTCTGTCGCGGGCATAAAAAAACCGCCGTGGTGAACGGCGGTTTACTGTTTCAGAGTGAATATGCGCTCGGCGTATTAACTCTTCACTTTACGATAGATAAACAGCACAACGATTGCGCCAATCACCGCCACAACAAAGCTGCCGAAGTTAAAACCGTCAACCTTGCCAAAGCCGAATAACGTACTGATCCAGCCACCGACTACCGCACCGATAATACCGAGGATCACGGTGACAATAAATCCACCGCCGTCTTTGCCCGGCATAATCCACTTAGCCAAAATACCAGCGATCAGACCAAAAATGATCCAGGAAATGATACCCATGGTTAACTCCGTCCTCTTTGTTACCGTGAAAGTATTTCGTAATTAAAATAGTAGCATAATTATAACGAATGATTTAACAAATATATATTTATTAGATGATTGCTTGCCGTTTCGCTAGCCCTGGTCTACAGATTATTCAGTGCTCGTTAATAACGAAAGGGGTGAAGAATGGGGTATTATGTACTGAAAAAGTCTGATAAGAGCGTCCCACAGCCATGGTATTTTCTGCTAAAGGCTGACAACCATGAGACCATCGCCACCAGTGAAATGTATTCATCGAAAGATGCGGCCAAAAAGGGCATCGCCTCGGTGCAGAGAAACGGTGCCAGCGAGGTCATTAAGGACGAAACGCAATAAACAAGAAGGGGATGCAAGTGCATCCCCTTAAATATTCTGCCGACCGTTACACCACGGCGGTGGTCAGTCGTGATGAGCAGCACAAACGCCCCTGCTCATCGGAGATATCGATTTGCCACACCTGATGGCGCGACCCCACATGTAGCGCGGTACAAACCCCACGCACCCGCCCGCTGCGTACCGAACGAATATGGTTGGCATTCACTTCCAGGCCGACCACTTTCTGTTCCCCTTCGGTACACAGATAGCCCGCGACCGAACCCAGCGTTTCAGCAAGAACCACCGATGCGCCGCCGTGGAGCAGGCCAAATGGCTGATGTGTGCGGTGATCCACCGGCATCGTCGCTTCAATGGCGTTATCGCTGATGGCCACAAAGTGAATATCCAGCAGGCCAACCATGTTCCCCTCGCCCATCGCGTTAAGCTGCGCTAGCGAAGCCTGACGTTTCCAAATCATCCGATAATCTCCAGCAGAGCCTGCAGCGGGTGACGCACTCCGCTGCCTTCGATACGCTTCACCTGACTGCGGCAGGAATAACCGGTAGCCAGACAGCGGCTGCGCGGTAAACGCGCCATCGCCTGCTGCCAGGAAAGCGCGTAAATCGCCAGCGAGTTGGCATGGTTTTTCACTTCATGACCATAGGTACCGGCCATACCGCAGCACCCCGTACTGATGTACTCCATTTTCGCCCCAAAACGGGCAAATATCTCCGCCCACTGTTTGGGCGCGGCCGGTAGCGCCGTCACTTCCGTACAGTGGCCAAACAGATACCAGGGTTCGCCGCTATTGTCCTGGCCGGCCGATGGCGCTATCGCCTGGGTCAGCCACTCATGCGCCAGCATCACGCGAAAATCGCCGCGTTTCTCGCCCAGCGTCTGGTTATATTCATCGCGATAGCAGAGCACCAGCGCGGGGTCGACGCCAACCATCGGTATATCCAGCCGCGCTACGCGGTTGAGAAAATCAGCGGTTTTCTGCGCGGTGCGCGCAAAGCGCGTCAGGAACCCCTTGATATGCTGCGCTTTACCGTTCGGCGAGAACGGCAACAGCACCGGCTGATAGCCAACTTTTTCAATCAGGCGGACAAAGTCAGCCACCACCTGCGCTTCGTAATAGCTGGTAAACGGATCCTGTACCACCAGCACCTTCTTCGCACGCTGTTCGACGCTCATCGCCTCCAGATCCTCAAGCGTGGTATTGGCGGAACGATGGCCTGCCAGCTGCTGCTTGAGCGACGGCACGGAGAGCAACGGTAGATCGACCATACCGATATGTTTTTCCGACAGCTTGCGCATCCACGGCTGATTGATAAAGAAGTTGAATGTTTTCGGCGCCTGGGCCATCAGCGGCGCGTAGGACTCGACCGTCGCGACCAGATGGTCGCGTACCGGACGCAGGTAGCGGCTGTGATAAAGCTGCAGGAAGCGGGAGCGGAATTCCGGCACGTCAATCTTAATCGGACACTGGGTTGAACAGGCCTTACAGGCCAGACAGCCGGACATGGCCTCTTTCACTTCATGTGAGAAATCATATTCGCCTTTACGCGCATGCCAGCTGTTGCGGGTACGCTCGATCAGGGCGCGCAGGCTTACACCTTTCTCCGGGAGTTCTTGCTCCAGTTTGTTCGGGTCTATCCCGCGGTCGGCCAGCTGGCGTAACCATTCGCGCACCAGCGTCGCGCGGCCTTTCGGCGAATGGATGCGCTGATTGCTGACCTTCATTGACGGACACATCGGGCTTTTTACATCGAAGTTAAAGCACAGACCGTTGCCGTTACACTCCATCGCGCCGCGCCAGGCGCTACGCACGGCGATGGGAATTTGGCGATCGTAGGTGCCGCGTTTCACCGCATCGACTTTCATCATCGGAGCGTCAACGCCTTCAGGCGGGCAAATTTTCCCCGGATTCAATCGGTTATCCGGATCAAAAGCGGCTTTCACTTTACGCAGTTCGCTATATAACTCCTCGCCAAAGAAGGCCGGACTGTACTCGGCGCGGAAACCTTTACCGTGTTCGCCCCACAGCAGACCGCCATATTTGGCCGTCAACGCCACCACCTCGTCGGAGATCTGCTTCATCAGCACCTCCTGTTGCGGATCGCACATGTCCAACGCCGGACGAACGTGCAGCACGCCGGCGTCGACGTGTCCAAACATGCCGTAGCTCAGACCATGTCCGTCGAGTAAAGCACGAAACTCGGTAATGTAATCCGCCAGATGCTCCGGTGGCACGCAGGTATCTTCTGCAAAAGGAATCGGTTTAGCGGCGCCTTTAGCATTGCCCAGTAGACCTACCGCCTTTTTACGCATGGCATAGATGCGCTCGACACCATCGAGTTCATGACAGACCTGCCAGCCAATCACCCCGGCGGCGCCCTGCGCCATCAGCTCATCAAGACGCTGACACAGGGTGGTTACCTGGCCGTCTATTAATTCAGCATCATCACCGGCAAACTCAACAATATTGAGCCCCAGCATCTCTTTTTCCGGCACATCAGCGATCAGTTCGCTCACCGAGTGCCAGACGATATCTTCGCGCGCCAGATTAAGGACCTTCGAATCGACGGTCTCCACCGACAGCGCCTTTGCTTCAACCATGAAGGGGGCGTTACGCAGCGCCGAATCAAAAGAGTCATATTTGACGTTGACCAACCGGCGTACCTTCGGCAGACGCGTAATATCGAGCCGCGCTTCGGTAATAAATGCCAACGTGCCTTCGGAGCCGGTCAGAATGCGCGTCAGGTCGAACTCGCTCATCTCATCATTGAACACGTGACGCAAATCGTAGCCGGTCAGGAAGCGGTTCAGTTTTGGGAATTTATCGATGATCAGCTGACGCTGCGCTTTGCAGCGCTGATAGACGGTACGGTAGATGCGGCCAATCGCTGACTGCTCGCGCCCCAGCGTTTCCGCCAGCGCGGCGGGAATGGGTAAGGTATCAAGGATATCGCCACCCATGAGCACCGAGCGCACCCCAAGCACATGATCGGAGGTTTTACCGTAGACCAATGACCCCTGTCCGGAGGCATCGGTATTGATCATACCGCCGAGCGTCGCGCGGTTACTGGTCGACAGTTCAGGGGCAAAGAAATAGCCGTAGGGCTTAAGAAACTGGTTAAGCTGGTCTTTGATTACCCCGGCTTCGACCCGCACCCATCCCTCTTCGGGGTTGATTTCGATAATACGGTTCATATAGCGCGACATATCGACGATAATCCCCGCGTTCAGCGCTTGACCATTGGTGCCGGTACCACCGCCGCGTGGGGTAAAAATCAGCGATTTAAAGCGTGGCTCCGCCGCCAGCCGCGCCAGTAAAGCGACGTCTGCGGTGGAACGGGGAAACAGAATGGCGTCCGGCAACAGCTGATAGACGCTGTTATCGGTCGCCATGGTGAGCCGGTCGGCATAGCTGGTGGCGGTATCGCCGGTGAAACCTTGTTGCTCCAGTACTTGCAAAAAATTCAGCACTAGCTGAACGACGCCCGGCGCTTGAGAAATCTGTGGGATCATGACGCTTGACCCTGCCTGAATATGTTGTGTTTAGAAGATGTAATAATGCGCAAATTAAACGTTTGCGTGGCGCACTCAACTTTTTATCACATTTTTTTCATATCCGCCCACGAGATTTACGGGCAAAATCAGGCGCGCGAAATTATTGATATTATTATCTGTACATGGAATTACGCTGCGTCAGCATTGAGACGCGACTGGAAAGGTAAATTTTCTCTATGATTAACCAACATCAGCCCCGGGACATACCGCAAATTCTGCTGTCGGTGCTGTTTTTGTCCCTGATAATTATTTCCTGCCTGTGGGTTGTGCAACCATTTATTCTCTCTTTTGCCTGGGCCGGTACCGTGGTCATCGCCACCTGGCCGGTGCTGCTGCGTCTGCAAAAGCTGCTGTTTGGCAAGCGCTCGCTGGCGGTGCTGGTGATGACGCTGCTGCTGTTTTTGCTGTTCGTTATTCCTATCGCCTTATTGGTGAATAGCCTGGTCGATAATAGCGCCCCGCTGATCAAAATCGTCAGCACCGGCCAGGTAACGCTGCCGGATTTCGCCTGGCTGAACTCGATTCCGCTGATCGGCGATAAACTCTATTCCGCCTGGCATAGCCTACTGGAGATGGGCGGCGCGGCGATTATGGCTAAGGTTCGCCCTTATATTGGCGCCACCACCACCTGGTTTGTCGGCCAGGCGGCGCACATTGGTAAACTTCTGGTTTACTGCGGACTGATGCTGTTGTTCAGCGCCCTGCTTTACTGGCGCGGCGAGCGCGTCGCCTATGGTTTCCGCTACTTCGCGACCCGTCTGGCCTCAAAGCGTGGCGATGCTGCGGTGGTCCTCGCCGGACAGGCGGTACGCGCCGTAGCGCTGGGCGTGGTTGTCACCGCGCTGGCGCAGGCGGTGCTCGGCGGTATCGGGCTGGCGATAAGCGGCGTGCCTTACGCCGCGCTGTTGACCGTGGTGATGATTTTCACCTGTCTGGTACAGCTGGGGCCGCTTATCGTGCTGGTCCCTTCAATTATCTGGCTATACTGGACCGGCGATACGACCTGGGGCACGGTGCTGCTGGTGTGGAGCTGCGTGGTGGGTACGATGGATAACGTGATTCGCCCGGTACTGATTCGCATGGGCGCCGACCTGCCGATGATTCTGATCCTCTCCGGCGTTATCGGCGGCCTGATCGCCTTCGGGATGATTGGCCTGTTTATCGGTCCGGTGCTGCTGGCCGTCTCCTGGCGTCTTTACGACGCCTGGGTGCAGGAAGTGCCGCCACCGCCGCTAGACCCGGATCTGGTTCTGGCGGAGCTCGCCGAGCTTAATGCCAGCCATAACAAAAGCGAAAAGTAACCGAAAGGCGGGGAAACCCGCCTTAAACTTAAGCTAAATTTATCAATCCCCCGCCACTTCCGGCATATTCATGTTCCAGCTCGATATTTACCTCTCATATTCTTCACACTGATTTAACTATTGAGAAGAATCCGATCGACGCCAACAGCCCTGATGCCTACTATTAGCCCACGGTTATAGATCAAGATATTGATTTATAAGCATGGAAATCCCCTGAGTGAAACAACGAATTGCTGTGTGTAGTCTTTGCCCATCTCCCACGATGGGCTTTTTTTTACGTCAAAACCAACCATCGCGAAACGTTGCTGAAGGCAAAAAAAATCCCCGGCATCTCTGCCAGGGATTGGGCCATCCGCGTTGAACTTATTTATTCAGTTCAGCCAGACCTAACCAGGTTTGCACCACGGTATCCGGGTTCAGGGACAGGCTATCGATCCCCTCTTCCATCAGCCAGGCGGCAAAGTCTTCGTGGTCGGACGGCCCCTGGCCGCAGATGCCCACGTATTTGCCCTGTTTTTTCGCCGCGCGGATGGCCATCGACAGCAGCGCTTTCACTGCGTCGTTGCGTTCATCAAACAGCTCAGACACGACGCCGGAGTCGCGATCGAGGCCCAGCGCCAGCTGCGTCATGTCGTTCGAGCCAATCGAGAAGCCATCGAAGTACTCGAGGAACTGCTCCGCCAGCAGCGCGTTCGACGGGATTTCGCACATCATGATGATCTTCAGCCCGTTCTCGCCGCGCTTCAGTCCCTGACGTTCCAGCTCTTCAACCACCGCTTTCGCCTGCGCCACGGTACGTACGAATGGCACCATCACTTCCACGTTGGTCAGGCCCATGTCGTTACGCACGCGTTTCATGGCTTCACACTCCAGCGCGAAGCAATCGCGGAAGCTTTCTGAAACGTAGCGTCCGGCGCCGCGGAATCCGAGCATCGGGTTCTCTTCTTCCGGCTCGTAACGCTCGCCGCCCACCAGGTTGGCGTACTCGTTAGATTTGAAGTCGGACAAACGCACGATCACCCGTTTCGGGTAGAAGGCGGCGCCAAGGGTAGCGATCCCTTCGGTCAGGCGGCCAACGTAGAACTCTCTCGGTGAGTCGTAGCCTTTCATCAGCTCGCGGATTTCGTTCTGCAGGCCCGGCTCCTGGTCGTCAAACTCCAGCAGCGCACGCGGGTGAACGCCAATCATGCGGTTGATGATGAATTCCAGACGCGCCAGGCCCACGCCTTCATTCGGCAGGCAGGCGAAGTCAAAGGCGCGATCCGGGTTGCCGACGTTCATCATCACTTTCAGCGGCAGATTCGGCATCTCGCCAACGCTTGAGCTCTTCACGCTGAAGTCCAGTAGCTCCGCGTAGACATAGCCGGTGTCGCCTTCAGCGCAGGAAACGGTGACGTTCTGGTTTTCCTGGATGCGATCGGTCGCATCGCCGCAGCCGACCACCGCCGGGATGCCCAGCTCACGGGCGATAATCGCCGCGTGGCAGGTACGCCCGCCGCGGTTGGTGACGATTGCCGAGGCTTTCTTCATGATCGGTTCCCAATCCGGGTCGGTCATGTCGGTGACCAGCACGTCGCCAGGCTCAATGCGGTTCATCTCACTGATATCGTGGATAACCTTGACCGGGCCGGCGCCGATACGGTGGCCGATAGCTCGACCTTCGGCGATGATCTGCCCCTGGGCATGCAGCGTATAACGCTCCATCACCTGACCGCGCGAACGGACCGTTTCCGGACGCGCCTGGACGATAAACAGCTTACCGGTATGGCCATCTTTCGCCCACTCGATATCCATCGGGCGACCGTAGTGCTTCTCGATCTGCACCGCCTGCTTCGCCAGCTCTTCCACTTCCTCGTTGGTTAACGAGAAAACATCGCGCTGCGCCTGGGGCACATCTTCAATCCGCACCTGCTTGCCGTGTTCCTGAGTCGGCGCATAAACCATGCGGATTTTTTTCGACCCCATGGTACGGCGCACGATAGCCGGGCGATTAGCCGCCAGGGTCGGTTTATGGACGTAAAATTCGTCGGGGTTCACCGCGCCCTGCACCACCATCTCGCCAAGCCCCCACGCAGAGGTGATAAACACCACCTGGTCGAAACCGGACTCGGTATCGATGGAGAACATCACGCCGGAGGAGGCCAGGTCGGAGCGCACCATCCTCTGCACCCCGGCGGATAGCGCCACGCCGCGGTGATCGTAACCCTGATGCACGCGATAGGAGATCGCGCGATCGTTAAACAGTGAAGCGAATACGTGCTTCACGGCAACGAGCACGGCGTCAAAGCCCTGCACGTTGAGGAATGTCTCTTGCTGACCGGCGAAGGAAGCATCCGGCATATCTTCCGCCGTCGCGGAAGAGCGCACGGCAAACGAGGCCTCGGCGTCATCGGCGGACAGCTGGTCATAAGCTTCGCGAATCGCGTTTTCCAGTTCGCTCTGGAAGGGGGTGTCGATGATCCACTGACGGATCTGCGCGCCCGCTTTCGCTAATGCGGAAACGTCGTCAATGTCGGTTTCATCCAGCAGTGCATAAATGCGCTGGTTAACACCGCTTTGGTCCAGGAACTGATCGAAAGCATCAGCGGTGGTGGCGAACCCGTTTGGTACGGAGACACCCATACCGGACAGGTTAGTAATCATTTCACCAAGGGAGGCATTTTTGCCCCCAACTCTGTCTACATCATTCATGCCGAGTTGGTTATACCAAAGCACCAGCGGTGACGAGCCATTGTTGGACATCGAGACAATCCTTTTGTGATTTAATACAAATTATAGAAAACACACGATCGACTACGGTATTCATCCTGACATATTTATGCCGCTGAAAAAAACGGTGAATCGTTCAAGCAAATTAATTTTCTGTTTTTCGGATTGTTTTCCAGAATTGTCTAACTCTATGATTAAAATGAACTCTATTGATATTTGATACAAATAATGGGCAAAATCAGAAACTGGACCTGCCATTTCATTAAAAACAAAAATAGCGTTTCATTTTTTTAAGTGAGACAAAGGTTAAAGCTCTGTGCTTAAATTTACTCTGCTTTTAGATAATTATACCGGATGGTCAAAATGGACAGTGCTGTAGATCGCCACGTATTTTATATTTCTGACGGTACCGCTATTACGGCGGAAGTTTTAGGCCATGCGGTAATGTCGCAATTCCCGGTGGCTATCAGTAGCGTAACCCTGCCGTTCGTCGAAAATGTCAGTCGCGCCCGGGCGGTAAAAGAGCAAATCGATGCCATTTTTCAACAAACCGGCATCCGGCCGCTGGTCTTCTATTCCATCGTTATCCCCGAAATTCGCGACATAATTTTGCAAAGCGAGGGTTTTTGTCAGGATATCGTGCAGGCGCTGGTCGCCCCACTGCAGCAAGAATTACATCTGGATCCCACGCCGGTGGCTCACCGCACCCATGGCCTGAATCCCGGTAACCTGATTAAATACGATGCGCGTATCGCCGCCATCGATTACACGCTTGCCCACGATGATGGCATCTCGCTGCGCAATCTCGATCAGGCGCAGGTGATCCTGCTTGGCGTTTCGCGCTGCGGCAAAACGCCGACCAGCCTGTATCTGGCCATGCAATACGGTATTCGCGCCGCTAACTACCCTTTTATCGCCGACGATATGGACAATCTGGTTCTCCCGGCCTCGTTAAAGCCGCTGCAGCACAAGATGTTCGGCCTGACGATTAACCCGGAGCGACTGGCGGCAATCCGCGAAGAGCGCCGGGAAAATAGCCGCTACGCCTCGTTGCGCCAGTGCCGCATGGAAGTGACCGAAGTCGAAGCGTTGTACCGCAAAAACAAGATCCCCTGCCTCAACAGCACCAACTATTCGGTAGAGGAAATTGCCACCAAAATCATGGATATCATGGGGCTGAATCGCAGGATGTACTAATACACTAGTACATTATTGAAAATTTGTTTATGCTATCGCTCGTGGCCTATACAGGATCATGCCCTGCTCTTGCAATAAGCAGGGATTGGTTTATCGTGATGCGCATCACTTCCCGGCATTTTCGCCGCGGAAGAAACAGATTTTTGAGACCCCAATGAATAAAACAGACGAATTGCGTACCGCGCGCATTGAAAGCTTGGTAACGCCCGCGGAACTGGCGCAGCGCCATCCCGTGTCGGCCGAGGTTGCCGCCCACGTCTCCGCCTCCCGCCGGCGGATTGAAAAAATCCTCAACGGCGAAGACCGCCGCCTGCTGGTAATTATCGGCCCCTGCTCCATTCACGACCCTGAAGCGGCGCTGGAATATGCGCGCCGCCTGCAGGGCATGCGCGAACGTTACCAGCCGCAGCTGGAAATTGTCATGCGCACCTATTTCGAAAAACCGCGCACCGTCGTGGGCTGGAAAGGTCTTATTTCCGACCCCGATCTCAACGGCAGCTACCGGGTCAATCACGGTATCGAACTGGCGCGTCGTCTGCTGCTGCAGATCAACGAGCTGGGTATCCCAACCGCCACCGAATTCCTGGATATGGTGACCGGGCAGTTTATCGCCGATCTGATTAGCTGGGGCGCCATCGGCGCGCGCACCACCGAAAGCCAAATCCACCGCGAGATGGCCTCGGCGCTCTCCTGCCCGGTTGGTTTTAAAAACGGAACCGACGGCAACACCCGTATCGCGGTCGACGCGATACGCGCCTCGCGCGCCAGCCATATGTTCCTGTCACCGGATAAACAGGGCCAGATGACTATCTACCAGACCAGCGGTAACCCGTACGGCCATATCATTATGCGCGGCGGTAAACGGCCAAATTATCATGCTGCGGATATCGCCGCCGCCGGCGAAGCGCTACGGGAATTCGATCTCCCTGAGCAACTGGTCGTCGACTTCAGCCATGGCAATTGTCAGAAGCAGCATCGCCGTCAACTGGAAGTGTGCGCCAATATCTGCCAGCAGATCCGCGAGGGCTCCACCGCCATTGCCGGGATCATGGCGGAGAGCTTCCTCGCCGAAGGGACGCAAAAAGTGATCCCCGGTCAGCCGCTGATCTGGGGCCAGTCGATTACCGACCCGTGCCTGAGCTGGGAAGATAGCGAAAAAATGCTCGCTGAACTGGCTGCAGCCACCGCTACACGGTTGTAATCCCTCCCCCCGCCGCGCTCGCGGCGGGATTTCACCGCTCGCCGTTCATCCTCTGCGCAATAACTACCTGAAATGGTAAGCCACAACAAAAAAGGCTTGCCGTGAAAATTAACATTACTGATAATGATTATCATTGTTGCTTTTATTTTTATTTTGGTGCTATGACGCGTATGGATAACACTGCCACAGCTGAGAAAACGAAAGACAATGCTCCCTATCCCCTTGCCAGCGATCGCCAAATCAGCAGCCGGACGCTGTTGGGTGCGGAAGGTCGCGTGGTGATCGAACATGACGGCCAGCGCTATCTGCTGCGCCAGACCCACGCCGGTAAGCTAATTTTGACCAAATAAAACCCCGCGCGATGGCGAGGCTTTACGGTTAACTGGAGCAGCTCACTTCCAGATGTTTACCCCAATCAGGCGGGCGGCTGGCATAATCATCTGTACGATCGGCGAACGGCTGCGCGAGGGCTTCATGCAGACGTTCCAGCTCGCCCATGTCGCCATCTTCGGCTTTTTCTATCGCCCGCTGCGCCAGCCAGTTGCGTAGCACCACCGCCGGGTTGACGCCCTGCATCCGCTGCTGGCGTTCGCTATCGTCGATCTGTTCATCGCGCAGCCGCGCCCGGTAGTCGGCAAACCAGCTATCAAAGGCCGCGCGGTCGATAAACTCATCACGCAGCGGCGATGCCGCGCTGTGCTGCTCGCTTTGGCTCAGCATCCGGAAGGTACGGGTGTAGTCACTCCCTTCACGCTCCATCAGGCTGAACAGTCCATCAAGCAGAGTGTTATCACCGGTTTGCTGAGTATAGAAGCCGAGTTTGTCGCGCATGCGGCGGCCGTAGGTAGTCAACAAGGCATGCTGATAGTCATCCAGCGCCGCGTTCAGCGCGTCGGCGCTGATGAACGGCGAGAGCGACTGGGCCAGACGCTGCAGGTTCCACAACCCTACCGCCGGTTGGTTATCAAAGCTGTAGCGCCCCTGGTAATCAGAGTGGTTACAGATAAAACCGGGTTGGAAATCATCGAGGAAGCCATACGGACCATAATCCATGGTCAGGCCAAGAATCGACATATTGTCGGTATTCATCACCCCGTGGGCAAAGCCAACGGTCTGCCAGCTGGCGATCATTTCAGCGGTACGCGTGACAACGTCACGAAACCAAAGAATATACTTATCCGCCTCCTGCTGCAGCTGCGGCCAGTGGTGTTCAATCACATAATCTGCCAGCTGCTGAACTTTTTCCGCTTCGCGACGATAGTAAAAATGTTCGAAATGGCCAAAGCGGACGTGGCTTTCGGCGATGCGCATCAGCATGGTGCCGCGTTCTTCGCGTTCGCGGTAAACCGGCGTGTCGCTGGTCACCATCGCCAGCGCGCGGGTGGTTGGGATCCCCAGCGCATGCATTGCTTCGCTGGCAAGGCTTTCGCGGATAGTCGAGCGCAGTACCGCCCGGCCATCGCCCATTCGCGAATAGGGCGTCAGACCGGCGCCTTTAAGATGCCAGTCAAAACGTTGACCATCCGGCAACTGCTGCTCGCCAAGCAGAATTCCGCGCCCGTCGCCAAGCTGACCGGCCCAGGCGCCGAACTGATGGCCGCTGTAGACCTGCGCCAGCGGCGACATTCCCGGCAGCACCGCCTCGCCTCCCCAGACGCCCGCCCCATGTTGCGGATTAAATAACGTCTCCGGGACGCCCAGCGTTTGCGCCAGCACGGTGTTGCGCCAGATGAGACGCGCGTTATCCAGCGGCGTGGGCGCCAGTGAAGTGTAAAAACCCGGCAGCCGATCGCGCCAGTGAGTAGTAAAAGACAGGGTCATGGTTCCTCCTGCCGCCAGTGTAGTGCCTTCAACAGGGGATTAACACGGGCGAACTGCAGGGTTATGGCAATTAAAAAAGGGAGCTCTCGCTCCCTTTTCTCGCCAGATGCGGGTTAAATGCGCCTCGCCTGCCAGAATTTCTTATTCCAGTAGACGTTGTCCAGCGACGAGCGGGTTACGCCCTGACTGGTGGAGGCGTGAATAAATTGATTGTCGGTATCATAGATACCGACGTGCAGGCCGCTTTCGCCGGAGCCGGTTTTGAAGAACACCAGGTCGCCGGGCAACAGATCGCTTTTATCAATTCGGGTGCCGATTTCCGCCTGCTCGCGAGTTTCCCGCGGCAGCTGCATGGCGAATTTGTCACGGAACGTGCGTACCACAAAGCCCGAGCAGTCGACGCCGCGTGGCGTCATGCCGCCATAGCGGTACGGCGCGCCGCGCCAGTTGCGCAATTGCTCATTGAGATTGGCTACCACGGTAATGGAATCAGCCAGCCGTGGATTCGGCGGCGGCGCGCGGTGGCTGCTACAGCCTGCCAGCACCATCGCCGCAATTAGAATGAACCACACACGCATCTCAGACGATTCCTCTGTTCCCTGTCCTGTTATTGCAATAATTTAGCCTGTTTAGCGGCTTACAGGCAAGATCCTTACCCGCTACTGTGACGCCACGAGCATAAGATGACCCGCGACTTCCACCCGCTGGAAAGCGATATGATAAGCGGCGGTCAAATTCTCTTCACTTAACACCTCATACGTTTCCCCGCAGGCAATCATCTGCCCCTCACAAATGAGCCACGCCCTCTGCGCATGACGCAATGTATGGTTGAGATCGTGGCTGCTCATCACGATAGCGATCCCCAGCGCGCACAGCGACGCCAGCACGTTATCCAGCGCCGCCTGCTGCGCCACATCAAGGCTGTTCATTGGTTCATCCAATAACAACAGCTGCCCGGCTGGATTCGCGCGCCGGTGAATCTGCAGGATCACCGCCGCCAGACGCACCCGCTGCCACTCGCCGCCGGAGATCTGGTTGACCTGGCGCCCCAGCTTATCGCTTAAGCCCAGTTGCCCGGCAATCTCGTTGAGCAACTCCTGCGGGGCGCTATCCTGCATATGTAACGACAGATAGTGCCACACCGGCATCGCGAAGGGCGGGAGCTGCTGCTGGCTCAGATAGGCGCGATGCCGGGCAAGCTCCGCTGCGGGCCACTGAGCCAGCGCCCGCTGGTTAAGCGTAATCAAACCGGGACCGCTGGTCAGCCCGGCCATGCGCGCCAGCAGGGTACTTTTGCCGGCACCATTCGGCCCCACGAGATGGATTATCTCACCGGGCCGCACGTCAGCGGTAAACGGCGACAGCCGCCCCGCTTCCGCTACATCCTGTAGCTGCATCAAAAACGGCATTATTGCGCTAATGCTCCTTTTACCGCAGCCAGCAGTTGCGGATCGTCCGGCGTCATATCCGGCGAGAAACGCTGAATCACCTGACCATCGCGGCCAACGAGGAATTTTTCAAAGTTCCACAGGATGTCATCAACGTACAGCGGTGCGCGCCCTTTACTGGCCATCCGCTCATAAAACCCGCTCCCTTCCGGTGCGACGGCCTTCGGGGCGGCGGCAATCAATTTTTGATACAACGGCGCGCGATGTTCGCCGTTGACGTCAATTTTACTGAACAGCGGGAAGGTGACGCCGTAGGTCATGCTGCAGAACGTTTTAATTTCTTCTTCGCTGCCCGGCTCCTGGCCGAGAAACTGGTTACATGGGAAGCCAAGGACGCTAAATCCCTGCGGGGCAAACTCTTCTTGCAGCGCTTCCAGTTGCTCATACTGCGGCGTGAGGCCGCATTTTGAGGCCACGTTGACGATCAGCAGCACCTTTCCGGCATACGCTGCCAGGGTGGTTTTTTCGCCATCAATGGTCGTCACTTCGGTATTAAGAATGTCGTGTTGCATAGCCTTCCCTCAGTCAATAATGCAGGTTAAGAAGATCCCTATCTACTGTAGCGGATTCAACGCGCTTGATTCTACTTTGATTCGCGGGCAAATGTCGCTTGATGTGACAGCGCTGCGCTTGCCAACGGCAACATGAATTCCTCTCAATATCCGCAGCGGACAAATCAGTGTACAGTGTGAAAAGTATGTAATAGTGTTTCGTTACTTGTTAATTTAAGAGAGTTTTTAGAGATGAAGAAGTTGTTAAGCTCGGTGTTAATCGCCACATCGGTGGCGCTGTTATCCGCCTGCTCTCCGGACGATAACAATAAGGTTAAAGTCGCGATCAATACCGGCCCGGATGAAGCTATCTGGAAAGTCGTAGAGCAGGTAGCAAAAGATAAATATAACCTCGACGTTGAGGTTATCTCTTTCAATGATTACGTCCTGCCGAATGAAGCGTTAAATAATAAGGATGTCGACGCTAACGCTTTCCAGACGCTGCCTTATCTCGAAGCGCAGTCGAAAGAGCGCGGCTATAAATTCGCCATCGTCGGTAAAACATTCGTCTTCCCGATTGCCGCCTATTCGCGCAAAATCAAAAATATCAGCGAACTGCCTGACGGCGCGACCGTCTCTATTTCTAACGAAACCACCACGCTTGGCCGCAGCCTGCTGCTGTTACAGGCACAAGGATTAATCAAGTTGAAAGACGGCGTAGGCTATCTGCCCACTACGCTGGATATCATTGATAACCCGAAACATCTGAAGATTGTTGAAGTCGATACTCCGCAGCTGACCCGTACGCTCGACGACCCGAACGTAACGCTGGCCATCATCAACACTAATTTCTCGGCGCAGGTCGGTTTATCCGCCGCCCGCGATGGTCTGTTTATGGAAGGCCCGGATTCACCTTATGTCAATGCGATTGTGGCGCGCGAAGATAATAAAGACAGCAAGAAAATTCAGGAGCTGAAAGAGGCCTTCCAGACCAGGGAAGTCGCCGATAAAGCGCAGGAAGTCTATAAAGGCGATGCCATCAAAGGCTGGTAAGCGTCCCCCGACGCCGTCCATGCTGACGGCGTCTCCCTACCCCCGTCGCCCTGAACGCAGCAGCAACCAGATGAACACCGGCGCCCCCAGCGTCGCCGTCACCACGCCGATCGGTAATTCCGCCGCCGATAACGCCAGCCGGGCGATGATATCGGCGCCGAGCAGCGCGCTGGCGCCAGCTAACAGGCAGGCGGGAAGCAGCACCCGATGATCGCTCAGGCCGCACAGGCGCAAAATATGCGGGATCACCAGACCAATAAAGCCAATCGCCCCCGCCAGCGCCACGCTGACGCCGACCAGCCAGCCGGTGGCCACCACCAGTAATTTCCGCCATAGCCACAGCGGCAGGCCGAGCTGACGCGCCGAGACTTCGCCCAACGCCAGTAAATTCAGCGGCTGCGATTGCCAGCATACCCACAGCAGCACCGGTAGCAGCGCCAGCATCAGCCACAGCTGCTGCCAGTCGACACCGCCAAAACCGCCCATCATCCAGTACATCAGCTGGCGCAGGTCAAAAGAGGTTGAGAAATAGACCGCCCAGGTCATCAACGCGCTACAGATAATGCCGAGCGCCACGCCCGCCAACAGCAGACGGCTGGTAGACAGGTGACGCCGGGCGAAACGGAGCAGAATAAAGGTAATCAGCAGCGCGCCGGCAATGGCGCACAGCCCCAGCGCCCACATGGGTAACACGCCGTGGCCTAACAGCACGGCGGCAATCAGCCCAACGCCCGCGCCGTTAGAGACGCCCAACAGTCCCGGTTCCGCCAGCGGGTTTTCAAACAGCGCCTGCATGATCGCGCCGGAAAGCGCCAGCGCCGCCCCCACTAACAGCACCGCCAGCGTGCGGGGCAGACGGATTTGCCAGATAAACAGCTCGCCTTTGGCGCTAAACCACTCCTGCGGCGGGATCCATTGGTCGCCGGCGCACAGGCTAATAGTCAATGTGACGAGCAGGATCAGCGTTAAGGCGGTTAGCCAACGACGGTTATGGCGCTGTTGAATATCGGCAAAGGTCTGCATAAGTCCCGGAGGCAAGTGAGCGAGGTGATTGATTTTACGGTGGCGATGGCGGGGAGAAAAGGAAAAACTCAGAGTCATTCCCACGCTGGCGCCAGCGCTCCTCGTGACGCCAGCGTGGGAATGGAATTTACACCAATACCTGGAACAGTAACGCGAAGAGAATGATATTCGCCACCACAATCGCCCAGCCGTTATACAGCATATATTTCAGATGGGTAGACTGCGCCAGCCCCATCTGACCAAACATATCCGAAGAGGGGAATGGGCCAAACCAGTCGACCTGCGAAGAGGCCAGTAACACCGCGGTAGTCCCCTGCGGCGGCACGCCGGCGGCCATTAGCATCGGGCCGAAAATTTTGTGGGTGAAGGTCATCTGCGCCACCGCCGCCCCCGGTACGTGGCCAATAATATTGAAAGCGAAGATGCAAAAGCACAGCCAGGCAGGCGAAATACCTTCCAGCAGCGGCTGGGTATAGTCGAGCAGCCCCTGATAGGCATGAAGGCCATCCATCAGCTCCAGGATCGGGTTATACAGCCAGTAGAGGATAAACATCCACACCAGACGGCCACAACCGTGGTACAGCGCCTGCAGGATCTGCGTCGGACGCAGGCCGCCCACCAGCCCGGTAATCAAGGCCACCAGCAGCATCACGATAATCGCAAAGCTGAATCCGGCTTTGATCACCACGCCAATGACCGCCATCACGATAATCGTTGCCGCGAAGGCCAACGCGCTGAGCTTACGCCGACGCAGCTGCGCGGCGCTCAGTTCCTCTGTTGGCTTCTCCGTGAGATCGACTTCATAGCGCAGTTTACCTTCGGTCATCTTCTGGATCCGCCCCGCCATCACCCAGCCGGCCAGCAGCGTCACCGCGCTCATCGGCAGCCCCACGTACAGCAGATAATCCGGATAGCTCAATCCGCCGAGGCTCAGGATAGTCACGGTGCTGGGGGTAAACGGCCCGGTAAACAATCCCACGGAGCCGGCGGTCATCATCAGCGCGGCCACCGTCGGCGGAGTCAGGCGTACCGCTGCCGCCACCGGGATGATCACCGCGACAATAATCGCGTTACCACCAGCCATCGTCCCCAGCGAGCCGCAGATTAAAATCGAGGACACCACAATGCCAAACTTCACTCGGGTCTGGCTGGACAGGCCGATGCGGTGAACTACAAATTTCACTAACTCAACCGCAGCGCCAGTACGGGTGGCGACTTCGCCAACCCCGGCGCCAAGCATAATAATCAGCCCGACGGTGGCGATAAATGAACCGGTGGATTTCGCCAGCATGGTGCCCATTTCCGGCAACCCGGTGGAGGTCATTATCATGGCGATAATAATTGAAGAAATCACCGCCAGCACAATATCGACACCGACCAGAGACAGCACCGCTAACGCCACTAATGGCGTAAAGCCCAACAGGCCGAGTTCATTACTCGGGCGGCCATGGCACCACCACGCGGTCAACACAAACAGCACCAATAACAGGCCAATAATAACGTTTTTTCTTGTGATATTTCGTCTGGCGAGCGTATTGCCAGCGAGCGTTGAGTCACTCATATAACTCCTTAAAGCCATTAGAACCGACCGCGATTGCAGGTTGGCGTATTCGGGCCTGCTCAGAAAATATCCCCCCTCGTTATCATTATTGGCTTCATGGCCTGAGGGTTTGTAGGGTACAAAGGGAATGGTTCTGAGAACGTAAAAGACCGCCTGAAGACGGTACCAGCAGCACAATATGTAACCGGAGCGCTGATTGGCGATTAAATTTATGTTAATTTAGTGTTAGTAGAAAATGACTTTTTATCGGCAAGCTATAACCCTGAGTTAACTGTTCATGAAACTGCGCCATCTGGAAATCTTCTACGCCGTGATGACTTGCGGCTCTCTTTCACGTGCGGCGGAATCGCTGAATATCTCCCAGCCGGCCGCCAGTAAAGCGTTAAAAAACGCCGAGCTTAAGCTCGGTTTTAAGCTGTTTCAGCGGGTACGGGGTAAGCTGCTGCCAAGTAGCGAAGCGCTCACACTTTTTGAAAAAGCGCAGAGCATTTATCAGGATCTCGATAACCTGCGCCTGCTGGCGGATAATCTGGCCCGCGATCCGCGCGCCAAAATTACCTTAGGCTGTTTACCAAGCCTCGGATTAAGCCTGGTGCCGGAGCTGGTGACCGATTTTTATCAACAAAACAGTAATCTGGTGATGACCTTAACCACCGAGCATACTGAGACGCTGGTCAAGAAATTGGATCTGCGCGAAATAGATTTAGCGCTGACGCTGCAGCCGGTCCAGCAGGGGGAGATCATCACCACCCTGATTGCCGAAGTGCCGCTGGTCTATATCGACCGCGACTACCGACAAGGCGCGGTGGACATCAAAGAGATCGATCAGCAGCGCTGGATCTCGCCGGGGCCGCATTCGCTCTCTGCCGCCATCGCCACCCGCCGTGATTTTTCCACTACCCGGCTTAATGTACAGACCTACTACATGGCCACCGAGTTCGTGAAGCGCGGTATCGGCTGCAGCATCACCGATATCTTTTCGGCGCGACATAATCTGTCGCCGGAGATGATTCACCCGATTACGCCGCCAATGAAAATCAACCTTTGCCTGCTGCGTCGCGCCGATGTTTCGCTCAGCCCAATCACACAGAAATTTGTCGATTTTCTGTGTAAACAGCTGCGTCAACAGCTCAAAGAAATTAACCTGCAGTTATACCCTGACCATAAAAAGTCAATTGCGCCGCTGGGGTAAATGCTTTGACATAACCGCAAGATATTTATCAGCGGTGGATATATCAGGTTATGAAAAAACGCATTGTGATTATCGGCGGCGGCGTGGTAGGGCTGGCCACCGCCTGGGTATTAATTAAGAGCGGACACCAGGTGCAGCTACTGGAGCGCAACGCCGAGCCGGGCAGCGCCACAAGTTTCGCCAACGGCGGGCAATTAAGCTACCGCTACGTGGCGCCGCTTGCCGACCGTGGCGTCCCCCTGCAGGGGATTAAATGGATGGGCAAAGCCGATTCGCCGCTGAATATGCGCCTGCAAATGTCTTTCCAGCAGTGGCGCTGGCTGTTGCAGTTCCTGCGCGCCTGCAATAGCCAAAGCAACAAAATTAACGGCGATCATATTTTGCGTTTATCACTGCTCAGCCGTCAGGTTATGCAGTCGTGGCTTGATGAAGATAATCTTGCTGATTTTCACTGGCGGCGTAGCGGTAAACTCATTATCCATCGCCGGGAGTACGACTTTCATAAAGCGGCAAAAGGGATTAATCCCCAGTATCAGCATGCCCTGAGTGCCGAAGCCTGCCTGCAGCTGGAACCGGCGCTGAAACACATCAGCCATTCGCTACAAGGCGGGATTTATTCACCGGGAGATGAAACGGCAGACTGCCATAAATTCTGCCTCGCCCTGCTCGACAAACTCAATGCCAGCAGCAACTTCAGCCTGCTCACCCACTGCGAGGTGCTGCGGCTCAATAAGCGCGACGGGCGTATCAGTTCGCTTGAGACCAGCCGCGGTACAATAACCGGCGATGATTATGTCGTCGCCGCCGGCAACGGTAGCGGCCCACTGCTGGGTCATCTGGGCGTGCGCGTGCCGCTGTGCGCGCTGAAGGGATACAGCCTGACCCTTCCCTACCCTAAAGAGGCCGGGATCGCGCCGGATATCAGCGTGACTGACTACGGACACAAAATCGTTTACGCCCGCCTGGGCGATCGGTTACGCATCGCGGCGATGGTGGATATCGGCTACGACGGTGAAGAAATACGGGATAGCCGCGTTCAGGCGCTGAAAAATATCGTCGCGAACAGCTTCCCCGATCTGCAGGGGCTGGATGAGGCTGAAGCCTGGACCGGTATGCGCCCGTCGACGCCAGCGGGCCCACCGATGCTGGGGCGCGCCGGATACCAGAATCTGTGGATGAATCTCGGCCAGGGTAGCCTTGGTTTTACGCTCGCGGCCGGCAGCGCCGTGATACTGGGAGCACTCCTCGATGGCGAAGCGCCGGCAATTTCTTTAGATGGTCTGACATGGAAACAATCCGCATGACAATTATTCGTAATAATCCGCAACCCCGACTTTCCGCCAGCGTCGAGTACGGCAACCTGGTGTTTCTCTCCGGCCAAACGCCGAAAAGCAGCGCTGATGATATTGCGCTGCAAACCCGCGAAGTACTGGAGAAGCTCGACGCCCTGCTGGTCGCCGCCGGTAGCGACAAGCAGCACATCCTTTCCGCACAGATCTGGCTTAAAGATATCTCACGCGATTTTGCCGCGTTTAATGAGGTCTGGGTGGCGTGGATGCCGGAAGGCCATAGCCCGGCGCGGGCGGCCGTTCAGGCCGAGATGGCGCGGCCCGACATCCTGGTGGAAATCATGGTCACCGCCGTAAAAGCGTAAGATAAAACAGGTAAGAAAAAAGGCCGCATAGCGGCCTTTTTAATTAGTCAGTCCAGATTATTTCTCTCTGGGTGAAGCGTTTTCGACACGGCTTTTTAACTTCTGTCCGGGTCTGAAGGTCACCACACGCCGGGCTGTAATGGGAATATCTTCCCCCGTTTTCGGGTTACGTCCCGGGCGTTGGTTCTTATCACGCAAATCGAAGTTGCCAAACCCGGAGAGTTTTACCTGTTCTCCGTTTTCCAGAGCACGACGGATCTCTTCGAAAAACAACTCTACCAGTTCTTTGGCATCCCGCTTGCTAAGCCCAAGCTTATCAAACAGATATTCTGACATTTCAGCTTTTGTAAGCGCCATAGGTTCAATCCCTCAATGATGCCTGGAATCGCTCTCTTAATGCCTCTACACATTTGGCAACGGTAGCGGCAATCTCCTCTTCTTCGAGTGTACGGCTGGTATCCTGAAGGATCAGGCTAATCGCAAGGCTCTTAAAGCCTTCCGCCACACCCTTACCACGGTACACGTCAAATAAGTTTACGCCAACTACCTGATTTACGCCAACTTTCTTACATTCGGCCAAAACATCGGCTGCAGGGACGTTTTCCGCGACCAGTACCGCGATATCGCGACGGTTTGCCGGGAAGCGAGAAATTTCGCGCGCCTGAGGCACCACGCGGTCTGCAAGCTTGTTCCACTCGATTTCGAACACCAGAGTGCGGCCGTTGAGATCCAGTTTACGTTCCAGTTCCGGATGAACAACCCCAATGAAACCAATGCGTTCACCTTTCAGATAAATCGCCGCGGATTGTCCCGGATGCAGTGCGGTAGCCGCTTCTGCGCGGAATTCGATATCGGCTAATTTACCGGTCAGATCAAGAACAGATTCCAGATCGCCTTTTAAATCATAGAAATCGACGGTTTCTTTTGCCAGGTTCCAGTGTTCTTCGTAGCGGTTACCGCTAATCACCCCGGCCAGCATCACATCCTGACGAATGCCCAGCGGCGCCTGCGTATCCGGCACGAAGCGCAGACCGCTCTCAAAGATGCGCACGCGGCTCTGTTGACGGTTCTGGTTGTAGACGACGGTGCCCAACAGACCGGTCCACAGCGACAGACGCATTGCCGACATTTCGCTGGAGATCGGGCTTGGCAGAATCAGCGCCTCTTCACCGGCGTGGATTAGCTGCTGTACTTTCGGGTCAACGAAGCTGTAGGTAATCACTTCCTGATAACCTTTGTCGTTCAGCAGCGTTTTCACGCGCTTCAGCGACAGATCCGCTTCACGGTGGGTTCCCATAATCAGACCCGCCTGTACCGGCTCGTCAGGAATGTTGTTGTAGCCGTAGACGCGGGCCACTTCTTCAACCAGATCTTCTTCGATCTCCATATCGAAACGCCAGCTTGGCGCAACGGCCTGCCACTGGTCCTGACCAACGGTCACTTCGCAACCCAGACGCTGCAGAATGTCGCTGACCTGCGCGTCATCGATATGATGGCCGATCAGGCGATCCAGCTTGTTACGGCGCAGGGTGATGGTGGCGCGTTTTGGCAGCGTCTCTTCGTTGGTTACATCGATAATCGGGCCGGCTTCACCGCCGCACAGGTCGATCAGCAGACGGGTCGCACGCTCCAGCGCTTTATACTGCAGAGCTGGATCGACGCCGCGCTCGTAGCGATGGGATGCATCGGTGTGCAGGCCATGACGGCGCGCGCGACCGGTGATAGACAGCGGGCTGAAGAACGCGCATTCCAACAGCACGTTCTGGGTTTCATCGTTAACGCCGGAATGTTCGCCGCCGAAGATACCACCCATCGCCAGCGCTTTCTTATGGTCAGCAATAACCAGCGTATCGCTATCGAGCTTAGCTTCAGAGCCGTCCAGCAGCACCAGCGTTTCGCCCTCTTTCGCCATCCGCACCACGATACCGCCTTCAATGCGGTCGCGGTCAAAGGCATGCATCGGCTGGCCCAGTTCAAGCAGCACGTAGTTGGTCACGTCAACCACCGCATCAATAGAACGGATACCGCAGCGACGCAGTTTTTCTTTCATCCACAGCGGGGTCGGCGCTTTGACGTTGATGCCTTTCACCACGCGGCCCAGATAACGCGGGCACGCCTGCGGCGCCTCAACCTGAATCGGCAGCACGTCGTCAATGGTCGCGGCAACCGGAGTGATTTCCGGCGCGTTCAGCGGCGCTTTGTTCAGCACAGCGACATCGCGCGCCACGCCGATAATACCCAGGCAGTCGGCGCGGTTTGGCGTAACGCTGATTTCGATGGTGTTGTCGTCAAGCTTGAGGTATTCGCGAATGTCGGTACCAATCGGCGCATCGGCCGGCAGTTCGATGATACCGCTATGATCGTCGGAAATACCCAGCTCGGAGAAAGAGCACAGCATCCCTTCTGACGGTTCACCGCGCAGTTTCGCCGCTTTAATTTTAAAATCGCCCGGCAGTACGGCGCCAATGGTCGCGACGGCCACCTTCAGGCCCTGACGGCAGTTTGGCGCGCCGCAGACGATGTCCAGCAGACGCTCGCCGCCGACATTGACTTTAGTAACGCGCAGTTTGTCAGCATTCGGATGCTGGCCGCACTCGACCACTTCACCGACGACCACGCCGTTGAAGCTACCGGCCACCGGCTCAACGCCGTCAACTTCCAGGCCCGCCATGGTAATCTGATCGGACAGCGCTTCGCTGTCGATCGCCGGGTTAACCCATTCGCGTAACCACAGTTCACTGAATTTCATTGTTCTGTCCTGCCCTTATTTAAACTGTTTGAGGAAACGCAGATCGTTTTCGAAGAATGCGCGCAAATCGGTCACGCCATAACGCAGCATGGTCAGACGCTCCATGCCCATGCCGAAGGCGAAGCCGGAGTAAACTTCCGGATCGATGCCGACGTTACGCAGTACGTTCGGGTGCACCATGCCGCAGCCCAGTACTTCCAGCCATTTACCGTTTTTACCCATCACGTCAACTTCTGCAGACGGCTCGGTGAACGGGAAGTAGGACGGACGGAAGCGTACCTGCAGATCTTCTTCGAAGAAGTTATTCAGGAAATCGTGCAGGGTACCTTTCAGATTGGTGAAGCTGATGTTCTTATCAACAATCAGACCTTCCATCTGATGGAACATCGGGGTGTGGGTCTGATCGTAATCGTTACGATAGACGCGGCCCGGCGCGATAATACGAATTGGCGGCTGCTGGTTTTCCATGGTGCGGATCTGCACGCCAGAAGTCTGAGTACGCAGCAGACGGGTCGCATCGAACCAGAAGGTATCATGGTCGGCGCGCGCCGGATGGTGACCCGGAATGTTAAGCGCATCGAAGTTATGATAGTCATCTTCGATTTCCGGGCCAGTCGCCACGGTAAAGCCGAGTTCGCCGAAGAAGTTTTCGATACGATCGATGGTGCGGGTAACCGGATGTAAACCGCCGTTTTCGATGCGGCGACCCGGCAGCGAGACGTCGATGGTCTCTGCCGCCAGACGGGCATTGAGCGCGGCGCCTTCCAGCTCAGCCTTACGCGCGTTCAGCGCCTGCTGCACCTGCTCTTTCGCTTCGTTAATGACCGCCCCCGCTGCCGGGCGCTCTTCCGGCGGCAACTCACGCAGGGTGGTCATTTGCAGGGTCAGATGCCCTTTTTTACCCAGATATTCAACGCGGACGTTGTCCAGCGCGGCAACATCTGATGCCTCGTTAATGGCTGCCTTGGCACTGGCAACCAGCTCTGCGAGATGTGACATGGTTTTCCTCATTATGTCGGTGCAGACACCGGTTTTAGTGAAATAAATATCCCGAATCTATATACGAAAAAAGCCTCCACAGGGGAGGCTTTCTGGCGCTGTTTTCCGTTTCTTCTTTCACGCGCTAGCCTCCTGAGTTCAGGTGCTAAAGTAAAAAAAGAAGCGGAAAATAGCAGCATTCATGCTTGCATTACCTTGTCTGGTAAGAAATGTCAGACCTGTATTGAAAAGCCTGCACGGATAAAAGTCAATGTATTGATAGTGTTGAAACGAAAAGAGGGAGACAAGCTCCCTCTTTCAACTGGCTTATGCCAGAGCTGCTTTCGCTTTTTCGACCAGAGCGGTGAACGCTAATTTGTCGAATACGGCGATGTCAGCCAGGATCTTACGGTCGATTTCAACAGAGGCTTTTTTCAGGCCGTTGATGAATTTGCTGTAAGAAATACCGTTCTGACGTGCTGCTGCGTTGATACGCGCAATCCACAGTTGGCGGAACTGACGCTTTTTCTGACGACGGTCACGATAAGCGTACTGACCAGCTTTGATAACAGCCTGGAAGGCAACGCGGTATACGCGAGAACGCGCACCGTAGTAACCTTTAGCTTGTTTCAAAATTTTCTTGTGACGTGCACGGGCAACTACACCACGTTTTACGCGAGCCATATGTGCTCTCCTGTATCTATTCTAATTAAAAAGTTAAAAGGGTTAACGACTTATGCGTACGGCAGGCACGCGATTACCAGGCCCAGATCGCCTTTGGAAACCATGGCTTTCGGACGCAGGTGACGTTTACGCTTGGTAGCTTTTTTGGTCAGAATGTGACGCAGGTTAGCGTGCTTGTGCTTAAAACCACCTTTACCGGTTTTTTTGAAGCGCTTTGCAGCACCGCGTACGGTCTTAATTTTTGGCATTTTAATAACTTCCACTTCGCATTGTTAATAAACGAAACAAAGGCGAACAAACCAGTGAGCCGAAGCCCACCGGAATGTTACTTGATGGCCTTACTGTTTCTTCTTCGGAGCGAGCACCATGATCATCTGGCGGCCTTCGATCTTCGTTGGGAAGGATTCGACTACTGCCAGTTCAACCAGATCGTCTTTCACGCGATTAAGCACTTCCATACCGATCTGTTGGTGGGCCATCTCACGACCGCGGAAACGCAGCGTGATCTTGGCCTTATCGCCATCTTCGAGAAAGCGAATCAGGCTGCGGAGTTTTACCTGATAGTCACCTTCATCAGTACCAGGGCGGAATTTAATTTCCTTAACCTGGATAACTTTCTGCTTCTTCTTCTGTTCCTTAGAAGACTTACTCTTTTCATAAAGGAACTTGCCGTAGTCCATGATACGACAAACTGGCGGTTCGGCGTTAGGGCTGATTTCAACTAAATCTACTCCAGCCTCTTCAGCCTTTTCGATAGCTTCTCTCAGACTCACAATACCCAGCTGCTCACCTTCCAGACCAGTTAAGCGAACTTCCTGGGCGCGAATCTCGCCATTAATACGATTCGGACGTGCCGTTTGAACTCGTTTTCCGCCTTTAATACCTTATTCCTCCAGTTGTTGAAGACTGCGGCTGCGAATCTCTTGTTGCAGCTTCTCGATCACTTCATTTACGTCCATGCTGCCGAGGTCTTTACCGCGACGGGTACGCACGGCCACTTTGCCGGCTTCGACTTCTTTGTCGCCACAGACCAACATATACGGGACACGACGTAAAGTGTGCTCGCGGATTTTAAAGCCAATCTTCTCATTTCTCAAGTCCGCTTTTACGCGAATGCCCGCATTTTGTAGTTTACGCGTCAATTCATTAACGTATTCAGACTGAGAATCAGTAATATTCATGACCACTACCTGCACTGGCGCAAGCCAGGTTGGGAAGAAGCCAGCGAACTCTTCGGTCAGGATGCCGATGAAGCGCTCCAGCGAACCGAGAATCGCGCGGTGAATCATTACTGGTACCTGGCGCTCGTTGTTTTCGCCAACATAAGAGGCGCTTAAACGCTGCGGCAGGGAGAAGTCCAGCTGTACAGTACCGCACTGCCATGCACGATCGAGGCAGTCATACAGGGTAAATTCAATTTTCGGGCCGTAGAACGCCCCTTCGCCCAATTGATATTCAAATGGGATGTTGTTTTCTTCCAGCGCCACCGCCAGATCCGCTTCCGCGCGATCCCAGGTCTCATCGCTACCGATACGTTTTTCCGGGCGAGTAGACAGCTTGACGACGATTTTCTCGAAGCCAAAGGTGCTGTACATATCATAAACCATACGAATACAGGCGTTCACTTCATCGCGAACCTGATCTTCAGTACAGAAGATATGCGCATCATCCTGAGTAAAGCCGCGAACGCGCATCAGACCATGCAGCGCGCCCGACGGCTCGTTACGGTGGCAGCTACCGAATTCAGCCATACGCAGCGGCAGATCGCGGTAAGATTTCAACCCCTGGTTGAAGATCTGCACGTGACCCGGGCAGTTCATCGGCTTAATGCAGTATTCACGGTTCTCGGAAGAGGTGGTGAACATCGCATCTTTGTAGTTGTCCCAGTGGCCGGTTTTTTCCCACAGCACACGGTCCATCATGAACGGGCCTTTAACTTCCTGATACTGATACTCTTTCAGTTTCGAACGAACGAAAGTTTCCAGTTCACGGAAGATAGTCCAGCCATCATTGTGCCAGAACACCATACCCGGCGCTTCTTCCTGCATATGATACAGGTCAAGCTGTTTACCAATTTTACGGTGGTCACGCTTAGCGGCTTCTTCCAGACGCTGCAGGTAGGCGTTCAGCGCTTTTTTATCTGCCCAGGCGGTGCCGTAGATACGCTGCAACATTTTATTGTTGCTGTCGCCACGCCAGTACGCGCCAGCGGTTTTCATCAGTTTGAAGTGATGGCAGAAACGCATATTCGGTACGTGCGGACCGCGGCACATATCGATATATTCTTCGTGATGATACAAGCCTGGCTTATCATCATGGCCGATGTTTTCGTCAAGAATAGAAACTTTATAGGGTTCGCCGCGCTTCACGAAGGTTTCACGCGCTTCGTGCCAGCTGACTTTCTTCTTGATGACATCGTAGTTTTTCTCGGCGAGCTCGTGCATACGTTTTTCGAGCGCGTCGATGTCTTCCTGAGTCAGGGTGTGGTCCAGATCGACATCATAGTAAAAACCGTTGTCGACAACCGGGCCAATGGCCATTTTAGTGTTCGGCCACAGCTGTTTGATCGCATGACCTAACAGATGAGCGCAGGAGTGACGAATGATCTCCAGACCGTCTTCATCTTTTGCGGTGATAATAGAAAGCGTGGAGTCAGTTTCGATCGGGTCGCAGGCGTCAACCAGCTCACCGTTTACACGTCCGGCGATGGTGGCTTTCGCCAGGCCTGGACCGATATCCAGAGCGACATCCATCGGGCTAACTGCGTGGTCGAAATGGCGTTGGCTGCCATCAGGAAGCGTAATTACAGGCATTTTATGTCCTTATTTGCAGTGGTGCCCCGCACGAAAGAGCACATACAAAACAATATAATCATAATTATCAACGAGTTGTGGCTCAGCTCCCGCTTCACTCTGCGAAAATATGAGTACGCCCGTCTATCTATTGAACCGCCCTCACCTGCAGCCGCTCGTTGATAACACCGAGGGTTAGTGTACACATCATTACTGCGCGATTAAAGTCGCAATAACTAAATGGTTATTCTTCTTTTAAATAGCAAGGGGCGATAACAATTTGTCGAGGCAATTCCCGCTTAAACCACGCGGTTAATTAACCGATCAATTACCTGAAATGAAGAGATAAATACCACCACCGCTAAAAAGCGAAATGAAAAAATCATCCGTTATAGTGAGAATTCATATCCGGCAGGAAATAACAGGAATCAGGCCGGTTGCCCGGCCTGAAAATTACATTTTATAACCAAGCGATAAGGTAGTGCGGCGGTCGGTATGCTCCGGCGCCGAGGCCGGCGGCTGGGAGTTCCACGTCAGGTTATAGGCGACACGCAGCGCAAAGTGGGCGTTGATAGCCACGTTTAATGCGCTTTCCGAGTTCAGCGTCGTATCTTCAGCGCCGAATACCGAAACCCCTTGAGTAAATTTGGCGTTATCGGTCATCTGCCATGCCCAGGTGCCGGAGGCGTACCCCAGCGGCTGAGTTTCGTTATCGCCATCAGTGTATTCGTCGTAACGCACGCCCGGACCAAATTCAAAACGCAAGCTGTGAACCGGGCCGTTGAGGATCTGGCGACCATAACCGGCAGTCAGCACGTCGCGCTGTTGATAGCCGTTGTAGCGATCGGTCAGCCAGCTGGCCTGGCCAAATACATAGTTCATATCGGTCAGGTTATAACGACTACGGCCGCCCACGGCATATTTCTCCGAAGAGCGTTGATCGTTAGAGGACGTGTTGCTCGCATTGCCCCACAGTGACCAGGCCGTGGTATCGCCGTACCAGGTCAGCGTGGAGTCAGCGGTCATTGAGGAGCTTTTCGTGTTGCCGGACTGAGCGAGATAACCCGCATTCACAGCACCTTCGAAAGGTTTTTTGGCAGTAGAAGGGTCATCCATGACGGTAAAAACGGAATCATCGGCCAGTGCGTTTACAGACGCAAAAAGCCCCCCCGCCAGCAATGCCGCTGCGGGTACTGTCTTCAAAAGCTTCATTATAACTCTCTAAAATACATATCTTCAGGACAGTACAAATGATGAATGGACCAGCGATCCCTTCATTTAATTTAGAGTCCGTACAACATTTAAGGAGACCAGGCAGGTCCCGGAAACTTTCGCGAGGCGCGCTGAATGCGAGTCCTAAGAAAGGCGCTTGATTATAAAAAAGCACGAATAACTTAGCAATCAGTTGCTATTTCGTTTTTTGAATAAGACGGTTCCCAAAACAATCTTTATTTCATAAAGATAAAAACCCAGACATCTTTGTAAATCCATCGTCCGCCCCGCTTCCCCTCACTCCATTTCAGTGCCATGCTTAAAAAAGCAGCTTTATTCGTATTAAGGAGGAACAGGATGACCAAAATTTATACGCTCACGCTGGCCCCATCACTCGATAGCGCAACGCTGACACCGCAAATATACCCTGAAGGCAAGTTACGCTGTAGCGCACCGGTATTCGAACCCGGAGGCGGCGGGATCAACGTCGCCCGGGCCATTACCTTTCTGGGCGGTAAAGCGACGGCGATTTTCCCGGTTGGGGGTGCCACCGGCGAGCATCTTACCGCCCTGATGGCTGATGAGCAGGTCCCGGTCGAAACAATAGAAACCCGCGACTGGACGCGGCAGAACTTACATGTGCATGTCGATGCCAGCGGCGAACAATATCGCTTTGTCATGCCCGGCGCGGCGCTAACCGAAGATGAGTTCCGTCGCCTGGAAGAGAAAGTACTCGCGATTGAGCCCGGTTCTCTGCTGGTTATCAGCGGCAGTCTGCCGCCCGGAATCAGCGTCGAACATCTGACTCAACTGGTAAAAAACGCGCAGCAGCACGGGCTACGTTGCATCATCGACAGCTCCGGCGATGCGCTGGCCGCCGCGCTGGATGTCGGCAACATCGAGCTGGTCAAACCGAACCAGAAAGAGCTTAGCGCGCTGGTACAGCGCGACCTCAGCCAACCTGACGACGTGCGTAATGCCGCGCTGGAACTAATCCGCTCCGGAAAAGTACGCCGGGTTGTGGTTTCGCTGGGTCCGCAGGGGGCGCTGGGAGTTGATGCCACCGGCAGCGTACAGGTGGTGCCGCCACCGATGAAAAGCCAGAGCACCGTTGGCGCGGGTGACAGTATGGTCGGCGCAATGACGCTACGTCTGGCGGAACATGCCTCGCTTGAGGATATGGTCCGCTTTGGCGTTGCCGCAGGTAGTGCCGCCACGATTAACCACGGCACCCGCCTGTGTTCATTAACCAACACGCAGAAAATCTACGATTACCTTTGTGGCCGCTAGTCTCGTCCCCCTTCACCCGGGTGAAGGGGGTCAATTCGCTACCATGGTCTATGCTAGAAATTCCATGCATAACAACAGAGTGAAAAATGAGCAACGATATTACCGCGCACGTGATCACCGTTAAGTTCCAGGAACAAGCGCTGACTGAGATTAACGAGCTCAGCAATCATTTCATTCGCGCAGGCTTCGTCCTGACGCTCAACGACGATGATGGCAAAACCCATGATTTAGGTACCAACACATTTGGCCTGCTGAGCGCGCAAAGCCCCGAAGACGTTCGGGCATTAAGCGCAGGTCTCGCGGAAGCCGCTTTAGGCAGGCCGGCAGAGATCGCCATCACCACATTTAGCGAATGGTTAAAAGCTCAATAAGTGCGATCGCCATCGTGGAAGACGTCAGTTGTGCGTTAGCTCGAACTTTACGGCCAGGTTATACGCTAACCTTATGATATGGTGGAAAACATGGGGAGAGACAGCATGTGGCAAGCTATTAGCAATTTGTTAAGCGAGCAGCACACTGACGGCGCTGAAATCGAACTGCGCAACGAGCTACCCGGCGGAGAGATCCATGCCGCCTGGCATTTACGTTTTGGCGGAAAAGATTATTTCGTCAAATGCGATGAACGCGAACTGCTCCCCATTTTTACCGCGGAGGCGGACCAGCTGGAGCTGCTCTCGCGCTGTAAAACCGTCAGCGTTCCGCAGGTTTTTGCCGTCGGCAGCGACCGGGATTACAGTTTTCTGGTGATGGAATATTTGCCGCCGCGACCGCTGGACGCGCATAACGCGTTTCTGCTTGGTCAGCAAATCGCCCATTTACATCAGTGGAGCGACCAGCCGCAGTTTGGCCTTGATTTTGACAACGATCTGTCGACGACCCCGCAGCCGAATGCCTGGCAGCGCCGCTGGTCAACGTTTTTCGCTGAACAACGCATTGGCTGGCAGCTGGAGCTAGCGGCGGAAAAAGGACTGCACTTCGGCGATATCGACAACATTGTCGAAAGTGTACAGCAGCGGCTCAGCAGCCATCAGCCGCAGCCTTCTTTATTACATGGCGACTTGTGGTCCGGGAACTGCGCGCTAGGGCCCAATGGGCCGTATATTTTCGATCCGGCATGTTATTGGGGCGATCGCGAATGCGATCTGGCAATGCTGCCTCTGCATCCGGAACAACCGCCGCAGATTTACGATGGCTATCAGTCGGTCTCGCCGCTGCCCGCTGGTTTCCTTGAACGGCAACCGATTTACCAGCTATACACTTTACTTAATCGGGCAATTCTGTTCGGCGGTCAGCACCTGGTCACCGCGCAAAAAGCGCTCGATGAAGCCCTGCAATAGGCGTAAAAAAAGGCCCTCAAAAGGGCCTTTTTCATCAGCGAGCTTAATCCATTTTTACGCCGTTTAAGCGGAATTTGATATTCATCGTCAAACCAGTGCCCGGCCTGCCTGCCTCGTAGCGCCATTTGCGCATCGCGGTTTTGACATCACGCTCAAACATATTGGCCGGCTTCGCAGAGAGTATCTGGATATTCTCCACCCGACCATCGGCGGTGACATCAAATTTCACGCGCACGTCACCTTCAATACGCAGCGCCTGCGCACGTTGCGGGTAAGACGGGTCGCCGCGTTTCAACGCTTTAGGACCGCTCGGCGCGGTGGTCATCGGTTTTGCCGTTGCCGCCGTGGTACTCGGGGCAGTACGCGCAGGCGCCGTATTGTTATTCTCAAACGGCGAGACCGGGCGCGGCTCAGCGGGCTTCACCTCGCGTTTCGGCTCGGCTTTTTTCTCCGGCTTAGGCTTTGGTTTCGGCTTGGGTTTGGGCTTCGGCTCCGGTTTGTGGATAACCACTGGTGCCTCTTTTGGCGGCTCAGGCACCACTTCAGGCTCCGGTTCCGGCTCCGGTTCAACAACGGGTTCAACGACCGGCTGCGCCGCCTGCGGAGGCTCTAAATCCGCCGGCGCCACCATCGTGATTTCGATTGGCTGTGAAGGCGAAGGCTTTTCAATAACCTGATGTACCGAGGTATAAAGCAACCCCGCCACAACGGCACCGTGGATAGCCACGGACAGCAGCGTTGGCCACGGAAAGCGGCGAGGTAAATCAAGGGTCATTGCGCTCATAGTCGTTTCTGTTGAAAAATGATGCCCTGATTTTAAATGCAAATAGCAATCATATTCAATAAGACGTGTTATCTTGCATCAAATTTTGCCTCGTTTTGTGGAAAAAAACCGGCGTGCCGTGGCATGCTAAAGGCGTGCGCATCTTACATTGCTGCCCATAACGCTTTCACGTCACGTGATTTGCCTATTTTTTGATTAAGGAGCCTTGCCGTGCTTTACGTCATCTACGCAGAAGATATCGCCGATTCTCTGGAAAAACGCCAGGCGGTGCGCCCTGCCCATCTGGCGCGCCTACAACTATTACATGATGAAGGCCGTTTACTGACCGCAGGCCCGATGCCCGCGGTGGATAGCAATGAACCTGGCGCGGCAGGATTTAGCGGCTCAACGGTTATCGCAGAATTTGAATCGCTGGAAGCGGCGCAGTCCTGGGCCAACGATGACCCCTATATCGCCGCGGGCGTCTATCAGCACGTCTCGGTGAAACCTTACAAGAAAGTATTTTAGTTAAGCAAATTAGCTAGTTAATATCAGTAAGATATACCAATCATAATATAGCGATCATTCTGTAAAGGACGCATTTAGGTACACTAAGTGCAGAATGGTCGCCCTTCCTTGGATCCTCGATACGTCTTCTATACTTTCAGTCTGACCACTGGAGGTTGATATGTGCGGACGCTTCTCCCAGTCAATGACCCGTGAAGATTATCTTTCCTGTCTTGCCGATGAAGCCGATCGTGACATCGCATATGACCCGGAGCCGATTGGTCGATACAACGTCGCGCCCGGTACCAAAGTTTTGCTTCTGAGCGAACGCGATGAACAATTGCATATCGATCCTGTCTACTGGGGTTATGCGCCAGGATGGTGGGATAAACCACCTCTGATTAACGCACGCGTCGAAACGGCGGCCACCAGCAGGATGTTTAAGCCGCTATGGCAACATGACCTGGCGATCTGCTTTGCTGATGGTTGGTTCGAATGGAAGAAAGAAGGCGACAAGAAGCAGCCCTACTTTATCCATCGTGCCGATGGCCAGCCGATATTCATGGCAGCAATCGGAAGCACACCATTTGAACGCGGAGATGAAGCCGAAGGTTTTCTGATCGTCACTGCAGCAGCAGATAAAGGGCTGGTAGATATTCACGACCGCCGGCTGCTTGTACTTTCACCAGAAGCAGCCAGGGAATGGATGAGACAGGATACAGGAGGGAAAGAAGCCGAAGAAATAGCTGAGGACGGTTCCGTGTCAGTTGACCATTTTACATGGTTCCCTGTTTCCCGGGCCGTGGGTAACGTTAAAAACCAGGGGCCAGAATTAATCGAGGCTATTGAGCGCCTATAAATTGATAATGTCCGAAATATGCCAGTAGCAGACATTGCTTTCCAGCGTTCATTGTCCTAAAAGTTAATGACCCAATGTAATCAGGACAATACTATGCTCCTTGAGAGACTTAAACGTCTCGAATGTTCTCTTCATGATAACAAGCGGAACGATCGGAAATGGCTTGAACATATACTTCATGAGGAATTTCGAGAGATAACGCGATCTGGCATGTTAGTTGATCGGGCAGAAACAATAGAGGCACTTTCTACTGAAGTTGATAGACCAATCATTCACAGTGACGAATTTAGACTTATCATCGTTAGAAATAATTTCGCAATATTGCATTACCGGACTTTTGATCCAGATGGTAGTAATGCCTCTCTTCGTTCTTCATGCTGGGAAATGAGTGGAAATGGCCAATGGCAAATGGTATTCCATCAGGGAACTCCTGAGTCAAGGCGTGTCTAGCTCCAAGTTGCATCGTCCGCTCCTCGCTCGCAGCGGACCTTCAGCTTGTATAACTATTCCGCTTCGTGCCAATGACCGACGTTATTTCTATCCAAAGCGCAGTAGAACGATTCTTTTATTTAAATGATATAGAGTATGTACGCTCACATTGGTTGTCTTAACCATTCACTTTGCTTGAGGGAAAAAATCAGACTCGGCGGTGCATCTTTCACATCATAAATCTCTTTTATATATTGAAACCCAGTTTTTTTTAGAACCTTCTGCGATGCCAGGTGGTTAGCTCTCACTACGGCGGATATCTCGGACAGATTTAACTTACAAAATCCATATTGGACAGAGTTTTTCGAGAACTCTGTCGCCAGACCTTTTCCCCATGCCTCTGTGGCGAAACGATACCCTAAATTATTAATTACTATATCCGCATAACTACGGATACGCAGCCCCCCAAAGCCAATGATTTTTTCCGGGCTATCCTTCAAAGAGATTGCCCAGTTTCCAAAACCGTGGGTTTCCCAGTGGTTAATCCAGTGAGCTAAAACAGTTTGAGCATGATGTATGTCAGGATAGGGCCCTGCGGGGTTAAAGGTGTTCGTAGCCGGGTCACCATAAATTCTGAAAAGGTCATCAAGGTCAGACTTCGTTACGGGGCGAAGATATAGTCGGGTAGATTGAAGTTGCAAAACAATTTCCTTACTAAAGAGCTCATCAGAATAGTTAGATAACTGTATATAGTGAATCACCTGACTTCGAGCAAATCACTGTATCTAAGCTTTTATTCCGGCACGCTTCATCAGTCGCCAGACCCGGTTCACTCCGCACTGCTGTCCGGTATCACGCACTTGCGATTGACCTGCCCCCAGGATTAGATACAACCTTCAGTTAGTAATGTCGGTTGGTGACCCGCTCCCCATATGTGATCCATTCATAATCAGGAATAACCGGCTTCATGTTGGCTGCATATTCTGCCAACCGGCAGACTTCTCAGCGAATTCGGATGGCGTCATCCAGCCCAGTGCAGAATGGGGACGCCTCTGGTTATAGTGTATGCGCCAGGCCGCGATTTTGCACTGTGCATCCTCCAGAGACATGAACCAGTTCTCGTTCATACACCCACTTGCCCAGCATTTTCCCTGCAAATTCAGAGCCGTTATCGGTTTTCAGCAACTGTGGTAAGGGACGTCTGAGCGCAATGGTGTTCAGCATCTCTGCGACCTCCGTTGAGTGCAGATTCTGGCCCACGCAGTTCCCCAGACATTCGCGTGTGTAGAGATCAATGACTGTCAGCAGACGTAACCGAAGCCCGTCAAATAAGGCATCAGAGACAAAGTCCATGCCCCAGACATGATTCGGATACAGCCCCTGAGGCTGGGACTGTCGGCGCTGTGCCGATTTATTCCGGCGTGGGCGTTTGAGACGCAGGGACAGCCCCTGCTCGCTGTAGAGTCGGTAAATGCGTTTATGATTATCCCGCAAGTCCTCCCGCCTGAGCATGACGTGAACCCTGCGGTAGCCATAGTGAACCCGGGTTTCGGTGATCTCCCTGATACGGAGGCGCAACGCACTGTCGTCTGCTGCAACAGAACAGTAGCGGAAAGAGCTGCGGCTGACCCGTAGCGCAAAACAGACCTGCCTCTCACTGGCTCCTTAGCGTGCCTGCTGGTCCCGGACCCATTCGCGCAGACGCGCTAGCGTCAGTTCTTTTTTGCCAGCACATCCTGCAGCATGGCCTTGTCGAGGCTCAGATCGGCAACCAGCTTCTTCAACCTGAGATTCTCTTCCTCGAGCTGCCGCGTGTGTTTCAGCTCCGAAGGAGAAATCCCGCCCTATTTCTTGCGCCATGTATAGAACGTGGCATCGGAAATGCCCTGCTTACCGCAGACCTCCGGCACGGACGTCTCCAGTTCAGCCTGCTTCAGGGCAAAAACAATCTGTTCTTCGGTGAATCGTGACTTTTTCATCGGCACCACCTCCGTTCAGGGAGTGTAGATCATGACGGCATTCTGTTTCTGAATGGTGCAGGATTTCGGGTCAGGGCCACAGCCGCAGTGTTCATGCAACCCTTCGTACCGGTATTGATCAACAGGTGGCCAATTCCGGGTTTGTTTCCTATTTTTTAAACCAGAACCCTTTCTTTAAGGCAATGAGGTCATGCTGAACACGTGGATCATCCTGATTGTGGCCATCGCGGCCGAAACCTTTGCAACAACCATGGTCAGAGCATCAGAAGGATTCACACGCCTGCTTCCTTCCCTTGGGGTCGTCGCCGGTTATGCCGTGTCATTTTACGGACTCTCTCAGGTCGTTAAGGTCATGAATCTGGGGATCGCTTACGCGATATGGGCCGGCCTGGGCATCTTTCTTGTCTCCATTTTTTCCTGGTTTCTCTTCGGCCAGAAGCTTGATCTTCCCGCCATTGCAGGGATGGGCTTGATACTGTCGGGGGTGGTGGTCATTCAGCTGTTTTCCTCCACCGTCACGCACTGATATTACCTGCAGGTACTGGATATGCCGAAACGTATACAGATTGCAGAAAAAAACTATCTTCCTGCCCTCATTATCTGGCCCGTCATTTATCTTATTCTGGCATTTATCTCTCTGAAACTGGACGATCCGCAAAATCGTGTAGCGATGGTCTGGTTTCCTGCCGGTGCTGCTGTCAGCGCTTTCCTTTCTCTGCCGCGACGATTCTGGCCCGCAATGTATATCGTGCTCTTTGCTGCCCGCGCAGGGATGGATCTGCTGATGCGCCATTCTTCGGAAACATCCCTGATACTTTCCCTGATTTCAGTCAGTGGTGACGTTACAGTAGCGCTGGCCGTACAGCACTACAGTCGTGGACAGGATGATTTTCGTAAGGTGTGTGTCTGGCTAATCAGTACTCTTATCATCAGCGCGCTGGCTGGTATGGCCGCAGCAGGATGGCTGTCTTCGCGTCATCCCGTGTCTTTTGCGGATACCACTGCTTTGTGGTGGGCGGCAAATGTCAGCGGCAACATCGTCGCCACTACCATACTGACAGGTCTGACATGGGAGCCAGCCCGGAAGGCAACGAGGGACGTCGTAAAGACCCTCGCCAGCGTGCTGTTGGTCGCGGTGATTGCCATACTCATTTTCTCTTCCCCTTCCGGGGAAGAGTCCCGGGCGGGGCTCATTTACGGACTGGCCTGCTTGCCGGTCCTGTTGACTGCTGTCGTCCCGGTCATCGCCGGTGCCCAAGCCGGCGCGCTGGCTTTTCTGGCACTGAGCATCGTTGTGGTTTCCTTTTCATGGCACCAGACAGGCCCCTTTTTTATTAATGGCCTGGATCCGGGCGAACCGCTGCTTCTCGCTCAGGGATACCTGTCCGGTACGGCCATCCTGACTATCTTTGTCCGGCTGTTACTGCGGTTGCCGGATAAGCTAAACGGTCCGGGGCGTAAGCAGATGCATCACGAAGAAACCGCCTTTCGCATGGATATCCGAAGTGGCCGGATCGACTGGGATCTGCAGGGAACACCGGTGCTGGCAGATACGGTGGCACACCTGCCTGACAGAAAAATCCTGCTCCAGAGCGTGGATACTGCTGTCAGGCAACAGTTAACATCACGCTGGGAACAGGCAATCCGCGGCCTGCCCGTTGGCGGATCGTTGATATTCCGGCTTACATTGCCGGGAGATGAACACGTAATGATCTGCGAGCGGGGACTATTCTTTTTGCCCGGTACAACAGGTGGATTCCTCGTCGGATACTGGTTACCCGCTAGTGGTCCGGTTTCCGTTATCCGTCCGGAGGACCACTGAATATGCTGCAGATTGCACTGCTTTTATGCGGCCGACGTTTTATCGGTGGCAACCGGTACCTTCTTACTGCTGCAGGTCTGATTTGGGGTCTTTTCGGTTTTCTGGTACTGGCGGACGGTATGCTGGGAGCACGCTATTTTCCGCTCGGACTTTTTGGCTGGTTTCTTTTGTGCGAGAGTCTGTTAACGCTTGTTGCGTCATCCGGTGCCACCGGGGCTAAGCGAGGAATTTATCTGTTTAAAGGTGGGATTATTGGAGCCGTGGCCCTGCTTATTCTGTCAGGATATTCAGGCAGTAATCTCCTCCTGGCTATCATACTGGGATTTATCTGTTTGTTGTCCGGCGCTTTTCAGGTTGCTGCCGCCTGGGTGGTTCGTTATCCGTACTGGAGACGCGCGCTGGCTGGCGGGATGTGTCAGATCCTGTATGCGGTATTCCTTTTCCAGCCCTATCCCACTCATCATGATGGAACGGTTCCTCAGTTCATCGGGGCGCTGATGCTGCTCAGTGCCGTTGACTGCATTCTGCTTGCTTTTCGGCTCCGAAGTCTGGCCCCGGGGGTGACTATTTTTGATGTCCAGTCTCCGGACAGCACAGGATACGCGCCGACAAATACAGAACCACAGCATCCCTGTCAGGAAGAAGTGGCGTTGGAAGCGACAGAGCTCCGTGTTCTGGTCTGGACACCGGAAGGTTCTGCTACTCAGGACACTCTCCCCCGGCCAGTGATGAATCGTTATATTGCAGCAGTGGATTCTGCCGGGGTCATTTCTACCGGACATGCCGCGCTGGAGATGCAGGATATCTATATCAGTCTTTACCCGGCAGTGGATATAGATCGGTCCCCTTCGGAGTTTTTTCGCACACTCCGGGCCGTACGGGAGAATAATGTACCCGGAAAATTTCAGGACAGTTACGCATCAGAGTCCGCCGCCTGGTGTGAAGCCGACAGACAGGTTTGTTTTCATACTTTCAACGCGGTATCACTCCGGGCATTCACTACATACTATCGCCGGCAGGAAATATATAACCTTACCTGGCGAAATTGCTCCAGCAGTGTGGCATACGCACTTGAAGCCGCGTTAGATGGTGTGCTGTGCAACCGGAGCGGCTGGTCAGTTTTTTTACGGCTCTTCTTGCAGCCGGAGCTCTGGATCGCAGCACAACTCCGCCGCCGTGCCACTACCATGGCCTGGACACCCGGGCTGGTTCTGGATTATTCCCGCGCATTGCACGGGCTGGTTCACCCGGCCAGACTGAACTGGTTTCGCAAACCATGAGATGCAACGGCGTCAGGAAAAGGTGCTCCTTCCGGGCGGTAGAAGAAACATCACCGGCTTCTGACTCCGCCTCCCTCCCGAGCCCTGACAGAAACCGGTATACCTCAGGGTTGTCGGGTCGTGCCGACAAGTGGTGTCCTGTCAGGATGCTTGTTTCTGCCATCGCAACAGACGGTACTGTTACCCCAGCATTGTTCATACGGAAAACCGATCAGGGCTTCCATGACGGCACGAACATCCGCTGTGACATGTGAAATCTGGCCACCAGCCCGGATACGTGCCACCTCAGCAAGCACCACCAGATGTGCCTTCCGGTTCAGCTTCATCTGCGCGCTGAAATAAATCCCCGCGAGAGCCAGTGCAATCACACCGACGCAAAAGACCAGCGCAATAGCCATTACCGCACTTTCCGGCTGGGTTTGCGATTTAGACTGGAATCCATAGAAACTCAGGATCGCTCCCATAGTAAACACAATCACAGAGCGCACAAGTTTACCGGAGAAGGTCATCGTGCCGGCATAGATCCCCTCGCGGCGGCGTCCGGTAAAGACTTCGTCAACATCAGCGAGAAAGGTATACACAGTCCAGGGAATGTAATACACCCCGCCCGTACCGATCCCGAAGACAACGGTAATCGCCAGCATCGCCGCAGTGGCATACTGTTGAGGTAGGTGGAAAAAAAAGAGCGCGGCATAACACAGTACGGAAAAAATAACGATACCCAGCGCAAGTATATAGGGCTTGCTGAACCCATGTTTTACGCAGATAGCAATAAAAATAGCTGTGGAAAAGAGCTGAAGTACGGAGTTCAGGCTGCTCAGTCCGGATACCATGGTCGGATCATACTGCAGGACAAAAATGATAAAGTAGGTAAAGACAGAAGCAAACAGCCACTCTGCCCCGAAGCCGCACAAATACATACCCAGATGTTTGCGAAAGACACGCAGTGAAAAAGTCGATCTCATCTCCCTCAGCAATGCCAGCATTGCATGGCTGAGCGTGGTGTTTTCTTCACTTTCCGGCGAAGCTTCTGCGGCCGGGCGCTCCCACGAGTAATACCAGAGTGTCCCCATCGCCACACATAAAATCACCCCATATGTCAGGGCGGTGTAAAAAAATGGGGTGGCCGATTCTTTACCGTAAACAAGAATGAACTGGCCCGGAATGAAAGCGGCGAGAAAGTTGGCTACTTTACCAAAAATAGCTTTAAAACCAGTGAGTTTAGATCGTTTCGCGAAATCTGCGGTCATTTCAGTGGCGAGTGTTTCATAGGGCACCATGACAGAGGTGTAGATCAACTCAAACAACACATAGGTACAAAGGTAATACCAGAAACCAAATCCATCGATCCACAGCAGGGGGTAGACCATCATCAGGGGGATGCCCAGCAGAATGAAGAACCGGCGGCGGCCAAAGCGTTTACCGAGACGCGTTTTGCCGAAATTATCTGAAATATATCCCATGAGCGGATTGCTGATGGCATCAATAATACTGGCAACCGAAAAAATAGCCGAAGCCTGCAGCAGTGTCAGACCACAAAAGGTGGTGTAAAAGTAAAGTAACCAGATACCGGCAATAGCCAGTGCCCCGCTACCCAGCAAGTTACCCCCTCCATATGCGAGCTGATGCCTGAAAAGAACTGGTCTTTCTATCTTCATAACCCTGCCCTTTGTTATCAAACAAGAAACGAAATATCGTTTTAGATTTTATAAGACTGTGTTTTATAGTCAGGATAACCGTAAAGAAAGGTGAGTATGTTCACATTAAAAACATTGCTAAGGGCGCTTCTGAAGAAATTGTGACCGGGGTTACATTTCCATCATCGGTACTGGACATTCCCCCTCGACAGAAAAGATACTTTGTTTTTATTATTATGAAACACAATTTCATAATAAAATTTCCTTCTGTAATGCAGGGGCTAGTAATGGCTAAGGGTTCAACGATTCAGTTACATTTTCACCATTTCAGTGACCCGCATACCGGGGCTCGGATAACGCGTCTGACACCACCAGATGTGATATGTCATCGCAACTATTTCTATCAAAAAAGCTTTACACGTGACGGCAGTAAACTCCTGTTTGCTGCTGAATTTGACGGTCATCGCAACTATTACCTGCTGGACCGGCAAAAACAGACCGCCGTTCAACTTACACACGGTCGTGGTGACAATACTTTCGGTGGCTTTTTGTCGCCCGACGATCGCAGCCTTTATTACGTGAAAAACGAACGGGAATTACGTCGTGTCAGTCTGGATGATTACAGCGAACATACGATCTATACGGTACCGGAGGAATGGGTTGGCTATGGCACCTGGGTAGCAAACAGCGAATGTACGCGTCTGGTCGGTATCGAAATTGCCCGTGATGACTGGACACCGCTCACCGACTGGCAAAAATTCCGGACGTTTTACCTGCGTCGTCCGCATTGTCGCCTGTTGCAGGTGGATCTGCATAACGGTTCCACGCGGGTGATCCATGAAGCGAACGAATGGCTTGGACATCCCCTCTATCGACCTTACGACGACAGTACGGTGGCATTCTGTCATGAGGGACCTCACGATCTTGTGGATGCACGCATGTGGCTGGTCAACGAAGACGGGAGTAACGTACGCAAAGTGAAAACTCATGCGCCGGAAGAAAGCTGTACCCATGAGTTCTGGGTACCGGATGGTTCCGCACTCCTCTACGTTTCATACCTTAAAGGTCATTCCGAGCGTTACATTCGCCGCTTCTCACCACAAACCGGAGAAGACAGCAGCCTGATGACAATGCCGGCCTGCTCACATCTGATGAGCAATGCCGATGGCACGCTGCTAGTGGGTGATGGCTCGGGTACCCCAGTGGACGTCGAGGATACCTCAGGGCATGTCATCGAAAACGATCCCTTTCTCTATCTCTTTGACACGCGAACCCGCCGCTATGCGCCACTGGCGACACATCAGAGTTCCTGGCTGGTGCTCGACGGCGACCGACAGGTTACCCATCCGCATCCCTCTTTTTCACCCGACGACCGGGACGTGTTATTTACATCTGATTTCGAAGGCCTGCCGGCCCTTTATCTTGCACAAATACCGGATACTCTGGTCAGTTCACTTGGTAAGGAGTAACTATGTTTATTTTTAGGGACGAGACTTCGGAGGAAGATCTCGGTAACGGAGTACGCAGGCGGATTCTGGCGCACAGTGGTTCGCTGATGGCGGTCGAAGTACATTTTGAAAAGGGTGCTATCGGGGCACTCCACCGGCATATTCACGAACAACTGACCTATGTGCTTTCCGGGCGCTTTGTGTTCGCCATTGGCGATGAGACTCGTGAGGTGAAAGCCGGTGACACACTCTACAAACAACCGAATATCATACACGGTTGCGAGTGTCTGGATGCCGGTATATTGCTGGATACTTTTACGCCACAGAGAGAGGATTTTCTGTAAGAGGCATGGTTTGACGTGGAGTCAGAGGAACCTGTAAAGAGCGGGAGAAGCCAGTGTGTAAGTATCCCGCATAATCGTGCCATTCATAAATGCAAAATGACGAACGGCATCGCTATTCTCTGCACAGGTCCTGCAGCAGTGTTCCGTATTCCGCGTGAATGACGCTGGAAAATTCACGAATGTAAGCCACCGGGTCCGCTGTCTTGTGCCTGTCCGGTATCACGCACTTGCGATAACCATAGACGCAGCCAGACTCAAGCCAGAACTGTTTGATCTGCCCGGTCAGCATCTGGTCTGTCTGGAGACGGCGGATCCCGGCCTGAGCATCTGACTGTTCATTATGAGTGGAAGAATCCGGACCGTACTTCTTTATCCAGGCGTAAAGACTGTGAGTGGTGATATCGAGACGTGTTGCAACACTGGAAACAGAATGACCACGATCAACAACCTGTTTGACTGCTTCAATTTTAAACTCTTCAGAATAACGCTTACCGCTCATGGGCACCTCTCTTTAAGTCATCTTCAGTGACCCTGAGGTGTCTGTTAAACCCGCGGCGATTCACGGTGCCTTTAATTTTTACTCTCAAAATTCAGAGAAGGTGAACAGCAAAGCATGACGCTGCCGTTTGACCAGGCACTTCCTGATTGAAAGAATCCGCATGTTGCGGCGAGATTGGGCTTCCAGCCAGCGCGATTTACGGCGACTCACTTGTCTAAGCATGCGCCAGCGCCCTACTTCCGTTCTACTACGCTTCATTGCTACTACTCTACGAGTGAAAAACACGCCCCATTATAAACCGATGAATCTGTCTGACCATCGCTTTCGCTGCGTTTTTATTTGCCAGATGGATGCTGATGCGTAAACTCATGGCATCGGGCTATTCAAAAGGATTTTTCATCTATGACAACCTTTTACACGGTCGTAAACTGGCTGGTCATTCTGGGGTACTGGCTGCTGATTGCCGGCGTTACATTACGTATTTTAATGAAACGCCGTGCGGTGCCGTCCGCCATGGCATGGTTGCTAATTATATATATCCTGCCGCTGGTGGGAATTATCGCCTATCTTTCCTTTGGAGAATTGCATCTTGGCAAACGGCGCGCCGAGCGCGCGCGCGCCATGTGGCCCTCTACCGCCAAATGGCTAACGGACCTGAAAAGCTGCAAGCATATCTTTGCGCAAGAAAATAGCCCGGTTGCCGAATCGCTGTTCAAACTCTGTGAACGTCGCCAGGGGATCGCCGGCGTTAAGGGTAACCAACTGCAGTTGCTAACCGAATCCGATGACGTGATGCAGGCGCTGATTCGCGATATTCAGCTCTCACGACACAATATTGAGATGGTGTTCTATATCTGGCAGCCCGGCGGAATGGCCGATCAGGTCGCCGAGTCGCTGATGGCCGCCGCGCGCCGCGGCGTGCATTGTCGGCTAATGCTTGATTCAGCCGGCAGCGTCGCCTTCTTCCGCAGCCCGTGGGCGGCTATGATGCGTAACGCTGGTATCGAGGTGGTTGAAGCGCTTAAAGTTAATCTGATGCGCGTGTTCTTACGCCGCATGGATCTACGTCAGCATCGTAAAATGGTGATGATTGACAACTATATCGCCTACACCGGCAGTATGAATATGGTCGATCCGCGCTACTTCAAACAAGATTCCGGCGTCGGTCAGTGGGTCGATCTGATGGCGCGAATGGAAGGCCCGGTGGCTACGGCAATGGGGATTGTCTACTCCTGCGACTGGGAAATTGAAACCGGCAAGCGAATTTTACCCCCGCCGCCGGACGTCAATATCATGCCGTTTGAAGAGGCTAACGGGCATACCATTCATACTATTGCTTCCGGCCCCGGCTTCCCGGAAGATTTGATTCACCAGGCGTTGTTAACTGCGGCTTATGCGGCGAAAGAACATCTGATCATGACCACCCCCTACTTCGTCCCCAGTGATGATCTGCTGCACGCCATCTGTACCGCAGCCCAGCGCGGCGTCGAGGTCAGTATTATTATGCCGCGCAAAAACGACTCCCTGCTGGTAGGCTGGGCCAGCCGCGCCTTCTTCACTGAACTGCTTGCTGCTGGGGTGAAAATTTATCAATTCGAAGGCGGCCTGCTACATACCAAAAGCGTGCTGGTAGATGGCGAACTGAGCCTGGTCGGTACTGTTAATCTTGATATGCGCAGCCTGTGGCTCAATTTCGAGATCACGCTGGCGATCGACGACGTGGGCTTTGGCGGCGACCTGGCGGCGGTGCAGGACGATTACATCTCCCGCTCGCGCCTGCTGGATGCAAAACTGTGGGCCAAACGACCGCTATGGCAGCGGATCGCAGAGCGACTGTTTTACTTCTTCAGCCCGTTGCTGTAAAACGTGCCCATCAGATGCTTAACGGGTAGCAATCATGGATATGGATTTAAACAATCGCCTGACCGAAGACGAAACGCTTGAACAGGCCTACGATATCTTTCTTGAGCTGGCGGCCGATAACCTCGACCCGGCGGATATCATTCTTTTCAATCTGCAGTTTGAAGAGCGCGGCGGCGCCGAACTGTTTGACCCAGCGGAAGACTGGCAAGAGCATGTCGATTACGACCTCAATCCAGATTTCTTCGCCGAAGTCGTTATTGGCCTGGCCGATACCGATGGCGGCGAGATCAACGATATTTTCGCTCGCGTTCTGCTATGCCGGGAAAAAGATCACAAGCTGTGCCACATTCTGTGGCGCGAATAAGCATTAAGCTAATGCGCCTGTAGAAAAGCCTGCCGACGGTAACATCGGCAGGCTTTTTGTTTTATACGTTATTGCGGTAATTCTGTTCCGCAGGCGTGGCAGAAACGGGCATTTTTATCATGCTCGGCGTTACTGCAGTTTGGGCAAACGCGGCGGGCACGTCGGTTTTGCAGCGCCGTCGTCATATGCGTCGTAATCAGCCCGGTCGGGATGGCGATGATAGAATAACCGATGAGAATAAGCACCGAGGCGAGTATCCGCCCTAATGGCGTATGCGGCGTAATGTCGCCGTATCCCACGGTAGTAATGGTGACGATTGCCCAGTAGACCGAGGCATTTAAGGTGGTAAACCCGTATTGCGGCCCTTCAATTAAATACATCAGCGAGCCAAAAATCACCATCACAATAGCAATAAACGAGTAGAACAGAATGAGCTGGTGACGGGCGCTGACGATAGCCCGCCAAAAAATATTCAGCGACGGCATAAAGCGCAGCAGTTTGAGAATACGCAGCGCGCGGATAACCCGCATGGCCCGCCAGGCAAAGACATACTCAAGGCTCATTTCCGGCCATAACCACATTACATACAGCGGCAGAACGGTCGCCAGATCGATAAATCCCCAGAAGCTGAAGATATAGCGCAGCGGATTCGGCCAGCTTATTACGCGTAAAATATATTCCACGGTGAAGACCGCGGTAATTCCTAATTCCAGCCAGACAAAAACATGCCATTCATCTAGCGACAGGTGATACTGCGAACCGAGTCCGGACTCAACAAAAATAATAACCACGCTCAACAGGGCAAATAAACCGCAAAGCCCTTCAAAACGGCGGCCGGAGCGACGAGTTTGATCGAAGAGTAGATGGTAAAGCCGCAAACGGGCGGCGGAAAGCGAAACTGCCACGTTAACCTCACAATAAAAAAGGGCTGACATCAGTCAGCCCGAGTGATTATAACGGGTCTACCTTCAGGCAGGAAACCGCATGGCGGAAACTGCCCTCCAGCACCGGCCGCGTTTTGGCGCATTCGGGCCCGGCCAATGGGCATCGGGTGCGGAATACACAACCCGATGGCGGATTAATCGGCGAAGGCAACTCCCCTTCCAGCAGTTGGATGGTTTTGTTTTTCTCCAGATCGGGATCCGGCACCGGCACCGCCGACATCAGCGCTTTGGTATAAGGGTGCAGCGGATTATGGTACACCTCATCATAGGTCCCCAACTCCACCGCGTGGCCTAAATACATCACCAGCACACGGTCGGAAATATGTTTTACTACCGCCAGATCATGGGCGATAAAAATCAATGATAGCCCCATCTCCCGTTGCAGTTGCTGTAGTAAGTTCACCACCTGCGCCTGAATGGAAACGTCCAGCGCCGAAACCGGCTCATCGCAAATAATCAACTTAGGCTCAAGGATCAGCGCACGCGCGATACCAATGCGCTGACACTGGCCGCCGGAGAATTCGTGCGGATAGCGGTTAATCAGGTTCGGCAGCAGTCCGACCTTCATCATCATCGCCTTCACGCGATCGCGCACTTCCTGACGAGGCATCTTCGGGTGATAGGTCCGCAGCGGTTCAGCGATGATTTCGCCAATGGTCATACGCGGATTCAGTGAGGCCAGCGGATCCTGGAAGATCATCTGGATATCACTACGCACATCGCGCCACTCTTCAGGTTTCATACCCAGCAGGTCTTTACCCAGCCAGGCGACTTTACCGTCGGTGGCTTTCACCAGGCCGATAATGGCGCGGGCGAAGGTCGATTTACCGCAGCCGGATTCGCCAACCACCCCCAGCGTTTCGCCTTCATACAGGCGCAGAGTGACGCCATCGACCGCTTTGAGCGTTTTTGATGGCTGCCAGAACCATTGCTTGCCATCTTTGATATCAAAATGCACCTTCAGATCGGCAATTTCGAGCAGCACTTTTCTTTGTTCGATCACGGCGTTCATAGCAGGTCCCCCACCGGTTTAAAGCAGGCACGCAGGCGGCCTGGCGCAAACGACTCCAGAGGCGGAGCGCTATTACAGATTTCCATGGCATGCGGGCAGCGCGGCTGGAACGGACACCCTTTCGGCAGACGCAGCAGGTTCGGCGGGTTGCCTGGAATCGTTAGCAAGGAATCGCCTTCGCCATCGAGACGCGGTACCGCATTGAGTAAACCGATCGAGTACGGGTGCGACGGTTGATAGAAGACGTCGCGCGCCTGACCGTATTCCATGGTGCGCCCGGCGTACATCACCAGTACCTTATCGCAGATCCCCGCGACCACGCCGAGGTCGTGGGTAATCATAATAATCGCGGTGTTGAATTCGCGCTTCAGCTCGTTGAGCAAGGTCATGATCTGCGCCTGCACCGTGACGTCCAACGCGGTGGTCGGTTCATCCGCGATCAGCAGTTTTGGCCGACATAACAGCGCCATGGCGATCATCACGCGCTGGCGCATCCCGCCGGAGAACTCGTGCGGGAACATCTTCATGCGCTTACGCGCTTCCGGCATCTTCACCGCATCGAGCATCCTTACCGACTCTTCAAAAGCCGCGGCTTTGCTCAGCCCTTTATGCAGCATCAGCACTTCCATCAACTGCTCGCCGACCCGCATATAAGGGTTCAACGAGGTCATCGGGTCCTGGAAAATCATCGAAATCTGTTCGGCACGCAGCTTATTCAGATCGCGCTCGGGCAAATTAAGGATTTCGCGACCGTTAAAAGTGGCGGAACCGCTAATATGGCCATTCGCGGCCAAAAGCCCCATTAGCGCGAACGCCGTTTGCGATTTACCGGAACCTGACTCACCGACGATGCCTAAGGTTTCTCCGGCCCTCAGGTTAAAATTCAGATCGTTAACCGCGGTGACATCGCCGTCTGGCGTTTTAAACGTCACCCGAAGATCCTTCACATCCAGCAGCAGACCGCTTTGCTGCGCGGCCTGCGGCGCTTTAGTCATTTCAATTGTGCTCATGACGGCGCTCCTTAGCGGTCTTTCGGGTCGAGGGCATCACGCAGGCCATCGCCGATAAAGTTAAAACAAAACAGCGTTACCACCAGGAACCCGGCAGGGAACAGCAACAGCCACGGCGATACCTCCATTGAGTTGGCGCCATCACTGAGTAATGCGCCCCAACTGCTCAGCGGTTCCTGGGTCCCAAGGCCGAGGAAGCTCAGGAAGGATTCGAACAGAATCATGCTAGGTACCAACAGTGATGCGTAAACCACAACTACACCCAGCACGTTCGGCACGATATGACGAATAACGATATTCGCGGTAGAGACCCCGCCGACCTGCGCGGCTTCAATGAACTCTTTACGTTTCAGACTCAGGGTCTGGCCGCGTACGATACGCGCCATATCCAGCCACGACACCATCCCGATCGCCACAAAGATCAGCAGGATGTTCTGGCCAAAGAAGGTGACCAGCAGGATCACGAAGAACATAAACGGGAAGGAGTTGAGGATTTCCAGTAAACGCATCATCACCGAGTCCACTTTGCCGCCGAGATAGCCGGAAAGCGAACCATAGAGGGTACCGAGGATCACCGCCACCAGCGCCGCGGCAACGCCAACCATCAGCGATATGCGCCCGCCAATCGCCACGCGTACCAGCAGGTCGCGGCCGGATGAATCGGTGCCAAAATAGTGACCAGACTCCATATCCGGGGCATTGGACATCATCCCCCAGTCGGTATCGAAATAGGAGAACTGCGACAGCATTGGAGCGATAGTCACAAACAGTGCAATAATCACCAGCACAATCAGGCTGGCCACCGCCGCGCGGTTATGCATAAAGCGACGACGCGCATCCTGCCACAGGCTACGGCCCTCAACTTCCAGCTTCTCACTGAAGTGCTCCAGCGCCTCGCTGTTTTTCTTACTTAACATCATGGCGAACTCCGGCTTCAGTAGCGAATTTTCGGATCGATAACGGCGTACAGTACGTCGACGATCGCGTTAAACAGAATGGTCAGCGCGCCGACCAGAATCGTCAGGCTGAGCACCAGCGAGTAGTCGCGGTTAAGTGCCCCGTTGACGAATAACTGGCCAATACCCGGCAGGCCGTAAATCGTTTCGATAACCATTGAGCCGGTGATAATGCCGACGAATGCCGGCCCCATATAGGAAAGCACCGGCAGCAACGCAGGCTTCAGCGCGTGGCGGAAGATAATTCGGCGCATCGGCAGGCCTTTCGCCCGTGCGGTACGGATGAAGTTGGAGTGCAAAACTTCAATCATCGATCCACGGGTGATACGGGCGATACTGGCAATATATGCCAGCGATAACGCCACCATCGGCAGGATCATAAATTTCAGCGCCCCGCCGTTCCAACCGCCGCCAGGCAGCCAATGCAACGTGATGGCGAAAATCATCACCAATAGCGGCGCCACCACAAAACTCGGTATGACGACGCCGGTCATTGCCACCCCCATCACCGCGTAGTCCCATTTGGTATTTTGTTTTAACGCGGCAATAACCCCGGCGCTGACGCCCAGGATTACCGCTAATAAAAAGGCGGCAAGGCCTAATTTGGCGGAAACCGGGAAGCTTGATGCCACCAGATCGTTCACCGAATAATCTTTATATTTAAAGGAAGGACCAAAATCACCGTGCGCCAGCTGCTTCAGATAATTGAAGTACTGGGTCATGATGGGGTCGTTTAAATGATATTTCGCTTCAATGTTCGCCATGACTTCCGGCGGCAGCGTACGTTCACCGGTAAAAGGACTGCCCGGCGCGAGACGCATCATGAAGAAAGAGATAGTAATAAGGATGAATAGCGTCGGAATCGCTTCCAGACAGCGACGTAATATGAATTTTAACATTGCCCGTACCTTCTGGCCTGTGCCTATCGAGTGCGATGAATTCAGACACGGTGGGGCAAGCTCTGCCTGCCCCACGTCTTGCCATTAATGTTTGATAATATAAAGGTTCTTCACGTAAATATTATCCAACGGGTCTTTACCGGTATAACCGCCAACCCACGGTTTAACCAGGCGCGCGTTCACATAGTAGTAAACCGGAACAATCGCGGAATCTTTATCCAACTGTTGCTCCGACTGCGCGTACAGCTCTGCGCGTTTCGCTTCATCGGTGACCTGCAGGGTATCGCCGATGATCTTATCAAATGCCGGGCTCTTATAATGCGCCGTGTTGTTAGAACTGTCGCTGAGCATGGTGTTCAGGAACGATGTCGGCTCATTGTAATCAGCACACCAGCCGGCGCGGGCGACGTCAAAGGTGCCTTGATGGCGGCTGTCGAGGAAGGTTTTCCACTCCTGATTTTCCAGCTTAACGTTAGCGCCAAGGTTTTTCTTCCAGATGGACGCCACGGCAATAGCCAGTTTTTTATGTAAGTCGGAAGTGTTATACAGCAGGTTAAAGGTCAGCGGCTTATCAGCGGTATAACCGGCTTCCGCCAGTAATTTTTTCGCTTCTTCATTACGCTTTTCCTGAGACCATTTGAACCACTCAGGTTCAACGAGTTTCATGCCGTCGGTGTATGGCGGGGTGTAACTGTAAGCCGGCAGATCGCCCTGGTTTTTCACTTTATTGACGATAATATCGCGATCCAGTGCCAGCTTAAGCGCGGTACGGACGCGTACGTCGGTAAATGGCGCTTTCTGGTTATTGATTTCGTAATAATAAGTACACAGATAAGGATCGACGTGAACTTCTTTCGGGATCTCTTTTTTCAGCTTCTGGAACAGTTCAATCGGCATGTTGTTATAGGTCATGTCGATTTCGCCGCTGCGGTAGCGGTTCACATCGGTAACTTCAGAAGAAATTGGCAGGTAAGTTACCTGGTTAATAACCGTTTTAGCGTTGTCCCAGTAATTCGTATTACGCTCGAGCACAATACGTTCGTTCACCACCCAATCTTTTAGTTTATAGGCGCCATTGGTGACGATATTCGCCGGCTGAGTCCATTTTTCACCATATTTTTCGATGGCGGCTTTTGGTACTGGGGAAACGGATGGATGGACAAGGAGTTTATAGAAATAAGGGACCGGCTCGCTCAGGGTGACTTCAAAGGTTTTGTCGTCGATCGCTTTGACGCCGAGATCGGTTGCTGGTTTTTTGCCGGCAATAATCTCATCGACGTTGGCGACATGGCCGTACTGGAGATAGCTGGCGTACGGTGATGCTGTTTTCGGGTCGGCCAGACGCTGCCAGCTATAAACGAAATCTTGCGCGGTAACCGGCGAGCCATCAGACCATTTGGCATCTTTGCGAATATGGAAAGTCCAGACTTTAAAATCTTTGTTATCCCACGATTCGGCAACGCCCGGAACAGGATGGCCGTTAAGATCTCCAATCACTAACCCTTCAAACAGATCGCGGTTAACGTTGGACTCCGGTACACCTTCAATTTTATGCGGATCCAGAGATTGCACCTCTGCCCCGTTATTACGCACCAGCGTTTGTTTATCCGCCAGTTGCACCCCGGCAGGAACATCCGCTGCCATAGCAACATTTGCGGTGATGAGCGCAGATAAAATTCCCGCCGCTACCAGACTTTTTTTAGTGATGATGGTCATGTGTTGTTACTCCACTCATTATAATTACTGGTTATTTAACCAGCCTGTTATTTTTCCCTTATAGGGATTCTGTACAGTGCAGGAGTCTTTGCCGCTGTCAGATTTTACTGCTTGCTATCACCGACTTATTTATTACGACCGCTCAAACGGCAGCCTTGACGTCGATTCTTTACCCCCTGTCCAGAGGGGAATGTCGGCACAACGAGTCATTTAATAATAATTCTCATTTGTGCATATTAGTTAGTTAGCGATCAGGCCGGAAAGTACCAAAACGATTTCTTGTCCGCCAATGCAATTTGCAAATATGTTACCGGATTCTCTTTTATTGTTTTTTTTACCGTGCTTATCGTAAGGCTTATAACGCCAAAAAAGAAAAAACATTGTTTTTAATCAGCAAGATAGGACCACCCTGTCGTTTTGCGGCCCGGCCCTGCGCGCGAAGTTGCTTTTTTGTACAAAAATTTAACAGTTGTCTATTTTTTAGCACATTAATCTGCTGTCTCAATGAAATTACTAATATCATTTCAATGATCCGACAGCAAGCGCCAGAGAATGGTGTGATGAAAATAACAGTGACGACAGGAGAAAGACAGTACGGCGAGATAGAATAAAATCAACTAACCATATGATAAATATAAATTTAAATCATCATTAGCAAAAGTTATCGTTTGTCTTTTTTATTAGTGCCAGGAATAACTTTTGCTAATAATCTTTCAAACGCGAGGCCCAACCCCGCGCCTGATACACCGGCTATGCTGTCAATCCAGGAAACAACGCTTTAATCCCGGTAACAATAAACTCGATGCCTAAAGCCATCAGTAACAGACCCATGATACGTGTAATGACGTTAATACCGGTCTGCCCCAGCAATCTGACTAACCATGGCGCCATGCGGAAAATTCCCCAACAACAGGCGGCAAACAACGCAATAGCGATTGAAAAACCAATCAGATGGGCAATCGAGTGATAACGCGTGCCCCACACGATCGTGGAACTAATAGCCCCCGGCCCCGCCATTAAAGGTAATGCCAACGGTACGACACCGATGCTTTCACGAATGGCCGTCTCCGACTTCTCTTGTTTATTTTGTTTATCTTCGCCGAGTTTGCCGCTGATCATCGACATGGCGATCGTCACCACCAGGATCCCGCCGGCAATACGGAAGGAATCAATTGAGATGCCGAAAATTTGTAAGATGCCATCGCCAAGAAAGAGCGAGGTAAGCAGGATGATACCCACCGACAGGTTAGCCGTCAGATTCGTCTTATTACGTACCAGCGCCGTCTGGTAACTGGTCATACTAATGAAAACCGGAATGATGCCAACCGGATTGACCAGCGCGAACAGGCCGATAAAAAATTTAAAATAAATAGCGAAATCAAACAACGGTAGGGTCACAGTGAACTCCGCAGCACCATTAAAAAAGGCTGTTGACAGTATCGGTACAAAATAATTGCGCAGAAGATACCCTTTTCATCGCCACAATTCATCTCAAATATGCAGCCGGGGTTTATTGATTTTATTTGTTATATATTTGTTTCGCGCATGCACTTTATTCATTAAATATGCATATCTTATCATTAACCCTGACTTGATTGGTTAATTATTGACCTGCTGAAAGGTATCAGCATCGCCAAATATTGATCCAAATCACGTAATTAATACTCAGAAGTGAGTAATCTTGGCTACATCAACAGAGTGAAAGGCCGAAGTACCTGAGTGCGTAGTGAGACAAAGCTTTTTTAGTAAATCAGTGGGTTCAAAGCGTTAGAAATCTTTACGTTAACATTTACATGCAAGCTGTTAACAGCCTGTCTATAATGTCGAATCGAGCTACTGTTTTACTAAAAAAGTTTAACATTATCAGGAGAGCATTATGGCTGTTACTAATGTCGCTGAACTTAACGCACTTGTAGAGCGCGTAAAAAAAGCCCAGCGTGAATATGCCAGTTTCACTCAAGAACAAGTTGATAAGATCTTCCGTGCTGCCGCTCTGGCCGCTGCAGATGCTCGAATCCCTCTCGCTAAAATGGCTGTTGCCGAATCCGGCATGGGTATTATTGAAGATAAAGTGATCAAAAACCACTTCGCTTCCGAATATATCTACAACGCCTATAAAGATGAAAAGACCTGTGGCGTCCTGTCTGAAGACGACACTTTCGGTACCATCACCATTGCTGAGCCAATCGGTATTATTTGCGGTATCGTCCCGACTACCAACCCGACTTCTACTGCTATCTTCAAATCGCTGATCAGCCTGAAGACGCGTAACGCCATCATCTTCTCTCCGCACCCGCGTGCTAAAGACGCGACTAACAAAGCGGCGGACATCGTATTGCAGGCGGCGATTGCCGCTGGCGCGCCGAAAGATCTGATCGGTTGGATCGACCAGCCTTCCGTAGAACTGTCTAACGCACTGATGCATCATCCTGACATCAATCTGATCCTCGCCACCGGCGGCCCAGGTATGGTTAAGGCCGCTTATAGCTCCGGTAAACCTGCTATCGGCGTTGGCGCAGGCAACACGCCGGTTGTTATTGATGAAACGGCTGATATCAAACGCGCTGTGGCGTCCGTACTGATGTCGAAAACCTTCGATAACGGCGTTATCTGTGCTTCTGAACAATCCGTGGTGGTTGTCGACTCCGTCTACGACGCCGTCCGCGAGCGTTTTGCCAGCCACGGCGGCTACCTGCTGCAGGGTAAAGAGCTGAAAGCCGTTCAGGACATCATCCTGAAAAATGGCGCGCTGAATGCGGCGATCGTTGGTCAACCAGCGGCAAAAATCGCTGAACTGGCAGGCTTCACCGTGCCAGCCACCACTAAGATTCTGATCGGCGAAGTTACCGACGTTGACGAAAGCGAACCGTTCGCTCACGAAAAACTGTCTCCGACGCTGGCAATGTACCGTGCGAAAGATTTCGAAGACGCGGTCAATAAAGCAGAAAAACTGGTCGCCATGGGCGGTATCGGTCACACCTCTTGCCTGTACACCGACCAGGACAACCAGCCGGCTCGCGTGGCCTACTTCGGCCAGATGATGAAAACCGCGCGTATCCTGATCAACACCCCGGCTTCCCAGGGTGGTATCGGCGACCTGTATAACTTCAAACTCGCACCTTCCCTGACTCTGGGTTGTGGTTCCTGGGGTGGTAACTCCATCTCTGAAAACGTTGGTCCGAAACACCTGATCAACAAGAAAACCGTTGCTAAGCGAGCTGAAAACATGTTGTGGCATAAACTTCCGAAATCTATCTACTTCCGTCGTGGCTCACTGCCAATCGCACTGGATGAAGTGATTACTGATGGTCACAAACGCGCGCTGATTGTGACTGACCGCTTCCTGTTCAACAACGGTTACGCGGACCAGATCACTTCCGTACTGAAAGCGGCTGGCGTAGAAACCGAAGTGTTCTTTGAAGTTGAAGCTGACCCAACGCTGACTATCGTGCGTAAAGGCGCGGATCTGGCCAACTCCTTCAAACCAGACGTAATCATCGCCCTGGGCGGCGGTTCCCCGATGGATGCGGCAAAAATCATGTGGGTCATGTACGAGCACCCGGAAACCCACTTCGAAGAACTGGCGCTGCGCTTTATGGATATCCGTAAACGTATCTACAAGTTCCCGAAAATGGGCGTCAAAGCCAAGATGGTTGCCATTACCACCACCTCCGGTACCGGTTCTGAAGTTACCCCGTTCGCCGTGGTAACCGACGATGCAACTGGACAGAAATATCCGCTGGCCGACTACGCTCTGACTCCGGATATGGCGATTGTCGATGCCAACCTGGTCATGGATATGCCGAAGTCTCTCTGTGCCTTCGGTGGTCTGGATGCCGTGACTCACGCTCTGGAAGCTTACGTCTCCGTACTGGCTTCTGAGTTCTCCGATGGTCAGGCTCTGCAGGCGCTGAAACTGCTGAAAGAGTATCTGCCGGCCTCTTACCATGAAGGTTCTAAGAACCCGGTAGCCCGTGAACGTGTGCACAGCGCCGCCACTATCGCCGGTATCGCGTTTGCTAACGCCTTCCTCGGCGTGTGCCACTCAATGGCGCACAAACTGGGCTCGCAGTTCCACATTCCTCACGGTCTGGCAAACGCCCTGCTGATCAGCAACGTTATCCGCTATAACGCGAATGACAACCCGACCAAGCAGACCGCATTCAGCCAGTATGACCGTCCGCAGGCGCGCCGTCGCTACGCTGAGATCGCAGACCACCTGGGTCTGAGCGCTCCGGGCGACCGCACTGCGGCGAAAATCGAGAAACTGCTGGCATGGCTGGAAAGCCTCAAAGCTGAACTGGGTATTCCGAAATCTATTCGCGAAGCCGGCGTTCAGGAAGCTGATTTCCTGGCTCACGTCGATAAGCTGTCTGAAGACGCCTTCGATGACCAGTGCACCGGCGCTAACCCGCGCTACCCGCTGATCGCCGAGCTGAAACAGATTCTGCTGGATACCTACTACGGTCGTGACTTTGTAGAAGGTGAAGCGGCGGCTGTGAAAAAAGAAGCGGCTCCGGCCAAAGCTGAGAAAAAAGCGAAAAAATCCGCTTAATTCGCAGAATTGAAATGAACGAAGCCCCATCTATTGATGGGGCTTTTTTTATATTCGTACTTTATTAGAGTTACATCCAGGAGTAGTGAATGCAATAAATCTGGTGAAGTCGGAATAAAGGAACCGATTCCATAAAAGACAACAGGCGCCATTTAGACGCCTGAAGGTAATGAAATTACAGCATTATTCGCCGTGACGCAGCTTACTTTGCACCTGAGTTAATGAACCAGTGCTTAACGCCTCTTTATAATGCTTACGGCATACGGAAACGTACCGCTCATTACCGCCAATCACTACCTGTTCTCCTTCATTGTATGGCCGCCCTTCCTGATCAAGACGTAACACCATGCTTGCCTTACGGCCACAGAAGCAAATCGTTTTTAACTCAACCAGTTTATCCGACCATGCTAACAAATACTGGCTACCGCTGAATAACTCACCGCGGAAATCTGTACGCAAGCCGTAGCACAATACAGGGATATCCAGCTCATCCACGACTTCTGAGAGCTCATGAACCTGTTCACGGGTCAGGAACTGGCTTTCGTCCACCAGTACGCAATGGATGGGCTGGCGGGCATGTTCTGACGCTATATCGGCATATAACGACGTCTGAGGATTATACAGCCGCGCTGGTGAAGAAAGCCCGATTCGTGAGCTCACTTTGCCAGAACCAAAACGGTCGTCAATTTCAGCGGTATAAACGACGGTACGCATCCCTCGTTCCTGGTAATTGTACGACGACTGCAACAGCGCAGTAGACTTACCTGCATTCATTGCAGAATAGTAAAAATAAAGTTGTGCCATCGGCTGCGTAACCCCAATCAATGTGTTTTACCGCGCAATTGTATCATATATTACTGAGCCTACCGTGCTTTCACGGCGGTATTGCTGCTGGTTTAATGACAATGCTTTACAACAAATGAAACGGCCAGCGAAGGAATAGCGTTCAGACATCACCGTCACCACGGTAGCAGATACAAATCATTGTCGTTTTGTGCTTAAACCGCCATTCTCCAGACAACTATAATGGGTTTTGGTCGCCAATTTATATTAAACCTCACCATAACTAATGCGCTAAAACTGAAGTGTGATATTTATCCACGGGAAGTATAAATTTACTCTCGAAACGCAGGAAAATCATCCTGACTCATGGTTTTAGCGTCAGTGCGCATGCTTAAGCTATAAGCGAGAAGATGTGAAGTCGCGCGAAAATTTAACTTAAATTATTTAATCAACCAGACAAATAACAAGTAATTTTGAATTCCTTACATTCTCCCCTATTGCACATCTGATTTTATCGCTCTATTATTAGTTCAACAAACCACCCCACAATATAAGTTTGAGATTACTACAATGAGCGAAGCACTTAAAATTTTGAACAACATCCGTACTCTTCGTGCGCAGGCAAGAGAATGCACCCTTGAAACGCTTGAAGAGATGCTGGAAAAATTAGAAGTTGTCGTTAACGAACGTCGTGAAGAAGAAAGCGCTGCTGCTGCTGAAATTGAAGAGCGCACTCGTAAACTGCAACAGTACCGCGAAATGCTGATCGCTGACGGTATTGATCCGAATGAACTGCTGAGCACTATGGCAGCAGTTAAAGCAGGCACCAAAACTAAACGTGCTGCGCGTCCGGCAAAATACAGCTACGTTGATGAAAACGGCGAAACTAAAACCTGGACTGGCCAGGGTCGTACTCCGGCAGTCATCAAGAAAGCAATGGACGAGCAAGGTAAAACACTGGACGATTTCCTGCTCTAATTCGCTTTATGCTTGATAAAAAAATCCCGCTTCGGCGGGATTTTTTTTATCGTTACACGCTGAAAGTATCAGGCATAAAAAAACCGGTTCGCTATCAGGCGAACCGGTTTCTCGGGTGGCGAATATTACTTCGCGACCGCTTGCGCAAGCCAGGCTTTAAAGTCTTCGCCCAGAGTTTTATGGCGAACGCCATATTCTACGAAGGCCTGCATATAGCCGAGCTTATTACCGCAGTCATGGCTTTTGCCTTTCATGTGGTAAGCTTCAACGGTTTCTTTCTCGATCAGCATATCGATAGCATCAGTCAGCTGAATTTCATCACCGGCTCCCGGAGGGGTTTTCGCCAGCAGCGGCCAAATATCGGCGCTCAGCACATAACGACCGACTACCGCCAGATTAGACGGCGCGACGTCTGCTTTTGGTTTCTCAACAACGCCAACCATCGGCACGCTTTCGCCAGGCTGCAGGCTTTCGCCTTTGCAGTCAACAACACCATAAGCGGTGACGTCTTCAACCGGCTCAACCATGATCTGGCTGGCGCCCGTTTCGTCAAAGCGAGCAATCATCTCCGCCAGGTTATCACGGGTCAGATCGGACTCATATTCGTCCAGAATCACGTCGGGCAGAATAACCGCAACCGGCTCATCGCCGACAACCGGATGCGCGCACAGCACCGCGTGGCCCAGACCTTTAGCCAGCCCCTGACGTACCTGCATAATGGTGACGTGCGGCGGACAGATAGACTGAACTTCTTCCAGAAGCTGACGTTTTACACGTTTTTCCAGCATCGCTTCGAGTTCGAAGCTGGTATCGAAATGGTTTTCAATAGAATTTTTCGAAGAGTGTGTCACCAGAACAATTTCAGTAATCCCAGCGGCGATACATTCGTTAACAACATATTGGATTAATGGTTTATCTACCAGTGGCAGCATTTCTTTCGGAATAGCCTTGGTGGCGGGTAGCATCCTGGTGCCTAATCCCGCTACCGGGATAACAGCTTTTCTTACTTTAGAATTAAGGGCAGCCATTGAAATCTCCTGGACTGTTCGTTTTTTGAACTTAATGTCAATAAATAACGCATCGAGTATATCAGTCTGATCAGTTAAACCTGGTCTGAAAAGGTATGGATACCCTCGAATTAGGACTTTTACGCATAAAACGCAGTGATAGTACCACCGGAAATGTAGGCCCGGTAATCCCACCTACTAAAAATAGAGCGAATTGTTCAATCTGCAGACAACATCAGGCGTAAACGTCCCCCTGCTCCCCAAATTTGGCACTGCCAGGATGTGCAGCGCTGGCTAATTTGGTTGAGGTATGCGTTGCCCAACGTTCCTAATGGAACGCCGTTACTAATTTGAATTTTATGCTCTCCGGTATTCAACGTACCGTTAAGACCGGCAGAAACCAGAATCAAATTTTTTAATCCGCTGTGATAATAACCAACCAACAATGGGAATTGACCCGGTAAATTGGCCTGGCGGAGTAATTGGTTAACTTGTTTTAACAATGCGCCCATTTCCGGCAGGCGCTGTCCCTGATGAGCAAGTTGTTCTTGCAGCAAACCATTAAACAAAGCGCGTAATAATAATGCCGCCAGAACGCCATTATCGCCAGCGCGGGTGACATCCAGGCAATAAAACGCCAGATCGTTTTCTGATAACGGTGCAATATCCAGCACCAACCCCGGCTTATCCGCTGAGATAAGCTGACGATAATTGATACGACAATGGGAAATCTCCTGCTGCACCGGCGGCTGAAGTTCCTGTAATAACCTTGACGCCGCCAGAGGATCGCTGACTAACGCGTCCCAGTCTTCAAATAATCTCTCTTCCTCTTCAACTCGTGAACTAAACATTGTCGGGTAGAGACATGCATACACCGTTTCACGCAGGCGATTAAAATCTTTTACCGGCTTCAGTAAGACATCCTGCACGCCAAGACGTAATGCTTTAGCAATATCCGCCATGTTTTCGGTCGCTGAAATCATCAGAATCGGGAGCTGTTCACCCTGGTTGCGAACCTGCTCAACCAGTTCAAGGCCGTTCATCCTCGGCATCGAGATATCGCAAATCATCAGATCCGGTTTCGAAATCGCGATTTGCTGTAGCGCTTCAATGCCGTCTTCCGCCTGGCGGGTAGTCGCCCCCAGGGAAGTTAGCCAGCTATCAAGGAGAGAGCGGAAAACGGGTTCGTCTTCAACTATCAGAATCTGTTTTCCCGCCAATGGCTGCGTCATGTTCTCTCCCCTGGCTGACGATAATTAAATAGTGGCACGCTATTCACGCTATCGCCTGTCAGAATTTACTTAAGTGTTGGACAAGTGCGCTACGCGGAAGTGCGCACCAAGGGTAATAATTCATCCATTTTTTTCTCAACGGCCAGCTGTCCTGCGGCCATCGCTTCGCCAGCACGATGAAAATCAAGAGTGGAGATTTGCGGACAAAACGGCTGGAGCAGGATATCCGGCGGATCGCCTGCCATACGATTACGTTTCAGGCGATTTTCCAGCACCTGTATCGAGGTTGACATAATCTCCATCGCCGTGGGGGTTATTGTCGCACGGCGAGAGCTCATTCTCCCCAACCGGGATCGCAGACGGGAATGCCAACTGAGCTCCTCTATCGGCTCCGGACGAGGCGACTCTATTGATAATAAATCCTGTTGCATAAGATGGGCGTCATGCTGGAGATCGACGGCAATCACAATATCCGCCCCCAAAGCTCGCGTCAGTGAGACCGGGACCGGATTAACCACCGCGCCATCCACCAGCCAGTAGCCGTTATGCATCACCGGCGACATCAGGCCAGGCATACTACAAGAAGCGCGGACCGCCATGTGCAGATCGCCTTCCGTAAACCATAATTCGCGCCCGGTACTCAGATTAGTCGCCACGGCGGCAAAACGTCGTTCGCACGCTTCAATTTGCGCGACGGGCATAATTTGCCGGTATTGATTGAACACCCGCTCGCCGCGTAACAGTCCGCCGCGCCGCCAGGAGAGATCCATCAATCGCAGCACGTCCCAGTTGCTAAAGGAGCTAACCCACTTTTCCAGCGCAGGGAGGCGATTGCAGGCGTAGGCCGCACCGACTAAGGCACCAATCGAACATCCCGCTACCACATCGACATCAACTCCCGCCCGATGCAGCGCTTTGATCACGCCGATATGCGACCAACCGCGCGCGGCGCCAGCCCCTAGCGCTAAACCAATCTTTAGCTTTCTCATTAGTACAGATACATATCCTTCCACTCCGAGCATGACATCAGCGCCATCGCTCAGTTAACATAATGCACTTTGGCGCTCTGGCGCCGTCATTCTTTTCCATGGAGGCGATTTTGTCGCAATTATGCCCCTGTGGCAGCGCTCTGGAGTATAGCTCATGTTGCCAGCGATATCTGACTGGCGGTCAGCTTGCGCCGAGCCCGTCACAGCTGATGCGTTCCCGCTATAGCGCATTCGTGATGAAAGATGTCGATTATTTAATCAAAACCTGGCATCCACACTGTGAGGCGCCACGCTTTCGCGCCGATATCGAAAAAGGCTTTGCCAATACGCAGTGGCTTGGTTTAACCGTTTTCGCAACCGATAACGGCCGTAGTTCCGATGAAGGCTTCGTCAGCTTTATCGCGCGCTTTACTGAAGATAACCGTCCCGGCGCGATTATTGAACGTTCCAGATTCTTAAAAGAAAACGGACAGTGGTACTATATTGACGGCACCCGACCATTAATTGGTCGTAATGACCCCTGCCCTTGCGGCTCAGGTAAAAAATTTAAAAAATGCTGCGGCCAGTAAGGCCCGGCATCAGCAATTGCAAACACAACAGGATTTTCCCCGCGATGCATTCATTACAACGTAAAGTACTACGCACCATTTGCCCTGATCAGAAAGGCCTCATCGCGCGTATCACGAATATTTGTTACAAACACGAGCTGAACATTGTACAGAACAATGAGTTTGTCGATCATCGTACCGGCCGCTTCTTTATGCGTACCGAGCTCGAAGGTATCTTTAATGACGCCACCCTGCTCGCCGATCTCGATAGCGCGCTGCCGGAAGGCTCAATCCGTGAACTCAATCCCGCGGGCCGTCGCCGAGTGGTGATTCTCGTCACCAAAGAAGCTCACTGTCTCGGCGATCTGCTGATGAAAGCCAACTATGGCGGTCTGGATGTCGACATCGCCGCGGTTATCGGCAACCATGAAACGCTGCGCACGCTGGTAGAACGTTTTGATATTCCTTTTGAGCTGGTGAGCCATGAAGGATTGAGCCGCGAAGAGCACGACCAGCGGATGGGTGATGCGATAGCCGCCCACGATCCGGATTACGTGGTACTGGCAAAATACATGCGCGTGCTTACCCCGGAGTTTGTCGCCCGCTTCCCGAACAAAATCATTAATATCCACCACTCATTCCTGCCAGCGTTTATCGGCGCGCGTCCGTATCATCAGGCCTATGAGCGCGGCGTGAAGATCATTGGCGCCACCGCCCACTACGTAAATGATAATCTGGATGAAGGCCCAATCATCATGCAGGACGTGATTCATGTCGATCATACCTATACCGCCGAAGATATGATGCGCGCAGGCCGCGACGTGGAAAAAAACGTCTTAAGCCGCGCGCTGTATCAGGTGCTGGCGCAACGCGTCTTTGTTTACGGTAATCGGACGATTATTCTTTAATCGACAGCGAAATGAATTGGTTAGCTTTGCGGCGTTACGCGTAAAAATCAGGCAACCAGTTTAATTTTGTCAAAGGAATGCTTTACAGGGGCGCGTCATTTGGTATGATGCGCCCCGCTTCCCGAGAAGGGAGCAGGCCAGTACAAAGCATTACCCCGTGGTGGGGTTCCCGAGCGGCCAAAGGGAGCAGACTGTAAATCTGCCGTCATCGACTTCGAAGGTTCGAATCCTTCCCCCACCACCATTATTCACTACAGTGATATGGTTTCCCCGACAAGCGTAAACAATGTTTGCACTTAGCGGGAAGGGTAAGAACCTTCGACTAAGGTTCGACTCGAGCGCCAGCGAGAGAACGTTGCCACAGGCAACGGCCCGAAGGGCGAGGAGCGATAGCGACGAGTTATCCTTCCCCCACCACCATTCATTTTGCTGAATAGCCTACAATTTGATTTTACCCCTGGTGGGGTTCCCGAGCGGCCAAAGGGAGCAGACTGTAAATCTGCCGTCATCGACTTCGAAGGTTCGAATCCTTCCCCCACCACCATCTCCTCATGTCATGCCCAGCTTAATCTACTTGCGATATTCTATATTCTGCCCTACGGGGAAGGATGAGAAGCTTCGACTAAGGTTCGACTCGAGCGTCAGCGAGAGAACGTTGCCGCAGGCAACGGCCCGAAGGGCGAGGCGCTTTAGCGCCGAGTAATCCTTCCCCCACCACCATCTCCTCGTGTCATGCTCAGCTTAATCTACCTGCGATATTCTATGTTCTGCCCTACGGGGAAGGATGAGAAGCTTCGACTAAGGTTCGACTCGAGCGTCA